>JAYPEK010000009.1:0-95589 GCA_038125725.1 Rhodospirillaceae bacterium
CGTTCAGACCGGGCGCTCTCGGCGTCGGCTGACGCGCCGCCTTGTTGGCGCCGTTTCTGCTCCTGTACGGCATTGAGTTTCTCACGCGCTTTCTTGTCCATGACCATGGACAGCAGCGCATTGGAAACCAGCTTCTTGATCATCTATCGAACCCCGGTGCTTTCCTGGGTGCTTTCCTGGGAGATGCTCAGGATAGTCGCATGTCCGATCTTAACAAGAGCGTAACGCCAAAGCTCTATGAGATTGAAGGAAAAGCGCCTTCGATCCTTGGCGCCAGCCCGCTGGAGGCAAGGAAAGGTTCGTAAGATCAACACTTTAGACTTAAGGTGCCGAGCATGAGAAGATTTCGAAAAGCGAAGATCGTGGCTACCCTCGGGCCCGCCACCTCGGACGAGGCGGCCATCACCCGGCTGTTCGAGGCCGGCGCCGATGTCTTCCGCATGAACTTCAGCCACGGCACCCACGAAGACCACAAGAAGCGCCTCGATATCGTGCGCGCGCTGGAAGCCAAGTACGAGCGGCCGATCGGCGTGATCGTCGATTTGCAGGGACCCAAGTTGCGCGTCGGCCGGTTTGCGGACGGGAAGGCCGAACTGCAATCGGGCGCGCCATTTCGGCTCGACCTCGACCCCGCGATAGGCGATGCCAGCCGCGCCGAGTTGCCGCATCCGGAAATCTTCGCCGCCCTGGAGCCGGGCATGAACCTGCTGGTCAACGACGGCCGCATCCGCCTCAAGGTGGTCGAATGCGGCGCCGATTTCGCCGAGACCGAAGTCGTTACCGGCGGGATCATCTCAGACCATAAGGGCGTCAACGTGCCCGATGCCGTCCTGGAACTCTCGCCACTGACCGAGAAAGACCTGGAGGATCTGCGTTTCGGGCTGCAGTTGGGTGTCGACTGGGTGGCACTGTCTTTCGTGCAGCGGCCGCAGGACGTGGCCGAGGCGCGCAAGCTGATCGCCGGACGCGCCGGCATCATGTCGAAGCTGGAAAAGCCCATGGTGCTCGACAGCCTGGAAGAGATCGTCAATCTCTCCGACGCGGTGATGGTGGCGCGCGGCGATTTGGGGGTGGAAATCCCGCCCGAGGACGTGCCCAGCCTGCAAAAGCGCATGGTCAAGGTCTGCCGCGAGGCCGGCAAGCCGGTGATCATCGCGACGCAGATGTTGGAATCGATGATATCGTCGCCGAGCCCGACCCGCGCCGAGGCCTCCGACGTGGCCACCGCGGTCTACGACGGCGCCGACGCGGTGATGCTGTCGGCCGAAACGGCCGCCGGTGCCTATCCCACCGAAGCGGTGCAGATCATGGATCGCATCATCCGCCGAGTGGAGAAGGACCCCTATTACATCCAGCAGATCCAGGCCGGCCGCCACGCGCCGGAGGCCACCGCCGCCGACGCCATCACCGCCGCCGTGCGCATGGTCGCCGACACCATCTCCGCCGCCGCCATCGTCACCTTCACCTCGACCGGGTCGACGACCCTCAGGGCATCGCGCGAACGGCCGATGGTGCCGATCATGGGCCTGACGCCGAGGCTCGACACGGCGCGCCGGCTGGTGCTGGCCTGGGGCGTGCACAGCGTCCATACCGACGACGTGCAGACCTTCGCCGACATGGTATCGCTTTCCATCGAAGCCGCCCGGCGCGAGGAATTCGCCAGCGCCGGCGACGCCATGGCAATCACCGCAGGCGTTCCCTTCGGCACGCCGGGCGCCACCAACATCCTGCGCATCGCCTGGGTCGAATAGCGTTTGTTCTACGCTGTCTTCAATACGATCGCGCCGGTCGTCGTCTGCGCTCTGGTCGGCTATATCTGGGCCCGGCGCGTCGGCGGTTACGAGATCGCCTTCGTTACCCGCATCGTCACCCTGATCGGCATGCCGGCGCTGGTGTTCGAGACCCTGATCAAGGTCGACCTGACCGCCGAGGCACTGCTCAAGCTGGGGGCATCTGCGCTGGTATCGACCGGCCTCTTCGCGCTGATTTCGTTCGTCGTGCTGCGCGCGGCCAAGCTGGAAGTGCGGACCTACCTGCCGTCGCTGACCTTCGCCAACACCGGCAACATGGGGCTATCGCTCTGCTTGCTGGCTTTCGGCGCGCCAGGGCTGGCGATGGCGATCGGCTATTTTACCGTCAACGCCATCCTGGTGTTCGGCTTGGGTCCGTCGATCGCGGCGGGCCGGTTCGATATCCGCGCCGTGATGCGCATGCCGCTGGTCTGGGCGACGG
Source organism: Rhodospirillaceae bacterium (assembly GCA_038125725.1). Lineage (GTDB taxonomy): Bacteria > Pseudomonadota > Alphaproteobacteria > Rhodospirillales > Casp-alpha2 > TMED8. The sequence goes on from JAYPEK010000009.1 coordinate 2,233, forward strand.
CGTTGGCCATCGTTGTGATGGCCGCCGACATCGAACTGCCGGCCTGGACGATGAGCAGCCTCAATATGCTGGGCTCCTTCGCCATTCCGCTGATGCTGATCACGCTGGGGGTGTCGCTGGCCGATCTCAAGGTCCAAGGCATGGGGCTGAGCATCAGCCTAGCCGTGCTGCGTCTTGGCATGGGCTTCGGTGTCGGGCTGGGCGTCGCGGAACTTTTCGGCTTCGAGGGTATGGCCCGCGGCGTCGTTATCATCGAGTGCGCCATGCCGGCGGCGGTGTTCAATTTCATGTTCGCCAAGATGTACGAAACCCGCCCCGCCGAAGTCGCCGGCGTGATCATGGTGTCGACGCTGCTGTCGTTCCTGACGCTGCCGGCACTGATGTGGTTTGTCATGGGCGGCTAGAGCGGCGACAATAGATCCGTGGGGGATCACTGGCGACCCGGCCAAGGGGAGGGAATACGATGATCAAGCTCTACGATGTGCCGCTTTCGGGGAATTGTCACAAGGTCCGGCTGATGCTGTCCTTCCTGGGCATCGCCTATGAGACCCAGCCGATCGATCTGCAGGCGCAGGATCAGAAGACGGCCGAATATCTGGCCATGAACCCGCTCGGCCAGGTGCCGGTGCTGGTCGACGACGGCGAGGTCTACCGCGACTCCCAGGCGATCCTGGTCTACCTGGCGTCCAGGTATGGCGCCGACAGTTGGCTGCCGCTGGGCGACGCCAAGGCGCTCGGCCATATCGCCGAATGGCTGTCGTTCTCGTCGAACGAGATGATCAACGGCTGCGCGGTGGCGCGCGCGCTGGTGATCTTCAACCGCGAGGGCGATCTGGAGGCGGCCCGCGCCCTGGCGCGCAAGGCGCTCGGCGTGCTCGATGGGCAACTAGCCGGCAACGACTGGCTGGTCGGCGCCGGCCCGACCGTCGCCGATGTCGCCAACTACGTCTATGCGGCGCTGGTGCACCAGGGCGGCATCAATCCGCACAGTTTCGCCAACGTTTCCGCTTGGCTGTCGCGTTTCGAGGCGCTGGACGGCTACATCGGCATGGCCGCCATGCCGGCGCCGAAGTAGTCGGCCGGCAAGCCGGAACCGCGGCGAAATGGTTTCAAGGTACAACCGCCGGACGCGGCAAGTGATGCGGCGCATCAAGCAGGTGCTGATGGTGGTGGTGCTGGCAATGGCGGCGGTGGAACTGGCGAGCGCGGCGCTGATCGAATCCGGTATTCTCGGCACCCAGCGCCCCAGCTACAAAATGCCCAAGCTGCAACCATTCTGGATCGACCGCGACCCGCACGTCGGCATGTGGCACGAAGCGGAAACCGAGTACGAGGACGTCACCGACTGCTACGCCGTCAGCTACTGGACCAATGCCTACGGCGCGCGCGATCCCGAGCGCAAACGCAAGGTCGATGGGCCCCGCGCGGTCATGCTCGGCGACGGTTTCATCGAAGGCGTGGGGTTGGAGCGCGGTGAACGGATTTCCGACATCCTCGAGGCCGAGACCGAGATCGAGCACTTGAACTTCGGGTCCGGCGGCCCTTTCGGCGTGACCCAGGCGTGGCTGCTCTACAAGCACCTGGCCAAGGGGTTCGATCACGATCTCGTTGTCCTCGGCCTGGTGCCAGACGACGATTTCGTCAACGACGACCCAGCGTTGGCCGGTACCTACGGCCGCCAGTACCGGCCCTACATGGTAATGCGCGGCGGCAGCTACTACCTGAAATACGTCAACCCCGACGAGCGCGGCCTGTCGGCGGCCGAGCGTCGCGCCGAGGATCGCCGCCTGGTGGCGCGGCTGCTCGCCAGCTACACCTACACCGCCAACGCGCTGCGGCGCATTGCCATTCTCGTGCACGCCAACTGGACCGGCGGCCCCGGCGAGACGGTTAGCGCCGAGGCGACCTATTCCGGCTATTACGACTTCACCCAGGCGCAGGCGGAGCGGCTGATCTACGTTCTCGAGCAGTTGCTGGAGGAAGCCGGCGACCGCCAGGTGATCGTCACCGTGATCCCGCGCCCGGCGGATTTCGCTCAGGCCGCGCCGCCGCCGCTGATGGCGATCCTCGAGGTATTGGCGCCGGCTTATCCCAACCTGCACGTGATCGACCTGCGCCAGCGTTTCAAGAACGATGACCAACGATCCGGCTACTACCGCGACTGCCGGCGCTATTTTTCGCCCGCCGGCGCGGCGGCGGCGGCGCGTCTGTTGTCGGCCGATCCCGCCTATCGCACCGCCCTGGGGTTGAAGTAGGGAAGGAAACATAGAAATGACCATGCGAGACCCGGATCATCACATCGACGGCGTGCTCAGGCGCTTCGACCCGGCCGGACCGGCGCTGCCGCTGATGTTCGATTCGCCGCATAGCGGCGTTCGCTACCCCGACGATTTCGGCCACGACTGCCCGCTGGACAAGATCCTCTGGGGCCAGGACAGCTTCATCGACGAGCTCTACGCCGCCGCCCCCGAGGCCGGCGCCTGGCTCGTCTGCGCCGACTTTCCGCGTACCTATATCGATGCCAACCGCGCACTCACCGACATCGACCCCGGCATGCTGGACGCGCCGTGGCCGGGGGACGTCATCGCCAATCCGAAGGCGGACCAGGGCATCGGCCTGATCTGGAAGAGCGCCGGCGCCGGTGTCGAGATCTACCAGCGCAAGCTCTCCGTCCCCGAGGCGGAGAACCGCATCGACGGTTACTGGCGGCCCTACCACGGCGAGCTCGAGGCCGTCGCCGAACTGATCCGGGCGCGCTGGGGCAAGCGCTGGCACATCAACTGCCACTCCATGTTCTCGCCCGAGTTCGCGGCAACGCTCGGCCGCGACCAGGTGCCGGCGGCGGACGTGGTGCTCGGCGACCACGAGGGCACCACCTGCGATGCCGGCTTCGTCGATGTCACCAAGCGGGCCTTCGAGGCGGAGGGGCTCTCGGTCTCCGTCAACGAGCGCTTCAAGGGCGTCGAACTGGTGCGCAAGTTCGGCGACCCGGCCGCGAACTGCCATAGCCTGCAGATCGAGCTTTCGCGCCGGCTCTACATGGACGAGCACCGGATCGAGAGGAGCGCCGGGTTCGACGAACTGCATGGCGCGGTGACGCGGGTGATCGGAACGCTGGCCCGTTATGTAAGCGACGAGGCGACGCGATGAAACTGCTCAGCTACCGTGCCGACGACCATATCGGCTACGCCGTGGTCCGCGAGACGGAAGGGACCGCGGTGCCGGTCGACGGCGACATGCGGGTGCGCTACGAGACCATCCGCCAGGTGCTGGCCGAGGGCGATCTGGACGAACTGGCCGCATGGGCGGAGAAGCGCGACGCGACGCTGTCGCTGGACGATCTCAACTACCAGCCGCCCTTGTGGGACGCGGAGAAGGTCATCTGCATCGGCGTCAACTACCCCAAGCGCCACCCCATCGAAGGCGATGTGCCGCCGCCCGAGCACATCACCGTCTTCAACAAGTTCGCCGGCTCCGTCGTTGGGCATGGCAAGCCGCTGGTGCAGCCACCGCCGCCGATGTCCGAGACCATGGACTACGAGGGCGAGCTGGTGCTGGTGATCGGCCGCGGCGGACGCTTCATCCCGAAGGACCAGGCGTTCGAGCACATCGCCGGCTACACCATCATGAACGACGGCTCGGTGCGCGAGTGGCAGAAGCACAGCCTGGCGGCGGGCAAGAACTTCGCCGCCATGAGTTCCTGCGGCCCCTGGATGGTGACCGCCGACGAGATCGTCGATCCCCGCGCCATGAAGCTTTCCACGCGGCTCAACGGCGAAGAGGTGCAGAACACCACCGCCGGCGAGATGATCTTCGATATTCCGACCCTGGTGAATTACGTGTCCGGGTTCCTGCACCTGGAGCCGGGCGACATCATCTCCACCGGTTCGCCCGAGGGCTCCGGCGGCAGCCGCCGGCCGCAGCGCTTCCTCCAGCCCGGCGACGAGTTGGAGATCGAGTGGAGCGGCATCGGCACGCTCAAAAACCGGGTCATCGCGGCACCGCAATAAAATCGCGAAATACGGCCGAAACCGGCGCAAAGCGGGCTTGCCGGCCCGGGGGCGGCGGGCCATCATGGCGCCATCATGCTGCTGTTTCTCGCCATCACCTCGACCTTCGCGCAACAGACTCTGACCTACATGACGGCACTGGTGGTGCCGGTGGCGGCGCCGGAACTGTCCAAGGTGTTCGGCGTCCCGGTGGCCATGGCTGGCATGCACATGGGGCTTTTGTATTTCTTCTCGTCGCTTTCCATGCTCATGGTCGGCGGCTTCATCAGGAAGCTTGGCGCGGTGCGGATGTCGCAGATCGCGCTCACCTCCATGGCCGTCGGCCTGGCGCTCGGCCTCACCGGCGAGGTCTGGGGCCTGGCGCTGGGCGCGGTGATCATCGGCATCTTCGGATCGTCGTCGACGCCGGCCTCTTCCGACATCCTGGCCCGCTTCGCGCCGCCCAAGCACGCCGCCTTCATCTTTTCGCTGAAGCAGACGGCGGTGCCGGCGGGCGGCATCGTCGCCGGCATCCTGGTGCCGTTCCTGCTGATCAACTTCGGCTGGCAGGGCGTGTTTTACGGCACCTCGGCGCTGTGCATCTCGCTCGCCATTCTGTTGCAGCCGTTCCGCCGCCTGTTCGACCAGAACCGCAACCCCGCGCACCGCATCAGCCCCGACCAGGCGGTGAAGACCCTGAAGGGTGTGCTGATCCCGACCCATTTCCGCCACCTGGTCTATGCAACCTTCACCTACTGCGGCCTGCAAGGCATCTTCGCCGCCTTCTTCGTTTCCTACCTGGAAGGGGAATTGGGCTTCTCGTTGGTCGAGGCCGGCGCCATCTTCGCGGTCTCGCAGGTGGCATCGGTGGTGGCGCGTATCTTCTGGGGCTGGGTCACGGACCGGGTCGCCGGCGCGCGTCCGGTGCTGTCGTTCCTCGGCATCTCCATGGCGGGGTTCTCGGTCGGCGTCGCGCTGCTGGTGCCGGGCTGGGGCGAGATGGTCATCACCCTGGTAGCCATGGGCTACAGCGCCACGGCGATCTCCTGGCATGGGGTGGTGCTGGCCGAGGTCGCCAATATCTCGAAGCCGGGCATGGTCGCCACCAACACCGGCGGCGTCTTATCCTTCGCCGTCGGCGGCCAGTTCTTCTATCCCTTCGTCATGGGCGGGCTGTTGACGCTCGGCGGCACCTACGGGCTCGGTTTCGCGCTTGGTGCGGCGCCGGCGCTGGTCGTCGGGCTTCTCTTCGCCAGACGCCCGCCGGCACCGACGGCGGCGGCCGAGGCCGAACCGGACGCCACCACCGCCTGACGTCCTACCCGTCCGGGGAGGGGAGGCGGAATAACGCGGGTTGGATGGCCTTGATTTTATTCGATTTATAAAAAAATCTCAGGAACGAAGCCAATTTCGGTTTCCTACCCTTTTTCCCCGCGTCGTTCCCGCGAAAGCGGGAACCCACTTGATGCCGTCGGCATCATCAACCGGCTGGCGAAGTCGCAGCGGAAAGACCGTCTGGATTCCCGCTTTCGCGGGAATGACGGGAAATTTCCTATTCACGATGTCCAATAGCGCGCCCGCACCGGCCCAGCGGCCGATGCCACGTCCGGCCACTGTAGAGGTATTTTTCCAAAATTCAATAAATTCCTATTAGCAGGACTAATGTTCAGGTGGCCGGCGGTCCCCGCCATGCTACCGTCCGCTCATGCCGAAGCCCCTCGATCGCGACGCCTACAATGCCTATTGCAAGAGCCTGCCGGCCACGTTCCACGTGGTGCAGTGGGGCGGCGCGCATGTCTGGAAGGTCGGCGACGAGAGCCAATCCAAGGTCTTCGCCATCGCCAGTTGGGGCGACAGGAAATACGCCGGCATCACCTTCAAGGTCTCGGCGATCGCCTACGAATACCTGAAGGACCGGCCGGGGCTCCGGCCCGCACCCTACCTGGCGTCGCGCGGCATGAGCTGGATCCAGCATCACGACGAGCCGGGCCTGAGCGAAGCCGAGATCAAGGACTACCTTTCGGAATCGCACCGCCTGGTGGCGCGGAGTTTTTCCAAGCGCCTGAAACGCAAACTCGGCCTCGAGCTTTAGGCCGGACGGAAGAGGGCAAGAGATGTCGGACCTGATTTTCCCCGACCACCGGCGCTGGCTGCCGGGATCGGCGCGCGCCGCGCTGGCGGTGCTGCTGGTCGGCGGCCTCGCGCTGTCCATGTTCGGCCCCGCCGGCAATGTTCTCTACAAGGCGCTTCTGTGGGTCGAATACCTTTCCAACACGCCGGGCGTCAGCGGCTTTGCGCTGTTGCTGCTGTCGCCCGCCACTTTCCTGGCGGCCTGCTTTCTGGTGGCGTGGGTCGTCGAGGGCTATCGCAAGGACTAGGGAGCCAACGCCATGAAACAGGTCACTCTCGGATCGCAGGGGCTCAGCGTGCCGGCCGTCGGGCTCGGCTGCATGGGCATGTCGGAGTTCTACGGCGCGTCGTCGGAAGCCGAGAACCTGAAGGTGCTCGACCGCGCCCTCGAAATCGGCTGCACCTTCTGGGACACGTTGGACATCTACGGCCCCTTCACCAACGAGGAACTGCTCGGCCGTGCGCTGAAGGGCCGGCGCGAGCGGGTCACCCTGGCGACCAAGTTCGGCGTGGCGCGCGGCCAGGACGGAAGCTGGCAGGGCCTCAACGGCAGCGCCGACTACGTCAAGGCCGCCTGCGATGCGTCGCTGAAGCGCCTCGGCACCGACCATATCGATCTCTATTACCAGCACCGCCCCGATCCCGAGACACCCATCGAGGAAACCGTCGGCGCGCTCGCGGACCTCGTCGATGCGGGCAAGGTGCGCGCCATCGGCCTCTCCGAGGCCGACGCCGATCTCATTGCCCGCGCCCATGCCGTGCATCCCGTGAGCGCGCTGCAGTCGGAATATTTCCTCTGGTCGCGTGAGGTGGAGGCCGACATCCTGCCCACCCTGAAGCGCCTTGGCATCGGCTTCGTCGCCTACAGCCCCTTGGGGCGCGACTTTTTGTCCGGCGCCATCCGGTCCCGCGCCGACCTCGAGCCCGGCGACTGGCGCCTGGAGAACCCGCGTTTTTCGGAGGACGCCATCGCCCAGAACGTCCGCCTCGCCGACGGCGTCGCCGACATCGCCACCGAGCTCGGCGCCACCCCGGCGCAGGTAGCGCTGGCCTGGCTGTTCAGCCGCTCCGACAGCATCGCCGCCATCCCCGGCACGCGGCATATCGAACGCCTGGAGGAAAACTGGGCGGCGCAGGAGGTGACGCTGACGCCCGACCACCTGGCGCGGTTGGAGGCGCTGATCGGGGAGGGGGTTGTGGGGGAGCGGTATTGAGGCCGCCAGAGCGAGCCTAACCCTACTCGTCATTCCCGCGAAAGCGGGAATCCAGGCAGAGCGGCTCACGTCCGGAGCGGTCGTCTTCGTTTCCTGTGCGAGATCGTAATAGCGGTGAACACAACAATGGCGCGGGTTTCAAGACCGGTTAAAACAACTTATTATATTCTTCATGATCGGTCTGACGGTTTTTTGGTGTGGGATTGCCGCCTACGTCGGCGTCTTGGCGGACAGGCGCGGGCGCTCAGGTTTCGGTTGGACATTCATTGCGTTGATTGTCTCGCCGATCATAGCGCTGGCGATACTTTATCTCCTCCCCGAGAAGTCACGCGGATGCAGGATGAGTATTGAAATATCGGTCACCGAGCCCGCGGAATCGAGTGGACGTCGGAGCCAAAATTGAAGGGTGAGGCAGGAACTCGCGTCCGAGTGTTTCGGGCAAGAAAAAGGGGGGCGGAAAACCGCCCCCCTTGGTCGTTCGGTTGCTAGGTCGCTAGCTAGCGCTTACAGCTTCCAATCGTGCGCCGCACCGTAGGTGAAGTCGCCCGGCAGGATGCCGGCGCCGACACTGACGCCGAAGCCTTGCAGTTCCTTGAAGTCTTCCGAAACCGCGACGCTGACGCCGCCCGAGACGATCTTGAACGGACCGCCGGCGAGCGCGAAGGAATGGCCCCAGCCGGAGAAGTCATCCAGCGTCGTCTTCGGGTAGAAGCCGATGTCGAAGCTGGCGCCGGCCGCGACGTTGGTCATCAGGGCCGGGCCCAGGCCGATGAAGGCGCCGACGTTGCCACGGTAGTCGGTGGCCAGGGTGAAGGTGGCGCCGCCGCCGATGACCGCGTTGGCGGCGACCGAGATGCCGTAGGTCATGTAGAAGTGCGAGCCGGTCGCGGCCGCGTTGGCGCTCTTGATGAACAAGCCATCCAGGAAGTTCCGGTCCAGGCCGGCCTTCTTGAAGGTTTTTTCGGCCTTCATGTTGAGCTTCTTGATCTGCGCCGTGCGCTGGGCATCGGTCATGGTGCAGAACTTCTCGTCGGAGAAGGTGTTGATCAGGTTCTTGACCTGGCTCGCCGCCTTCTTGCCGATGGCCTCGATCTCCTTCAGGGTCGCGGCATAGGGCTCGACCTGCTTGGTCATGGCCTGGATGAAGACGTCCTTCTTTTTCGCCGAATTGAACTCCTTCTCGGCCGCCTTCAGTGCCTTGGCGCCCAAGTCCTTGAGGCCGTCCAGGTTGGGGACCACCTTCTTGGCGTGCTCGGCCAGTTCACCGACCTTCTTGCCGGCCTTGATGATACGCACGGCGGTCAGGCAGATGGCGACGTTGGTCTTGATGCACTTGTTGGCGATGAAGTCCTCGGCCAGGCCCTTGTTGCACGACGGCACGCGCTCGACGATCAGGCAGGGGCGCTGGTTCTCCTTGCCGCAGACGCCCTTCTTCTGGCATTTGCCGCGGATATCGATGTTGCCCTTGTCGCAGGCGAGGCCGACGTTGATGGTGCAAGACGCCTTATGGGTGACCGGGTTGGCGTTGCGGAAGTAGTCCGACGGGCAGGACCAGCATTCGCCGCCCTTGCGCGGGTCGAAGAACGAACCCTTGTCGCAGCCGAACTTACCCTTGTATTCGGCCTTCATCATCGCCGCCTTGGTGATCTCCTCGCAGGCTTTGTTGGAGGTGACCGAAAACACCGTTCGCTTGTCGCCCGAGCAGGTCCAAAACTCGCCGCCATTGCGCGGATCGACGAAAGCGCCCTTGGGCGTCTGCTTGTTGACCTTGCCCAGGAACTCGGCCTTCGAAAGCTTCTCGCCGATGATGTTTTTGGTGGCGCAGGCGCGCTTGTCGGTCACCGCATAGGCGGTGCGGCGCGGCCGGTTTTTCGGGCACTTCCACCACTCGCCGCCCTTGCGCGGATCGAAAAAGGCGCCGGAAGGCTTCGACATCTTGGTCTTGCCGAGATACTTGGCTTTCGAGAACGAGCTGGATGCGCGGCGCTCGCAGGCCTTGCCTTCGTTCACCGGAAAGATGGTGCGGTGCGTGCCCGACGGGCAGGACCAGCATTCACCGCCTTTGCGCGGGTCGAAGAACGAGCCCTTGGGGCAGGCGGTCTTCTCGAATTTCGCTGCTTCGGTGGTACAGAGCTTTTCGCCGACGCCGCCGCATTTCGGCGTCGCCGCCTCGGCCGCGCCGCCCAGTGATTGCAGCAGAATCAAAAGGCCGGCGCAGGCGACGGCCAAGGTAAACGATGCGAGTCGTGTCTTGGAAACAATTGATTTTTAACCCTTTTTTATTGCGCCACCCCTGACGCTTGTGTCGGATTCCCCAATCCCACCCTTATGCCTTACGCCCAAAACGGGCGGGGAGTCCATGGGTAGGTGTCTCAGCGGCGGAAAAGGTTCACGCTTGGACGGAATTTTTCGACGAAATGGTGGCGCGAAAACGGGGGCGCCGCTTACTCGGCCGCTAGCGCCGTGCCGCCGTCGCCACCCTGGAAACGCGTCATCAGGGCGGCCTGTTTCTTCAGCATCTCGGCCCGTGCGCGGTCCTTGATATGGCCGAAACCGCGCAGATGCAGCGGCAGTTCGGCGAGTTCGACGGCGGCCGCGTGGTTGGCCGGCGTCAGCGCGCGGAGGATTTCATCCACCAGCGCCTCATAGTCGGCGATGTCCTGGCGTTCGCGTGCGCGCTCGGCGGTCTTGGAGAAGATGTCGAAGGGCGTGCCGCGCAAGCCCTTGGCGGCGGCCAGAAGCTTGAACAGCTTGAACACCCAGGGGCCGAACTCCTTCTTGATCGGCAGGCCCGTGGCGGCGTCCTTCTGGCCCAGCAGCGGCGGCGACAGGTGGAACTTGATCGTGCCGCCGGCCTCGAAGGTCTCGCGGATGGCACGCTCGAAGCGGCCGTCGGTATAGAGCCTGGCGACCTCGTATTCGTCCTTGATCGCCAGCAGTTTGAAATAGGCGCGCGCCACGGCGTCAGTCAGTTCGCCGTCGGACGCCGGCACCGCTTTCGCTTCCGCCGCCGCCACTTCGCCGACGAGGGATTTGTAGCGCTGGGCCAGGGCAGCGTTCTGGTAAGCGGTCAAATCCGTTTGTCGGGCCGATACAAAATCCTCTTCCGGATTCCGTTGGGTTGGGGTCGAGTCCCCGCACATGGCTTCGATAGAAGCCATATCAACAACAGCGCGCCGGCCCCAATCCAGCGCCTGCAAATTGAAATCAATGGCGACGCCATTCAGGCGGATGGCGCGTTCCAGCGCCTCCAGTGGCAAGGGCAGGAGCCCCATCTGCAGGGCGTAGCCGACCAGGAACAGGTTGGCGCCGATGCTGTCGCCCAAGAGCCTTCGCGCCAACGCCGTGGCGGCGACGTAGTCGGCATTCGATTGGCCGTCCGCGTCGATGCCGCAGGCGGCGTCGATGGCGGTCATCAGGCGCCTGGCCGGGAAGTGCAGGTCCGGGTCGCGGGTGAAGTCGGCGGGCATGGTCTGTTCGGAATTGACCACGGCGCGGGTGCGCCCGGCTTGCAGCTTGGCCAGCGTATCGGCGGCGCCGGCGGTGACCATGTCGCAGCCGAGCAACAAGTCGGCGCCGCCGGCCGCGATCCTCACCGCATGCAGCTTCGCCGGGTCGTCGCAGATGCGGATATGGGCGAAGACGGCGCCGTTCTTCTGCGCCAGGCCGGCGACATCCAGGACCGTCACGCCCTTGTTCGCGATATGCGCCGCCATCGCCAGCAGTGCCGAGACCGTGACCACGCCGGTGCCGCCGATGCCGCCCACCACGATCGCATAGGGATCGGCGCTGGGCGCGAGGGCCGGGGCGGGGATCGCGGTTTCCGGCGTGTCCTTGGCCGGTTCCGGCTTGGGCTTCTTGGGCTCGGCGCCATGCACGGTGACGAAGCTCGGGCAGAAACCGTCGATGCAGGTGAAGTCCTTGTTGCAGCTCGACTGGTCGATGGCGCGCTTGCGCCCGAGGTCCGTCTCCTTCGGGATGACGGAGACGCAGTTCGACGTGACGCCGCAATCGCCGCAGCCCTCGCAGACCAGCTCGTTGATGAAGGCGCGCTTCGGGGGATTGGGGAAGGTGCCGCGCTTCCTCCGGCGCCGCTTCTCCGCCGCGCAGGTCTGGTCGTAGAGGATCACCGTGGTGCCGGGAAGCTCCCTCAGTTCCCTCTGCACCGCGTCCATTTCGTGGCGGTCGTGGAAGGTGGTGCCGTCCGGCCAGTGGGTGGAGGCCGGGTATTTCATCGGCTCGTCCGAAACCACCGCGATGCGCCTGACGCCCTCGGCCCGCACCTGATGGGCGATGGTCGGAACGTCCAAGGGCCCGTCCATGGGCTGGCCGCCGGTCATGGCGACGGCGTCGTTGTAGAGGATCTTGTAGGTGATCGAGACGCCGGCCGAGACGGCGGCGCGGATCGCCATGATGCCGCTATGGAAATAGGTGCCGTCGCCGATGTTGGCGAAGATGTGCGGCGTATCCGTGAACGGCGCCTGGCCGATCCAGTTGGCACCCTCGCCGCCCATGTGGGTGAAGGTCTCGGTGCGGCGGTCCATCCAGAGCGCCATGTAGTGGCAGCCGATGCCGGCGGCGGCGCGCGAGCCTTCCGGCACCTTGGTCGACGTATTGTGCGGACAGCCGGAACAGAAATAGGGGATGCGCTCGATGTTGGTCGGCCGGTTGGAAAGCTCGGCCTCCTTGGCGTCCAGGAACTTGATGCGCCTGTCGATGGCCTCTGAGCCGTGGAAGGGGGCGAGGCGCCTGGCGATCACCCGGGCGATGCGCGCCGGGGTCAGCTCGCCCGCCGACGGTAGGATCCATTCGCCGGCCTCGTCGAACTTGCCGATGACGCGCGGGCGCTTGGCGGCCTCCCAGTTGTAGAGCTGCTCCTTCAACTGGTTCTCGATGACGGCGCGCTTCTCCTCGACCACCAGAATCTCGTCCAGGCCCTCGGCGAACTTGCGGATGCCTTCCGGCTCCAGCGGCCAGGGCATGCCGATCTTGAGGACCGTCAAGCCGATGCGGTCGGCCTCGGCCTCGTCGATGCCGAGATCGGCCAGCGCCTGCAAGGTATCCAGATACGCCTTGCCGGTGGCGACGATGCCGAAGCGCGGCGCGGCGGAGGCGAAGGTGACGCGGTCGAGGCCGTTGGCGCGGGCGAAGGCGCGCGCGGCGTAGATCTTGTACTGATGCAGGCGCCGTTCCTGGTCCAGCGGCGGGTCGGGCCAGCGGATGGAAAGCCCGCCATCGGGCATTTCGAAGTCGGTCGGCGTGACGATTTCGATGGCGGCGGGGTCGATGACGAAGGACGCCGACGAATCCATGTTGTCGGTGATGCACTTGAGCCCGGCCCAGCAGCCGGAATAGCGCGACATGGCGAGGCCCTTGAGCCCGAAATCGATCAGTTCGCGCACGTCGACGGGGTTCAGGAGCGGAATCTGCGCATCGATGATGGCGTGCTCCGACTGGCTCGGCACGGTCGACGACTTGCAGGCCGGGTCGTCGCCGAACAGCGCCAACACGCCGCCCAAGGGCGCGGTGCCGGCCATGTTGGCGTGGCGGAAGACGTCGCCCGAGCGGTCGACGCCCGGGCCCTTGCCGTACCAGATGCCGAAGACGCCGTCGTGCTTGGCGCCCGGATGCAGGCCGACCTGCTGCGAGCCCCAGAGCGCGGTGGCGGCCAGGTCCTCGTTGACGGCGGGATGGAAGTTGATCTGGTGCGCGCCGAGGATTCCCCTGGCGGCACGGAATTCCTTGTCGACGCCGCCCAGCGGCGAGCCCCGGTAGCCGGTGACGTAGCCGGCGGTGTTCAAGCCCAGCGCCGCGTCGCGGCGGCGCTGCTCGAGCACCAGGCGGACCAGCGCCTGGGTGCCGTTCAGGTAGACCCGGCCCCGTTCCAGTTCGTACTTGTCGGCGAGGGTGACGTTCAAGAGCTCCATGGCCGAATACTCTAATGCCCGGCCCGATTCGACACAATCGGCGGCTTCGCGCGCGGTGAAAATCGCAAGGAACGGACCGGCCGGGCCCCGGGCGCGCAATTCTCGCCAAGCGGGGGCCGGAAAGGGGTGATTTTTCTTACCGTGTCGGCTATAGCCTTGGGCGGGTTCAAACTGGGCTGTCTCTGGGGTTCTCAATCATGACCGTGCTCGTCACCGGCGCCGCCGGGTTCATCGGATCGGAAGTCTGCCGCGTGCTGTTGGAACGCGGCGACAAGGTCGTCGGTGTCGACAACATCAACGACTACTACGACCCGACGCTGAAACAGGCGCGGCTCGACCGCCTCAAGGGCAAGAAGGGCTTCAAGTTCCACAAGATCGACATCGCCGATCGGGTCGCGGTGGAGATGCTGTTCGCCACCTACCCGAAGATTTCCGGCGTCGTCCACCTGGCGGCGCAGGCCGGCGTGCGCTATTCGCTGATCAATCCTTACGCCTATACCCACTCCAACATCGAGGGCCATCTGGTGCTGATGGAGGCGGCAAGGCGGGCGAAGAAGTTCGAGCACTTCGTCTATGCCTCCTCGTCGTCGGTCTACGGCGCCAATACGGATTTCCCGTTCTCGGTCGAGGACCGCACCGACAGCCCGGTGTCGCTCTATGCCGCGACCAAGAAGTCCATGGAGTTGATGAGCGAATCCTACGCCCGCATGTGGGGCCTGCCGATGACGGGATTGCGCTTCTTCACCGTCTACGGCCCCTGGGGCCGGCCCGACATGGCGGCCTTCATCTTTATTCGCAAGATGCTGGCCGGCGAGGCGATCCCGGTGTTCAACAACGGCGACATGAAGCGCGACTTCACTTACATCGACGACATCGTGAAGGGCGTCATCGGCTGCCTGGACAAGCCGCCGGCCGAACAGAACGGGCGGCGCCACGCCATCTACAACATCGGCAACAACCGCTCCGAGGACCTGATGCATTTCATCGGCGTCTTGGAGCAGTCCTTGGGCCAGAAGGCGGAGATCGACTTCCAGCCCATGCAGCCCGGCGACGTCAAGGAGACCTACGCCGATATCGAGGCGACGCGGCGCGACTTCGGTTTCGAGCCTTCCACCACCATCGACGAGGGCCTGCCCCGGCTGGTCGCCTGGTACCGCGACTATTACGGCGTCTAGGCCCGTGAACGCGGGGGCAAACGCGGGGGCGTCCGACAAGGGCTGGGTCGATGTGGTCTGGCTCCTGGTGCTGGCCACGATCTGGAGTTCTTCGTTCACCGCCATCAAGTTCGCGGTGCCGACCATGCCGCCGCTGACGCTGGTGGCGGTGAGGACGGTGATCGCCGTCTGCGTGCTGGTGCCGATCATGCTGGTTCAGGGCGGGCGGCTACCAAGGGATTCCAAGAGCTGGACCATCGGCTTCGCGCTCGGGGTCTTCGGCATTTCCATGCCGTTCTTCCTGATCGGCTGGGGCGAGCAGCGGGTGAGCAGCAGCCTGGCGGCGATCCTGATCGGCATCATGCCGCTGGCGACCATGGTGCTGGCGCATTTTTTCAACGAGGGCGACCGCTTCACCCTGGCCAAGCTGGCGGGCATCGTGCTCGGGTTCACGGGCATCGTCGTGCTGATCGGGCCGGAGGCGCTGCAGGGGCTCGGCGGCGACGTGGTTTATCAGTTGGCCGTGGCCGGCGCCGCGCTTTGTTATGCGGTGAATGCGGTGCTGACCCGGAACCTGCCGAGCGGCGGCGGCGGGCGCGGCGATTCCCGCATCGGACGCGGCATCATGGTGCTCTTGTGCGGCGTCGCCATCACGGTTCCCCTGGCGCTGGCCATCGATGGCCCGGGCGCCATATGGCAGGCCGATACCAATGCCTGGCTGGGCGCGCTCTACTTGGGCGTGCTGCCGACGGGGCTCGCGACCCTGATCTATTTCCGCCTGGTCGAGGTGCGGGGCGCGTCGTTCTTTTCCTACGTCAACTACCTGAACCCGGTGTTCGGTGTTGTCCTTGGCGCGCTCATACTGGGCGAGGTGCTGAGCGCCCAGGCCATCGCCGCCCTGGCGCTGATCCTGGCCGGCGTCGCCGTCACCAACAAGAAGCGGAGGGCCTAGATGCTCGATACTTTCGAAACCCGCACCATCGAGACCGCCGAGACCGAAATCTTCGTGCGCACCGCCGGCTCGGGCGCCCCGGTCTTGCTGCTGCACGGCTATCCGCAGACGGGGGCCTGCTGGCATAAGGTGGCGCCGAAACTGGCGGAGCGCTTCACCGTGGTGGTGCCGGATTTGCGTGGATACGGCCAGAGCGGCCGCCCCGCCGCCGACGGCGAGCACCTGGCCTATTCGAAGCGCGCCATGGCGGGCGACATGGCGCAGGTGATGACGGAACTGGGCTTCGAGACCTTTCAGGTGGTCGGCCATGACCGGGGCTCGCGCGTCGGCTACCGCCTGGCGCTCGACTATCCGGAACGGGTGACGCGCTTCTGTTCGCTGGACGTGGTGCCGACCGGGCACATGTGGCGCCATTGGGGCAAGACCCGCGCCATCGGCGCTTTCCACTGGACCTTCCTGGCGCAGCCCGCGCCCTTGCCGGAAACTCTGATCCGCGCCGACGCCGACGGTTTTCATGCGCACCTGATCCGCAGTTGGGCGGCGCCCGGCTTCGAGTTCGACGCCGCCGCCATGGCCGCCTACCTGGAAGCCATGCGTGCGCCGACGGCGATCCACGCCAGTTGCGAGGACTACCGCGCCGGCGCCACCGTCGACGACGAGATGGACGCCGCCGACTTCGAGGCCGGACGCAAGCTTTCCTGTCCGGTGCTGTTCCTTTGGGGCGCGCGTCGCGGTTTCGGCGGCCCGCAGGGCGGCAAGGCGCCGCTCGAGGTCTGGCGCCAGTGGTGTTCGGCGGAAGTGACCGGCGGCCCGGTGGATTGCGGCCACTTCTTGCCGGAGGAAGCGCCCGGCGCGGTGCTCGATGCGCTCGCCGATTTCCTTAGCGACGATGGCGCCTAAAACCTTCTCGGACACGACGCTCGGCATTCTGCTGTTCCTTGCCGCCTGGGCGGTGGTGCCGAACATGGACGTGGCGGCGAAACTGCTGGGGCAGTGGGGCTATCCGGTGGCAATGATCGTCTGGGTGCGGTTCGCCGCCAGCCTGGTGATCCTGTCGCCGGCGCTGCTGACCCGGCGGCGCGATATCTTCAAGCCGCCCCAGGAAGCCGGCAAGCATGTCTTCCGCGCGCTGTTGCTGATGGCCGCGACCTTCGGCTTCTTCACCGGCCTCAAGACCATGGCGCTGGCCGATGCGCTGGCCACCTATTTCGTCTATCCGTTTTTGGTCACGGCCTTGTCGCCGCTGTTCCTGGGCGAACACCCAGGCTGGCGGCGCTGGACCGCGGTGGGCTTCGGCTTCCTGGGGTCATTGATCGTCATTCGCCCGAGCCTCGACGGCTTGCCCGTCGGCACGGTTTTCGTGCTCGGCGCGGCGCTGGCCTTCGCCGGTTACAACCTATTGACCCGGGGGCTCAGGGGCGGCGGCGATCCGTGGCGGACGCTGGCGTTCCAATCCCTGATCGGGTTCCTGGCCATGTCGGTCGCGGTGCCGTTCTTCTGGAAGACCCCGGATGCCACGGCGCTGGCAATGTTCGCCCTGATCGGCGTGGCGGCGACATTGGGGCATTACATGCTGATCCGCGCCTATTCGCTGGCGCCGGCGCCGGTGCTGGCACCCTACGCCTATGCCGAGATCATCACCGCCACGCTGTTGAGTTACCTGGTGTTCGGTGATTTCCCGGACGCCTTGACCTGGACCGGCGTTGCGGTGATCGCCGCCAGCGGCATCGTCATCGCCATCCGCGAGCGCCAGGCGCCTTCCGACACGCAGGCTTGAACTCGCGGGTCGGTTGAACGTTTTCGATTGATCTATGCCATTGCACGCGAATTCCAATGGGCGCAGACTTACATGTTCAAAATTTCTGTCGTGATATTGTGAAATAAAGTCGTTCGGAACTTGCGGAAACGCGAGCGCACGTTGGCGCGATGAGGCGGTTTGCCATGGCCATCATCACCGGCATTTACTTGATCTACTTGTTGTTACCGATCCTGTTGTTGTTCATCGGCTCCTTCGGAGAGACATGGACGAACAGCTTGCTGCCGGCTGGCATGACCATGGAATGGTACATGCAACTTTGGGAGGACAGCAGCTTCCGGCGGGCATTTATCGTCAGCCTCGAGGTGGTCGCCGCAACGTGCGCGTTTTGCACGGTGCTCGCCGTGCCGTTGGCCTACGCGCTTTTCAACAGCGCGGCACGCGGCATACAGGTGGCCGCGCGGATCATGTTTCTGCTGCCCATCGCGGTTCCTCCCTTGGTCCTCGCTTTCGGTTTCATCTTGGTGTTTTCGAGCGATACCCTGCCGTGGCTGGGAAGCGTCGGTCTGTTGATTGCCGGACATGTGGTTCTCACTCTTCCCTATTTGTTGCAGACGCTGGTGGCGGACATGCGTCACCTCCGGTTGGACGCGCTGGAGCAAGCCGCCGAATCCCTGGGGGCGAATTTCCGGGAACGTTTTATGGATGTTGTCCTGCCGCTGCTGCGCCACAGCCTGGCATCCGGACTGATCATGGTGTCGGCCCTTTCGATCGGCGAGTTTCAACTTTCCAACCTGATTGCAGGGTTCCTCTTCCGCCCCTATCCGGTGGTGTTGTTGCAGGCATTCTACGGCGCCACAGGGTTCGCCTGCGCGGCGACGGTGGTGTTGCTGACGCTGGCGCTGCTGGCGGCGCTGGGCGGTGCATTGGCGTCGCGCTCGGCCGGCATGTATAGGCAGGCATCCGCATGAGTATTGTCTTGAACAACATCGGTTTCGTCTATCCCGGCACCAAGGTCGGGGTGTTCGACGTCGACCTTTCCATCGGCGATGGGGAGTTCGTGGCGGTGATCGGGCCGAGCGGCTCCGGAAAGACCACCCTTTTGAAGTTGATTGCGGGTTTCGAGACTCCGGAACAGGGACAAATCGTTCTCGATGGCGAAGATGTGTCCGAGCTTCCCGTGCGCGCCCGCCAACTGGGAATCGTCTTTCAGTCCTACGCGCTGTTCCCGCACATGACCGCTTGGCAGAATGTCGCCTACGGCCTCAAGGTCCGAAACGTGCCGGTCGACACGCGCCGCCGCATGGCGGTGGAAGCCCTCGGGCGTGTCGGCTTGCAAGGCCTGGAGGAGAGGAAGCCGCATACTCTTTCCGGCGGCCAACAACAGCGAGTGGCGTTGGCCCGCGCTTTGGTTTTTCAGCCGAAGGCGCTGTTGCTGGATGAGCCGCTTTCGGCGCTCGATGCCGGGTTGCGTGTCGAGATGCGCGACGAAATTCGCAGGCTGCAACGCGAGTTCAAAATCGCGACGCTTCACGTCACGCACGATCAGGAGGAGGCGTTGTCGATCGCCGACCGTATCGCCGTCATGGAGGCGGGGCGGGTGGTGCAGGTCGCGACGCCGTTGGAATTGTATGACAAGCCCGCCACCCGCTCCATCGCCCATTTCGTCGGCGAGGCCAATCTTTGGGAAGGCCGTGTGGAATCCCCCGACGTGGTGCGGGTCAGTTTCGGCACTTTGCGAACGTCGCCACACGGACTTGAGCTGGATCAACCGGTGACCGTGTTGGTGCGTCCGGAGAATGTCTCCGTGGGGCGCGGGGACCTGGACGAAAACACATTCCATGGACGGATCGTCCGCGACCGATTTCTCGGCGCGGTTCGACGCTACGATCTCGCGGTTGGTGACGCGGTCATCCTCGGACAGACCGGTCATCGCGGCGCGATCGAAGCAGTGAGCATCCAACCGGAGCACGTTAAGCTCCTGCCGGATGGAAGATGAAACGAACTTCAGCATAGGAGGTAGAAATGGTATTCAAATCAATACTTGCAGGCCTCGCGGTTGTTGTTATGCCGGCGATGGCCATGGCGTTTGACGGCCCGGAACTCTACGCCGGAGAAAAGGCGCTATACGATTCCGCGGCCAAGGAAGGGATGGTCGTATCCTTCGATACGGGACCGACCTGGGCCAACTGGGCAAGCATGTTCAAACGCTTCAAGGCGCGTTATCCGGAAGTCGAGATGGCCTATAACGACCTCGGCTCCGGGGCCACCGTGGTTGCGCTTGAGAAGGCGAAAAACCGTCCGCAGGCGGATACTGCCTACTACTTCGGCGGTTCCGCGATCACCGCCTCGAACAAGGGGCTGGTGGCCGGTTTCAAGCCGGTGAATTTCGCCAAGCTTCCCGATGTCTATCGGCACAAGGACGGCGAATGGTTCATCATCCACCAGTTGACCATCGCGTTCCTGGTGAACACCAAGCTGGTTGAAAACGTGCCGCAATCCTGGGCCGATCTGATGAAGCCCGAATACAAGAACAGCATCGTCTACCTGGATCCCAGGTCAACCGGCCAGGGCCAGGTGCTGAGCTTCGCGGCGAACTATGCGGCCGGCGGCGACATGGATGATGTCCTGCCCGGTATCGCGTATCTGGGCAAGCTGCATAAAGCCGGCAATGTGATGCGTGTCGAGGGAACGACGCCCTATGCGAAATTCCTGAAGGGGGAGATTCCGATCTAGATCGGCTACGAAAACGATGGTCTGAAGGCCAAATACAAGGATGGCATGGGTGATAACATTGCGGTGGTTCTTCCGAAGGAGGCAACCGTCGCGGCGCCTTATGCCATCAGCCTGGTCAAGAACGGCCCCAATCCGAACGCGGGCAAGCTCTGGCTCAACTTCATCATGACGGAGCAGGGCCAGACCACCTTCGCGGAAAGCTTCGTCCGGCCATCGGTTCCGGGCGTGACCCTTCCGGCGGATATCGCCGATCGTTTTCCGGCGGCACCGCAACTGAGGCCGCTCGATCTCAACAAGGCAGCGGCAAGGAAGGCAGACATTGACACAGGATGGGCGAAAGCGGTCCTTGGCCAATAGACGCACGCTTGGACGCCGGGGATTGCTGTCGTTGATGGCAGTTCCCGGCTCCATCGTCATTCTTTTCTTCTTCATCGTGCCTTTGGCCGTGGTCGTGGCCGAGGCATTCGCTGGAGGAGGGGCGGCGTTCGGCCGGGTTTTCACCGACGTCATCTTTTGGCGTGGGTTGCGGGGCACGTTGGTGCTTGGCACCGTGGCGCCGATGGTATCGCTGTTGGTTGGGTTCGGTGTGGCTTGGCACCTTTCCGGCATGCCGGAGCAGGTGCGCACGCCGCTGCTGTTCTGGATATCCCTGCCGCTGACTTTTTCAGGGTTGATCGTTGCCTATGGTTTCATCCTGGCCTTCGGGCGCGCTGGGTTCGTGACCATTTCCCTCGAGGCCGTCGGCGTCGACGGCGCGAGCTTTTCCGGTTTCATCTATAGTCCTGCCGGCCTGGCGTTCGCATACTCCTACTATCTCATCCCCCGCGTGGTCCTGTTCCTGTTGCCGGTATTGGTGAACTTCGACCGATCACATATCGCGGCGGCGGAATCATTGGGCGCCAATCCGGTCCGCGCGGCCTTCGATATTCTCATCCCGCAGATCCTACCCAGCGCCGTCGCCGCTTATTGCCTGGTGGCGGCGGTTGCCATCGGTGCCTATGGAACCGCGCTTGCGCTTGTCGGCACGCAGGTCAACATCCTGCCGCTCCTGCTGTACAGCCGGATTTCAGATACCGGGGTCGACTTCCCTTCGGCGGCGGCGCTTTCCGTTGTCCTGCTTGCGCTCTGTGCCATGGTCTTGGGATTCGGCGAGATTTACGCGGCACGAAAGGAACGGCATGACTCTGGTTCTTGACGGAAACAGCGGCCAACTGGCCCGGTCCGACGGCTATTCATTCGATCCCGCGTCCAGGACATGGAGGCGGAGTGCGCTTGAACCGGTGGGAGCGCCTACCGGTCTTCGCGACGCGGTGAAATGGTTGCAGACGGAAAGCGGCGCTGCGCTCCGTGTCCCCGTTGCCGTCATTGGGCCGCGTGAGGCACGAAGCGATCAGCTCGAAATGGCCGAAGCCTTGGGCAGCGTTCTCGCCGAGATTGGACTGACGGTGATCTGTGGCGGCCGCCAGGGTGTGATGGAGGCGGTCTGCCGTGGCGTTGACGCGGCCGGTGGCATCAGTGTCGGTCTTTTGCCGGACGAGACGGCCGAGCATGCGAACGCCTATGTCACCATTCCCGTTGCCACCGGGATCGGTGTCGCACGCAATGCCGTCATCGCGCGGGCGGCTTTTTGCATGGTTGCGATCGGCGGAGGATACGGGACGATTTCCGAAGCCGCTTTCGGTTTGCAGTTCGAAAAGCCGGTGTTCTCTCTGCTTGGTGGCCCGGATATCGTCGGCGTCAATTGCTGCGGCACACTGGACGAGGCTGTTGACGGCGTATGCCGCGTCGTCCTCGGACTTTCGCCAGAAGGTGCGTGATTCTCCCAACGCTTGTTAGAAGCTGGCGCTCGGTTCCGCCGTCGGCCGGATCCAGGCGGCCTCGTCCGTCTTGTCTTCCCCGTCTTCCTCGGCGGCCTTGTCGTAGGCGGAGAGAATGTGGGTGATGACGCCGTCGGTCATCAGCGGCAGGTCGATGCCGCGGACCAGGTAGAAGCCGCGCCCGTAGGCGTCGAGCGGGCCTTCCGAATACCCGATCGAGGGCTGAGTGACGAAGTGCTGGAAGAAGCGCTGCTCGTTTTCGTCCCAAACGTTCGGCTTGATCGGTTTCTTGGCCAGCGATTTCCGGGTGTAGTCGGTGCCCCACCAGTCTGTCAGATGCGTGCCCCAAAGGATGAAGTGGATGTCCAGCGGCTGGCGTCGGACCTCGGCCAGTGACACCCGGCCCCACCAGTCCTGGAACTCATAGAAATCGTAATCGCTCCAGGCCGGCATGCGGGCCAGCGACCGCCGTTTTCTGTTCCACAGCCGGATGAAACTCGCGAACGGGCCAAAGGCGCCGGGCGCGGTGTCCGGCGCGTAGGTCATGTAGGTCCAGGGTTTGTTGGCAAGTCCGTGCATCCGCTCTCCCGATCCGGGCCGGCGCCGGAAGCATAGCGCGATCGCACGGATCCGCGGGGAATATCGCGTGCAACAGTGGTCCTATCCCCGGACCGAGGCGGTGGGCGGTTCGTGCTTCAGAACGCCAGCGGCGCGTTGTCGGTGACTTCCTTCATGACGAAAAATGTGCGGGTTTGGCGCACGCCGGGAAGGGCGATCAACCGTTCGCCGTGCAGCTTGTTGAAGTCGGCGATGTCGCGCACGCGGATTTTCAGAAAGTAGTCGAAGTCGCCGGCTACCAGGTGGCAATCGAGGACGAAATCCAATTCGGTGATCGCCGCCTCGAATTCGGCGAAGCTTTCCGGCGTCGAGCGGTCGAGCACGACGCCGACGATGACCAGCGCGCCCCGGTCGAGTTTCTGGGCAGATAGATGTGCGCGTACGCCCTCGATATAGCCTTCGCGGAACAGCCGTTGGGTGCGGCGGTGGCACGTGGCGGGGCTGACGTTGATCCGCTCGGCCAGTTCCGCATTGGTGAGCCGACCATCCATCTGTAACAGGCTGAGAATGCGGCGGTCGATCCGGTCGAGGTCATGCAGCATGAAAGAAGCTTTCAGAAAATAATATTTTTTAGATAATAAGTATAAATAATTTTTAAGATATAGCAAATTCTGCAGCAAATATTCTAAAAATTAGAGAATAACTTTCCAAGCCTTCTTGCTAGTCTCGGCCCCATCACCATCGATCGGGAAGGGACCCTGATGAACCTGGAAAAATTCGAACGCTATCCACTGACCTTCGGGCCGACGCCGATCGAGCATTTGCCGCGCATGACCGAGGCACTCGGCGGCAAGGTGCAAATCTATGCCAAGCGCGACGACTGCAACTCGGGCCTCGCCATGGGCGGCAATAAGCTACGCAAGATGGAATACCTGGTTCCCGACATCATCGCGTCCAACGCTGACACCCTGGTCTCCATCGGCGGGGTGCAATCCAATCACACCCGCATGGTCGCGGCGGTGGCGGCGAAGCTCGGTCTCAAATGCCGGTTGGTTCAGGAAAGCTGGGTGCCGCACGAGGACGCCGTCTATGACCGGGTCGGCAATATCCTGCTGACGCGCCTGATGGGCGCCGACAGCCGGGTCACCGATGACGGCTTCGACATCGGCATCCGCAAAAGCTGGGAAGATGCCATCGCCGAGGTCGAGGCGTCCGGCGGCAAGCCCTATCCGATCCCGGCTGGGGCCTCGGTGCATCCGTTGGGCGGGCTCGGCTACGTCGGTTTCGCGGAGGAGGTCCGCGCCCAGGAAGCGGAGATGGGCATCACCTTCGATTACATCATCGTATGCGTCGTCACCGGATCCACCCAGGGCGGCATGATCGTCGGCTTCGCCGCCGACGACCGGGCCGACCGGGTGATCGGCATCGACGGGTCCGGGACGCCCGAGCAAACCTGGCAACAGGTGCGCGAGATTGTCACCAATACCGCCGAACTGGTGGATTTGGGCCGCGCCGTGCGCGACGATGAGATCGTCATCAATCCCGACTACGCCTATCCCGCCTACGGCGTGCCGAGCGAGGAAACCAAAGAGGCGATACGCTTCGCCGCCCAGACCGAAGCCATGATCACCGACCCGGTTTACGAGGGGAAATCCATGCAGGGCATGATGGACCTGGTGCGCAAGGGCTTCTTTCCGGACGGCGCCAAGGTGCTTTACGCGCACTTGGGCGGCGCGCCGGCACTGAACGGCTACAGCTACAGCTTCCGCAACGGCTGAGGCGGGCCGACGGCTATTTCCCGAGACCGGCGTTGATGCGCGCCAACCATTCGTCGCTGACCTGCTGCGAGCACATCAGATAGCGCTGGTTGCCGGCCGGAATGTCGCTGAGGGCGATGGAGACGATATCCTTCCCGGCGATGCCGAGACGTTCGGCGAATGACGAAAACTCCTCGGGCGCCGCCAGCATGTAGTCGAAACGCCGGCCGACCAGCATGCGGATCAGTCCGGCCGTATCCTGCGACGAGCGCATGGTCACCGGCTCCAGCCGCTCGATCAGGGCGTCGATGAAATGGCCGTAGGAATAGCCGAGCTTGACCCCCATGGTCAGGTTCGGATCCTGCAGAAGCTTTTCCAACGTGCCATGGTTGATGCGGAGCGATTGGTCGGTGCGGGTGACGACGACCTGCGGCTTATCCTGGTAGATGGGCTCGGAGAACTTGGCAAAGGCTTCGCGCTCGGGCTTCTTGAACCAACCGGGCGAGCAGACCGCCTCGCGGTTGGCCTGGATCGCGGCGATCTGACGTGTTGCCGAGGTGACCCGCCAAACGGGCATGATGCCGGCTTTCACCAGTGCCGCCGCCACCGGATCGATGGCCAAGCCGCTGACCTTGCCGCTTTCTTCGGTGATGTAGTAGGGCGGGCGGTCTTCGTAGAGCAACCTCAGCCGGTCTTCGGCGCTGGCAGCCACCAGAGCAAACAGGACCGGAAGTAGGAGCGAATAGCGAAGAAGGATATTCATTGCGGGCGCTCCGTTCAGCTTGCAATACCGCCATGATAGGCGGTTTGCCGAAGCGCCCGCAAGTGAGCCGCATGTGCCGTATCGGGCCGTTGCCCCTGGAAACGCTTGCAATCGCGCCCGCAAAGGCGCACTTCCCAGACCATGCGACGCCCGGTCAAGCCACTACCTCTTGGTGAATTCATCCCGCTGATTGCGCTCACCGTATCGTTGGTGGCGATGTCGACGGATGTCATGCTGCCGGCATTGGGCGCCATCGGGGCCGATCTCGGCGTCACCGACATCAACGACACGCAATTGATCGTTACCTCGCTGTTCCTGGGCTTCGGTGTCGGCCAACTGGTGGCCGGGCCGCTTTCCGACAGTTTCGGGCGCAAGCGGATCATCTATCTGGGCTTTGCCGTGTTCATCACCGGATGCCTGATTTCCATGCTGGCCACCAGCTTCACCATGATGGTCGTCGGCCGCGCGCTGCAGGGGCTGGGGGCGGCGGGGCCTCGGGTGGTGCCGGTGGCCATCGTCCGCGACGGCTACGAGGGGCGCGCCATGGCGCGGATCATGTCGTTCGTGATGGCGGTGTTCATCCTGGTGCCGACCATCGCGCCGGCCATCGGCCAATGGTTCTTTCTGGCGGGCGGCTGGCGCGCCACCTTCCAATTGCTGCTGGGGATGGCGCTGGTGGCGCTTTGCTGGTTCGCAATTCGCCAGCCGGAAACCCTGCCGGCCAGCCGCCGCCGGCCGTTCTCGGCGCGCAACATCGCGCTCGGGTTCGTCGAGGTGATGGGCGTCCGCACCGCCGTCGGTTACACGCTCTGCGCCGGTCTGATTTTCGGCGTATTCGTGAGCTACCTCGGCACGTCGCGCCAGGTGTTCCAGGACGTCTACGGCACCGGCACGGACTTTCCCTACTATTTCGGCGCCGCCG
The DNA here is from genome assembly GCA_038125725.1 of Rhodospirillaceae bacterium. Taxonomy (GTDB): domain Bacteria; phylum Pseudomonadota; class Alphaproteobacteria; order Rhodospirillales; family Casp-alpha2; genus TMED8. Next base: position 27,908 of record JAYPEK010000009.1, read on the forward strand.
CCATCACCATCGGCATCGGCTCGATCTTCAACGGCCAGTTGGTCATGCGTTTCGGCATGCGCCGCATCGCCTTCCTGGCTTTTCTGATCTCGTCGATGCTGTCGGCGGGTTTCTCCGTTTACGTCATCTCGGTCGGTGGACTGCCGCCGCTGATGGTGTTCATGACCTGGCTTTTGGCGACCTTCTCCTGCATGGGATTCCTGTTCGGCAACCTGAACGCATTGGCGATGGAGCACCTGGGCCATATCGCCGGCTTGGGCGCCGCTTTTATCGGTTTCACCTCGACGATGATCGCGCTGCCGCTCGGCTGGCTGATCGGCCAGGGGTTCGACGGCGGCGTGCTGTTCCTGACCGCTGGCTTCGCCGGCTTGGCCTTTGCCGGCTTGATCGTCATGCGGGTAACGGAAGGGCGCTGGGGCTAATCAGCCATAGAGCGCCTGCAAACGCTCGCCATAGACCTCGATCAGCTTGTGGCGCCGCACTTTCATGGTCGGCGTCATCTGCGCGTTGTCGATGGAGAAGGGCTCGTCGGCGATGATGAAGCGCCGCACTTTCTCGATGTTGGAAAGGCCGGCGTTGATGCGCTCCATGGCCGGCGCCAGCGCCTTGTGCAGGTCGGGGTCGCCGGCGAAGTCGGCGAGGCCGCCGGATTTCCCCGCCGCCGAAGCCCAGCCCTTGAGCCAGTCCGCGTCCGGCACCAGAAGCGCCACGATGTGCGGGCGCTTGTCGCCGAATACCATCGCCTGGGCGATTTCCGGCTCCAGGCAGATGATGCCTTCGATCCGCTGCGGCGCCAGGTTGTCGCCGCCGGAATTGACGATGATGTCCTTCTTGCGGTCGGTGATCATCAGCCGTCCCGCTTCGTCGAAGGCGCCGATGTCGCCGGTATGGACCCAGCCGTCGACGACCGTCTCGCGTGTCGCTTCCGGGTTGTTCCAATAGCCCTGCATGACCAGGTCGCCGGCCACCAGAATCTCGCCGTCATCGGCGATCTTCACCTCGGTGTTCAGCAAAGGCGGGCCGACGGTGCTCATTTTTTCACGCCCGGCACGGTTGACGCTGACCACGGGTGCCGTCTCGGTCTGGCCGTAGCCCTGCAGGACGCGCAGACCCAAGGCGGCGAAGAAGGTGCCGATATCGGGGTTCAGGGGCGCGCCGCCCGAGACCAGCGCCTTCAATTGGCCGCCGAAGCGCTGGCGCACCTTGTTCCGGACCAGCTTGTCGAGGACGGCGTCCTGAAGTTTCTCACCCAACCCCAGGCGCTCGCCGTTGAGCCGCTTGGTGCCGAGATGGACGGCCTTGTCGAACAGCTTCTCCTTGCTGCCGCCGGCTTTCCTGACCCCCGCCGTGATGCGTTGGTGCAGCATCTCGTAGAGGCGCGGCACGGCGGTCATGATCGTCGGCTTGGCTTCGATCATGTTGGTGCCCAGCGTCTCGACGCCCTCGGCATAATAGATTTCGGCGCCGACCGAGATCGGAAAGAACTGCCCCGCCGTGTGCTCGTAGGAATGCGACAGCGGCAGGAACGACAGGAACACGTCGTTGCCGAGCCCGATATCCTCAAGCGCGTCCTTGGCGCCCATGCAGTTGTGCATGATCGCCCTGTGCGACAGCATCACGCCCTTGGGCGCGCCGCCGGTGCCCGACGTATAGATGACGCAGGCGGTGTCATCGGCCTTCCACTTGCGCGCTAGCTCGATGATGTTTTCGTGCCCGCCCTGGCCGAGCGTCTGTACCGCGTCCAGCCCGTGCAATTCGAAGCTAGATGCCTGATCCACGTCCGGCATTTCGATGGCGACGACGAAATCCAGGTTGGGCGCCTTGGTCGCCGCCGGGCGCAGGCGCTCGAACAGCTTGGCGCTAGACACGATGGCTGCCTTGGCGCCCGAGTCCGAGAGGATATGCAGGTGGTCCGCTTCGGTATTGGTGGTATAGGCCGGCACCGTGATGGCGCCCGAGGCCATAATGGCGATGTCGGAGATCAGCCAGGCCGGGCGGTTTTCGGAAACCAGCACGACGCGATCGCCGGGTTCGATGCCGAGCTTGCGCAAGCCCCGCGCCATGGCCGTGACCCGTGCCGCGGCGTCGCCCCAGCTCAAGGCTTTATACTGGCCGTCACGCTTCGCCCACAAAAACGGCCGGTCGCCCATGCGATCGACCTGATCGAAGAACATGGCGGCCAGGTTCGGCCATCGGTACTCCGGCATCGGTTCCTCCCTCCCGAGCATTCCATGATTGCCGTTGCCGCTCGGCATTTCCAGTCCTATATCGTGAGGGACGCCCAACCGTACAAGACGAGACATTCCCGATGACCGCAGCCCTGCCCGAATGGAACCTGGACCACCTCTACAGCGCGCCCGACGCACCGGAACTGAAAGCCGACCTGGCCGCCGCCCATGCCGGCGCCGTCGCCTTTCGCGACGCCTATGCGGGCAAGCTCGCCGAGCTTGATGGCGCCGGACTGGCCAAGGCCATCCATGATTACGAGGAGGTCCTGGAGACGCTGTATCGCGTGGCGAGCTATTCGCAGCTCCTGCACGCCGGCCAGGTCACCGATCCGGAAGTGGCGCGTTTCTACCAGACGACGCAGGAGCGGGTGACGGAGATCACCTCGGAGACGCTGTTCTTCACGCTCGAACTCAACCGCCTGGACGATGTCGCCGTCGAGAGTTGGTTGGAGGACGCGACACTGGCGCGCTACCGCCCCTGGATCGAGACGGTGCGGATCATGCGTCCCTACCAGCTTTCCGATGAGGTCGAGAAGCTGCTGCACGAAAAGGCCGTCGCCGGCAAGAACGCCTGGGTGCGGCTGTTCGACGAGACCTTGGCGCACCTGAAGCTCGATGTCGCCGGCGAGGAACTGAGTCTCACCGATACCCTGAACAAGCTTTCCGACAAGGACGGCGAGACGCGGCGCGCCGCCGGCCATGCCCTGGCGGCCGGGCTGAAGGAGAACGCGCGGCTGCTGGCGATGGTTACCAACACGCTGGCCAAGGACAAGCAGATCGAGGACGAATGGCGCGGTTACGAAACCCCGGCCCAACCCCGGCACTTGGGCAACCAGGTCGAGCCCGAGGTGGTCGAGGCCCTGGTGGCGGCGGTGAAGGGGAGCTTTGGCGATCTCGCGCATCGCTATTACGCGCTCAAGGCCAAGTGGATGGGCGTCGAGAAACTGCACTGGTGGGATCGCAACGCGCCATTGCCGGACGACGCCGGCAAGATGTTCGACTGGCCCGACGCGCGCGCGACCGTGCTCGGCGCCTATGGCGGCTTTGCGCTGGAGATGGCGGATGTGGCCGGGCGCTTCTTCGACGAAGGCTGGATCGACGCGCCGCCCCGCGACGGCAAGGCGTCCGGCGCCTTCGCGCACCCGACCGTGCCCTCGGCGCATCCCTACGTGCTGTTGAATTTCCACGGCAAGGCGCGTGACGTGATGACGCTGGCGCACGAACTCGGCCACGGCGTGCACCAGGTGCTGGCCGGGCCGCAGGGCTTGCTGCTTTCCAACACGCCGCTGACGCTGGCCGAGACCGCGTCGGTGTTCGGCGAAATGCTGACCTTCCGCGCACTCCTGGACGCCGAGACCGACCCCGCCCGGCGCCGGGTGCTGCTGGCCGGCAAGGTCGAGGACATGCTCAACAACGTGGTCCGCCAGATTGCCTTCCACAACTATGAGACCCGCGTGCACGCGGCCAGGCGCGACGGCGAATTGAGCCTCGAACAGTTGGGCGATATCTGGATGGAGACGCAGGCCGAAAGCCTCGGCCCGGTGTTCGAGTTCGACGAAGACTACCGCTGGCTCTGGGGCTATATCCCGCACTTCATCCACGTGCCGTTCTATGTTTACGCCTATGCCTTCGGCGACTGCCTGGTGAACGCGCTTTACGGCGTCTTCCAGGGCGGCCATCCGGGCTTCCAGGCGAAATACTTCGACATGCTGCGTGCCGGCGGCACCAAGCGCCACAAGGAACTGCTGGCGCCCTTCGGGCTCGATGCCTCCGACCCGGCGTTCTGGCAATTGGGCCTCAACGTCATCTCGGGCTTCATCGACGAGCTCGAGCAGGAACTCTAAGAGGCTCCATGGCCGACCAGAACTCACTCACCGGGCGGGTCAGGCGCTACGCCAAGGTCGGCGCCGCGGCCGGCGGGCTTGCCGCCAAGGTCGCGGGCAACCGCTTCTTCGGCATGGCCATCGACCGCGCCGAGCATGCGGCCGAGTTGCAGGCGGCGCTGGGCGGGCTCAAGGGGCCTTTGATGAAGGTGGCGCAGATCATGTCCACCGTGCCGGACATGCTGCCCGAGGAATACGTCGCCGAACTGGGGCGGCTGCAGACCAACGCGCCGGCCATGGGTTGGCCCTTCGTCAAGCGACGCATGGCCACCGAACTGGGTCCCGACTGGCAATCCCGGTTCGCAAGCTTCGAACACCAGGCGGCTGCCGCCGCGTCCTTGGGCCAGGTGCACCGGGCGACGACGCTTGAGGGCGACGATCTCGCCTGCAAGCTGCAATACCCGGACATGGCGTCGGCGGTGGAGGCGGACCTGAAGCAGCTCAAGGTCGTTTTCTCCATCTATCACCGCTACGACAAGGCGCTCGATCCCTCCAACATTCACGCCGAGCTCTCCGAACGCCTGCGCGAGGAACTGGACTACGGCCGCGAGGCCCGCAACATGAGGCTTTACGGCCGCATGCTTGAGAACGAAGCCGGCGTGCATGTGCCGGTGCCGGTGGACGATCTTTCCACCGCGCGGCTGCTTTCGATGTCGTGGCTGACGGGCGAGCCCTTGATGTCCTTCGTCGAGCATCACGCCGAGGCCCGCAACCAGTTGGCCGAGAACATGTTCCGCGCCTGGTACGTGCCGCTCTACATGTACGGCGTCATCCATGGCGATCCGCACCTCGGCAATTACACGGTCAGGGACGACTTTACCGTCAACCTGCTGGATTTCGGCTGCGTGCGCATCTTCAAGCCGTCCTTCATCCGCGCCGTCATCGATCTTTACAAGGCGCTCCGCGACGAGGACGAGGCGCTTGCCGTGCATGCCTACGAGACCTGGGGCTTTACCAACCTTGACCGCCAGGTCATCGATATCCTCAACCAGTGGGCGCGGTTCCTCTATGCGCCCTTGTTGAAGGATGAGGTGACAAGCATCCAAGAGACCGGCGGCGTTGCCTACGGCGCCGGCGTGGCGGCCAAGGTGCACCGCGAACTGCGCGAGGTCGGCGGCGTGCGCCCGCCCAGGGAATTCGTGCTCATGGATCGCGCCGCCATCGGCTTGGGCAGCGTGTTTACGCATCTGAAGGCGGAGATCAACTGGCACCGCATGTTCCACGGCCTGATCGACGGTTTCGAGGAGGCCGAGCTCGAGAAGCGCCAGGCCAAGGCGCTCGGAGCTTTCGATATTCCCTTGCCCGAATAGGGGCGGTACACTCCGGCCATGCTGTCGGCGGAACGCGGAATCAAGAAGAAGTTCTTTCGTGCCGGGGATGACGTCTTCTCCGAAGGCGAACCCGGCGACATGGCGTTCATCATCGAGACCGGCCGCGTCGGCATCTTCAAGCATATCGAAGGCGAGGAGGTGCAACTGGCGACCATGGTCGCCGGCGAGTTGTTCGGCGAGATGTCGATCCTCGACGGCTCGCCGCGGATGGCCAATGCGCGCGCACTGGAGGATGCGGTGGTGATCACCCTGCCGCGCGACATCATCGAGGGCAAGCTGGGCCGCGCCGAGCCGTTCCTGCGCTCCTTGGTCGAGATCCTGGTGGACAACCTGCGCAACGTGCACCGCGTTTACATGCACCGGCCGCGCAGCGTCGCCGACTTCCTGGGCGCCGTGTCGTTTCACACGGAGGGCCTGGAAAGCTATCTCGACATGATCCCGGACAGCGACCTTGCGGGCGCCGCGAGGCCGCGCGTCGAGGCCATCCAGGAACAGTTGAAGGAACTCGGCAAACTGTTCGAGAAACACCTGGACCGGCGCGACAGCGCGCTCAAGGACGCCGACGTCACCCGCCGGCCGCCGATCGGGTAGGGCGATGCGCACCGATCTCCGCATTCCGCGCGTCTTCAATCCGCTGGTCCGCGAAGGGCCGTCGCCGCAGGAACTGGAGTGGCTGGAAATCCTCGACCAGGAACTGCACAAGGTGTGGGCGCTGGGGCGCAACCTGATCCTGGTCTGGACCGCCAAGGGACGCGGCATGGAAGTGCTGGTGATCCCGCACTACAACATCTCCGAACACGCCACCCAGGCGGCCAGAGATGCCGCCCTGGCGGGGCCGTCGGCGCTCGGCCTGACGCCCCGGAGCTTCATCGAGGAAGTCATCGCCAACCCCAAGCAGGTGACGCGCGAGGGGCTTCGTTCACTCGCCGACATGACCGGTTACGAGCCGGTCGAGATCGAACTGCCGTTCGTGCCGGAGATGGACCTGCATCCGGAGCTGATCGAATCGGTGGTGCAGCGCTATTCCATCTCCTACGTCGACGACCGTGCCGTGGCGCTGTTCGATATCGTCGGGTTCTCGCTGTTCTCGCCCTTGGAACAGGTGACGCAGCTCAATTCCTTGAGCTATTCCGTCAATGCCGCCTATTCCAAGATGCTGTCGAAGAAGATCGATATTTCCTTTGCCCGCACCACCACCGGCGACGGCTATTACATCTGGAACCGCGACCGCTCGGTGCAGGCCAACGTCAACCTCTACCATTTCATGCACCTTGTGCTGGCCGACAACGCGCTGGCGCGGGCGAAATCCAGCGCCAACACCACGCCCTTGCTGCGCGCCTGCTTCCACATGGGCGGCCACTACGAGTTCTATCAGTCGGAGGGGCTGAGCCCGACGGTCTACAGCTACATCGTCGGCGACGTCACCATCGAGCTGGCGCGGATGATCGACCGCGCACTGCCGGGCCAGATCCTGGTCGGCGATTTCGACGCCCCCATGGCCGACCGCCAGAGCATGGTGTCGAAGCGCATCAATGCCGTCGATTTCATCGAACGCACCCAGGACTCCTTATCGAGCCTGGAGGGGCTGACGCTGTCGGGCGATCACATCACCGACATCAAATGTTACCTGACTGGCGAGAAACGCGATGACGATGCCTTCGCTATCAAGCGCTACGTCATCGCCGACAAGCACGGCCGCACCCGCAACGTCTACAATGCCAAGGTCAACATCTACCGCGAGAACGCGGAGCCAGTGTTCTTGGGCGTGCAGGAACGTGACTTAGGCGACTTCCAACACGAGGACGAGGCCTTCGTCTGATCACTCGGCGGGCGCGTGGCGGCCGTCTTTTCCGGTCGACAGTTCCTGTTCCAGTGCCCGTTCGACGGCGCTTCTGGGTTTGGTGAAGCGCGCCATCAGGTCGTAGAGGACGGGCGTTAGGAACAGCGTCAGCACCAGCGCCATGCCCAGCCCGCCGACGATCACCCAGCCGATGGAGATGCGGCTTTCGGCGCCGGCGCCGGAGGCGATGATCAGCGGCACCGCGCCCAGGATGGTGGAAATCACGGTCATGACGATGGGCCGGAAGCGCAGCACCGAGGCCTCGATCACCGCGTCACGCACGGACAGCCCCTCGTCCCGGAGCTGGTTGGCGAACTCGACGATAAGGATGCCGTTCTTGGCCATCAACCCGACCAATAGAATGATGCCGATCTGGCTGTAGACGTTGAGCGACAGCCCCACCAGCGTCAGCGAATAGATGGCGCCGGCAATGGCCAGCGGCACCGACAGCATGATGACGAAGGGGTGGACGAAACTCTCGAACTGGGCGGCGAGAACGAAGAACACGATCAACAGCGCCAAGGCGAAGGTGGTCATGACGCCGCCCGATGTGTCCTTGAACACCGCCGTTTGGCCCGAATAGCCGAGCTTGGCGTTGGTCGGCAGGATCTTCTCGGCGCCGGCCTCCATGTAGGCGATGGCATCGCCGAGCGCGTATTCGGGCGCCAGCGCCGCCTGGATGGTGATCGACGGCAGCCGGTCGTAGCGCCTGAGCTCCGCCGACGCGGCGTTCTCCTTGGCCGCCACCAGCGAGCTCAGCGGCACCAGCACGCTGCGCCCGCCGTCCTTGTTGGCGGAGCGCACGAAGACGTTGGAAAGGTCGTTCAGCGTGCGCCGGTCATCCTCGCGGGCCTGGACGATGACCGGGTATTCGCGGCCGCGGTCGATATAGGTGGTGACTTCCTTGGATGCGAACATGGATTGTAGGGTGAAGGCGATTTCCTCGGCGCTGATGCCGAGGTCGTTGGCGCGCCGGCGGTCCAGTGTGAGATCGAGCTGCGGCTGGTTTTCCTCGTAATCCATTTCCGGGTTGATCAGGCCGTCGTTGGCCTTGGCGTGCTCCAGCAGTTGCTTGGCCCAATCCTTCACGTCTTCGAAGTTGGCGCCGCCGACGACGATCCGCAGCGGCGTCGAATTGACGATCTGGCCGGCGGTCTGTTCGCGCTGCTCCCAAGGGGCCAGGCGCATGACGACGAAACCCCGATAGGGCCGGTTGCCCCAGCCGATAATGGTGTAGACGGTCTGGATGTTGCCGTTTTCCTGGTGCGGACGCAGCGCGCGCTCGATGATGCGGGACTGCTGGTCGGTATAGGATTGGGTCGAGCCCTGTGGCGCCGTCATCGGCACGAAGGCGACGCCGCGGTCCTCGCGCGGCGCCAGCTCACGCGGCAATTGCTGATAGAAGCCGATGGCGGCGAGACTGAACACCAGCGACAGCGTAATCACCACCAGCGGCGCATCGATCGCCTTGGCCACCAGTGCGTGATAGATGCGCCCGACGGTGGATTTGGCCATCGCCGCATCGTCATCGATGGCTTCCCCCGACGCATTGGTCGTACGTGACGGCTTCAGGATGCGCGATGCCAGCATCGGACAGAGCGTCAGCGCGACGAAAGTGGAAATCACCACCGCCGCCGCCATCACCAGGCCGAACTCGCTGAACAGCCGGCCCACCTGGCCGCCCAGGAACGACACCGGCACGAACACCGCGATCAGGGTGATCGAGGTGGCGAGCACGGCGAAGGTCACCTGACGGGTGCCGCGCACGGCGGCGACCATGGGCGATTCACCGCCGTCCATGCGGCGCTTGACGTTTTCCAACACCACGATGGCGTCGTCGACAACGAGGCCGATGGCCAGCAGCAGCGCCAGCAGGGTGAGCACGTTGATGGAGAAGCCGAACAGCGCGATCAGGCCCATGCAGCCGATGAGCGCCACCGGAATGGTGACGATCGGCACGAAGGTGGTGCGGATCGAGCGCAGGAACAGCATGATCACCAGCACCACCAGCGCCAGCGAGATGCCGAGCGCGATCAGCACCTCGCGGATCGAGGCGGAGATGAACAGCGCATCATCGGAGCCGATGATGATCTCCATGCCGTCGGGCAGGTTCTGTTCCAATTCGGCGATCTTCGCGCGCACCCGCTTTGATATCTCCATGGTATTCGACTGGCTCTGGCGCAGCACCTGCATGCCGACCGCGGAGCGGCCGTTGGCGCGCACGATCAGGTCGTCGTTCTCCACCCCTTGCTCGACCCGGGCGACGTCGCCCAGGCGCACCGGGTATCCGTCGACGGTGGTGAGCACGATGTCGCGGAACTGAGCCGGCGTCGACAGCCTGCCGTCGAGGCGGATTTCCAGCATCCGTTGGCTTGAAAGCAGGTCGCCCGCCGGAAGTTCGACGTTGGCCTTCTTGATCGCCGTCTGAATGTCGGAAACCGTCAGGTTGCGGGCCGCCAGCGCGCGGCGATCGAGCCAGATGCGGATGGCGTAACGGCGCTCGCCGCGGATATCGACGCTGGCGACGCCTTCCAGCGTCGACAGGTGGTCGATAATGAAGCGTTCGATATAGTCGGTGATTTCCTCCGGCGAATGGCGCGTCGAGGCGACGGCGATCCGCATGACGGGGTCGGCGTCGCTGTCGCTCTTGACCACGACCGGCTCGTCGACGCCGTCCGGCAACTGGCCGCGCACCCGCCCGACCGCGTCGCGCACGTCGTTGGCGGCCTCGTCGATATTGCGGCCGGTCTGGAACTCGATCACCGTGCGCGAACGTCCGCGCCGGCTCTGCGACGAGATCGACTTGATCCCGGAAACGCCGGCGACGGAGCTTTCGACGATTTCGGTGATGTCGGTATCGACCACCTGCGGCGACGCGCCGGTGTACATGGTGGTCACCGTGACCACGGCGGAATCCACGTCCGGCAGTTCGCGGATCGGGATCGAGAACAGGGCGGCCACGCCGGCGGTGATGATCAACAAGCTGGCGACGATCGCCAGCACCGGACGGCGGATGGAGAGATCGGACAAGGTCATCGGCGTCTGAGCCTCATGATGTCAATCGGGGGGATCAACGTGTTGCCTGACAAACTGCGGTGGCTGTCAGCCCGTGTTCTGGGCCGTTTCGGGTTTCTTCTTCGGCTTCTCGCCGGGCTCGTCGGCCGATGTCTTGGCCGGCGCCTTGGCGGGGTCCTGGGCCGGCTTTTCCGCCGGCTTGCCGGATTTCTTGCCCTGTCCGGCGATCTGCACCGGCGCGCCGTCGCGGACCTTCTGGACGCCGCGGATGACGACTTCCTCGCCGGCGGCGATGCCGCTTTTGACTTCAACATAGCCGTACGAACGCCGGCCCAGCGACACCTGGCGCTGCTGCACGCGTTTCGACTTGCCGTCCTTGCCGCTGACGATGGCGAAGACGAAGGATCGCGAGCCATCGACGACGACGGCCTCCTCCGGGATGGCGAGGGCTTCAGTGCCGTCGAGGATGATGGACACATGCACGAACATGCCGGCGGGCAGCGCCTTGTCGTCGTTGGCGATCAGGCCGCGCACCTTGAAGGCGCGCGAGATGTCGTCGATGCGGGTGTCGACGGCGGCAATGGTGCCGGTGAACACGCGGCCGGGGAAGGGCGCGGCGCGGGCCTGGACCTCGTCGCCGATCTTGAGCGTGCCGAACAGCGTTTCTGGCGCCGAAAACTCGACCTCCACCGAGGAAAGATCATCGAGAACGGCGATCACGTCGCCGTCCTTCACCCGCGCGCCGGGCTCGACCGTGGTGAGGCCGATGACGCCGGCGAAGGGCGCGCGCACGATGCGCTCGCGCAGGTGCTTGGCGGCGCGGTCGCGGTCGGCCTTGGCGATTTCGGCCTGGGCCACCAGCCGGTCGAAGGCCGCTTCGGAGACGTTGCTGGAACGCTTCAGGATGGCGGACCGCTTGAGCGCGCTATCCGCTTCCTTCAGCTTCGCCTCCGCTTCGGCCAGATCGGCGCGCTGGATATCGGAATCGAGCTGCAGCAGGACCGCATTGGGCTCCACCGGCTCGCCCGCCTTGAAGCCGACCTTGACCACACGGCCCGACGACAGCGGCGTGATTTCCACCGAGCGGACGGCGCGGGTGGTGCCGACGGCTTCGGCGATGGTGTCGATCTTGCGCATGGTGGCGGGGGCGACCTCGACGCTCACGCCGCCACCCTTGCCGCCGCCTGGTTTGCCGCCGGCCTTCGCCGACTTCGGCGCGTTGGCGGCTTCGTAGTATTGCCAGCCGTAGTAGCCGCCGGCGGCAACGCCGGCGATCACCAGAATGATGATTACCTGTCGTATGAAACTCATGTGTTTACGACGCCCATCCATCAAGGCGCCGGCGTGTCACGCCGGATCGCCGGAAATCAAGTTTTGAGCGGAAATCTCCCGGCCCAAGGCCCATCCCTTCAAGACCGACGCCAAGCGTAGCGGTTTTTCGGATTTTCTCCTACGCATTTTTTCGTGATCGACCGCCGTGGGCGGTTCGACCGAATGCCCCGGTCTTGACGCCGTGGATGCGGATGTGAAGATGACGGCTGTCCACCATTGATCGGGAGAGCCACGCCATGTCCGGGCCCATATTCCACAACTTCTCCGCCGCGCCGACGCACGTGGCGCCGTTCAGCCACGCGGTCGAATGCGACGGCTGGATTCAGCTCACCGGCCAGATGCCGACCGACCCCGACGACGATTCCAAGCCGCTCCCGGCTGGAGTCGAGGCCCAGACCAGACGCGTCATGGACAACCTGGTCATCATCCTCGGCGAGCTTGGCCTGGGGCTCGAGCACGTGCTGTCGGCGCGCGTCTTCATCACCCATTTCGAGCGCGATTACGCCGCCATGAACGACGCATACAAATCCTATTTTCCGCCGGACCGGCTGCCAGCGCGCACCTGTGTGGGCGTCACCGGCCTGGCGCGCGGCGCGCTGGTGGAAATCGACATGATCGCCAAGCGCCCCGCCTAGGGCGATACGATCCGGTCGGGATACCGAGCGCCGCGCCGGCTTGGCGGCCTCCGGCGCGGCGCCCGGCCCCGGCTCAGCTTCTCCAGAAGCGAGCCGAGAACAAGACCAGAACGGTCATCACCTCGAGCCGGCCGATCAGCATGCCGCCGGCCAGCAGCCACTTGGCGCTGTCCGGCAGGTCGTGGAAGGTGCCCGACGGGCCGACGATCTTGCCCAATCCGGGTCCGACATTGGCGACCGCCGTCGCGGCACTGGAAAAGGCGGTGGTGAAATCCAGCCCGACGATCCCCAAGGCCACCGTCAGCGCGGCGAAAACGAAAATGAACGCGGTCAGGAAGTTGAGCACCGACGTCGCCACCTCCTGGTTGATCGGGCGGTCGTTGTAGTAGGCGGTGAAGACCCCGTGTGGGTGGATGATCTTCTTCAACTCGACATTGACGATGGCGGCGATGATCCGGAAGCGGAACACCTTGATGCCGCAGGACGTCGATCCCGTGCAACCGCCGACGAAGGTGAGGAAGAACAACAGGATCACCGGCACCCAGCCCCAGAGCTGGTAATCGGTGGTGGCGAAGCCGGTGCCGGTCATGATCGAGGCCACCGTGAACGACGCATAGCGCAGCGCCGCGCCGAAACCCAAGCCGCCGTGCATCACCAGCCAGCCGCCGACGATGAAGGTACTGAACAGCAAAAGGCCGAAATACCAGCGCACCTGGTCGTCCTGCAGCAGTTTCCCTGGCCGCCCGCGCGCCGACATCAGAAGCAGCATGAACGGCAGGCCACCGAACACCATGCCGGCGGTGATGATGGCGTCGATCAGCGCACTGTCGAAATGCCCGACCGACTGGTCGGATGTGGAAAAGCCGCCGGTGGCGATGGTGGTCATGGCATGGGTCGCGGCCTCGGTGCCGGTCATGCCGGCGGCGTAGAGCGCGCCGAAGCAGAGCGTGGTGAGGATCATGTAGACCAGCGTCAGCCAGACCGAGGTCGCGGCCATGCGCGGGAAGGCCTTTTCGCCCAGGTCGAAGGCCTCGCTCTGGAAGATCTGCATGCCGCCCACGTGCAGGATCGGCATGATCGAAAACGACACCACCATGATCCCGAGCCCGCCCAGCCATTGCAGGATACCGCGCCAGAGCTGCAGGCTGGCGGGCAGATGGTCGAGGCCGGTCATCACCGTGGAGCCGGTGGTGGTGACGCCGGACATGGCCTCGAAGAAGGCGTCGGTGAAGCTCATGTGCAGGTGGCTGATTTCGAACGGCATGGCGCCGAACAGCGGCACCACCACCCAGATCGACGCGGTGATCATGTAGATCTGGCGCTTCGTCAATTCGAACGATGCCGACATGTTGGTCAGCACGAAGGCGCAGCCGATGAAGATGGAAATCCCGGCGCAATCGAGGAACAGCCACGGCTCGGGTGAACCGGCAAGGCCGTCCATGGCCGCCGGAATCAGCATGGTCAGGCCCAGCACGATAACGATGATGCCGTTGATGAACAGCACCGGCCGGAGGAAACTCGGGGCGCGTCGGGCACCCAGAACTGCGTACATGTTGGAAACAACTCCGAATCCAGACCACGAAGCGGGGCTTCGCTCGAGTGTCGGCCACGGCCGCGCCTCGAGCGGCGGCCATGGGTAGGCTGGATTAGCGGAGTGGCGGTCCCGTCGCCCAGTGATGGGCGTCGCCCGTGGGCGTCGCCGGCAAGCTGGCGGCGAGGTGTTCGGAACGCGTGGAGACGAGGCGCGGGGAGACGACCACCGTCACCGCCGGCCGGCCGTCGAAACCGTCACCGTCGGGTCCGTCGTCGGCCAACGCGACGAACTGGTCGAGGACCAGCGGCAGCGCCTTGGCGGCGGCGTCCTGGGCGCCGAGCAGAATCTGGCCACCGATCAGGATGGCGAGCAAAAGGCGCAGCAGGGTGGTGTGACGTGTCAGCATCGAACTCTATGGCTGGCTGGACATGGGCGGCATTCTAACGACTTTTCCCGCGAATAACAGACGGAAACGTCGGCGGCGATCACTGGCCGGATAACCGGGCCAGTTTATACCAGTCCTCGGCCGTCAATAGCTGGACGACCTCGAAACCGTGCGGCTGGGTGGGATCGGCGCGCAGAATGACGCTGCCGGCTTCGCCCGGATAGGCGCCGGTGGCGTCACGCACAAGATTGCCGTGCGCGGCGATGACCGTGATTTCCCCGGCAGGGACGGGCGCGGCGAATATCTCGCGGGTGCGCCGGATCACGACGTCGCGACCGCCGAAGAAACCGGCGGAGCGCAGGTTCATGATGTCGGGGCTCGGCGCCACGTCGCCGATCTGCATCAATTCCGCGGTCTCCCGGGCCCGGCAATAGGGGCTGGAACGCACCGACGAGACCTTGAGGCCGATCGCCCGGATGGCGGCGCCGACACGCTTCGCGGTTTCGCGCCCCGCCGACGATAGCTGGCGCATGCGTTCGGGCGCGCAACTGGTGATGTCGTTGACGGTCTCGGCGCGGTCGCTCTGGTTCCAATTCGTCTGGGCGTGGCGGAAATAGATGGTCACGCCGCCGGCGCGGAGCGCGTCCAACAGGGCGGCGCCGGACAGCCCCTCGGCCCTGGCGCCGCCGATCATCGACAAGGCGAGAACCAGGACCAAAGGCAGCCACAGGCGATCCGGCCGGGGCAGGGAGGCGTTCGGGACCTTCATGCATACAATGTGGTGTTTGTGCCGGGGCCTCGCAAGTCGCCGCGCCATTGCCGGCTAGGTCATGGCGCAACGCGCAAGGCTGGCCGCTCTTGGTGTTGCGGGATCGGTCGAACTTGGTCATATTCCCCGACGACGATATGACCCGTGCTTTTGACCTAAGACAAGGACCGAAGCACGGAAACACTCAAGATTGCCCGGTCGGGCGGGAGCACCGGCCAAAGGTCGCAAATCAAGGGGTCCCATCATGAAGATCGCCATACCGAAGGAAACCCAGGGCGGGGAAACTCGGGTCGCCGCATCGCCGGAAGTGGTCGGCAAGCTGGTTGGGCTCGGCTTCGACGTTACCGTCGAGAAGGATGCCGGCGCTGCCTCGTCGTTTACCGATGACGCCTACAAGGCCGCCGGCGCTAGTATCGCCAAGGATGCCGCCACGGCGCTGAAGAGCGCCGACATGGTCTGGAAGGTGCGCGGCCCCGTTGCCTCTGAAATCAGTAAGATGAAGAAGGGCGCCATGCTGATGGCGTCGCTGAACGCGCTCACCGACGGCGCCGGCATGGCGGCGCTGGCCAAGGCTGGCATCACCGCCTTCGCCATGGAACTGATGCCGCGCATCAGCCGCGCCCAGAGCATGGATATCCTGTCGTCGCAGGCCAACCTGGCCGGCTACAAGGCGGTGCTCGACGCGGCCGGCGAATACGGCCGTGGCATGCCGATGATGATGACCGCCGCCGGCACCGTGCCGCCGGCCAAGGCCTTCATCATGGGCGTCGGCGTCGCCGGTCTGCAGGCCATCGCCACCGCGAAACGCCTGGGCGCCGTGGTTACCGCCACCGACGTGCGGCCCGCGACGCGCGAACAGGTGCAGAGCCTGGGCGGCAAGTTCCTCACCGTCGACGAGGAGATGGAGAAGGACGCCGAGACCGCCGGCGGCTATGCCAAGGAAATGCCGCCGGAATACTTCGAGAAACAGAAAGCGGTGGTGGCCGAGCATATCAAGAAGCAGGACATCGTCATCACCACGGCCCTGATCCCGGGCCGCGCCGCGCCGACGCTGGTGACCAAGAAGATGGTCGCTTCCATGCATCCCGGTTCCGTCATCATCGATCTGGCGGTCGAAGCGGGCGGCAACGTCGAAGGCTCGAAGCCGGGCGAGGTGGTGGTCACCGCCAACGGCGTCAAGATCGTCGGCCACAACAACGTGCCCGGCCGCCTGGCGGAGAGCGCGTCGTCGCTCTACGGGCGCAATCTGTTGAACTTCATCACCCCCATGGTCGACAAGGAAACCAAGGCCTTGAACATGGATTGGGAAGACGAGACCGTCTCCGGCACCCTGGTGACCAAGGACGGCAAAGTCGTCAACGAACGCGTACCGGCGGCCAAGGCGGCCCCGGCCAAGAAGGCCCCGGCCAAGAAGCCGGCGGCCAAAAAGGAGAGCTGACATGGATGCGGCAACCGTTCAGGACCAAGCCTCGAGGGTCGCGACCAGCGCCCAGCAGTTGCTGGAAGAGGCGGAAAAACTCGCCAACCAGACGACCCAACTGGTGGACGCCGGCATGGCGGCAGGGGGCGGCATGGACTTCCTCAGCCTGTTCACGATCTTCGTGCTGGCCTGCTTCGTCGGTTTCTACGTGGTCTGGAGCGTCACGCCGGCGCTGCACTCGCCGCTGATGGCGGTGACCAACGCCATTTCGTCGGTGATCATCGTCGGCGGCCTGTTGGCGGCCGGCCCGGCGGACATGGACTTCTCCAAGGTCATGGGCTTCTGCGCCGTGACGCTGGCCAGCGTCAACATCTTTGGCGGCTTTATCGTCACCCAGCGCATGCTGGCCATGTTCAAGAAGAAGAAATAGGGGAGACCGCATCATGAGTGCACAACTGACCGGTTTCGCCTACCTCATCGCCTCGGTGCTGTTCATCATGGCGCTCCGGGGCTTGAGCTCGCCGGAAACCGCGCGCAAGGGCAACCTTTACGGCATCGCCGGCATGGTCATCGCCATCGCCACGACGCTCGCCGACCCGAGCGTGGTGTCGTTCGAGCTGATCGTCTTGGGCGTCCTGATCGGCGGCTCCATCGGCACCGTGGTGGCGCGCAAGATCGACATGACGGCGCTGCCGCAATTGGTCGCGGCCTTCCATTCGCTGGTCGGCCTCGCCGCCGTGTTCGTCGCCGCCGCCGCCTTCTATAACCCGGAGGCCTACGGCATCGGCACGCCCGGCAACATCCATACCGGCTCGATCATCGAGATGTCGCTGGGCCTCGCCATCGGCGCCGTTACCTTCTCGGGCTCGATCATCGCCTTCGCCAAGCTGCAGGGCCTGATGAGCGGCAACCCGATCACCTTCCCCATGCAGCACCCGCTGAACGCGCTCATCGGTGCCTTGATCGTGGTGCTGGTGATTACCCTGATCGGGGCGCAGTCGCCGGCCGTCTTCTGGGCCCTGGCGCTGGTCGCCTTCGCCATTGGCTTCCTGTTGATCATCCCCATCGGCGGCGCCGACATGCCGGTCGTGGTCTCGATGCTCAACTCCTATTCGGGCTGGGCGGCGGCCGGCATCGGCTTCACGCTGCACAATCCGGCGCTGATCGTCACCGGCGCGCTGGTGGGCTCTTCGGGCGCGATCCTGTCGTACATCATGTGCAAGGGCATGAACCGCTCGATCATCAACGTGCTGTTGGGCGGCTTCGGCGGTGATTCCGCCGCCGGCGGTTCCGCCGCCAGCTCCGGTGACAAGACCGCCAAGTCGGGTGCCGCCGACGACGCCGCCTTCCTGATGAAGAACGCGTCCAAGGTGATCATCGTTCCGGGCTACGGCATGGCCGTCTCCCAGGCCCAGCACGCGGTGCGCGAAATGGCGGACCTCTTGAAGGCCGAGGGCGTCGAGGTCTCCTACGCCATCCACCCGGTCGCCGGCCGCATGCCGGGGCACATGAACGTGCTGCTGGCGGAAGCCAACGTGCCCTACGACGAGGTGTTCGAGTTGGAGGAGATCAACCACGAGTTCTCCACCGCCGACGTCGCCTACGTCATCGGCGCCAACGACACCACCAACCCGGTCGCCCGCACCGATCCGCAGAGCCCCATCGCCGGCATGCCGATCCTCGACGTGGACCGCGCCGGCACGGTGCTGTTCGTGAAGCGCTCGCTCAGCCCGGGTTACGCCGGCGTCGACAACCCGCTGTTCTACGCCGACAACACCCTGATGCTGTTCGGCGACGCCAAGAAGATGACGGAAGAGATCGTCCAGGCGCTGGGCTGACGGGCAGGCCATTTCATCCACAAGCGGCGGGGCAGCCTCGGTTGTCCCGCCGTTTGTTTTGTGCGAGGGTGGAACACGGTAGCCAGCGGCCATAAAACGATGGGCCAAAGCAGAGCAGAAACACCGCCGGCCCTGGCCCGAACCTTAGATTCTCTAAGGAAACTTCATGATACTCGATACACGGCAGCTTGCCGTTGTGGAAAGCCAGACCGGCGCCAAGCCGCTTCCGGCCGACGATCCCGCGCACGAGCACCTGACCACCGCCTTCGGCGCGCACTCCTTCTTTCTCGATCCCAATGGGCTCTATGTGTTCGAGGGCGTCCAGTTGCCCGATGCCGAACCCGGCGCTTCGCCGGCGGTGCTGATCCAGATCGCCGAATGGACGGACGAGACCAAGTCCTCCATCGCGCCGGTGGAGCCGAAGCCCGCCGACCTGATTATCGATCTGGCGATGGCCGTCCCGGAGGAATAACCGGAAACGGGACCGCCGCGGCTTGCCGTGGGACCGGCCGGCTTCCATTCCTCATAGCTATGGATCTGCTATCTTGCTTTGCGTGCCTGGGCACGCGAAACTCCCGCGCATGAATGCCGAGACAGAGACCATGCGTGCCGTATTTGCCAACGCCTACGGCACCCCCGCCGACCTGATCGTCGGCGATTTCCCGAAACCGAAAGCCGAACCCGGCAGGGTCCTGATCAAGGTCGCCGCCGCCGGCGTTGCCTATCACGACGGCCTGCAATTGGCCGGCAAGCATCAGATCAAGCACCAGATGCCCTACGTGCCGGGGATGGAAATCGCCGGCACCGTCGCCGCGCTGGGCGAAGGGGTCACGGGTCCCGCCGTCGGCACGCCGGTGATGGCCCTGAACGAGGGCGGCGGCTGGGCGGAGTACGCCAGTGTCGAGGCGACGCAGGTCTGGCCGCTCGCCGAAGGCGTCGACTATGCCGGCGCCGCGGCGCTTTCCATGGCCTACACCACGGCGCACTGCGGCATCTATTGGGAGGGCGGCGTCAAGGAAGGCGAGCGGGTGCTGATCACGGGTGCTTCCGGCGGCGTCGGGCTTGCCGCCGTGCAGATCGCGCATGCGCTGGGCGCCGAGGTCATCGCCGTGGCGTCGAGCGCCGAGCGTCTCCGCATCGCCGCCGAAAACGGCGCCGATCACGGCGTCAATTATACAGAGACGTCGATCAAGGACGCGGTCATGGATATCACCCAGGGCAAGGGCGTCGATGTCGCCTTCGACCCGGTGATGGGGAGCCTCTATCCCGAGGTTTTGAGCTCGCTCGGTTGGGGCGGGCGGCACGTCATCATCGGTTTCGCCGGCGGCGAGATCCCGCAGATCCCCTCCAACCGGCTGTTGGTCAAGAACCGCCGCGCGCTCGGCATGGTGATGAGCTTCTACCGCCGCCACCGTCCGGAACTGATGCTGGAAACCGTCGAGACCCTGCAACGGCTCTATCTGGATGGCAAATTGAAGCCCCTGATCGCCGTCACCGGATCGCTGGAGAAGGCGCCCGAATACCTGGTGGAGATCATGGAGCGCCGCCTGATCGGCCGCGCCATGCTGGAGCCCTGAGCGAAGCGCCTGGCGCTTCTCAATAGAAATACGGCAGGTTCTTTTCCTTGGCCGCCCGCACCCAGGACGGCACGAAGGGGACGATCTTGTCCTGCGTCGGCACCATGACCTCGATGAAGTTGGCGCCGGGGTTCGAAATGGCATCCCGCAGGATTGTCTCGATCTGGCTTTCGTCGGTGATCCGCGCCGCCTGGAAGCCGAACCCTTCCGCCACCTTGACGTAATCGACCTGGCCGAAATCCGTGGACCAGGGCTCGTCGACGTCATCGAGCAGGATGGCCTCGCCGCGAATCCAGCCGAACGTGTCGTTGCGGGTGAGAATAATGGTGATGTTGCGCCCGCTCCGCTTGATGGTTTCCATGTCGCCGATGACGAAGCCGAGCGAGCCGTCGCCGGTGAAGGAAATCACCGGCCCGTCGCCGGCATAGAGCGCGCCCAGGCCCGCCGGCACGGAATAGCCGAGCGCGCCCATGGAATAGTTGGTGATGTAGCGCCGGCCGGCCTGTTTGAAGGTCAGCAGCGCGGAGGGGTAGATGGCGCTGACGCCGGGTTCCGAGGTGACGATGGCGTTCGCCGGCAGGATTTCATCCAGCGCGCGGGTCAGCTTCACCGGCGAGATCGTGCCTTCCGGCATGGGAATGTTGGCGTTGAAGACGGCATCCAATGCCGTGCGCTTGACGGCCGTCAGGTCGACCGCGTCCCGTTCGGCATCCGCATGCTCGGCCTCGATGATTTCCAGCATGTAGTCGAGGCTGGCGCGCGCATCGCCGACCAGCCCGACCTTGAGCGGGAAGTTGTTGCCGACGTGGGCCTCGGCGATATCCAGGTGCAGGAAGGTCTTGGTGGCCGGATCGCCGTAGAGCTTCCAGTGATCGGTGGAACTGGAATCGGTATTGGTGCCGATGAAGAACACGGTGTCGGCGCCCAGAAGGTATTCGTTGGAATATTCCATGCCGCCGCGCGCGCCGATGACGCGGAGCGCCAGCGGATGGTCTTCGGCGATGGTCGCCTTTCCGGGCGTCGTCGTGGCGACCGGGATTTGCAGCCGCTCCGCCAACGCCAGCACCGCCTCGGACGCCTTGGAGATCAATGCGCCCTGGCCGCAGACGATGACCGGGCGCTCGGCCGCCAGCAGGACCTCGATGGCGGCGCGGATCTTCGCATGATCGGCGACCGGACGGTGCGCCGGGTATTCGCTGTATTCCGGTTCTGCGTAGAGATCACCGGCCTCGATCTCGGCCTCTTCGGTGAAGAGGTTGATCGGCACGCGAATATGCACCGGCGCGGGCCGCCCGGACGTGGCGACGCGAAAGGCGCGGCGCAGCATGAAGGGGATTTCCCTTAGGTTGGTGAGGACGAAGGATTCCTTGCAGATCGACGCATAGAGCGCCGTCTGGTCGACGCCGGTAAGACCGTGGCGCTTGTCGTGATTGATCGGAATGTCGGAGCTGAAATAGATCACCGGCACCGAACTCAGGTAGGCCTCGGTGATGCCCGGGCTGCAATGGGTGACGCCGGGGCTGGGCGCTTCCAGCACGCAGGGCCGCCCGGTGATCTTCGCATAGGCCTCGGCGGCATAGGACGCCGTCCGCTCGTCGCGGGTCAGCACATATTCGATGTCGGAATGCTTATGCCAGTCCTTGTACCAGCCGATGGTGGTCTCGCCAGGCAGGCCGAACACATGCCGCACGCCATGCAGCTCCAGCATCTTCAGAATGATCTGGCCGCCGGTCATTTTGGCGGATTGCGCTGTCGTCATGGTGGTCTCCCTTGCGGCCGGACGTCTGTAAGATCAAGAGGGTTGGGCGGTTATGATCGTCGGATTAGGGCGCTTGGCAAGCCAAGGAAAATTCGTTCGGGTCGGGCGCTTACCAAAATGGCGATAAGGGGCGCTTATTTGATGCCAGTAATGGCATCACATTCTTCTAGGGTGAGATCCCGCTTCCAAGCTTCGAGCCGTGCGTCCGGGACAAAACCCTGATATCCGATACATACCTCTCGATCACTCGAACCAGGGTAGGGGTTTACGTATTCAGGAGAAGATTTGTTTTTCGAAGCAAACACAACTGCGAGCAAAAACAGGAATAACAAGAGAATGAGAATCGTTCCGCTGAATCGGTGAAATTTCCGATGATAGTTGTCGACTCGGATTCGTTCCGGATCAGTTTCCCTATCGAATTTTTTTAGAAATTCTTCGTGGCCGTGGTAATAGCGCATGTAGCGCCTTGCCATCCAAATATTGCGAACAATGATCATTGCAGTGAAAGGCGAGAGAAACAGGATTATTAAGCCGGTGCTGGATAGTACCTCGCCAAGAATCTGAGCGAACGTATCGTAAGTACTGTAGCTTGGTGTTAGTCCAGTTCCGACGAAAACGAGGACCGGTGCGCTGAAGCAGGCGATTGCCATCACGAGATTGGCTATAAATCGCTCACGAATCCGGGCGATCAAATAGTCCTCGTGCCCGGGCGAAAGCAAAAGGCGAAGGTTTTCGTCTCGAATTAATGGTGGCGGCATGTTCGTAAGCAGTAAAAAAGACCCGACGTCGGCTACCTGATAGTGCAGGTTAGAAAATGCAGCCTATAGTTAAATAGATATTTGGAAAAGCGCCCCAGAGCGGTTGTGATTTCATGGGATTGGTTCCCGGAAACTCAATTGTGTAATCCTTCAGGACCTGACGTGCACAGGCATTGGTGTCTAGGCCGGTTTCTGGATGGGGAATTCTGGGTGACGATTTTGGATCAATGATCCACCGCCGTATGGAACACGGCGACGATCTCGACCTGTGACGGTTTGATCTCATAGACGACGATGAAGGGGAGGCCGGGGGCGACAAGTTCACGTGTCCCCGGAACGGTGCCGGTGCGTCCGGATCGGGGGAACATCGTCAGGCGTTCAAGGGACAAACGGATGCGGTGAATCACCGAGACAGCGATTCTCGGGTCGTTCTGGGCGATGTGCTGGTGAATATCGCGGAAATCGGAAAGCGCGGCTTCGTGGAAAACCAGCTTCATGCGCCGGCTTGGCGGAAGAAAACCTCGACCTCGTCTTGGCTCGCATATTTCGGTGTGGCGCGGCGGGAACGGACTTCCGCTGCCTGGGCATCGGTCAATTGCGCGGCACCAGGCTCGGTTTGTGCAGCGAGGCTCATCAGAATGTCCGCCGCCTCGTCCTGCCGGTCATCCGGCAAATGACGCACTTTCTCGATGGCTTGGTCGAAGAGTTTGGTCATGGCCGGATTGTACCGCGCGGGAAAAATCAGTTCTACGGTTTCTTCGCGTGCTTCGGCACCGATTGCCCCAAGGGCATATAGGGCCGGTTCGGTTCCGGTTCGCTCAAGGGTGTCGTCGGCTTGAGGCTGGCGTGGCAGCGCCGGGCCAGTTCCTGGTAGTCGCGGGTGCCGCCGGCTTTCCATTCGATGTCGGCGTCGGAAACGTCGCGGATTCGCTTCGCCGGGATGCCGACGATCAGGCTGCGTTCCGGGAACACGTCGCCGGCCTTCACGAAGGCCATGGCGGCGACGATGCTTTCGGCGCCGATCACGGCCTCGTCGTTGACCACCGCGTTCATGCCGACCAGCGCATTCCTGCCGATGACGGCGCCGTGGATAACCGCGCCGTGGCCGATGTGGCCGTCTTCCTCGATCACCGTTTCGTTGCCGGGAAAGCCGTGCATGACGCAATTGTCCTGTACGTTGGCGCCGGCCTTGATGGTGATGCGGCCGAAATCGCCCCGGAGCGCCGCGCCCGGCGCGATATAGCAGCCGGCACCGATGATCACATCGCCGATGATGACGGCGTCCGGGTGCACGAAGGCCGTGGGGTCGATGGCGGGGCGGATGCCGTCCAGTTCATAGATCTTGGCCATGATGGGCTCCTTGGTGCCGATTCGCTTGAGTTTGAAACACGAAAACCGCCAATCCCGTCGGGACGGCGGTCACGCTAAACAAGGAGAAATCCTTGGGAAGGCTTAGAAGCCTTCGCGCTCCAGGCGCTTGCGCTCGAGCTTGCGGGCCCGGCGCACGGCTTCAGCCTTTTCCCGCGCGCGGCGCTCGGACGGCTTTTCGTAGGAGCGGCGGAGTTTCATTTCCCGGAAGACGCCTTCACGCTGCATCTTCTTCTTCAGGACCTTCAGGGCCTGGTCGACATTGTTATCGCGAACAGAGACTTGCACGTTTGCCTCAACCTCATCATCTTTAAAGACAGGAAGGAACACGTACCCCCGTGTTCCAAGGTCGCGCCTTTTAACATAGCTTTTCGGTGATGTGAAGGGCTGATTTCCCCGATTTTTTCGCGGCTTAGGTGGGAACGACGAACGATGGCCATCCTCAAAATCGCCCGCATGGGCCATCCGGTGCTGATGACGCCGGCCCGCGAGGTCGCCAATCCGACCGCGCCCGAGGTACATGCGCTGATCAACGACATGGTCGATACCATGCTCGATGCGCCGGGCGTTGGGCTCGCCGCGCCGCAGGTGCACGTGCCGGCGCGCATCGTCGTTTTCCACGTGCCGGAGGGCCGGGGCAGCGAGGGCGATGCCGGCGTGCCGCTGACGGCGCTGATCAACCCGAAGATCGAGCCTTTGAGCGACGAAATGGAAGTGGGGATGGAGGGCTGTCTGTCTTTGCCGGAAATGACCGGCCCCGTTCCGCGCTACACCCGCATCCGCTATACCGCATTGGCGCCGGACGGCTCCACCATCGAACGCGAGGCCGAGGGCTTCCATGCCCGCGTCGTGCAGCACGAATGCGACCATCTGGACGGTGTTCTCTATCCCATGCGAATGACCGATATCTCGAAGCTCGGCTATGCCGAGGACATGGCCAAACCCGATCCCTACCGACGCCAACCCGAGGAGGCAGCCGATGACTGACGAGACCCGCAGGCTGGAACGCGACCAGGTGATCGAGGCATCGCTGGCGCATGTGCCCTTCGACGGCTGGTCCTGGAAGGCCCTGGAGGCCGGCGCCGTGGATTGCTGCGCCGATGCCAAGTTGGCGAGGCGTCTGTTTACCGGGCCCGCCGATGCAGCCGATCATTTCGCCGATTGGGCCGACCGGCGCATGCTGGCCGAACTGGAAACCATGAAGCTCGATGAGATGCGCATCCGCGACCGCATCCACGCCTGCGTCAAGACGCGCATTCTCTTGAACGCCGAATACAAAGAGGCGCTGCGCCACCTGCTGTCGTTCCTGGCATTGCCGCATAACCTGCCGCTGGCGTCGAAGCTTACCTGGCGGACCTGTTCGCTGATGTGGTACGCGGCGGGGGATACCTCAGCCGATTGGAACCACTACACCAAGCGCGGCCTGTTGGCGCCGGTCTATTCCTCGACAGTGCTCTATTGGATGGGCGATGCCGGCGACGGGGAAGGGGATTTCCCGGAAACCTGGGGTTATCTCGAACGCCGCATCGACGACGTGCTCAAGACCTTCTCGCTGCCGCGGCGGCTGAAGGAGCGCCTGGGTAAGCTGCCGCGCCCGCCGTTCGGGCGCCGCACCGGTTCCGCCGCGCGGGTTTAACCGACTAGTCCAGCGACGC
Source organism: Rhodospirillaceae bacterium (assembly GCA_038125725.1). Taxonomy (GTDB): domain Bacteria; phylum Pseudomonadota; class Alphaproteobacteria; order Rhodospirillales; family Casp-alpha2; genus TMED8. Next base: position 53,235 of record JAYPEK010000009.1, read on the forward strand.
CAGTTCCGTCACCACCCGGGGCGCCTTCAGGGTCAGCTTCCAGGTATCCTTGTAGCCCGAGCGCTTGAGATCGCGCCGCGTACGGGTGCGGGCACCCTCCGCAATCGGCCCGACGGCGACCCGGTAAACCGTGCGCCCCTTGGCGGTCCCCTGCAGGACGGAGGCCTTCAGCGCCGCGTGTTTACCCGAGAACCGCTCCGCATCGGCTTGGCGATAGTAGCTGGCGACAATGAAATAAGTACGCGCCGGCTGCCCGGCGGTGGTGGTCGCTTTCGCCGGTTGCGCCTTCAGGCTCGCCAGTTGCAGCGGCCGGGCCGGCGGTTCGGGTTTACGAGGCGCGCCGAGGATCATCTTGTCCTCGTCGAGCGGCGGCGGCGCAGCGCCGTCGCTGCCGGTCGGTTTCCTCGGTGCCGGCACGACGACGCGCTTCTCGCTCACCAGGATCGGTTTCGGCGAGGTCGGGGCAGCGGAAGGCGGCAATGGCAACTCGGCGGTCAAGACGTCACCTTCCGCCAGCGGCAGGTCGCCCTTTGCGTCCATGGCCGGGCTGGCGTCGGCGAGCGCCGTTTTGACCGTGTCGTTGGTGTCCGATTCGCGGCAGATGTCGTCACCCTCGACGCCGCGCCAGAGCGCGCAATCCTGCTGCGCCACGGCCGAAATGCCGTGATCCGTCAGGGTCTTGTCGGTGGTGAGGACGGAGATGCCGTCGGCGATCAATGATGCGATCTGGACGCCCACAGGCAGCCCGCAGGCGCCGAGCAGCAAGGAGGCGGCAAGCGCGCCGGCGACGCGGATGGTCTTGAGCATGGAGTTTCTTCCCTCTGGGTGCGGGTGGAACCGAAATTCTTTTCGACGTGTTTCCCGTTCTTGAATTTGAGAATAGGGCGGAAAAAGTTAACAAATTGCAGCCGTCCCCGACGGGAGGCAAAAAGAGAGGGCTAGGGGGAACCTAGCCCTCGGGGTCATAAGGGATGTTTCGGCCGCTTCCCGCCAGGGGGGCGGCGGCGAAGCGTTCGGATCTGCCCGGGATGGGATCCCGGGCCGGGTGCCGACAGTGGGGGACTGTCGTCATTCATATCCTGCTCCCGATCGCCCATCCGCGCCAATCACGTCGGTACACGCTTGTGTGATCCGCGAGAGACCGTTGGCGTCGGGCGGCGTTCGGCGTATGATGACGACCAATGAGCGACCAACCATCGATCTTCGAGCGCATGGGGCTGAGGCCCGCCGCCAATGCAGAGGCGAAGCCGGCCAACGGCACCGCTGCTGAAGGCCAGGCAGCGCCACCCCAGGACCGACCGGCGCCGAGCGTCGGCGAACCGGGCCAGGCGCGCCCGGCGCCCAGCATCGGCATGCAGCCGCCGTCACCGGCCAGGCCCACCGAACCCGCGCCGCTGCCGGGCGGCGGGGCGGGCGAGCCCGACGGCATGGCCGACCTGGCCGATCACTTCCTCGGCTGCGCCAAGCTGGGGCGGTATCTGACGGTCGCCGACAACTCCCGCTTCATCATCACCGACGACTTCCGCGCCCAGCCGATCATTCCGGCTGCGTCGGCGATGGCGGCGATCTACTCCAAGGACTACCTGGTGGCGCAGGCGGCGCTGCTGCCGTTGTCGGAGCGAGCGCAGCGCATGTCGCTGCGCGAACGCGACAAGCTGGAGCGGCTGTTCGCGCTGATTGAGGAGCAGACGCTCTCGGACAGCGTGCGCTCGTCGGCGCAGGCGATCCGCGCGCATCACTTCCGCGCCGCCGAGATCCGCGCGCTGGAGGCCGAGCTCGGCGACCGCATGAGCCCGGCCAGGTTGCGCTACCGCCAGTTCCTCGACGTGGTCAAGAAGCTGATGGACCGCAAGATCACCGCCGGGCCGTTCCTGGACGAGTTCCGAGGCTTCACCCAGGAAGTGGCGGGCCGGCTCGATTTCGGCATCTACTCGTTCTGCCTGGATCGGTTGTTCGGCTCCGTCCGGGTGCCGATGAAGGTGAAGAAGCTGCTTGTGCTCGAACTCATCAAGTACCCGCCGCTGATCCGCCGCGAGCTCTTGTCCAACGTGCTGGTCTTCCCCGGCCAGGAGCGCGAACTGATCGACTTCGTCCGCTACATGGTGACCACGGAACTGGGCCAGAGCGTCGCCATCGAGATCGAACTGCTGGAGGCCTTCAAGCAGCACCGGCTGTCGATGCAGGACATCGAGACGTCCCTAGCCCGGGCGATCGCCTAGGCCACCCGTCAGTCCATCGACAATTCGGCGACCGTGTCGTTCTGATCCTTCCTGAAGGCGGCGAGGCGCTCGTGGATGCCTTCGTCCGACAGCGCCAGGATGGCGGCGGCGAGCAGCGCCGCGTTCTTGGCGCCGGCCTTGCCGACGGCGAGCGTGCCGACCGGGATGCCGCCCGGCATCTGCGCCATCGACAAGAGGCTGTCCATGCCGCCCATGACACGGGTCTCCATCGGCACGCCGAGCACCGGCAACTGGGTCACGGCGGCGACGACGCCCGGCAGCGCCGCGGCCATGCCGGCGGCGGCGATGATCACCTTGATGCCGCGCGCTTCCGCGGTGCTCGCCCATTCGTGCACCTGCGCCGGGTTGCGGTGCGCCGACAGCGCCTTCGCTTCGCAGGGGATGCCCAATTGCTTCAAGGTATCGGTGGCGTTTTTCATGGTTTCCCAATCCGATTTGGAGCCCATCACGATTCCCACCAACGGTGCCTGATCACTCATTCCACGTGCCTTTCTCTGTCAATTTCCAGTTCCGAAAGCCGGCCATTATAGGTGTAGCCGGGTATGCATCAAGAGCTACAGATAGGGTGTTTCGCCATTCTATCAAGAGACTGTTAACCATGAATGCGCTATCATCCGACGCGTACGACCAGCCTTCCCTGCAGCCCGAGCAAGCGGGAGACGAGACATGGACGTCAACAAGGCCGAAACCATCCCCACCGTGGGCGACCCGCCCGGACGGCGCCAGGAGCGCCAGGGCGGCAAGCACCCGCGCGAGCAGACGGACGAGCAGGCCGGCGACGAGGGCCATGCGCCGCGTGCCGCCGACGCGGTCGATATTGGGGGCCTGCCGGCCGATGGCCTGGGCCCCGAGGCGGAGCGCATCATCAACGCGCTGGCGGCGCAGATCGAGCCGATGCGCCTTGAAGCCGAACAGGCCAAGGCGCAGGCCGAGCGCTACCACGAACTGGCGACGCGCCACCCGATCCTGCCAGTACCGAACCGGCGCGAGTTCGAGCGCGAGGTGCAGCACGTCATCGATCATTTGGACGCGCTCGGCCCGAGCGCGGCGCTGCTGATCGTCCATGTGGCGGCGGCGGACCGCCTGCGCGCGACGCTTGGGCGCCAGGCGGCGGACGCGTTGATGGTGAAGGCGGCTCAAACCGTCACCGAAGCGGTGCATCCGACCGATACGGTGGGCAGCCTCTGCGGTTTCGATTTGGGCGTGGTGCTGCTCAACGGCGACGCCGAGGCGGTAGCGCTGAAGACCGACAGCCTGCGCCAGCGATTCGGTGCGCGACCCTTCACCTGGCATGGCCGAACCTATCCGATGGAGGCGGCGTTCGGCGCCGCTGTCCTGCAAACGGGCTGGAGCGCCGAACAGGCGATTGCCGCCGCGGACCGCCATTTGATGAGTGTTGCGGGGCGCTGACGGCTCGGATATCCGACGAATCAGGCGATGATGTCGGGGACCAACTGGCCTTCCAGGAAGGAGATCTGGTCCTTTAACTGCAGCTTGCGTTTCTTCAACCGCTGCACCTGCAATTGGTCGTGCAGCGGCGTCGTCAGCAGCCGATTGATGACGTCGTCCAGGTCCCGGTGCTCGGTCCGCAATTCGACCAGTCGGCGCTCGATCTCGGCGTTGGCGTTCATGCTCTTCCGTAAGCCCTTGATAACGGTAAAGTCTAGCAAATTCATCGCCCTGCGAGTAGGGGGCTGGACAAAAATTCTGCCGAAAATCCGACTTTTCCCGGGGCGACGAGGTGGATTCGCCGGGCGTATTACGGTAAAATGACGGCATAGACAAACAAGGAGGGTTTCGAACATGAGCTTGCACGAACGGATCGAAGCGCTGCGGACGCGCCATCAGGAACTGGAGACCGCCCTGAACGAGGCTTCCTCCCACTTCGACGATGATATTTCGGTCCATGAACTGAAGAAACAGAAGCTCGCCATCAAGGACGAGATCGCCCAGTTGGAGGCCCAGCTCTAGGTCTTCAGCGGACCCGGCTCCCGGTTGATCGACAGCCCGGAGCCAAGCCGGAGGCATCTCCTTCACCGGGTTCCGCCCGGAACCCGGACCCGCCCGTTAATCTGCGTACGCTGCCCGCCGCAGCGCGCGAAACGGGCGCTTATAGTTCTTTCACTCCCCATTTCCCTCATAATTCGACGTCTCTCGTTCTCAGGCCGTCAACCGTCTCGGGCCGTCAACCGTCGAGTTGCGCCAGCGCCTGGTTGGCGGCGCGGAGCGCGTGCTTGCGTTTCAAGGGCGAATTGAAGAACCGGTTGACGGCGGTCAGCACCGCCGGCCCCCAGGGAGCGTCCGGACGCTCGCCCAGTGCTTCGGCCACGGCCGTGACCAGCTTCACAAGGTGCGCGGAGACGATGAATTCCGGATTGCCATGGTCGAACAGCGCACGCTTGCGTTCGGCGATGAAACCGGACGCATCGGCGACGGCGTATTCGGCGGGATCGCAGGCCTTGTCGACGAAGCCGGCGTTGCGCCCCAGGAAGCACCCGATCTGCAACAGCCCCGCCGGCCACAGCGCCGGGTATTTGCCGCAGGTCTTGCGCACGGCGTTGGCGAAGGTGAGCGTGTGGGTGAACGATAGCCAGCCGACATTGTTGGAGACCGACTTGTCCACATGGTCCTGATAGGCGAGGTCGTAGCGCGCCATCTGCCATCCGGCGGCGGCCACGGCTTCGTCATAGAGCGCCATGACGTCGCCCGATCCCGCCACCATCGCCTTCAACACGTGCGCCACCCCATGCGCTCTCAAATCTTCCGTCGTCGGGCGGACATCCCCGGTGCCGTCCCAGGCCGCGAGGGCGCCGGCATAGGCCTTGAATTCGGGGATCAGGTCTTCACGGCTGGCAAAAATCAGCGAGCGCACCAGCATCAGCAATAGCGGTTCCCGCACGGCCGCCTCGCCGAGCCGGGCCGCCAACTGGCCGGTCTTATAGACGTAGATCAGTGAATGGCCGAAGTCCTGGTAGTGCGCCAGGGCGGCGCGCGCCAGCGCTTCCTCGAAGTCGTCGAACCCGAGGCCCGCCTGCACGCCACCCCGGATCAGCGCCACCGCACGGGCCTCGTCCTCGTCCTCGATGGCCTGGACCAAGGCATCGGCGTCATAGGGTTCACTGCCGGCCGGATAGGGGTAGGGCGGTTGGCGCCGGCTGTCCCAGGCGAAATGGCCGACCGCCTCCACCAGCGCGGTCAGCTTCTCGCCCGGCGACCCAGCGGCCTCGTCGCGGAGCGCCAGCCAGTCGGCGGCGGCGGCGACGGCGTGGGTGGTGCCGTATTCGAAGCGGTCATGCGTCCAGAGGATGGTTTCGCGGAGCGCGTCCAGCGGGTCGGCGCCGGTGCGCTCGAGCCGCGCGATCTCGCGCGCCATGCGGCCGTACTCGTGCTCGTCGAAGCTGGCGTGCAAGCCCGCCAGCGCCTTCGCCGCGACGGCGGCGGGCGGCTCGTCGGCGATATCGACCAACACGTCGGCGCCCTCGATGCGCACCGGGTAGCGCCGCACCGCGTCGCCGCCGACCAGGGTTTCGCCGCTGGAAAGGTCAAACTTCCAGTTGTGCCAGTTGCAGGTCAGGATGCAGCCTTCCGCCAGGTGGCCTTCGGTGAGCGGGTAGCCTTCATGCGGGCAGCGGTTGTCACAGGCCCAGACGTCGTCGCCATCGCCGGCGAACAGCGCGATGTGATGGCCTTCCATCTTGGCCAGGATGCGCCCGCGGGCGCGCAGATCGCTCAGCGCGGCGGCGCGGATCCATTTCGGGAGCGGGCTTTGCCCGTCGGGCATGGGATCCTCCCTGTCTCTGTCTGTATCGGTCCCAATTCCACTTGGCGACATGGGCGCCGGATTTCGCCCATTGAATAATTGTGCCTTTTATTCCTCCACCAACCCCTGGCGCAGCACGTACTTCTGGATCTTGCCGGTGGACGTCTTCGGCAACTCGCAGAAGACGACCGTCTTCGGGCATTTGTAGTGGGCCAGGTGCTCGCGGCAGAAATCGATGATCTCTTTTTCGGTCGGCGGGGACTCGACCCCAGCCTTCAGTTCAATGAACGCGCAGGGCGTCTCGCCCCATTTTTCGTCGGGCTTGGCGACGACAGCGGCCATCATCACGGCCGGGTGGCGGGCCAGCGCGTCCTCGACCTCGATGGAGGATATATTCTCGCCGCCGGAGATGATGATGTCCTTGGAGCGGTCCTTGAGCTTGATGTAGCCGTCGGGCTCGATGACGCCCAAGTCGCCGGAATGGAACCAGCCGCCGGAAAGCGCCGCCTCGCTGGTGGCGGGGTTCTTCAGATACCCCTTCATGACGATGTTGCCCTGGAACATGACCTCGCCCATGGTCTCGCCGTCGGCGGGGACGGGGGTCATGGTGTCGGGGTCCATCACCGTCAGGCCCTGCAGCACATGGTAGGGGACGCCCTGGCGGCCCTTCTTCTTGGTCTGCTCGTCAATGGGGAGATCGTTCCACTCCGGATGCCAGGCGCACATGACAGCCGGCCCGTAAGTCTCGGTCAGGCCGTAGACGTGGGTGACGTCGAAGCCCTGTTCCTGCATGCGCTGCAAGGTGGCGGCCGGCGGCGGCGCGGCGGCGGTCATGACGTTGACCTTGTGATCGAAGTCGCGGCGTTCTTCATTGGTGGCGTTGATGACGAAGTTCAAGACGATGGGCGCGCCGCAGAAGTGCGTGACGCCATGATCGGCGATGGCGGCATAGATGGTGCCGGCGCTGACGCGGCGCAGGCAGACGTTGGTGCCGGCGATGGCCGCCAGCGTCCAGGGGAAGCACCAGCCGTTGCAATGGAACATCGGCAGCGTCCACAGATAGACCGCGTGATGGCCCATGTTCCAGCCCACCGCGTTCGAGAGCGCGTTGAGATAGGCGCCCCGGTGGTGGTAGACGACCCCTTTGGGATCGCCGGTGGTGCCCGACGTATAGTTGAGCGAGATGGCGTTCCATTCGTCGTCCGTGAGGTCGTATTCGAATTCCGGATCGCCCGCGGCGATGAAGGCCTCGTAATCCATCTCGCCCAGTTGCTCACCGTCGGCGAAGTCGCCCTCGCTGTCGACGATGTCGATGACGATGATGTCGTCGCGCCCGATGGAGCCGAGCGCCACCTTCACCGTCGGGGCGAACTCGGTATCGGTGATCAGCACCTTGGCCTCGCCGTGGTTGAGGCAAAAGGCGATGGCGTCTCCGTCCAGGCGCACGTTCAGCGTATTGACCACGGCGCCGATCATCGCCGGGCCGAAGGCGCATTCGTACATCTCCGGCGTGTTCGACGCCATCACCGCCACCGTGTCGCCGTAGCCGAGCCCGCGCGCCTTCAGCGCCGATGCCAGGCGCCGCGCGCGGGCGTGCGTTTCGGCCCAGGTGAAGCGCTTCGATCCGTGCACCACGGAGGTGCGGTCGGGATAGGTGGCGGCGGTGCGGCCCAGGAACGAGACCGGCGTCAGCGGCGTGTAGTTGGCTTCCGATTTGGCCAGGTCCTTGTCGTAAATGCTGTCAGCGCCCATGGCTCACTTCCCTGATTTCATGTGGTTCCGTCGGTTGCCGGCAGCTTGCCATATCCTGCCGGGTTTTCCACGGATTTTGCCAAGCTTCGGAATATTTCACTGGTTGGAAGTTGTTGATTTTCCACGAAACATAAAAAAATCTCCGGAACGAACCCAATTTTTCCACCGCTCCGTCCAAAACCCCAAAACCCGTCATGCCCGCGAAAGCGGGCATCCAGCGTACAGTCGGAAACCTCCGGGCTCGATGACCATTCACTGGATTCCCGCGTGCGCGGGAATGACGACGGAGAGGACGTGAACGCAGGGGCTCAAGATGAGGGGGAATGGGCCTCATCCGCTTTACCTTCCCAGCGACGCCGCAACGCCTGGCGCCGTTCCAGCATCGTGACCACGCGATGAAAGGCGCGCTCCAGCCGTGCCTCCCAGCGCCCGAGCGTATCGAGCGTCGGGCCTTCATCGAGGGCGATCCGGAAGGTGTCGACCAACGGCCCGCCGCTGGTTCCCTTGAGCGGCGGCATCGGCCCATCCCAGGTTGGGCTTAACAGCCCCGCCTCGATCGCCGCCGAACGCCCGAGCCGCCACCAGATGTCGGCCAGGCGCCGGACCAACGTGGTTTCGTAACGTCCCTGGGGCGCAAACTCCTCGGTCAGTTCCGCCAGCATGGCGTCGTATTCGGCCCGGTCCTCGCCGGGCAGCACCACGTCGCGGGCATAGAGCCCGTGCCTGAGCGCGTTGTAGCTGGCGGCGGCCTTGCCGGCGTCGCTGGTGGGGCCGGTGGAAAGCGCCGCATTGGCCCGATTGGCGGCGGTCTGGGCTTGGGAGGTCATGATGAATCATCTCTTTCTTTATAAAAAAAGGAATTTAAACATATAATAGTGGAAAAAGTCAAGTTTTTTCGAATCAAGCCTATCCGTCATGCCCGGACTTAATGTATGGACCGGAGAGATAGCTGACAGTTGTTCGGAGACATGGTTGACACTTTTGGCATGGTTTTCGTTGGTGAGGAGCCAGTGCCATGCCTTGGGAAGAGGTGTCGATCATGCATCGAAGGAAGGAGTTCGTCTCGCTGGCGTTGAGCGAGGGATCGACCCCGCCGACCATCGGCTGGTGCCGCTCAAGGTCACCACCTTTTGCGGCCTGGTGTTCGCGACCTTTTCCGACGAAACCCCGCCGATCGAGGATTTCTTCGGCCAACAGATGTCCAAATTCATCCGCCGCAACTTCGACAGGCCCTTGAAGCTGCTGGGCACGCAGAGCCAGGTCATTCACAACAATTGGAAGCTCTATGCCGAGAACGTGCGCGATTCCTACCACGCGACGCTGCTGCATACCTTCTACACCACCTTCAAGGTCAACCGCCTCGACATGGACGGCGGCATCATCCTCGCCGACGACAAGTGGCATCACATCTCCTACGCCAAGCGCCATACCCTGACCGAGGACGACGAATACGCCGCCGCCAAGGTGCATTCGGCGCAGTACTCGTCGGAACTGCAGGGGCCGGAAATGTTGGATGCCTGGGACGAGTTCGACGACGGCGTCACCCATTCGATCCAGACCCTGTTCCCGAACCTCGCCATCCAGTTCACCCTGAATTCGCTGGCGGTCCGGTTCTTCGCGCCTCGGGGCGTCGACGAGACGGAATTGTTCTGGTTCTCTCTCGGCTACGAGCGCGACGACGAGGCGCAGACCCGGATGCGGGTCATGCAGGGCAACCTGACCGGTTCGGCCGGGCTGGTGGCGCTGGAGGACGGCTGCATCAACGAATTCGTGCAGCGCGGCACGCGCGGCAGCGGTGACGCGCAGGCGTTTATCGAGATGGGCGGACGCGATGTCGAATCCTCGGAGGCGTCGCGCGCCACCGAGGTCGCCATTCGCGGCTTCTGGGACGGTTACAAGCGGATCATGGGGTTCCAGTGATGGACGCCGGAACCCGCGAGCGGATCGGCGATTTCCTCGCCGCCTACGGCCACGCCATCGACGACGACGCGTTGGAGAGCTGGCCGGATTTCTTCACCGAGGATGCGCTCTACCAGATCACCACACGCGAGAATCTGGAGGCCGGCCGGCCGCTCGGCGTCATGCTCTGCGAGGGGCGCGGCATGATGGCCGACCGCATCAAGGCGCTGCGCTCCGCCAACATCTATGAGCCGCATACCTACTGCCATATCCTGGGCCCGACATCGTTCGGCGACGAGAGCGACGGCATCGTCGCCGCGCGGACCAACTTCCACGTGGTCCGCACCATGCAGAACGGCCGCATGGAAACCTTCGCCGCCGGCAAGTACCTCGACCGCATCGATCTCTCGGGTTCGGCGCCGCTGCTGGCCGAGCGCCGGGTGGTGCTGGAATCGCGCCGAGTCGATATCCTGCTGGTGTTTCCGCTGTAGCCCGCTTCAGCCGGGCCGGCAGCAGCCGGTTTCCATCTGTATCGGCGGGCAGGGCACCGTGCCGTAGGAACAGAAGACGCAGCAATCGCCCGGCTTCGGTTTCAGCAGGGCGCCGCAGTGCGGGCAGTCGTAGAAATACTGGCAGGCGTCGGTGGGCATTTCCTCGACGCTCTTGGCGCCGCATTCCGGGCAGGTGATTTCGGATCGGAGGATCGGGGTCGCGCGGGTCATGGCGTCAGTTCCCGAAATCGCGCACCAGCGGGCTGGCATCCGCCGGCCATTGGCCCTTGTCGGCGGCGCGCGCCCCGTCGAACACCACCCAGCCGCGCCGGCTGTAGTGCGGCAGGCCCCGCATCAGCGCCGAGAGCGCTTCCGCATCGCGAGCCGCCACCAGATAGACCGGCTGGCCCTTTGCCGAGCGCGCCGCCCAGGCGCGCGCCGTGCCCGCTCCCTCGGGTGCCCGCCGCAGGCCACGCGCGGCGGCGAGCTTTGCGATCTCCGCTTCGGTGCCGATCAGCAGCGCCGGGATGCCGGGGCCGGGAAGATCGCCGGCCGCCAGCAGCTTCGGGTCGGCGTCGGTGAGCCGTTGCAGCAATTCGACCGCCGCTTGGCGGAAGGCACCGTCGCCACCGACGACCGCCGCCACCGGCGCTTCCGCTAGCGCCACGTCGCGCAGGATCGGCGGGCTCTCGCCCGGCAGCAATTGGCGGAACAGATCGAAATCCGGATCGACCGCCAACCGCGTGGGCGCGGCGCCGGCGTCGAGATCGAAGGCTTTGGTCTCTGTTTCGAGATCGAGCCGCAAGGTCTTTTGCCCGGCAGCGGTGGCGAGCGTGACCGGCACGTCGAGGCGGTAGGCCGGGGCGCTTTGTCTCAGCGCCAGGGAAAGCCGCCCGCCGTCGGATTTTGCCTCGGCGATCGTCAGTGCCGGCGCGTCGGCGCGGTCCAGCCATTGCAGGAAGAAACCCGCAAGTGGCCTTCCGGCGGTGGCCGAGAAGGCGGCCTCGATGTCGGTCCAGCCGGCGCGCTTGAAGGAGAAATCCCGATAGAAGTGTTGGATCGCGGCGGCGAAGGCGGCGTCCCCCACCTCCGCCTTCAGCATATGGAAGATCATCGCCACCTTGCCGTAGCCGATGACCTGCGCAGCACGGTGACGCTTGGTGACGAAGGCGCGGGCGGGTTGGCGCCTGCCATCCGGCAGGGCGGCGAAATCCCGGAGCCAGCCCAGCCGCATCTCCCGGCCGCCGTCCTCGGCCAGCGCATGGTCGGCCATGTAGGTGGTCAGGCCTTCGGCCCAATTGCCGTGGCGGTTATCGACGCCGACGGCGTTGCCCCACCAGCTATGCAGGATTTCGTGCGCCAGCGAACGCCCCCGCATGAACGGCAGATGCAGCACCCGGCGCCCGACGTAGGTCAGCGACGGAAAGCCCAGCCCCACCGGCAGCGGCGCCGAGACGATATGGAAGTCGCCATAGGGGTAGGGGCCGATCTCCTTTGCGAAGCGTTGGATGTAACGCTCGGCCTGGCCCAGGTAGGCGGCGGCGAGGCCGGCGGTCTCGGCATGGAAATAAGTGCGCAGCCGCACACCTTCCATCTTGCGTTCCGCCAACCGGTAGGGACCGGCGAACAGCGACGGCGGCTCCATGGCGCGCTTGGCCTCGATGACGGCTTCATGGCCATCCGCGGTGGTGCGCTCGGAGGCCAACCAGCCGGTGGCGACGGCGCGCCATGGTGCCTGGGTGGTGACGGAGACGCGGTAGGTGATCTCGTCATCGCCGGTGTCGGGCAGCCAGCCGCTGCCCGATGGCAAATAGAGCCCGCCGTCGCCGGCCGCGATCCCGGCGCCGCCTCGTGGCGTCAACGCCGGCACCCGGCCTTCGGCGGTAATCACGATCTCATGGGCGGCGCGGTCCGGAAGCGAAAGCATGCCGTCGACGAGTTTCGCGTCCCTGCCGCCGAGGCGCACGGCGGTGATCCGCATCCAGGGCGCCAGCGAGAGCGTCACACGGGTGCGGTCCGAGACCCGGATGCTGTCGGTGAGGGTGAGGCTGGCGTCGGCGTGGCGGAGCGTGATCCGCGCGTCGTGATGCACGGCCGCCTCGGCACTGACCGCCGCGAACATGACCAGGGCGCTTGCCAGCACGCGGATCATGGATGCTTTATCGGCAGCGCCGGGAATTTCGCCACCAGGTCATGGCGTTCGGTCCCCCGGCGGATTTCCAAGGGAAGCCAGGTGCCCGGCGCCTGGCGCTGGATCACCGCCACCAGATCGGCGGGCTGCTTCAACTCGGCACCGGCGGCGCGGACGATGACGTCGTCGGCCTTGATCCCGGCGCTTTCGGCGATGGAGCCCGGGGCCACCTTGGTGACCGCGACGCCGCCCTCGCCGGGAGCGATATAGACGCCGAGCTTCGGTTTCTGGGGCGCTTCGGCGCGCTCGGCTTCGGGGCTGGCGGGAATGACGAAGGCGAGGTCGGCAGCGGCCTTCGGCAGGTGCGCGCAGTAGGCCGCGTGCACCGGCAGTGCCACGGCGACGTCGGCGATGCCCAAGTCCTTGAGTTGATGCGGGATGCCATGGCCGAATTCCGCATGGCCGCGTCCGACGATGCCGACCACCAGGGCGTCCGGGTCGTCGCGCACGGCCTCGGCCATGGCTTCCGCCATGGCGAGGTCCCAGGTCAACTGCGCTTCGACGAAGTGTTGGAAGCCCTTGTCGGCGAGCACGTCGTCGAGGGTAATCTCGGCGGCCTTCTCATCGGATTTGCCGTGCCCGCTTTTCGCCATCGCCGCCATCTTGCCCCGGTAGACACCGGCGAGCGAACGGCGGTAGGCCTCGGATGCGGGCGCCGGCGTGCCGACGCCCTCGCGCTCGGCTTCCGGCACGGCGGCCCAGCCTTCCTTGCCGACACGGCGCACCAGCGCCCGATCGACGTTGGCGCCGACCATCTTGAGACCGTTCATGCGCGCCATCTGGAACAGCGGCATGTACATCTCGGCGCCGAAACCCCAGACCTGGTCCCACTGGCTTTGCTTCAGGAATTCATCGGCGGAGAGCTTGCCGGCCGTCCAGTCGTCGAGCACCGGCTGGATACGCCTCGGAAACATCTCGAAGGCGACGACGGTTTCCGGTCGCCGGCCCGCCAGTGCCGCCAACACCTGTCCCTGCCAAAGATGATGCTCGGCGTCGTCGTGGCTCTCGCCCAGCAGCACCACGCGCTTGCCCGCCAGTTCGGCAAGCGCCGCGTCGGCGCTCATTGCCTGATTGGTGGCCGGTTCGAACCAGCCGGCCGGGGTGGGGCAGGCGGTGTCCGTGCCGGCGGCGGCCGGCGGCGCATGATCGCAGGCGGCCAGCACCAGAAGCGCCAGCGCCCAAAGAGCGGTCCGCCGGGGGCGGAGGAGGAACAGTCGGGTTTCGTTCATGTGACCGTGTTCGAACGCTGCGGCACCGTCGCCGTCCGTCTAATATAGTCCGACGCGGCCGGAAAATAAGGACTCAGATCAATCGATCACGGGAAAGTCAGGCGGCGCGCGCCTTCAATGCCGACAGCGCGGCGATGTGTTCCGGCCCGACGCCGCAGCAGCCGCCGATAATCTCGGCGCCCTGGGCCAGCCAATCCTCGGCGAAGGCGCGGTAGCGTTCCGGCGTCAGGTCGGCGCGGATCGGGCGCAGCGCCGCATTGGCCGCGGGGGTGTCGTCGACCAGCGCGAAGGCGTTGGCATAGACGCCGATGGCGGCGGACGTGCCGAGCGTATCGCGCGCCAGCGCCACCGCGTCGGCCATCACTTCCGGCTGCGAGCAGTTGAACAGGACGGCATCCGCGTGGGCGTCGCCCGCCAGCGCCAATGCGTCGGCCAGGTCCTCGCCGGAGCGCAGTTTTGGCCGGCCGGGTTCGGGGTCGGCGTCTTCCAGGGTGAAGCTCAGCCACAGCGGCTTCTCCGTCCCGGTGAAAGCGGCCACCACGGCGGCGGCCTCGGCGGTGCTGGACAGTGTTTCCGCCAGTGCCAGGTCGCAGAAGGGCAAAAGGTGTTCGCGGAACGGCGCCAGCATCTCCGGCGCGCGATCCGGCTCGAAGGCTTCAGGCGCATAGGAGCCGAACAGCGGCGGAATGCCGGCGGCGATCCGGACATTGCTACCGGCGGCGACCTCGCGCGCCAGTCGGCCGGCGCGGTCCAGAAGCTCGGCACCTTGTGCCTGGAAGCGTTCCTCGCCGATATGGAACGGCACCACGGCATAGGAATTGGTGGTGATGATGTCGGCGCCGGCGTCGATGAATTCCCGGTGCGCGCGGGTAATGAATTCGGGCGCTTCGATCAGCGCCAGGGCCGACCATTCCGGTTGGCCGAAGGGCGCGCCCATCCGCGCCAGTTGGCGGCCCATGCCGCCGTCCAGAACGATCATCCGCCGTACCTCCCAAAAAGCCGCCGATTGACTTCCATCAAGGCCAACGCCCCTCTTTGCCGTCATGGTCCCAGACGCTAAACTGGTTTGCAAACCAAATCCGCGCCGGCGCCTAGCCGCGCGAACTGACGGGGAACGACATGACCAACGCATACGAAGGTGCCTACCAACGCTCGCTCAACGACCCGGAGGGTTTCTGGGCCGACGCCGCTCAGGAGATCGACTGGTACAAGCCCTGGGACAAGGTACTGGACGACAGCCAGGCACCGTTTTACCGCTGGTTCGCGGGCGCCGAATGCAACACCTGCCATAATGCGCTGGACCGTCACGTGGCCGGCGGCCGCGCCGACCAGCCGGCGCTGATCTACGACAGCCCCGTCACCGGCACAGTCAAGACCTACACCTATGCGGAACTGCTGGATCAGGTGGCGCGTTTCGCCGGCGTGCTGGCGGGGCTCGGCGTGTCCAAGGGGGACCGGGTTATCGTCTACATGCCGATGGTGCCGGAAGCGGCCATCGCCATGCTCGCCTGCGCGCGCCTCGGTGCCATCCATTCGGTGGTGTTCGGCGGTTTCGCGGCCAACGAACTGGCGGTGCGCATCGACGACGCGAAGCCGAAAGCCATCGTCTCGGCCACCTGCGGCATCGAGGTCAACCGCGTCATCGAATACATGCCGCTCCTGAACGCCGCCATCGACATCGCCAAGCACAAGCCCGACCATTGCGTCATCCTGGCGCGGCCCGAGGCCGAGGCGGCGCTGACGCCGGGCCGCGACGTCGATTGGGCGAGCGCCGTCGCCGATGCCCAGCCGGCCGATTGCGTGCCGGTGCTGGCCACCGATCCGCTCTATATCCTCTATACGTCGGGCACCACCGGCCAGCCGAAGGGCGTGGTGCGCGACAACGGCGGCCACATGGTGGCGCTGAAATGGTCGATGAAGAACATCTATGACGTCGATCCCGGCGACGTCTATTGGGCGGCCTCCGACGTCGGTTGGGTGGTCGGCCACAGCTACATCGTCTATGCGCCGCTGCTGCATGGCTGCACCACCATCCTTTACGAAGGCAAACCCGTCGGCACGCCGGACGCCGGCGCCTTTTGGCGGGTGATCGAGCAGCACAAGGTCAAGTGCCTGTTCACCGCGCCGACGGCGTTTCGCGCCATCAAGCGCGAAGACCCGGACGGCAAGCTCCTGGCCGACTACGACATGCGCCACTACAAGACGCTGTTCCTGGCCGGCGAGCGGCTCGATCCCGACACGCTGCACTGGGCCGAGGACAAGCTGATGGTGCCGGTGATCGATCACTGGTGGCAGACGGAAACCGGCTGGCCGATCGCGTCCAATTGCTTGGGCTTGCACCATTTCCCGATCCGGCCCGGCTCGCCGACCAAGGCGGTGCCTGGCTGGGACGTACAGGCGCTCGACGATACCGGCCATCCGGTGGCGGCGGGCGATATCGGCGCCATCGTGGTCAAGCTGCCGCTGCCGCCGTCGGCGCTGCCGACGCTTTGGCAGAAGGACGAGCTGTTCAAGGAGAAGTACCTGGACGAGTTCCCGGGCTATTACTCCACCGCCGATGCCGGCATGATCGACGCCGACGGCTACATCTACATCATGGCCCGCACCGACGACATCATCAACGTGGCCGGCCACCGGCTATCCACGGGCGGCATGGAGGAAGTGCTGGCCGAACATCCGGACGTCGCCGAATGCGCGGTCATCGGCGTCGAGGACCAGTTGAAGGGCCAGTTGCCGGTCGGCTTCCTGGTGCTCAACGCCGGCGCCACCAAGTCCGAGGACGAGGTCGTCGCCGAGGTGGTGAAGATGGTCAGGGACCGCATCGGCGCCGTCGCCGCCTTCAAGCAGGCGGTGGTGGTCGAGCGGCTGCCGAAGACGCGGTCGGGCAAGATCCTACGCGGCACCATGCAGAAGATCGCCGACGTGCAGGACTACAAGATGCCGGCGACCATCGACGATCCCGCCATCCTCGATGAGATCGACGTGGCGCTGACGCGCATCGGCTATTCCAAGGGGCGTATGGCCTAGGCAGCCACGGCGGGCGGTGTCAGGTGTCGAACTCGAGGGCGAACATCAGGTGACGGAGCGGCGCTGCCTCGCCGTCGAACGGCAGGGCCAGGCCGGTGTAGGCCTTGTATTCCTGGTCGCGCGCCCACAACACCTTGCCGGTGCTGATGAGCGGTTCGCCGGCCTGTAGCAATTCCACGTGCCGGTCGATGGTCATGACCAGATGTTCACCGGTGTAGTGATCGCGTGCCGTCTTGCCGCTCATGTCGTAGCCCAGGTAGTGGCTCAGATAGGTGCCCCAATAGCGGTATTGGAAATTGCTGCCGTCCTCGATCAGATCCTTGACGTAGACGAAGGGCATGATGTCGTGGATGTCCATCAATTCCATGTCCGACCACTTGGGCCGGGGGCGGTTGCCGCGTTTCAGCTCCCAGTAGGCGAACAGCCGGCGCAACCGGTCGGACCCGATTTCACCGAGCTTCTCGACCCCGAGGTGCTGGAACGGCGATTCCATGATGGTTCCCGAGTTTCGTGCTAAGGTCGGCACATCATGACAGGGAGGAAACGCATGACCAATCAAACCGCCTTGATCGTCGGCGCCGGTTCGGGCCTGAGCGCATCGCTGGCCCGGCGCGCGGCCGGGCGCGGCATGGATGTGCATCTGGCGGCGCGCAATATCGACAAGCTCGCCGGCTTGGCCGACGATACCGGCGCGACGCTACATGCCTGCGACGCCAGCGATCCGGCCCAGGTGGCGGCGCTGTTCGCGGCGCTTGATGCCGGACCGGGCGCACCGGGGCTGGTCGTCTACAACGCCAGCTACCGCACCCGCGGCCCGTTCCAGGACCTGGATGCCGAAGAGGTCAGGAAGACCCTGATGGTCGCCTGTTACGGCGGTTTCCTCGTCGGGCAGGAAGCGGCGAAACGGATGATCGAGGCCAGCGAGGGGACGATCCTGTTCACCGGCGCGTCGGCCAGCGTCAAGGGCTACAAGCAGTCGGCGCCCTTCGCCATGGGCAAGTTCGGCCTGCGCGGCCTGGCCCAGAGCATGGCGCGCGAGTTGGCGCCGCAGAACATCCACGTGGCGCATTTCGTCATCGACGGCGGAATCGAGCAGGTGGATGATCCCCGCAAGGAAGCGCGCGGCAACGACGGGCTTCTCGATCCCGACGCCATCACCGACACCTACATGCATATCCTGGATCAGCCCCGAAGCGCCTGGACCTGGGAGGTGGAACTGCGCCCCTGGGTGGAGACTTTCTGAGCCCGCGCCTATATCATCGCGGCCATCAGGGGGAACGGAGACGGCCATGAGACGGTTGCTTTGGATATTGAGCTTGAGCCTTTTGCTGCTCGGCGCCGGCCCGTTGGCCGCGGCGGACGCGCCCAGCACGCTCAAATGGGACGACCTGCTGCCGCCGGAGGATCCGCTGGAGAGCCCTTTCGACGGCCTGACCGATGAGCAATTGAGCGATCTGGAATCGCTGCTCGGCATTCGCGACCTGGAGCGCCAGGGGCTGGTGTCGCCGGTCGACTCGGTCGCCGAGGAGGCCATCGAAACCCGCCACCGCTTGAAGAGCCAGGGCGTTGACGCCGATGCCATCCTCGCCAAGTACGATGCGCTGGAGCGCGAAGTGGCGCGGCGCGGCAAGCTCGCGGTCGCCCAGCTCGACGGCAAGGAAGTGCGGCTGCCGGGTTATGCGCTGCCGTTGGAACACAAGGGGACGGCGGTGAAGGAAATGTTGCTGGTGCCCTATCTCGGCGCCTGCATCCATGTGCCGCCGCCGCCCGCCAACCAGACCGTCTACGTCACCCTGGCGGAACCCTACACGGTGGGCGAGCTTTATGAGCCGGTCTGGATCACCGGGCGCATGAGCGTCAAGCCGACCAACAAGTCGCTCACCTATGTGGACGGCAGTGCCGCCGTCGATGCGGCCTATACGTTGCAAGGCATCAAGGTCGAACCCTACAAGGAATGAACGGCCCCCAGGGTTGTTGGTCTTGACTCGGAACTGTAACAGTATAACATTTCGGTTCTGCCAGACACCTGAACCGACCGGACCCGCCATGAAACACATTTCCCTTTTGTCGACGACCGTTGCCTGCGCTTTCTTCCTGATCGGCGCCGGTGCCCAGGCGCACGACGACCACAAGACCAAGACCGATGACCACCAGCACACCGAAGGCCACGCCCACGAACACGGCGCCGGCCGTTTGGACGTGGCGCTGGAGGGCGTCGAATTGGTGATCGAACTGACGCTGCCGGCCATCAACGTAGTCGGCTTCGAGCATCCGGCCGCCTCCAAGGCCGACCACGACGCCGTGCACGACGGTATCGACAAGCTCTCGGAAGGGGCACGGCTGTTTGCCTTTCCCAAGGCCGCCGGCTGCCGCATCGCCCGCGCGGAAGTCGATCCCGGCGACATGGAGGGGCATGGCCTGGAGCGGGACGAGAAACACGACCATGCCAAGGACGACCACGACGACGAGCATGCCGACTTCGAGGCCCACTACCGGGCGCGCTGCGAGCACCCCGACGCGCTCGCCTCGCTCTCGGTCATGCTGTTCCAGGTGTTTCCGTCACTGCACGAGGTGCGGGCGCGCTGGATTACCGCCAAGGGCCAGGGTGCGGCCAACTTGACACCCGAGCAGCCGAACCTCACCTTCTAACGCGTCCTTGATGGAGGGAGCCCGGCGCCGGACGATGATCGATCTGCAAGACGTCCGTTTCCGCTGGCGCCCCCAGGATGCGCCGGTTCTGGACATTCCGTCGTTCACCGTCGCCGCCGGCGAGCGCGTGTTCCTGGCCGGCCCCAGCGGCAGCGGCAAGACCACGCTCCTCAACCTGATGGGCGGCGTCGCCCAGGCGGAGGCCGGCCACGTCGAGGTCGACGGCATCGATCTGTCGGCGCTTCCCGGCGCCGCGCGCGACGCGTTGCGGGCCGAACGCATCGGCTTCATCTTCCAGATGTTCAACCTGATCCCCTATCTCTCCGTGCTCGACAACGTCACCTTGCCGTGCCGGTTTTCCCGTGCGCGCTCGGATGCCGCCCGGGCCGCGGCGGGCAGCGTCGAGGCCGAGGCCGAGCGCCTGCTCCGGCACATGGAGATCGGCCAGCCGGCGCTTTTGCACCGGCCGGCGGCGGCGCTTTCCACCGGCCAGCAGCAGCGGGTCGCGGTGGCGCGCTCGCTGATCGGCCGGCCCCGGCTGGTGATCGCCGACGAACCGACCTCGGCCTTGGACCGCGACGTGCGCCGCGCCTTCATGGAGTTGCTGTTCCACGAAATCGAGGCGGCCGGCGCGACGCTCTTGTTCGTCAGCCACGACGAGACCTTGGCGGCCCAATTCGGCCGCACCGTCAAGCTCGCCGAAATTAATCGCGCCGGCGGGGCGGGGGAGGCCGGCGCATGATGACGCTCCGGGCGATCCTCGGGCTTTCGGTGAAAAGCCTTTTGAACCGGCGGCTCACCGTCGGGCTGACGGTGCTGGCGCTGGCGATCAGCGTCTTGTTGATGCTCGGTGTCGAGAAACTGCGCCATGACGCCAAGCTCGGTTTCGCCAATACCATCTCCGGCACCGATTTGATCGTCGGTGCGCGTTCGGGCTCGATCCAGTTGTTGCTCTATTCCGTGTTCCGGATTGGCAACGCCACCAACAATATTTCCTGGAAGAGCTACCAGGAAATCGCAGCCAGGCCGGACGTCGCCTGGACGGTGCCGATTTCGCTGGGCGATTCGCACCGGGGCTTTCGGGTCATGGGCACGACGCCGGATTTCTTCACCCGCTACCGCTACGCCGACGGGCGCGCGCTCGCCTTCGCCCAGGGCAAACCCTTCGATGATCTGTTCGAGGCAGTCCTCGGCGCCGAGGTGGCGGAGAGCCTGGGATACGAATTGGGCCAGAAGATCGTCGTGGCACACGGCATCGGCGGCGCCGGTTTTTCCAAGCACGACGACAAGCCGTTCACGGTCGCCGGTATTCTGGCGCGCACCGGCACGCCCGCCGACCGCACCGTGCATGTCAGCCTTGCCGCCATCGAAGCCATCCACCTGGACTGGAAGGGCGGCTCCAAGGTGCCGGGCATGAGCATCAGCGCCGATCGCGCGCGGGCCATGCGGTTGCAGCCGAAATCCATCACCGCCTTCATGGTCGGGCTGAAATCGCGCCTGGGCGCCTTCCGCGCGCTCCGCGCCATCAACGAATACCGGCCGGAGCCGCTGTTGGCGATCCTGCCCGGCGTCGCGCTGCAGGAGCTCTGGGGCCTGATGGGGACGGCGGAGACGGCCTTGGGCGTGATCTCGCTGTTCGTCGTCGCCGGCGGGCTGGCGGGCATGCTGACCATGCTTTTGGCCGGCCTCAACGAGCGCCGGCGGGAAATGGCCATCCTGCGCGCCGTCGGCGCCGGGTCCCGGCACGTGTTCGCCATGTTCATCGCCGAGGCGCTGGTCATCACCGCCGCCGGCGCGGCACTGGGGCTCGCACTTTTGCAGTTCGGCGTGCTGGCGGCGCGGCCCTGGATCGAGAGCCGCTACGGACTGGTGTTGCCGCTCGGTTGGCCGGGCGCGCGCGATTGGGCGCTGCTGGGCCTCGTCGTCGCCGCCGGCACCCTGGCCGGTGCGCTCCCCGCGGCACTGGCTTACCGCCACGCCCTGGCCGATGGCATGACCGTGCGGACCTGAGCCGAAGATAGAATCGGCCAAGGCCATTGAAATGCGAGGGAAAACGACTATGTTTCCCACGCTGGCGGCGGCGATAGGACTTTACTTTATAATTTTTGGTTATATAAGCCACAGGCTTTACGGCGAATTTGGGAGAACCAGACATGCTGATCGAGGAAATCCTCCTCAATAAGAACAAGTCCCTCGTGACGATCCGTCCCGACCAACAGGTCAACGACGCTGTCGCGGTCCTGAGCGACAACAACATCGGCGCCCTGCCGGTCGTCGAGGACGGAAACCGCCTGGTTGGCATCATTTCCGAACGCGACATCGTGCGCCTGGTTTCCGAACGCGGCGCCGAGGTGCTGTCCGCGCCGATCGCCGACGTGATGACCAGCGAAGTCTTCACCTGCACCCCCGCCGACGACGTCGACGACGTCATGGGCCTGATGAAGTCGAAGCGGGTGCGCCATTTCCCGGTAGTGGAAAACGGCCGTCTGAGCGACATGATTTCGTCGCGCGACGCCATGTTTGCGATGCTCGATGAATCGCTCGAACACCGCCGTAACTTGGCCGTCGCCTACGAATTGGTGCGCTGACGCCGCCATTACTCTCAGACTGCGAAAAATTACACCCTCTGAGGCTTGGTTTCCGTTAAACTTGTAGTCGGTTCCACGACGATCGAGGGGAATTCGGTTGCCGGCCAGGATGGGCACATATTTGCTCGGCGCCCTGGTGGCGCTTGCGGCATGTTTACCGAACGCCGTGAAAAGCGACGGCGGCGAAGCCGTTTACCGTGTCGGGCTCTACCAGAACGCACCCAAAATCTTCTTCGATGCTGATGGCCGCGCCGCCGGTTTCTTTCCGGCGATCATCGCCGAATTGGCAAAACGTGCCGGTTTCCAAGCCGAATACGTGAACTGCGAGTGGGCGGCCTGCCTGGCCGCGCTCGCGGCCGGGGACATCCACATCATGCCCGACGTCGCCTGGTCGGAGGAGCGCGCCGCGCACTTCCGGTTCGGCCGGGAACCGGTGCTGACCAGCTTTTCCTATGTCTATGTCCGGCCCGGCCAGCAGGTGTCGTCGCTGTTCGATCTCGATGGCAAGGCGCTGGCCGTGCTGAAAGACAGCGTCCAGCATGCGCGTCTGCGCGAGATGCTGGTGACCAACGGTCCCAAGCCGGTTCTGCGGCTGACCACTTCGCACGAGCAGACCCTGGCCCAGGTGGAATCGGGGCTTGCCGATGCCGGCGTCGTCAACGGCTTTTTCGGCGTCAGTCACGAGAAGAACTACCGTATCGCTCGCAGTCCCATCGTGTTCGGACCGGCGACCCTGTTCTTTGCTTACGGCGCGAGCGTGCCGAAAGAGACCATCACCGCCATGGACCTGAACCTGGCGATGCTGAAGCAGAACCCGCGCTCGCTCTATTTCCAGGCCAAGACGCAATGGCTGGAACCCGAGGACGTCGGCCACACCCTGGCCGGCTGGGTGCTGCCGGCGCTGGCGGCGGTGGGCCTGGCTTTGGCTTTCAGCATTGCCGTCAATGCCTACTTCCAGCGCCGGGTCGGCAAGGCGACGGCGGAATTGCGTCAAAACGAGAGCCTGTTGCGCTCGATCTTCGATAACCTGCCGGTGGGCCTGCTGATCAAGGACGCCGAACACAAGGTCGAGCGGCCGAACCCGCGTTATCTCGAGTGGTACGGCCTGACACCCGAGGAATTCATCGGTTTCCGCTCGGAGGAGTACGAGGATTTCCAACCCGCCGACGACGCCCAGGTGATGACCGACCAGGAACGCCAGGTGATGGAAACCGGCGCCACCATGGTGCGCCGGATCGAGCGGCCCTTCGCCGACGGCACCCCGCATATCCTGGAGATCACCAAGTTCCCGATCTACGACGAGGACGGCAAGATCGCCAAGGTGGGATCGGTCAGCGTCGACTTGACCGAGTTGCTGAAAGCGCAGGAAGCGCTACGCCTGAGCGAGGAAAAATACCGCGCCATGTTCGAGAACGCCGGCGTCGGCATGGCCATGTGTCGCATGGACGGGAGCCTGACCGAGGTCAACCAGGCCTTTCTCGACATCATCGGATACAGCGAGGACGAGGTCTTCGATCTCACCTATTGGGACATCACGCCGCGCGACTATGAGGCGCGCGAGGCGGAGCAGCTGCAGAGCCTGCGCGCCACCGGCCGCTACGGCCCCTACGAGAAGCACTACCTTCACAAAGACGGCCACCGCGTGCCGGTGTTGCTCAACGGCTCGCTGGTCCGGGTCGGCGACGAGGAGCAGATCTGGTCGGTGGTCGAGGATGTCTCGGAACGCCGGCGCGCCGCCGAGATGGTCGAAAACGCCCTGGCCGAGGCGGAGCGCGCCAACCAGGCGAAATCGGAATTCCTGGCCACCATGAGCCACGAGTTCCGCACCCCCTTGAACGCCATCCTCGGCTTCAGCGAGATGCTGCGTTCGCAATACCTGGGACCGATCGGCAACGGTTCGTATCGGGAATACGCCGAAGACATCCACGTCAGCGGCCAGCACATGCTGGCGCTGGTCAATGATGTCCTGGATATCGCCGCCATCGAAGCCGGCAAGCGCGAACTGGACGTGAGGCCGCTGGATATGGCGGACATCGTTCGCACCTGCATCCGTACCTTCGAGAAGCCCGCCGCCGATTCCGGCATCGTGCTCACGGTCGAGATGCCGCCAGAGCCGCCGGAAATGCGGGGTGACCACCGTTCGGTGGTGCAGATCATCCAGAACCTGCTGTCCAACGCGATCAAGTTCACCGAGCCCGGCGGCCGCATCACGCTTTCCGTGTTGCCCGGCGAGGACGAACTGACGGTCCGCGTCATCGATACCGGCATCGGCATTCCCGCCGACCTGCTACCCGACGTGGTGGAGCCGTTTTCCCAGTCGCGCGACAACCCGCACCTGACGGAGGAGGGGACCGGGCTCGGGCTTGCCATCGTCAAATCGTTGGTCGAGGCGCACGGCGGCAGCCTCGATATCGAAAGCGAGATGGGCGTCGGCACCAGTGTCACCGTCCACTTTCCGGTGATGCGGGCAGCGGCGGAATAGCTGCCGGGCGTCATCGGGCCGCAAAAATTTCCCGCGTTTGGGAGTTGACGCTCCGGCGCAAGTGAAGATCATGTGGCCGAGGCATTCGGGTGCGCCGGGACGCCCCCATTTCAACGATCGAGAGTGACAATCATGGACATGACGCAGATGGACGCGGCCGGTCTGGCCGATGCCGCCGCCCAAGCCGAACAGGGATACGACGCGCTCCGGGGGCGGAACCTGGCACTGGACATGACGCGCGGCAAGCCGGCGCCGGACCAGCTCGACCTGGCGGACGGGCTGTTGACCATCGTCGGCCCCGGCGAGGCCATGGGCGAGGACGGCACCGACTACCGCAACTACGGCATCCTGGCCGGCATCCCGGAAGCGCGCGCCTTCTTCGCCGAATACATGGAGGTGACGCCGGCCGAGATCGTCGTCGGCGGCAACTCCAGCCTGACCATGATGTACGACGCCATGGCCGGCGGCATGATGTTCGGCATGCCGGGGGGTGATCGGCCGTGGAAGGATCAGGGCACGGTGAAGTTCATCTGCCCGGTGCCCGGTTACGACCGCCATTTCGCCATCTGCGAGCGGCTCGGCCTGGAAATGATTTCCGTCCCGATGACGCCCGAAGGCCCCGACATGGACGCCGTCGAGGCGCTGGTTGCCGAGGACGCCGCCATCAAGGGCATGTGGTGCGTGCCGAAATACTCCAACCCGTCGGGCGAAACCTATTCCGACGCCGTCGTCGACCGGTTGGCGAAGATGCCGGTGGCGGCCAAGGACTTCCGCATTTTCTGGGACAACGCCTACGCGGTGCATCACCTGGGCAAGGGGCCGGCGCGGGTCAAGAACCTGCTGGCCGCCTGTAAGGAAGCCGGCACGCCGGAGCGCGTCTTGATGTTCGGCTCCACCTCCAAGATCACCCATGCCGGCGCCGGCGTGGCGGTGCTGGCGGCCTCCGAGGTCAACGTCAAGGATGCGCTCGAGAAGATGTTCTTTTCCTCCATCGGGCCGGACAAGATCAACCAACTGCGGCACGTGAAGTTCTTCAAGGACATGAACGGGCTCCTGGCCCACATGAAGAAGCAGGCGGAACTGGTGGCACCCAAGTTCGCCGCCGTCGACGAAGCGCTGGAGCGGCGCCTCGGCGGCAAGGGCATCGCCACCTGGACCAAGCCGGAAGGCGGCTACTTCGTCAGTGTCGACGTGATGGAGGGCTGCGCGGCGGAGATCATCGCCATGGCCGGCAAGGCCGGCGTCAAGCTGACCCCCGCCGGCTCCACCCATCCCCACGGCAAGGACCCGACCGACAGCAACATCCGCCTTGCCCCCACCATGCCCAGCGTGGACGAGATCAAGACCGCCATGGAGGTGTTCTGCACCTGTGTCGAGCTGGTCTCCGCCCGCAAGCTGGCCGAAGGTAAATAGGACACGAACTCATGGCCGATCAAGCCAACGCCCCCGATTTCGAACAGGCCCGCGCCGACGCCGAGGTGCATTTCTGGCCGCACGGCCGCAAGTCCGGCGACATGTCCACCGACACCGGCGTGCAACTGGTGACGCGCGGCTCGGGTGTTTGGGTCGAGGACGCCGACGGCGAGAAATGGTTCGATACGCTGTCCGGGCTATGGCTGGTCAATATCGGCCACGGCCGGCGCGAAATCGCCGATGCGGTCTACCGCCAGATGCTGGAACTCTCGTTCTCGCCCAACGATACCGTCAGCCCGGTGACGGCGCGCCTGGCGGCGAAGATTTCGGAGCTGGCCGGCGATCCTAGTGCACGGGTCTATTTCACGTCGGGTGGATCCGAGTCCAACGAGACCGCCATGAAGGTGGCCAAGAACTATCACCACCTGAAGGGCGAGCCGGCGCGCTGGAAGATCCTCAGCCGGCGCGGCTCCTACCACGGCGCCACGCTGGCCTGCACCAGCCTGGGCCGCGGCGGTCCCGGCGGCGGCAGCGTGCCCAAGCACTTCGGTCCGCTGATGCCCGGCAACGTGCACGTCGCCCAGCATGCCGCCTATCGCTGCCATCTCTGTGCCGAGAAGGGCGGCTGCACCTTGGAATGCGCCAAGGACGTGGAGCGCGCCATCGAACACGAGGGTGCGGATACCGTCGCCGCCTTCATCGGCGAGCCGATTTCTGCGGCGGCCGGCATCCATGTGCCGCATCCGGAATACTGGCCGATGATCCGCGACATCTGCACGCGCACCGGAGTCTTGCTGATCGCCGACGAGGTGATCACCGGCTTCGGCCGCACCGGCACCATGTTCGCCATGCAGCAGTGGGGCGTGAAGCCGGACATCTTCACCATCGCCAAGGGCCTGACCAGCGGCTACCTGCCGATCGGCGCCGCCGTGGTCTCGGGGCACATTGCCGACGCCTTCGCCAAGGACGGTTCCGCCTTCGTGCATCTCCTGACCTTTGGCGGCAATCCGGCGTCCTCGGCCGCCGCGCTCGCCAACCTTGAGATTATGGAGAACGAGAACCTGGCCGAACGCTCGAAGGAGATGGGCAGCTACCTCTATGAACGGCTGCAGACCCTGGCGTCGCACGAGATCGTCGGCGACGTGCGCGGCGGCATGGGGCTTCTGGGGGCGCTCGAACTGGTCAAGGACAAGGCGACGCGCGAACAGTTTCCAGGCGACGCCAACCTGGCCGACGTCGCCACCCGCGCCATGCGCCGGCATCGCATGCTCGGCCGCGCGGGCGGCATCATCCCCATCGCGCCGCCGCTCTGCATCACCAGGGACGAGATCGACGAGGCGGTGGCGCGCCTCGACAAGGTGCTTTCCACCATCGAGGCGGAACTGGGCGTCGGCTGACGCGCGCGATTCGTTGACCAGGGTCAAGGCACGCCGGCACGCGATCGGCTAAACGGAAACTCCCAGCAATCCGGCGGGAGTTTCCGTTATGACGATCACCGAACGCGTCGACAACATCACGCGGCTTCCCGAAGCCTATCGCATGGCCGCGCCGCCGGCGCCGCCGAGCGTCAAGATCGAGCTCACCGCGCGCTGCGATTTCCAGTGCTTCTTCTGCGCGTCATCGCAAAGATTGCGCAAGAAGCAGGACATGGACTGGGATTTCTACACCTGCGTGACACGGGAAATGCGCGACGCCGGGGTCGAGGAATTGGGCATGTTCTATCTCGGCGAATCGTTTCTCTATCTGCACCTCGCCGACGCCATCCACCACGCCAAGCAGGTGGTCGGCTTCCCCTATATCTTTCTCACCACCAACGGCCGCATGGCGATGCCGGGGAAGGTCAAGGCCTGCATGGCGGCGGGGCTCGACAGCCTCAAGTTCTCCTACAATTTCGCCGGCCCCGAGCAGTGCAAGGAGGTCACCGGCGTCGATGCCTTCGACGCCATCGTCGCCAATATCCGGGACGCGCGGCGCGTGCGCGACGAGGTTGAGGCCGAGACCGGACACCGCTGCGGGCTCTACGCGTCCTCCATCCACTACGACGGCGAGCAGCAGGCGAAGATGGAGGACGCCGTCGGCTTGATTTCGGACTATGTCGACGAACACTACTGGCTGCCGCTTTATGGCCAGGCGGGGCTGACGGCGGGCGCGCGCGGCACCAAGCCGGTTGCCGGCAACGTCGGGCGCGCCGGCGCCATGCGCGAGCCCTTGCCTTGCTGGTCGGTGTTTACCGAGGGCCACATCACCTATGACGGCAAGCTTGCCGCCTGCTGCTTCGATCACGACGGCCGCTTTGACATGGGGGATTTGAACGAGATGTCGTTCATGGAAGCCTGGCACAGCGCCGCCTTTCAGGCGCTGCGCGCGGCGAACCTCGCCAAGGACGTCACCGGTACCGCCTGCGAGCAGTGCATCGCCTACCGGGACGCCGACCCGGACGAGCCGCGCGCCGTCAATCTGAAGTCATCCGAAATCTGAGCCAGCGCGCCGGGCGCGGCCGAAAGAGACCATTCCCGTTTCGCATGAGTTCCCTTATATATAGAAAAGAATAAAAAATTTATCGCTTATCAAGGGGAGGGTGGAAATGAAACGGCTGGTCGTATGCAGTGACGGTACCTGGAACAACCCGGAACAGGAAGACAACGGCATTCCGGCGCCGACCAATGTGTTCAAGCTCCAAAATGCCGTGGCCGGCATCGCCGACGGCGTCACGCAGCTCTGCTATTACCATCCGGGCGTCGGCGGCGAGGGCGGCATCGCCGACAAGATTTTGGGCGGTGCGTTGGGCGTCGGCATCTCGCGCCATATCAAGAGCGCCTATCACTGGCTCGCCAGCCACTACCAGGAAGGCGACGAGATCTTCCTTTACGGTTTCAGCCGCGGCGCCTTCACGGCGCGCAGCATCGGCGGCTTTCTGGGACGTGGATTGCTGGATTTCTCAGGTCTTACATCGGAGGAGAGCTGGGCGCAGGTGGACGAAGCCTACGAGGCCTACCGCGAGGCCGCCGGTCCCGCATGGGCCGATGGCAAGGCCCTGCACCACGGCGGCGGCCCGGCGCCGGTGCGGTTCATCGGTGTCTGGGACACCGTCGGGGCGCTCGGCATTCCCGACGACCTGGAGGTGCTGAACATCCTGGAGCGCCCCGGCAATTGGCGCTTTCACGATACCAGCCTGGGCGATCACGTGAGCACCGCGCGCCATGCCATGGCCATCGACGAGGTGCGCTCCAGCTTCACCATCACGCGCTGGCGCAACGCCGAGACCCATGCCGACGCTCGCGAACTCTGGTTTCCTGGCGTGCATTCGGATGTCGGCGGCGGCTACGCCGGGACCGCGCTCTCCGATACCGCCTTGCTATGGATGATCGAGGAGAGCGAGGCCGCCGGGCTCCAGTTCCGGCCCGGCGTGAAAGAGCAACTGCGGCCCGACGCGCTTGGCCCCATGCACAATTCCTTCAAGGGCGCCTTCGCCAAGCTGCGTTCGCGTCCGCGCAACGTCGATGCGCTTGAGACCGGAAACCAGGCACGGTTTCACGCCAGCGCGTTCGAACGCCAGGCACGTTCGCCCATTGCCTACCCGGCCTACCGCCCGACGCGGATTCTCGAGCCTGGCGACGCCGCCACCGTCGACATCTTCGCCGATACCCGCTGGAACGACACCGGGCTCTATCTGGGGGCGGGGCATCAGTACACCTTCGCCGCCGACGGCGAATGGCAGGACAGCAAGGACACCTGCGACTGGCGCGGCACCGAGGACGGCAAGCTCTCAGCCGGCGACCTGGTGCGCGCGGCGTCGTCGTTCCTGGGCAAGTTCGAGGGGTTGTTCGAGCGGATGACTGACAATGCCGCCACCGATTTTCTCGGCACCAAGCGCTGCGAGGACTTGCCCTGGTTCATCCTGGTCGGCGCCATCGCCAACGATTCCGGCCATCTGCGTCCGGTCAGCAACGACGGCACGCCGGTGCCGCACCAGTACGTGGCGCTAGCCGAACACGAGACCTCACCGTTGACGGTGGAGATGCCCGGTTATCTCTACTGTTTTCCGAACGACGTCTGGAGCCTCTACGACAACAACCACGGCAGCTTGCGGCTAACCGTGACGCGCGTCGACGGGGTCAATCCTGCGCCCAGGGGTCCTTGATCGGTTCCTCGGCCGGCGCCGGCTCCGCCGGGGGCTGTGAGCCGAACGGGTCGGCCGGCGGTTGGAACGGATCGGCAGGGGCCGCGGGTTCCGGCTGGGCCGCCGGTTCCGGCAGCGGTTCCATGGCCGGCGGCGTCGCCACCGGCTGCTCGGTCGAGGACTGGACGACGCCGTCCGGCGCCGTGGCGGCGCCCGGCGAGTGCACCTTGCCGGCCCGCGCGCGGGCCAGCGCAATGGCTTTTTCCAGATCGTTGCCGCTGCAGATGCCGAGACCCACCGGATTCTGCGGCTTGATGTTCGGCGTGTTCCAGTGGGTCCGGTCGCGGATGGCGTTGATGGTCGGCTTGGTGGTGCCGATCAGCTTGGAAATCTGAGCGTCGGTCAGTTCCGGATAGTTTTTCAGCAGCCAGGCGATGGCGTTCGGGCGGTCGCCGCGCTTCGACACCGGCGTGTAGCGAGCGCCTTTGGACCGCGCCTTCGGCAGCGGCGTATCGTGCTTGGCCATTTTCATGGTCGCCGTCGGGTCGGCGACGCAGCGGTCGAGTTCTTCCTGGGTCAATTCACCGCGCGCGATGGGGTCGAGGCCCTGCATGCCCGGCGCCACTTCGCCGTCGGCGAGGGCCTGAATCTCGAGCGCGTGCAGGCCGCAAAAATCGGCGATCTGCTCGAAGGTGAGCGTGGTGTTGTCGATCAGCCAAACCGCGGTGGCTTTGGGCATCAGCGGATGCGCCATGGCAAACTTCCTTTTCCAAAAAATCACCGGCGCTTTTGACCGCGCCGGTTCGAGAATTCCGGCTCTTTATAGCCTTGGAAGCGGTGCCGGGTCAAACATATGGGCGTATTTCTCCGCTGCAATTGGGGGATGAAATGGCGGGCGTTTTTAGCGCCATCGGTCCATAGTTCCGGAAGCGCAGGGAGAGGCGATGACCGGCGAGTTGGTCCTGTTGTGGATGACGGCGCTGCCGCTGATGGGCAGCCCCGGTCCGGCGACGTTATCGAACGCCGCCGCCGGCGCCGCATTCGGCTGGGCCGGGGGGCTGCGCTACATGCTCGGCGTTTCCGCCGGCACCTCGACGGTGCTGCTGTTGATCGCCACTGGCGTCACCGGCGCGGTGCTCGCGGTGCCCCGCGCGGCCTTCGTCATCACGGTCGCCGGCGCGCTTTACATTCTCTACCTGGCCTACCGCATTGCCACCGCGCCGCCGGTCGCCAAGGGCGACGGGAGCGTGCCGGCGCCGTCGTTCGCCGGCGGCTACCTGCTGGCCATCGCCAACCCCAAGGCCTATGCGGCGCTGGGCGCGGTATTCGCCAGCCGCACGGTGGTGCCCGACGACGTGCTGTTTGATGCGGGTATCAAGATCGCCGCCCTGGTGCCGCTGGTCTTGGCGGTGAACAGCGTCTGGCTGGTGCTGGGATCGGCCTTCGCGGTGGTGCTGACGCATCCCAGCGCCAGCCGCGTCGCCAACGTCAGCTTCGCGGTGCTGCTGGTGGGGTCGGTAGCGATGGTGTTCTGGTAGGTCTCTAGACTTCAAGCACGATCTTGCCGGTATGGCCGGCGCTCTCCATCAGGGCATGCGCCCCAGCCGCTTCCGCCAGAGGCAGCGTCGCGCCGACGACGGTTTTCAGCTCGCCGGCGTCGAACAGCGGCCAGACCTTCTCCGCCAGTTCCCTGGCGATGGCGGTCTTCTGTTCGGGCGGGCGGCTCCTGAGCGTCGAGCCGGTGAAGGTCAGGCGCTTCAGCATCACCGGCATCAGGTTGACCTCCACCTTGGAGCCCTGCGCGAAGGCGAGCTGCACGATGCGGCCGTCGGGTTTGGCGGCCTTGATGTTGCGTTCGATGTTGGGGCCGCCGACGATATCCAGGATCACGTCGGCGCCGCCGAATTCGTTGCGCACCGCGTCGACGAAATCCTCCGCCGCGTAGTCGATGACCCGATCGGCACCCAGCTCGGCGCAAATCTCGCAGCGCGCGGCCGGGCTGTCGGTGGCGACGACGGTGGCGCCGAAGGCCTTGCCGAGCTGGATCGACGTGGTGCCGAGCCCGCCGGCGCCGCCGTGCACCAGGTAGACCTCGCCGGCGACAAGGCCGGCGGTCATGAAGATATTGCTCCAGATCGTGAAGTAGGTCTCCGGCAGCGACGCGGCTTCGGTCATGGAAAAGCCGGCCGGCATGGGCAGGCAATGGCCGGCGTCGACGGCGCAGTATTCGGCGTAGCTGCCGCCGTTGGTCAGCGCGCAAAGTTCGTCGCCGACGCTCCAGCCGCCGACGCCGTCGCCGATGGCGACGACGGTGCCGGCGATTTCCAGGCCGAGCAGGTCCGACGCGCCCTTCGGCGGCGGATACAAGCCCTTGCGCTGCATCATGTCGGGGCCGTTGACGCCGGCGGCGGCAACCTTGACCAGGACCTCGCCGGGGCCGGGGGCGGGCACCGGACGGGTGGCGGGCTTGAGCACGTCGGGGCCGCCGGGCTCGGTGATCTCGATGCAGGTCATGGTTTTGGGAAGGGACATGGTCTCGGGCTCGCGTTTTGAAAATTGATCGGTTAGCCACGTGTCTAATATGATGGCCGCCGGGTGACAAGCCGATGGCGTGATTGGCGCGAAGGAGCGAATGATGGATTGGAACGAACTGGAGCCGGTGAAGAAGAAGTCCGAGCCGAAGAACCTGGAGGTGCTCTCCATCGAGGCCCTGGGTGAGTATATCGAGGAACTGCAGGACGAGATCCGGCGCGTCGAGGCGGCCATCGAATTGAAGAAACAGGCGCGCGACGGCGCCGATTCCGTATTCAAAAGCTAGCGCGCCGTTAACCGGCTGTTAAGCGGGCGCGTGCTAGGGCTGAGGCGTGGACGATGAAAAATACCGTTCACACAACTTCGACGCCTCCCTGTTGAACACTCGCCGCCCCAAATTCCGGGGCGGCCTTTTTCTGTCCGGCGCCGGATCAGTTTAGAGCGGTTCAAAGCCTTGAAACCCTATACGAATCGCCTATTGACCCTACGAATGCGGGGAGATACAGTCTCGCCCCTAAACACGTGATCAGGCGAGTTTGACAGGTTTGAGGCTAAGAAATTAAATGGGGCCGTCCCACCGGGCGGCCCCAAAATACTTGCAGCAACGAAGAACTGATTTCGCCATGACCGAGCGCCGCGCGAGCTACCTGCACTTCCGCCCCATCCAGACCCGCTGGAACGACAACGACCTCTACGGTCACGTCAACAACGTGGTTTATTACTCCTACTTCGATACCGCCGTGAACCTCTACCTGGTGGAGGAAGGCGGCCTCGACCCGCACAAAAGCGACGTCATCGGCATCAGCCCGGAGACGCATTGCAACTTCCATAGCGCCGTTGCCTATCCGGAACGGCTGGAAGCCGGGCTTCGTGTCGGGCATCTGGGCAACTCGTCGGTGCGTTACGAGATCGGCATTTTCCGCGAGGGCGAGGACGAGGCGGCAGCGACCGGCCACTTCGTGCATGTCTTCGTCGACCGCGTCAACCAGCGCCCGGTGCCGATGCCGGCGAAAATCCGCGCCGCGCTGGAGAAACTTTTGGTTCCGGCCGGCGATTGAAACTCCACACGCAGCTTTTGCCCTATAACCGGCAGAAATCCCTTTTCATGCCGAATCATATAACTTATTTCATATGACCTAGTTGAAAACGCTGCCAGCCGAGGAGGATTGCCATGGTCGGCTCACAGGCCTTCGAGCAAATGGTCGAGAACCTGCCCATCGGGGTGATGACCTGCGATCTCAAAGATTTCACCATCAATTACCTGAACAAGTTCTCCCGCGAGACTTTCAAGAAGCTTGAACACCTGCTTCCGTGCCGGGCCGATCAGGTCATGGGGATCTGTATCGACGGCTTTCACAAGGATCCGGCGCACCAGCGCGCCATCCTGAAGGATCCCAACCGGCTGCCGTACCAGTCGAACATCCGCCTCGGTGACGAGATTCTGGACCTCCTGGTCAGCCCAATCTTCGACGATGCCGGCAATTACGTGGCACCGATGGTCACCCGGTCGATCGTCACCGACCGTATCAAGGCCGAGGAAGAGAGCCTGCGCCAGGCGCAGATGATCGACCAGATGCCGGTCAACGTGATGTTCATGGAGCCCGAGAACTTCACCATCACCTACATGAACCGCACCAGCCTGGATACGCTGCAGCCGCTGGCGTCGCTGTTGCCGGTGGCGCCGGAACAGATCGTCGGCCAGTGCGTCGACATCTTCCACAAGGAACCGGCGCATCAGCGCGGCATTCTCGGCGATCCGTCGAATCTGCCGCACTCGGCGAAGATCCGCCTGGGTGAAGAGCACCTGGACCTGCGCGTCAACGCCGTCAACGACCGCGAAGGCAATTACATCGGCGCCATGCTGACCTGGTCGGTGATCACCTCGCAGGTGAAACTGGCCGATACCTTCGAGGGCAACATCAAGTCAGTGGTGCAGTCGGTGGCCGCGGCGGCGACGGAAATGCAGTCCACCGCCGGCTCGCTCAGTTCGACCGCGTCGGACGCCAATTCCAAGGCCAGCACCGTGAGTGCCGCGGCCGAGGAACTGAGCGCCTCCATCGGTGAGATTTCGTCGCAGGTGGCGCGGTCTTCGACCATTGCGCAGAACGCCGTCACCGAGGCCGAGCGCTCGAACCAGATGGTTCAGGGCCTCGCCAACAGCGCCGACAAGATCGGCGAGGTGGTGAAACTGATTACCGATATCGCCAGCCAGACCAACCTTCTGGCGCTCAACGCCACCATCGAGGCGGCGCGCGCCGGCGAGGCCGGCAAGGGCTTCGCCGTGGTCGCCTCGGAAGTGAAGGCGTTGGCCAACCAAACGGCTCGCGCCACCGAGGAGATCGCCGCCCAGATCGGCGAGATTCAGGGTGCCACCAATACCGCCGTCACCGCCATCGGCGCGATCAGCGATACCATCAACGAGATCAGCTCGATCACGTCCGGTATTGCCGCCGCCGTCGAGGAACAGGGCGCGGCGACGCAGGACGTCACCGCCAATATCATGGGCGTCACCGAATCGTCGGCCGAAACCGGCGAGGGCGCCAACCAGGTGCTGCAGGCGGCGAGCGAACTTTCCCAACAGGCGGAAATGCTGGGCGCCCAGGTGGATACCTTCCTGGAAGAGATCCGCGCCCAGTAACGCGGAACGCGAACCCAAAACGACGAACGCCCGGCGGTTTCCACCGCCGGGCGCTTTTTTTTTGCCGTTCGGGAAGCGGCGTTACGCCGCCTTCTTGTGCTCGATGGCCTTGGTGTTGATGGCGATCTTCTTCGGCTTTTTCTCTTCCGGCACTTCGCGCACGAGGTCGATGCGCAGGAGGCCGTTGACGAGATCGGCGCCGGCGACCTTGATGTGGTCGGCCAGTTCGAAGCGGCGCTCGAAAGCGCGCCCGGCGATGCCGCGGTGCAGGTAGTTCACCTGTTCTTCGTCACGCTCGATCTTGCCGGAGACGACAAGGGTGTTGTCGGTGACGGTGACGTCCAGGTCGCCCTCGCCGAAGCCGGCGACAGCCATGGTGATGACGTAGCCGTCGTCACCGGTCTGTTCGATGTTGTAGGGCGGGTAGGCGTTTTCCGACGCGTCGTGGCGGAGCGCGGAATCCATCAACCGCTGCATGCGGTCGAAGCCGACGGAATGACGAAACAGGGGGGAAAAATCAACGGTACGCATAGCCATACTCTCCTTTGAGCCATATGGGTTGTTCGGAGCCCACCACCATGGTCGGACTCTCATGCCTTGGGCCCCGCGATCCGCGGGACGTGAACCCGATCCCTCGATCAGGCAACCGGGTTCGAAAAACATTTATGCAGGTGGTTTTTTCCCCGCAAGGGGGGCGGGCGGAAAAAAATTATTCGGCCGCTTGCTGGCCTTCGTTGCCCCACATGACCTCGTAGAGGGTCATCGGGCCCTCGAAGCCCTTCATCTCGTAGCCGCCCTTGGACTGGAACTGATAGCTCTTGCCGGTGCAGATGCCGCGCACGATTTCGGAGACGAAAATCTGATCCGCCTGGGCCTTGTCGACGATGCGCGCCGAAAGCTGCACAACGGTGCCGAACAGGTCGTTGTCCTCGACGATCGGCTCGCCGGCATTGATGCCGATCTTCAGGTGCAGCGGCAGGTCCGGGTTCTGGGCGTTGTGCTGCATGGTTTCGCGCTGCATCTGGATGGCGGCGTCGACGCTGTAGGTGACCTTGTTGAACGACGCCATGATCCCGTCACCGGTGTGCTTGACCTCGCGGCCGTTAAAGGCGGTCAGGGCGGCACGGACGACGCGGTTGTGGGCGCGCACTACCTCCTGCGCGCCGGCATCGCCCAAGGCCTGGGTCATGGCGGTGGAGCCAGCGATATCGGTGAACAGCACCGTGATCGGACCGGTCTGGGCCTCTTTCTTCTTCGGCTGGTTCCATTCGCCCATCGCCGTCTGCAGATGCTTGGCCGATTCATCGGGGTCCTGGAAATGCGTGTTCATGGCATTGCGGCCCGCCTGGAACATCTGCATGTAGCGCGGGTCCTGCATCAGGTATTCTTCGTACTTGTCGGCGAAAGTGGACGCATGGGATTTCTTGAAGCCCATCACGCGGACGCTGTCGGCCAGCACCTTGGAGCGCGACTTCATGTCGAGGTTGCGCTTTTCCGCTAGCGTTTCGCAGGCGCCGGCCAGGAACAGGTTGACGCCGAACTTGTTGAAGTTGTCCATCTTCTTGTCGTCGGTGCCGACCGATTTGAGGGATTCCTTGAGGAAATCCATCATGTAGGCCTTCTGCTTTTCGGCCGCCGGCGACAGGGTTTCGACGCCGGTCGCGCCGTCGCCGAACTTGTCGGCATCGAGGACCACGCCGCGGCCCTGGCTTTCGCCGTCGCCGCCGTCGGCACCGTTGTCGTCGCCGCCGTGCAGGCTTTTCTTCAGCCGTTCCGACGTCTCGGCCTCGGCCTCGTCGGCAAGGTGGAAATCCTCGCTGCCGGCCATGGCGTTATCGAGTTCCTTGCGCTGCGCCTTGGCCTTTTCCTGTTCGCGCGCCGCGCGTTTCCCCTTCGCCGGCTGCGGGGCGGCCTGTTTCGGCGGTGCCTTGGCCGGACGGTAGCGTTTCTGCTCGCGGGTTTCGAGCGATTCACCGCGGAAGAAGGTATAGGCCATGATCGAGGCGCTGATCAGGAAGGTGATCACGAACACCATGAACACCAATTGGCCCTCGCGCTGGCTGGTGATGCGGTAGCCCATGATCGTGTGGCCGCCGAGCGTCTCCGCCGCGACCACCGAGCAGATCGCCGCCAGGCAGATGCTGAACAGTGTAATTAGCAGCACCTTGACGACGATGGTGGTCATGGTGCTCTTGCGGCCATCGCCGCTTTTCTTGGCTTTTTTCTTCGGTCTGGGGCTGTCGTCGAAGAAACCGCCTTCGTCGTCGCCGTCGTCGTCGTCCTCTTCCGAGGCCCAGCCACCGCCACCGCCGCCACCGCCGCGTTCGGTGGTGTCGGTCTCGCCCTCACTGGCGGCGGCGCCTTGGCTCTTGTAGATGACGTAGTCGCGGTGCGTGCCTTCCGAGGTATCGTAGACCTCGCGGATCACCTTGACCGAGCCGACGCCATGAGAATCGAGTTGCTTCGCTTCCTCGATGGCCTGGTCGCGCTGCGCGGAATCGAACTGGGCATGGATGCTCCAGCGCCCGCCTTGCTGGACGTGAACTTCGTAGTGGGTCTGCATCGCCATGTTTTTAGTCGATCCCCATCGACGCGCCGCCCAACCCTGCCCAAAGGCAGGGCGCCACCTCATCCATTCTGCTTATAACGCCACTGCGGAATCCGGCGCAAGCCCTTCCTTTTGCAATGCAGCAACCCTAAGGCACAGAAGTTAAGTTGTTCTTAGCTATCAGATTCTTTTGGATTTTCCAAAACAGCGCGCCAAACAGGGGCACGCGAATGATCTTAAAACGCGAAACCTAAAAACGAAAAAGCCGCGCCGGGTGCCGGCGCGGCTTCGAATTCGCGGCTTGGACGCGGCGTCAGGCCTTGAGGCCGAGACCCGCGAAACGCTTGTTGAACTTGGCCAACTGGCCGCCGGTGTCGATCAGCCGGTGCGCACCGCCGGTCCAGGCCGGGTGCGTGGTCGGGTCGATGTCCAGCTTCAGCACGTCGCCCGGTTGGCCCCAGGTCGAACGCGTGGTGTAGGTGGTGCCGTCGGTCATCTCGACGGTGATCTCATGGTAATCCGGATGGATGTCGGTTTTCATGGGTCAGCTCCCGAAATCAAGGCGCCCTATATAGGGGATCACGGGCGCGGGATCAAGCGCCGGATTGGGGCTTTTCATGAGGAAAGCGTGCACGGCTTTTCGCCGCCAAAATCATCACCACCGCCATCAGCGCGGCGCCGATGATATAGGGCCAATCCATGCCCAGAAATCCGAACAGCGCGCCGGCCAATGCCGGGCCGGCGACGCGGCCCATGGTGGTCGCCGAGCGGGTCACGCCCATGATGCCGCCCTGGTTTTCCTCGTCCACTTGCAGGGAGATCAGGCTGTTCAATGCAGGCGAGATGATCGAGAAGCCGTAGCCGGCGATGGTCATCGCGACAAGCAGCATGGCGAGGTTGGTGGAGAAGGGGATCAGCGCGATTCCGAGTGCCAGCGCGCCGGCGCCCTGGATGATCAACCGCGCCTCGCCGAAGCGCTTGTTCAGCCGCCCGATGAGCCCGCCCTGCACCAGTGCGCCCAAGATGCCGACGTAGGCGAAGACATAGCCGTTCTGCTCCGGTCCCCAGCCGAACTGGCGCTTGGTCCACATGGCGAAGGTCGCCTCCAGCCCAGCGAAGGCCAGCGTGGCCAGGAACGAAAGCCCGATCAGCAGGCCGACGTTGGGCAGTGCCAGGGCGTGGCGGAACTGTTCGCGGCGCGAGCTCTTCGGCCGCGCCGCGAGGCGTGCGCGAACCTCCGGCGCCAGGCTTTCCTTCAGTTTCGCCAGGCCCAGCACCCAGGCCAGCGCGGACAGCGCCGCCGCGGCCAGCGCCGGGGTCTGATAATCGGCGGTCAGCGGGTCGTTGCCGGCGAGGATGCCGCCGATGGCCGGGCCGATGATGAAGCCGAGGCCGAAGGCGGCGCCGATCATCCCCATGCCTTTGGCCCGGGTCTCGCGCGTGGTGACGTCGGCGACATAGGCGAAGGCGGTGGAAATATTGCCGGCCATGAAGCCGCCGACGGCGCGCGCGCCGAACAGCATCCAGATATTGTCGGCGAACCCGAGCCAGACATAACCGAGGATCGCGCCGAACAGGCTGACCAGCAGCACCGGCCGGCGCCCGACCCGGTCCGACGTGCGGCCCCAGAACGGTGCCGCGACGAACTGCGCCAGCGAATAGGTCGCCATCACCAGTCCAACGGTGGCGGGATCGGCGTCCATCACCTCGGCATAAAGCGGCAGCAGCGGAATGATGATGCCGAAGCCGATCAGGTCGATGACAACGATGAGGAAAAGAATGGGCATGGCAGGTCGGGCGGGGCTCGGACGCGGCTAGCGCTGCGTCAG
This sequence comes from Rhodospirillaceae bacterium, assembly GCA_038125725.1. GTDB lineage: Bacteria > Pseudomonadota > Alphaproteobacteria > Rhodospirillales > Casp-alpha2 > TMED8. Next base: position 92,623 of record JAYPEK010000009.1, read on the forward strand.
CTTCAGTTCGATGCGGCGGTTGCGGCGCTTGGCGATCTCGTCGCCGCCGGGATCGATCGGTTGGAATTGCCCGAACCCGGCCGCCACCAGGCGATTGGCCGGTATGCCCTGGTTGATCAGGTGGCGCACCACGGCGATGGCTCGGGCCGAGGAGAGCTCCCAGTTGGATGGGAACTGCGCCGTGCGGATCGGATCTGAATCGGTGTGACCGTCGACCCTGAGCACCCAGTCGATATCGTCGGGAATTTTCGCCATCAGTTCCTTCAGCGTCGTCGCCAGGCGGGTCATCTGGCCGTAACCCTCGGTGCCCATCAGTGCCGAGCCGGTGTCGAACAGCACTTCGGATTGGAACACGAAACGGTCGCCGACGATGCGCAGGCCTTGCTGGCGGCCAAGCACCTCGCGCAGCCGGCCGAAGAACTCAGAGCGGTAGCGCGACAGTTCCTGCACCTTGGTCGCCAATGCCGCGTTGAGGCGCTTGCCAAGGTTGACGATCTGTACCTTCTGATCCTCGGATAGCTTTTCGGAGGCCTCCAGCGCCGCTTCGATCTTGGACAATTGCGAGCGCAGCGTCGCCATCTGTTTGTTCAGCAGCGCCACCTCGGCCCGCGCGCTGTCGGAAAGCTCGCGCTCCTCCAGCAGCGCTTTCTTGTTCGTCGCCAGTTCCTCTTCGGTCTCGCCCGCCTTGGCGGCCATCTCGGTGATCTTGTTCTGTAATTCCTCGCGTAGCGCCGACAGCCGGGCGATGTCGTTGTTGAGGCCGGCGATCTCGGTCAGTTGGCGTTCCAGCTTCTCGCGGTTTTCAGCGCCTTCGTCGCGCGCGTCGGCCAGTTGGCGCATGAGGCCGTCGCGGGCCTCGGCGCCGGCCTTGCGGGTCGCTTCCAACTCGGCGCGCAGGCTGGCTTCCGTTTCCTCGGCCGAGAGCCGCATGGAATTGATCGTGGCGCGCAGATCGTCGCGCAGCGCCACCGAGGTCTGCAACTCGGCCGACATCTGCGCAAGGTTGTCCTTCAGGTTGCCCTGCGCGCGGCGTTCCAGCGCCAGGAGGTCGGCGAGTTCCGAGACCTGACCGCGCAGCCGGTCGAGCGCCGTGTCGCGGCCGGAAAGCGCATGGCTCAGGAAGAACTGTGCAATAACGAAGATCAACAGCAGGAAGACGATCACCAGAAGCAGCGTCGCCAGGGCATCGACGAAACCCGGCCAGATGTTGGTCGCCCGATCGCGGCGTCCCAGCGCTGCCATGTCAGACCGCCGTCATACGCTAGCGCCGGTCTTCGCTGGCGGCGGCCAGCGTGCGCGCCAGCAGTTTGATCTCGCTACGCAGCTCCTGCAGCATGCCTTCGCGGCCGTGGCGGGCCTCCTCGCGCATGCCGGAGATTTGCAGGTCCATGTTGCGGATATGCGCGCGCGTGCCTTCATCAAGCGCCGCGCCGCCGCCCGATCCGCCTTCCGCGAGTTGTTGCAGGATCGGCCGGATCGCCACCTGGGTCTCGGCCAGGCTTTTCATCAGCGCCTGTTCTGTGCGCATCTGGTCGGTGAGCGTTTCCAGCTTCGCGGTCAGCGCGTGCAGCCGGTCATCGACCTTGGAGCGACTGTCCTCGCCGCGCGCCATGGTGCGCTGCAGGTTCTCGAGGCTCTCGGCGGTCTGTTCCAATAGCGCCTGCACGTAGGCCGGCACGGATTGCTCGCCGTCGGAAATCAGCCCGCCGGAAGAGAGCCGCGTTACCGACGACAGCCATTCCTCCAGGTCGTTGTAGAAGCGGTTCTGCGCCTGGCCCGCCTGCAGATCCAGAAAGCCCAGCACCAGCGACCCGGCGAGGCCGAACAGCGACGACGAGAAGGCCGTGCCCATGCCGGCCATGGGCGCTTCCAGGCCGCGTTTCAGGGTCGAGAAGATGGCGCCGGCATCGCCGCCCTCGACGCTGAGTCCGCTGATCACGCCGGAGATCGAGCCCACCGTTTCCAGCAGGCCCCAGAAGGTGCCGAGCAGCCCCAGGAAGATCAATAGCCCGATGGTGTAGCGCGACAGGTCGCGCGATTCATCCAGCCTCGACGCGATGCTGTCCAGCAGCGAGCGCATGGAAAGCGCCGACAGGCTGAGCTTGTCGCGGTTCGAGACCATGGTCGCCATCGGGGCGAGCAGCTTTGGGTGATGGGTTTCGCCCGTGGGCGTGGCGCGCAGCACGTTCTCGTCGAGCGCCTGGCGGTAGCTCTCGATCCAGCCGACTTCCGGGTAGAGGCGGATCACCTGGCGGAAGTTGTAGATGATGCCGAGCACCAGGACGCTGACGATCAGCCCGTTGAGAAACGCGTTGGCGGAAAAGAACTCGCTCAGCGGCCCGACCAGCATGACGCAGCCGCCGGCCACGAAGGCCAGGAACACCAGCATGCGGATCAGGTATGTGTGGGGCCGGGTCACGCCTGAAAGGTCCTATGTCTCGTTAGACCGTGCCGCGGGGGCGGTGGCATCAACGCTGCGCCAGATTGACGTCGACCCGGTTGGTCGGCTTCTCGGCTGTCTTGGATCCCAGCGCGCGGACGTCGATCTGGGTCGAGCGCACGCCCTTGTCGATCAGGAACGAGCGCACCGCCAGCGCGCGTGACAGCGAGATCCGCCGCGCCTTGGAGGTGGAGAGATCCTTGGCGCCGGCATAGGCCATCAACTGCACCCGGTAGTCCTTGGAATCGCGGATGGTGGCGGCCAGTTGGCCGAGGTTGGCCTCGGCGTCGGCCGGCAGCTTGGTGGCGCTTTCCTCGAAGACGATGCGCAGCGCCTGGCCCGGTTTCAGGTCGATGGCGGCGGGGGCGGCGGCCTGCTGTGTCGGCGCCGGTGCCGGCGCGGGGGGCGCTTCGGCGGCCTTGGGCCCGCATGCTTCGCAGGCGCCAAGAGCCAAGGCCATCAAGAGAATGGCCTTCATGATTAGCTGCGCTCCCAGTAGCAGGAGATGTAGTCAACGAGCACGTCAG
>JAYPEK010000010.1:0-93675 GCA_038125725.1 Rhodospirillaceae bacterium
TGGTCGGGGAGACTGGATTCGAACCAGCGACCCTCTGCTCCCAAAGCAGATGCGCTACCAGGCTGCGCCACTCCCCGAGTTCTTGGATTTCTATGGCTTGGGTGGCGTTTTCGCAAGTCTGAATAGCGCCGAGCCGTGGCCGCAGCCACCTCACGGCAAAACCTGCATCCGGTCGCCTGCAACGATACCCAGGCGTTCCGCCGTCCCGCCGCGCACCTCGAGGACCAGTTTCGCCGGCGGTCCCGATGAAATGATGCGCTTGGAAAAGGGCTCCGTCCGGCTTTCGATGCGAAGGATTCGTCCGCTCTCATCGGCAAACAACATGTCGAGCGATGTCGGTGTATTGGCCATCCACATGTGAATGACCTCTGTATGCTCGAAGACAAACAGCATACCGGTATTGAGCGGCACCTGTTCACGACCCATCAGTCCTTGCTGACGCTGCTTCGGGGTCTTCGCGATCTCGACAATAAAGGGGTGGCGGCGCGCACCAGAGAGGATGGTCACCGTCGCTTTTTCAAACGTCTGCGCGCTGTCGGCCCAGGCCCGCGACGACGGCGCGAATCCGCCTCCACCAACGGTCTCGAACAAGACCGCCACGGCAAATAAGACACCGAGGCGCCAAGGTCTTTTGGGATACCAGATACCACGCATGGTTACATTCGCCACCAAATCTTGGGCTTTTGCCTCAAATTCGATACTAAACCGAAGAAATTCGGCGCAATTTTCTCTGGATTAGAAATCTTCACGTGCCTACATTCAATACCAACAATAACCGGTGGCCGAACCCTATAATGGCCATCCGGAACGACAGGTAAAGATCGGGGTGGTGCGTTGCTTCACTTGGTGACCTTGGCGGTCGGTTTAACGGCGCTGTGGTTTTTGCTTTCCGGCTATTTCTTGCCGCTCATCCTGATGCTTGGCGCCGGCTCCATTCTCGGCTGCGTGTGGCTGGCGCATCGGATGGACGTTATCGACCACGAGAGCCACCCCGTGCACATGGCACCGAAGGGGACGCTCTATTACGTCTGGCTGATGTGGGAGATCGTCAAGGCCAATATCGACGTCACCCTCGCGATCCTGCGCGGTCCCAGCGCCCTGCAGCCCAAGGTTTTCAAGCTCAAAGCCTCGCAGGTGTCCGACGTCGGCCGAGTCACTTACGCCAATTCCATTACCCTCACCCCCGGCACCGTGACGATTTTCGTCGATGACGATGAATTCACCGTCCACTCACTGACTCCGACGGCCAAGGAAGGCCTCGAGACCGGTGACATGGACCGCCGCGTCGCCGAGTTGGAAGGTTACGTCGCTCCCGGCACGGAAGGTGGCGGATGACCATGTTTGGTGCCGCGGCCGCGGCTGTCCTCGTTTCGATGCTGTTGGTGCTGGTGCGCGCATTTCGGGGCCCCACCGTTTTCGACCGCATTCTCGCCATCAACACCTTCGGCACACTCACCGTGCTGCTCATCGCCGTGCATGGCTACCTGACCGACCGGCCGGAGTTTCTCGATCTGGCGCTGGTCTATGCCCTGATCAACTTCATCGGCACCATTGCCGTCACCCGGTTCGTGCGTTTCCAGAAATACGGCCGCACCGACGCCACCGAAGAGATGGAGGGCGATATCTGATGGAATTCGCGCTCGATATCCTCTCCTGGGCATCGATTATCGCCGGCGGCGCTTTCTGCATCATCGGCGCGGTAGGCCTGATCACCCTGCCCGATGTTTTCTGCCGCATGCACGGCGCCAGCATCATCGACACCATGGGGTTGGGGCTGATCCTGCTCGGCCTCGCCCTGCAGAACGGTTTCGACCTGGGACTCGCCAAGCTGGCAATGATCTTTCTGTTCATCCTGTTCACCAGCCCGACCGGCACTCATGCGCTAGCGCGCGCTGCGATCTATGGCGGCGTCGATCCGGAAGAGGCAACCAAACCGAAACCCAGGAAGGCACGATGAGCGACGATCTGATCATCGCCGTTCTGATGGTTTTCATGGCGCTGACGGGTGTTGCCATCGCTCGCCTGCACAATCTATTTGCGGTGGTCATGCTGACCGGCATTTTCAGCCTGCTCGGCGCCGCAGCCTACGTGGTACTCGATGCCGTCGACGTGGCCTTCACCGAGGCTGCCGTCGGCGCCGGCGTCTCGACGGTCCTCATGCTGGGCACGCTCGCCTTGACCAACAGCGAGGAGAAACCCGCGCCGCCGAAGAACATGCTGGCGGCACTGGCGGTGGTCGGCATCACCGGTGCGGTGCTGATCTACGGCACCCTCGACATGCCGCATTTCGGCGACCCCAATGCACCGATTCATCACCACGTCGCGCCGCGTTATCTGAACGACAGCGGCACGGAAATCGGGCTCCCCAACGTGGTGACGTCGGTGTTGGCCAGCTACCGTGGTTACGACACGCTCGGCGAGACTTTCGTGGTTTTCACCGCTGCGGCCGGCGTGCTGGCGATCCTGGGCCGGGTACGCCGGCCCAAGCGCCGCGATGAGCGTGCGCAAACCACCGAGCAGACCAGCGGCGGAGGGAAATCATGAACCAACTGATGAAGGAAAAGATCGTCCTTCGGGTAATCTCGAAGTTCCTGATCCCCTACATCCTGCTGTTCGCCCTCTATGTGCAGTGGCACGGCGACTTCGGGCCGGGCGGCGGTTTCCAGGCCGGCGTGATCTTCGCCGCTGGGTTCATCCTTTATGCGCTGATTTTCGGGGTCAACACGGTGCGGGAAGTGATCCCGGCCTATGCGACCCGCGCACTGTTGGCCATCGGCGTCCTCACCTACGCCCTGGTCGGCGTCGCCACCATTCTCATGGGCGGCAAGTTCCTCGATTACAACGTGCTCGCGCATGAACCGACGCACGGCCAGCACATCGGCATCCTGCTTGTGGAACTGGGTGTCGGTATCACCGTCGCGTCGGCGATGATTACCATTTTCTGCACCTTCGCGGGCCGCGCCGAAGACAAGGAAGAGGACGCCGAGACGTGAGCTTGGATTTCCCCGGCCTGTTCAATTACTGGCTTATCATCGTCCTGATGATGATCGGCTTTTATATCGTCATCGCGCACGGCAACCTGGTTAAGAAGATCGTCGGCCTGAACGTGTTCCAGGTTTCCGTCTTTCTGCTCTACATCACCATGGGCAAGGTCGAAGGCGGCACGGCGCCGATCCTGGCTGACGGCATCGAGGTCTATTCCAATCCGCTGCCGCACGTGCTGATCCTGACCGCCATCGTCGTCGGCGTGGCAACGACGGCGCTCGGCCTGGCGCTGGTCGTCAGGATCAAGGAAACCTACACCACCATCGAGGAAGACGAGATTGACGCCATGGAGAACCAGGGGTGATCCAGCATCATCTTCCCATTCTGCAGATCCTGGTGCCGCTGCTGGCGGCGCCCGTGTGCATGTTCATCCGCCACCCACAGGTGGTCTGGGTGTGGACACTGGCGATCGTCTGGCTGTGCCTGCCGATGTCGGTGGCGTTGCTGCTGCAAGTGCTCGACCAGGGCGTCATTGTCTACGAGTTGGGCAACTGGGCCGCACCCTGGGGTATCGAGTACCGCGTCGACAGCCTCAACGCGTTCATCCTGGTGATCGTCACCATGATCGCCAGCGTCGTCGTTCCCTACGGGCGCACACTGGTCGATAGCGAAATTCCGGCCAGCCGCATCTACCTGTTCTATGCGATGTTCCTGCTTTGCATGACGGGACTGTTGGGTATCGCCATCACGGGCGATGCCTTCAACCTGTTCGTTTTCTTGGAGATTTCGTCGCTTTCGACCTATGTGCTGGTCAGTCTCGGCAAGGACCGGCGCGCGCTGACGGCGGCCTATCGCTACCTGATCGTGGGCACGATCGGCGCCACGTTCTACATCATCGGTGTCGGCCTGCTGTACATGGCCACGGGCTCGCTGAACATCGTCGATCTCGGCAAGCTGGTACCGGCGATGGCCGACCATCGGACCATCCAGGCGGCGCTCGCTTTCCTGACCGTCGGTTTGGCGTTGAAGGCGGCGCTGTTTCCACTGCATATGTGGCTGCCAAACGCTTACGCCTTTGCGCCATCGGTGGTCACGGTGTTCCTGGCGGCGACCGCCACTAAGGTCGCGGTCTATACGTTCATTCGGGTCATTTTCGGCATCTTCGGCGACATCGACGTGCTCGCCCTGCTGCCTGTCCGCTACCTGCTGATGCTGTTGGCGGTGGCGGCGATGTTCGCCGGTTCCGCCGTCGCCATCTACCAGAACGACGCCAAGCGGCTGCTCGCCTATTCATCGATCGCGCAGATCGGCTACATGATCCTCGGCATCAGCATGGACAGCGTCACCGGCGTCGCAGCCGGCATCGTGCACCTGTTCAACCACGCGCTGATGAAGGGCGGGCTGTTCATGGCGCTGGGCGCGATCTTGTACAAAACCGGCAGTGTCGACCTGCGTGACATGACCGGCATGGGACGGCGCATGCCGTTCACCATGGCGGCTTTCGTCGTCGGCGGGCTCAGTCTCATCGGCGTGCCGCTGACCGCCGGGTTCGTATCCAAATGGTACCTGATTCAGGCGGCGCTGGAGGCCGGTTGGTGGCCGCTGGCGGTGTTGATCGTGCTGTCATCCTTGCTGGCGGTCATCTACGTCTGGCGGATCGTCGAAATTGCCTATTTCCAGCCCGCCGGGCAATTGCCTAAGATCTATGATCGTGCGCCGCTGAAGCTTCTCATCCCAATGTGGGTCCTGACCGGCGCGACCATCTACTTCGGCATCGACGCCACCACCACCATGGACATCGCCTACACGGCCGCCAAGGCCCTGGTACCGGGAGGCGCCCCATGACGCCGACCGTCGCCATCACCGTCGCCATTCTGGCACCCTTGTTGCTGGTGCCGGTGCTGATGCTGCTGCATGCCAAACCGAACCTGCGCGAAGGCGCGACGCTGGCCACCGCCGTGGTGACCTTCCTTTCCGTCGCGACGCTGTTCGACGATGTCGCGGCGGGTGCCAGGCCGGCCGTAGTCTTCGGCGAGATGCTGATCGGGCTGCCGATGGCGTTCGAGGTCGAGCCGCTTGGCATGGTGTTCGCCGGGATCGCCAGTTTCCTGTGGATCGTCACCACCATCTACGCCATCGGCTACATGCGCGGTCACCACGAGCGCAACCAGACGCGCTTCTACATCTGCTTTGCCGTCGCCATATCCAGCGCCATCGGCATCGCCTTCGCCGCCAACATGTTGAGCCTCTTCATCTTCTACGAAGTGCTGACGCTCTCCACCTTTCCGCTGGTCACCCATTCCGGCACCGAAGAGGCGAAACGCGCCGGGCGCGTCTATCTCGGCATTCTCATCGGCACCTCGATCGTGCTGCAGTTGACGGCGATCATCTGGACCTGGTCGATCACCGGGACTCTCGATTTCGTCAAGGGCGGCATCCTCGCCGGCAAGGCATCCAGCGGCCTGACCGCGGTATTGCTGGCCATGTACGTGTTCGGTATCGGCAAGGCCGCTCTAATGCCCTTTCACCGCTGGCTGCCGGCCGCCATGGTGGCGCCCACCCCGGTCAGCGCGTTGCTGCACGCTGTCGCGGTGGTCAAGGCAGGTGTTTTCACCGTGCTCAAGGTCACGATCTACATCTTCGGCATCGACAACCTGGCGCAGTTGGGCAGTGCCACCTGGCTGCAATACATGGCGGCGGCGACAATCCTGATCGCATCGCTGGTGGCGATGACCAAGGACAACCTGAAGGCACGGCTCGCCTACTCCACCATCAGCCAGCTTTCCTACATTGTGCTCGGCGCCATGCTGGCGTCGGGGCTGGGGGCCATCGGCGGTGCCATGCATATCGTCATGCATGCGTTCGGCAAGATCACCCTGTTCTTCTGTGCCGGCGCCATCATGGTCGCCTCGCACAAGACGGAAATCAGCCAGATGGACGGCCTCGGGCGCAAGATGCCGATCACCTACATCTGTTTCCTCATCGGCAGCCTCAGCATCATCGGCCTGCCGCCCTTCGGCGGGGTCTGGAGCAAGTGGTATCTGGCGCTCGGCGCGGCGGAAACCGAACAGGTCGTTTTCGTGGCTGTGTTGATGATTTCGTCGCTACTGAATGTCGCGTACCTGGTGCCGATCGTCATCCGTGGCTTTTTCTCCGCCCCCAGTGCCGCCGCGCATGATGAGCACGACGACCATCATCACGATGGCGGCCATGACCAGGACGGCGAAGTCATTTCCAGCCCGGGTGACGCGGCAGCCGCGAACGTCTGGCATTTGCGCGGCTGGTCGGAAGCGCCGGCCACCTGCATCGGCGCCCTGGCGTTCACCGCGTTCGGTTGCGTCGTTTTGTTCTTCCAGGCGGACACCATCTACGCCTTCCTGCTGCCGCTGATCCAAGGAGGCCGGCCATGAGCGATCACAACCAGGATCGACAAGGCGAAGCGCCACGCTGGCTCGATAATCCCGGCAACGTGAAGAAACTGCTGTGGTTGCTGGCGGCCATCGGCCTGGCGCTGTTCGCCACCGATGCCCTCTATCACAAACACGTCCATTTCCAGGCGGAATCGGTGTTCGGTTTCTACGCGCTGTTCGGCTTCGGCGCTTTCGTCGCCATCGTCCTGGCCGGCAAGTATCTCCGGAAGATCCTCATGCGCCCGGAGGACTACTATGATGATTGAGTTCAATCCCGGCCTGATCATGATCATCGGCGGCCTGTTCGTGCCGCTGCTGTCCGGCATGGGGCGTCGTGTGCTTCTCGTGGCGCTGCCGGTCGCGGGCCTGGCCTACACCATCGCCCTCGACCCCGGCATGTCGCAAACGACGGATTTGTTCGGCTATACCCTGGAGCTGCTGCGCGTCGACAAGCTCAGCCTGGTCTGGGGCTATATCTTCCATATCGCGGCTTTCCTAGGCGTGCTCTACGCCATTCACGAGGACGACCCGCTGCAAGGCACCATGGCCCAGCTCTACATGGGCAGCGCCGTCGGCGCGGTGTTCGCCGGCGACCTGATCACGCTGTTCATCTACTGGGAAGTCACCGCCATTTCGTCGGTGTTCCTGATCTGGGCGACCGGGACCGAGCGTTCCTTCCGTTCCGGCATGCGCTATCTGATCATCCAGGTGGGTTCCGGTGTGTTGCTGTTGGCCGGTGCCATCCTGATCGTTGCCGATACCGGCTCCATCGCCTTCAATCACATCGGCATCGACAGCCTGGGCGGCAAGCTGGTATTCCTGGCGTTCGGTATCAAATGCGCCTTCCCGCTGCTGCACAACTGGCTGCAGGATTCCTATCCGGAGGCGACCGTCACCGGCACGGTGATCCTCAGCGCCTTCACCACCAAGCTCGCGGTTTATGCCCTGGCGCGCGGCTTCGCCGGCACGGAAGTGCTGATCTACATCGGCGCCGCCATGACCGCCTTCCCGGTGTTCTTCGCCGTGATTGAGAACAACCTGCGCCGCGTCCTTGCCTACAGCCTCAACAACCAGCTCGGCTTCATGGTCGTCGGCATTGGGCTGGGTACCGAATTGGCGCTGAACGGAACCGCGTCGCACGCTTTCGCGCATATCCTCTATAAGGCGCTGTTGTTCATGTCCATGGGCGCGGTGTTGTTCCGCACCGGCACGGTAAAGGCGTCTGAGCTCGGCGGCCTCTACAAGTCCATGCCCTGGACGGCAACCTTCTGCATCATCGGCGCCATGTCGATTTCGGCCTTTCCGCTGTTCTCGGGCTTCGTCACCAAGTCGATGATCTTGACCGCGGCGGCCGAGGAACACCGTTGGATCATCTGGGGCGTGCTGCTGATGGCATCTGCGGGCGTCATGGAGCATTCCGGCATCAAGATCCCCTACTTCGCCTTTTTCGCCCACGACAGCGGCCGGCGGGTGAAGGAAGCCCCGATCAACATGCTTCTCGCCATGGGCATCACGGCAGCGCTCTGTATCGGGATCGGGATCTATCCCGATCCGCTCTATGCGATCCTGCCTTTCCCCGTGGACTATCATCCCTACACCACCGGGCACGTGATCACGTCGTTGCAGTTGCTGGTATTCGCGGCGCTCGCCTTCGTCTGGCTGACGATCTCCGGGCTCTATCCGGCGGAGACGCCATCGGTGAACCTGGACTTCGATTGGGTCTATCGGAAACTCTTGCCGCGCTTCGTCGGCTGGTTGAAGTCCGGCATATCCGAGATCGACCGCAGTGGACGCGAGACCCTGTTGGGGATCGTCGATGACATCATGGCCTTCGTGCACCGCCATCACGGACTCGACGGCACCTTCGCGCGCACGCATCCGGCCGGCACCATGGTATTCTGGGCCGTGGCGCTACTGGGCCTGTTCCTGGTTCTCTACCTGATCGCCTAAAGCGCTTCGATTACCGCACTTGTGACGCTATCGGTGCCGTCCGTGCCGCCGATATCCGGTGGGCGCACGATGCCATCGGCATAGACCGTCTCCACGGCCCGGCGGATCTTATCAGCAGCATCGGTGCAGCCGTTCGATTGGTGCCGCTCCCCCAACCATTCCAGCATCATCGCCGCCGACAGGATCATCGCCGTTGGATTGGCGATTCCCTTTCCCGCGATATCCGGCGCGGTGCCGTGCGCCGGCTGGAATAATCCGTGCCGGTCGCCGAGGTCGGCCGACGGAGCAAAGCCCATGCCGCCGATCAACCCTGCGGCCAGGTCGGAAACGATGTCGCCCAGCAGATTCTCCATCACCACCACGTCATAGCCCCAGGGGGCGCGCACGAGATCCAGGCAAAAGGCGTCGATGTAGGCGTGATCGGCGGCGACCTCCGTTGTGTTCGCGGCACACTCATCGAAAACCTTGCGGAAGAACGCCATGGAATGCAGGACATTCGCCTTGTCGACACAGGTCACGCGCGGCAGCCCGCCCCTGTTTCGCCGGCGGGCCAGATCGAGGGCGAAATCGCTGACCCGCTTCGTCCCTTCACGGGTGATGAGGCAGCGGTCGCTCATGGAATTGTTGCCTGCCGGCGCCGGCGAACGGATATCGGCGAACAGGCCCTCCGTCTGTTCGCGAATGACGACCATGTCGATCTCCGCCGCACGCGGATCGGCCAATGCCCCCGGCACACCGCTCAGCAATCTTACCGGCCGCACGCCGGCATAGAGGTCCAGTTCGAACCGAAGATCGAGCTGCGGATTGATCTCCGTGCCGTCGTCCTTGCGCACGTCGGGAAGCCCCATGGCGCCCAGCAATACCGCATCCGCCTCGCGGCAGGCCTGCAACGTCGTGGCGGGAAGATCGTTTCCGGTTCCCTGGTAACAGACCGCGCCGGCGGGGTGGATTTCGAAACGCAATCCGATCCCGTCGGCTGGCGCCGTCGCGGCCTCGAGGACCAACAACGCAGCATTCATGACCTCAGGCCCGATGCCGTCGCCAGGCAGCACGGCTATGCGGAACGCCAGGGGATTATTCATGCTCGAACGGTCTGCGTCAGTTGGGGGCTTTGCCACCCGGCATCCATGAGGTCACGGTGACCGGCCGGCCGGATTGCGTGCGGTAGACTTTCGGCTTCACCACCTGATCGACACCCGGCGTCTGCTCGGCGCGAATGAAGGAAAGCTGCATGTCCACCAGATCGATCTCGGCACGATTGCCACGCTTGCGGGCACGTTTGAAGGCCGGGGTTTCCTTGCTCATGGAAATGATCTTTTCGGTCGACATGTGACCGAACCGCCGCCAGATGGCATCGAGGAAACTCTCGACCTCATGCGGCAGGAATAATTCGGCGTCGATATCCGGGCGGCCTTTGGAGAAAGACATGTAGACATTGGGTTCCATCGGGCCGCGCTCGTCGGCGACGAACACCGCCGGCATCAGCTTGCGGCCCTTGAACGCGACCGCGTAGTAGGCCTGCGCCAGGAACAACAGGCCCTGAAGCTTCTGCGGCTGCAGGTATTCGTTTTCGGCGAGTGCCGTGTCGGCAAAGAAAAACGCCACATCGAAAGCGTTGGACACGTCAGCAGGCATAATCGCGGTTTCCCGTATCTCCGTCACACAACAGGATACCCAAAATGCGGCAAAAAAGGAAAGAAGGGGTTAACCGATCTCAGCGGATCGCATCGAGCAAGGCATCATGCGTATCCTCGGCGGTGCGGATCAGGCTGGCGCTCGCTTTGTAGGCGGCCTCGGCGGAGGAAAGGTTGGTGAACTCGCGCACCAATTCAACTTCGCCGTCCTGCTGTTCCAACTGCACCTGTACGCCGGCGCCGCCGTCGATACCGCGCGACGCCACCAGACTGGTCGTCGTTGCCCGTACCGGCTGATACCCCGGCGTATCGGCGTTGACGACATTGTTGGCGGCAGCCTGCGCCTTGGCGGCATTGGCGCGCAGTCCGCTGACGGCGGTGGAGAGGATCGAGGATATGCCCATGCCCCCAATCTATCCGTACATCCCGAACTTGTCCGTGACCGCCGTCACAGCGGCAAAAGCCCAACATCCGGGCATGAAAAAAGGGGCTCCCGCCCCCGGTGCAACGCAGAAGAAGTAGTGCCTTACAATCGGATGCTGAGTTCCGTCCCGGTGACGTCGGGCTCGCCATGAATGATCTTGGCGTTGGTCTCGTAAGTCTTGATGGCGCGATTGATCAGACCACCGATGCGCCGCTGGCGGACTTCCGGTCCGGCATCCTCGACACTGTCATTGCCGTAGTATTCGAGCAGGGAACCGAATGCGCGGCTCGGCACCTGCAGCAGTTCCGCATGGCGTGCCGGCGGATGGTGGCGCCCTTGCTGGCGCCCGGACGACCGGCCCTGCCATTCCCCTTCAAGCGTGAACGGCGCGGTATCGAGGGTCGATGTGGGCAGACCCGCATTGGCCTCATCGATCTGGCCATCCAAGGACGCCACGCGCGAAGACGGCACCGTGCGCGATGTCGGCGCAGCACGGGTCGCGGCCGTCGTCTGGGCCGGCGTTGGGGCGTAAACCTTTGGAACTTGGGCCATTTTCCGTTCCTAAGCTCAAATCTCCAGATTCACTGCGCCTACACTTCTCCCTAAGGTACAGCAAATCACCCTGTAGGATACCCCAAACAGGGAAAAATGGCAACAATTCAAGCGGTTGCGCCCTTTTTGTCGCGGGGCTTACGATCCAAGGAATTTCAGGACCTGGAACTGTGCGCCGAAATCGAAGAGATCGGCATGTCCGGCGTTCTCGACGCGCTGGAACGTCTTGGGTTCTTTTGCCTTGGCAAACAGCGCCTCGCCCTGGCGATAAGGCACCGTGCGGTCACGGGTCCCATGCACGATCATCAGCTTGGTATCGATAGCATCGATCTTCGCCAGCGAGTCGAACCGGTCCCGCACCAACAGTTTCGCCGGCACATAAGGGTAATGTGATGCCGCGGCGTCCCCCATGGAGGTGAACGGTGCCTCCAGCACGAGCGTACCGACCGGCGTTCCCTGGCGTGCCTGGCGCCAGGCCATTTCAGTGGCGACGCCACTGCCCAATGATTCGCCATAGAGCGCCCAGCGGTGTGCGGAAATGCCAACCTGTGAAAGCCATTTCAAAGCGCTTGCGCCGTCCGCATAGAGCCCCTCTTCCGTCGGGTTGCCGGGATTGTTTCCAAATCCCCGATAGCCGACCAGCAGCACGCCGAAACCTGCATCGATGAACGGTCGCACCTTGTGCTCTCGGTCGCCGATGGTGCCCGCATTTCCCTGGAAGTATACGAGAACCTGCCCACCATTCGGCGGCGCCAGGAACCACGAGGTCAGTTCGATGCCGTCGGCTGTTTGGATTTGCTGCTCTGAAAATTCGGCGAGCCCGTGATCGCCAGGCCGCCCCAAATCATGGCCCGGGCTATACATCAGGCTCCGCTGGGCCACGTACAGGACGGCAACGATGCCCACATAGGCGAGCAACGCCGCCGTCAATACGGAAGTCAGCATGGTGCGCCGTTCCACCGTCTCGTCGGCGGCGGCGTTTTAGCGGAAGCTGTCGTTATACGCGAGCCAGGTTCCATCCGACTGCTGGCAGGCATCGCCCCCGGCGGACGCCACGCCATCGTCAAACACGACCGAAGACCGGAACTGCTTGCATGCCGATCCGTCCGGCCGCCGGTAGCTGGCGGTGGTCCGGAAGATACCGCTACGCCCGGTTTCCGGATTGCTCCACCGATGGATCTGTCCGGTCGTGTTGTTCGCAAGAGCAGTATTGGCGGTCTGATTGTAGAGCGCCATATCTCGCTCGCTCATCATCCGCGCACCGGCATAGCCGGCCCCGCCGCCGGCCAGAACACCCATAGCCGTGAAAAAGGTTTGGCCCAATCCGCCGCCGAACTGGGCACCGACGTACCCGCCGAGCGCCGCACCGCCGAGCGTGCCAGCCACTTCCGCCCACGTCATGCTTTTCGCCGTTTCCAGCGATTCGGCGCAACCGCTCAATGCCAGAATGCAGACGGCACTCATCAGTGCCTTTCGTGATTTCTTACGGATATTCATTTCATCCTCCTTCGGGCTCCTTCTGGCGAGACCGGATTGATGCCCGGTTTTTCCGCTTTCTATGTTCCCTTCGGTTTGCAATCGAAGACTGCGGCAACGGGCGTCCGCGCGGGACAAAGCGCATAGGTATTTTCTTGAAACATCGCCACCTTGCCGAAACGCGCGCACTCGTCGATTGCCAATTTCACCACCTGGGCCGGCGTGGTCTTGTTTTTCGCATAACAGACCCGCACGGTTTCTTCCGCCACCGTGCCGCGCAGGAAATAATCCGATTGCCGGTCGAACTCTCCGTCCCGCAGAACGTACGGCTCGCCCGCGCAAGCCGAGACCATCACCGACACGGCAACCCATCCAGCCAGATTCATGGCGCGCATAGCTATCATACTGGAATCTTGTAAAGAATCCGGTGACAAAACACAACCATCGTGCTGTCTAGGACGATTCGAAAGCTGAAACCGGTATCAGGTTCCGCCCTTGCCCTCGCCGGGCAGGTGGCTGTCGAATACATGGTTGGTTTCCAATGCATGCCCGCGCGCCTTGAGGATGGCGTCGCATAGCTCCCGGACAGCACCCTCACCACCCGGTCGCCGGGTAACTATGGCCGCAGCCTCCATCACCTCAGACACGGCATTGGCCGATGCGACTGCAAGCCCAGAAGCCTGCATCAGCGGCAGGTCGTTGACGTCGTCGCCCATATGCGCGACCTGGTGCATACCGAGCCCCAATTCGCCCGCAAGCCCGCCAAGCACCGCTAACTTGTCGGGAACATCCGTGAAGACATGCTTGATACCAAGACGCCGGGCACGGTGTTCGATGGCGCCCGGTGCGCCGGCGGAAATGATCGTCACCGTGACGCCAGCCTTGCGCAACCGGACCAGCCCCATCCCGTCCTGAGCGTTGAACTTGCGAAACGTGTTGCCGTCATCGGCGTAATAGATACCGCCGTCGGTCAGGACGCCATCGACGTCGAGCGACAAGAGTTCGACTTGGCTCAAGCGCTCCAGCATGTCGCCCGGAGCGGGCTTTTCGGATTTGCCGTTCATGGATTGACGCCCTCTCGTAACTTCCGCATCGTTGGTGTATCACGTTCCCAAAGATGCGACAAACAACGCTCCCGGGAGGCTCACCAGCATGAACATCGGCACCCTGATCCCCCGCCATGCCCGCTACCGGACCGGGCACACGGCCATCGTATTCGGCGGCCAGCGCTACAGCTACGGCGACTTCGGCGCTCGCGTCAATCGGCTCGGCCATGCCCTTCTCGGCGCGGGGATCGGCAAGGACCAAAAAGTCGCGACCGTGGTCCCCAACTGCTTGGAACTGTTGGATCTCTATTGGGCGGCGGCGGAAACCGGCGCGGTGGTCGTGCCCATGAGCCCATTGTTGCAGCCCAAGGGCCTGGCCGGGTTGTTGCGGGACGCCGACGCGGATATGGTCATCACCCATCCGAACTACGCCGGGCTCGTTGCAGCGGCGCGTGAGCAATTGGATATTCGGCCTGAGAACTACATCATCGCCGGCGATCAACCCCAGGACGGCTTTCGCAGCTACGCGGATTTCGTCGCCGGCGCGTCCTCCGCGCCCCTGCCCGACGCCGGACTTATGGACGAGGATGTCTACAACATCATCTATTCCTCCGGCACCACGGGCGATCCAAAGGGCATCGTCCACACCCACTACGTGCGGGCCAACTACTGCACCATGTTCAGCCAGGGCTTCCGCTTCACGCCCGAGAGCATCGTCCTGCACACGGGTGCGGCGATTTTCAACGGCGCGTTCGTCACGCTGATGCCGATCTTCTACAACGGCGGCACCTATATTCTGCACGAAGCCTTCGATATCGACCGGGTCATCCAGACCGTGCGTGACGAAAAGGTCACCCACATCATGATGGTGCCGGCACAGATCATTCAGCTGATCAACCATCCGGATGCGACGGAAGCAAACCTGGCGTCGCTCGAATGCGTCCTCAGCCTCGGCGCGCCCTTACACCTTGAACACAAAAAGCTCTTCGACGAACTGCTGCCCGGCCGGTTCTACGAACTCTACGGCCTGACCGAGGGCTTCATGACCATCCTCGACAAGACCGATTTCGCACGCAAACCGGAATCCGTTGGCGCCTGCCCAGCATTCCTGGAAATGCGCATCTGCGACGACGATGGCAACGACCTTCCCGCCGGAGAGGTCGGCGAGATCGCCGGGCGCGGGCCGCACCTGATGCCGGGCTACTACAAGCGTCCGGATCTGACCGCGGCGGCGGTCAAGGATGGCTGGCTGTTCACGGGCGATCTAGGCTACGTCGACGAGGATGGATTCCTGTTTTTGGTCGACCGCAAGAAGGACATGATCATCTCCGGCGGCGTTAACGTCTATCCTCGGGACATTGAGGAGATCGCCGTCACCTACCCCGGCGTTGCCGAGGTCGCGGTATTTGGCATCCCCGACGAGAAATGGGGCGAGACACCGGTCTGCGCGGTGCTGGCCAAATCGGGGGCCGAGATCGATGCCGCGGAAATGCAAGACTGGATCAACGCCAACGTAGCGGCGAAATTCCAGCGCGTCAGTCGGGTCGAAGTGCTGGACGACTTCCCCCGCAACGCCGCCGGCAAGACCCTGAAGCGCACGCTCCGCGATCAATTCGCCGACCAAACGTAAGGCCCCACCCGCATCACAGGGGAGACAGCGGATGGGGCCCGACTTGACGCTGGACCGCTTTTGTGGGGAAAGACCGGCCTAGCGCCCCGTCCTTGTCCCGTCAGGCTGTGCCGACGGGGATATTCCGTTCCGGTTTGTCTTGGCCTGGAAGTTTCGGAACCACGACCGTCAACACGCCCTTGTCCACATGGGCAGTGATCTTGTCTTCGTCGATACCGTCAGGCAGGCGAAGCGAGCGCTGGAAGCTGCCGAAGCGGCGTTCCGAAACATGCACGTCATCCTCCTCGCGGGAGTCGCCCATGCGTTTCTCGCCCTTCACCACCAGTAGATCGTCGTTGAGGGTCACTTCCACGTCATCTTCGGACAGTCCCGGCATTTCAGCGGTGACGGTGATCTTTTCGTCATCCTCGGTGACGTCCATGCGCGGCATCATGCTGTCGTTCGCGGCGGCGTCTAACCTCAACGCTCCCGCGCGCGGCCACATGGCCAACGCTCCTTCACCGAAGAAACTGTCCATCAACCGATCCATTTCGCCACGAAACGTGGAGAACGGATCGACATAAGGCGGCCGGGAGACCGGTGCATCCGGCGTCCGAGTCGCGACATTGGTCTTGTCGGTCATCGTCATTCTCCTAATCTCGAGGAAGGGCGGATTCCGCCCAGGTTGCAATTCTAGGCGTTTCGCATATCGCCAGCATTGACGTGGCTCAATTCCGGCCGCCGGTCGGGCGAAGCCGGTTGATCTTGCCATGAATTGCGCTTTCAATGGCCACCGCCAGGGGGCCAACGGGGAGGAACCAGACGTGAATGCTGAAACGCCCAGCTACGACTACATCATCATCGGTGCCGGTTCGGCCGGATGCACGCTCGCCAACCGTTTGAGCGCCGATCCGAAGACTTCGGTCCTGGTTCTGGAAGCCGGTGGCGAGGATCGCAACATCTGGATCCACATCCCTGTCGGCTACATCAAGACGATGGTCAATCCCAAGATCAACTGGCTGTTCGATACCGAGCCCGAGCCCAATCTCGGCGGCCGCGCGGTGCCGGTGCCGCGCGGCAAGGTGCTCGGTGGCTCGTCGTCGATCAACGGCATGCTTTATGTGCGCGGCCAGGCGCGCGATTACGACGTCTGGGCACAGCTTGGTAACCGGGGGTGGTCCTATTCGGACGTGCTGCCCTATTTCCGCCGTTCCGAACACCGCGAGACCGGTGGCGATGAGTTCCACGGTGAAGGCGGGCCGCTGAACGTCGCCAACCCGACCGTCACCTATCCGCTACTCGACCGCATCATCGATGCCGCCGAGGAGACCGGCTACCCGCGCAATGGCGACTACAACGGCGCCGAGCAGGAAGGGTTCGGCTATTACCAGCTCACCCAGAAGAACGGCCGGCGCTTCAGCGCCAAGGCCGCCTACCTGGACCCGGTGCGAAACCGCCGCAACCTGCACGTCCAGCCGCACGCACAGGTCACCGGCCTGGTCATGGACGGCAAGCGCGTCACCGGCGTCAACTACACCGTCGACGGCAAGCCCCGCCGCACCCTGGTCGGACGCGAGGTGATCCTCTCGGCCGGTTCCATCCAATCGCCGCAATTGCTTGAGTTATCCGGCATCGGCAACCCGGACATCCTGAAAGCGCACGGGATCGAGGTGGCACATGAGCTCAAGGGCGTCGGCGAGAACCTACAAGACCACTACATTAGCCGCCTGGTCTGGCGCATCAAGAACACCGCGACCCTGAACGAAAGCACGCGCGGCGTACGGCTGATGATGGAGGCCTTCCGCTTCCTCACCACATCTACCGGGGCGCTGACGCTATCGGCCGGTATCCTCGCCGGTTTCGTCAAAAGCCGGCCGGAACTGGAAACCCCCGACATCCAGTACCATATCGCCCACGCCAGCTTTAAGGACCCGAAGAAGCGCGTGTTCGACAAGTTCCCGGGCCTCACCGTCGGCCCCTGTCAGCTTCGGCCGGAAAGCCGTGGTTCAATCCACGTAAAATCGTCCGACCCGTTCGCCTCGCCCGCCATCCGCCCGAACTTCCTGGACGAGGAAATGGATCGCCAGACGCATCTCGCCGGCATGCGCATCGCGCGCCGCATCATCGAAAGCGACGCCATGGCCGAGTTCCGCGAGATGGAAATCCTTCCCGGTCCCGATTTGCAGGGCGACGACGAATTACTCGATTATGCCCGCAATACAGGCGCCACGCTCTATCACCCGGTCGGCACCTGCAAGATGGGCAACGATCCCATGGCCGTCGTCGACGACCGGCTCAGGGTGCATGGGCTTTCAGGCCTTCGGGTGGTGGACGGTTCGGCCATGCCGCGCCTCACCTCGGGGAACACCAATGCGCCGATCATCATGATGGCGGAGAAAGCCGCCGACATGATCATCGAGGACAATCGGGCTTAGAAGAACCCCAGCGGGAATACGTCGCGGCCGAGCGCCGCGTGGCCGGCGAGAAACCCCATATAAACGGCAATGGCAATCAGCGTTTGCCACCAGGGAATCTCGCGCTTATCCATTCGCACCTTACCCATGGCGATCGCCGCCAGCGGCACGAAAGACGTTTGTTCTTCGAAGCGGATCCAATCCTCACCCAAACTTTCGCGCTTTCGCCGGTCGATATGCATGGCGCCGCCAAGCGCCAACACGGTCATGCCGCCGAACAGGATCAGCGCCGCCGTATGGCCGTTGGCAAGAAAATGACAGCCGCCCCAGATGGCGATTCCCCACATCAGCGGATGACGGGTAATCTTAAAGATGCCCTTGGCCTCCGGCCGCCAGCCCAGGTCCTGGGCCGGCACGGCACTCGGGTTTGGCGTGGCAATGCCGCTCACCGCCAGGAACACGGCGATCAGCATCAGCGTCAAGGTGGCGTGGCGCATGGCGGTGTTCGGCTCGAATACGGCAACGGTGGGCGCCGCCCCATAGGCTTCGACGATCCACAGCAGCAAGGCGATGGAAATGGCGGAATAAAGCAATAGATAGGCGTTGCGGCCGATGGCGCCGATGATGAGCGTGCGCAGCGCCGTGATCGGCAGCACCAGGTGACTGACGACGAACAACCCGACGGCGAGCGCTAAATTCATGAGCGTACCTGTCATCGCGGCATCCTAGTCGTTCTTGCTTCACGGGGCCACCGTGATTTGGACGGCCCGATCACCGCTCACGCAGAGGAACCGACATGCCCTGGCTGTACCTTTCGCTCGCCATCGTCACCGAAGTGACGGGAACGATCTCTCTGAAGCTCTCGAACGGCTTTTCCAGCCTGCCGGCCAGCATCGTCGTCTTCGTCGCCTACGGCACGAGCTTCTTCCTGTTGGGATTGAGCCTGAAAGGGATCGAGCTCAGCGTCGCCTACGCCATCTGGGCCGGTGTCGGCACCGGTTTGATCGCCATCGCCGGATTGGCGGTGTTCGGTGAGCAATTCACACTGCTGAAAGCGGTTTCCATCGTCTTCATCATCACCGGCGTGGTCGGCCTCAATCTGTCGAAGGCCGCGTCCTGACCCTTATTCCGCCGTGTCTTCGCCGGCGACCGGAACCGGCTCCGCCGGCGGCAGGCTGGCACGGGTGACGATGTAGGCCGCCACCGGTAGCAAAATCGCCGCCATCACCGCCGGCAACACCCAATCGCGCGCGACGAAGCCGGCAACGTAGATGAAGCTCGCGGCCATGGTGGTCACGGAAAGAATCTTGGCCCTGACGGGAATCACCTGGTGTGTGTGCCAGGCCCGGATCGGCGGCCCCAGGCGCGGATGGTGCCATAACCAGGCGTGGAACCGAAGCGACGAGCGCGAAAAGGCCCAAAGCGCGATCAGCAGGAAAACCGTCGTCGGCAGCCCGGGCACGAATATGCCGACAACGCCGAGCCCGACGTTCGCCCAGCCGAACAGCAACAGGCTCCAGCGCATCCAGCAATTGGAAACGGTGCCCTCGTTCTCGTCGATTTCGAATTTCGGCTCGCTCGTCACGTCATTCGACCTTTCGCCCGTCGGCGTTATCTATCATATTGCCGCGGCAAATAACATTTCATGATATTGCGATGAGTGACGCCAACATCAACTCGCCCTCCGTCCTTTCCTATGGCGACACTGTCGGTGCCGACGGCATCTGGATGCAGTGCCTCAACAGGGCCCAGGGAACGGCGCTCCGGCCCGCACTGTTCCTCGACCGGGACGGCGTGATCCTGGTCGAGACCCACTACCTCCACACCGTCGAGGACACGCAACTGGAAGCCGGCGCCGCCGACTGTATCCGCCGCGCCAACGCGCTCGGCCTGCCTGTGGTTGTTGTCACCAACCAGAGCGGAATCGGGCGTGGTATATATGGTTGGGCCGAGTTCGCAGCCGTACAGGACAAGATGCTCGACGATCTCGCCCAAGAGGACGCCTTCGTCAACGCGGTCATGGCCTGCCCGTTCCATGAGGGCGCGGAGCCGCCATGGAACGTCCCCGATCATCCGGATCGCAAGCCGCAGCCCGGCATGCTGCTGCGCGCCGGCGACTTGTTGCCCATCGATTTCGGCCAATCCTGGATCGTCGGCGACCACGCCAGCGACCTGCAGGCCGGCAAGGCGGCCGGATTGGCCGGCGGCGTCCATGTCTGGAGCGGCCATGGCTCTCACCCGGGCCAGCGCGACAACGCATGGAAGACGGCCGGCGGCGGGTTCAAGGTCTTGGAAAGCGACGGCATCGCCGACGCCGCTGACGTGCTGCCGCTTCTATCCCGTTGACCTTTCCCCCGAGCGGCGTAGGTTGTTCGGACCGCGATACAACGACCGGAAGACCCCTCAATGAAACTGCTGCGATACGGACCCGCCGGCCAGGAAAAGCCCGCGCTCTTGGATGAACAAGGCCGCCTGCGCGACCTCTCCGACAAGCTCAACGACCTTTCGGGCGCCAACCTGGATCCCGACCGCTTGGCCGCGCTCGCCAATATGGACACGGCCACCCTGCCGGTGGTCGAGGGAACCGTGCGCCTCGGCACGCCGGTCGCCGGCGTCGGCAAGATCGTCGCCATCGGCCTCAACTATGCCGACCACGCCGCCGAAGCCGGAATGGCCGCCCCCGACGAACCGGTAATCTTTACCAAGGCGGTGACCGCGCTCAACGGTCCCAACGATCCGGTCGTCCTGCCGAAGTTCTCCACCAAGACCGACTGGGAAGTGGAATTGGCGATCGTCATCGGTCGCAAGGCGCAGTATTTGTCGCAGGGCAGCGCCCTCGACCACGTCGCCGGCTACACCATTTGCAACGACGTTTCCGAACGCGCCTTCCAGTTGGAAGGCACCGGTCAGTGGGTGAAGGGCAAGAGCTTCGACACCTCGGCCCCGGTTGGACCCTGGCTGGTGACGACGGACGAGATTTCCGATCCGCAGAACCTCAACATCTGGCTCGAGGTCAACGGCGAACGCCGCCAGAACGGCAACACCCGCACCATGATTTTCGGCGTCGGCCACCTGATCAGCTACGTCAGCCACTACATGACGCTGCTGCCGGGCGATGTCATTGCCACCGGCACGCCACCGGGCGTCGGCATGGGCATGAAACCGCCGACCTACCTGAAACCGGGCGATGTCATGCGTCTGGGTATCGAGGGCCTCGGCGAACAGCGCCAGGAAGTCAAAGCCTACTCCGCCGGTTGAAGACCGCGTTCGCGGATCGCGCGGGCGATCTCGATGGCGGCGTTGAGCGGCTCATGTGAGCCCTCCAACACCTCGCCCGAAAACGGATGCGCGTATCCGCCCTCGTAGAGCGACGCGTGGCAGCGCGCATGTTTTTCCGTAATCAGCGCCGGCGGCGCGAAAATCTGCACCGGCACCGGCACCGCGCAGGCTTCCGAACACATGGAAACGGAATCGCCAGTCACCACGACCTGATCGGCGGTGGCAAGGAACCCGGTATAGGGATTGTCTCCCTCATCGCCCCATCGGTGCAGCCGTGCCGGCGCCGAGATCGCGGCGAGCAGCGCATCCGCCGCTTCGCCCGTCCGCCGGCTGGTGGTGACCATCAGCGAGCCACCTACCGATGATGCCATGGCCGAGACCCGCTCGCCCAACTCCGTCGCCATGGCGGCAGTGAACGGGCGCCGCCGCGTCGAACCGCCGACGATGACGGCAATGCGGGGCTCGGTTAGAGCTGTCAACTCGGGCAACCACCGCGCGCGTGCCTCCGACAGTTTCTCCGCCGTGAGGCCATGCGGCGCGCCGGTGATGGCGATGACGTTGCCGCCGATGCATTCCGGATCGTGACGCGGCACGCAGACGAGATCGAACCCGCGGCTGCCGGCACCCGGATGCATGACCTGCACCAGACGGCTGCGTCCGCCGCTGGCGCGCTTAATAGCCAGGGCCACCGGTGCCGTGCGCCGGCCCGCGGCAATCACCAACGCCGGCCAGGGCGGGGTCAGGCGTTCGCGGCTGGCCGCATCGATCCCAAGCAGCGTGGCACCCAGGAAGACGTTCGGCAATCGCGCCCATGGCCCATAGCCGATCTCCTTCGCCACATAGGGAAGCCCGAGTGCTTCGGCCACGCCGAGCGCCTGCGAACGGTTCCCCGCGCGGTCGTCGGTCAGCACCCAGATATCTTGTGCATTGGCCATGGCGCCGCCGATTAGACCCCAGTGCCGGGGGCGGTTCAACTGCGCCCTGCGGGCGTGGGCGCAAACCGCGTGTCATTCACTGTCGTCGCCGTTTATAGTGGCCGTATGACCGATACCGTTAGGGCCCAGTTCGCCGTCGGACAACTCGTCCACCACCGCCTGTTCGATTACCGGGGCGTGGTGATCGACGTGGATCCCTATTTCAAGGGCACGGACGAGTGGTACGACCACATGGCGCGCTCCCAGCCGCCCAAGGACCGGCCCTGGTACCACGTGTTGGTGGACGGCGCCGACATGCGCACCTACGTGGCGGAGCGCAACCTGGAAGCCGACACCCAAGGCACCGCCATCACCCACCCGGCCCTGGCCGACCATTTCGACCATTTCGCCAACGGCGGTTACGTCGTCCGCGACAAGCTCAACTGACAAATTCCGAGGACGAACGAACGTGACGCGCTGGATCGAGGCCCATGAGGTCGCTCAAATGCTGCAACCGGGCATGACGGTGTTCATCGCCGACGGCCCCAGCGAACCCGTCCATATTCTCGACGCCTTCCGTCAATCGGGGGCCTGTTGCGCGGGCGTTCGGTTCGTTTCCATGTCCCTGCCCGCCGTCAACTCGACGGACTTCACCAGTTTCCACCCGGAAGCCAAGGCGACGTCGTTTTTCGCTACCGCCGATACCCGGGAAGGAATCGCCGCCGGGCGCATCGATTATCTGCCGCTGCAGTACCGCGCCATCTACACCTACCTGGAACAGTACCTGGACATCGATCTCGCCATCATGCAATTGGCGCCGGCGGGGCCGGACGGCGGCCATTCCCAGGGCATCAGCGTCGATTTCATTCCGGCCGTCCTGGACAAAGCCACCACCGTGGTTGCCGAGATCAACGACCGCCAGCCGATCCCAGTCGATAGCCCGTCGGTGCCGGCCGGTCGGATCGACTATGCCGTCGCCTGTTCGCGTCCTGTCGCCGACTTTCCGCCATCCAAGCTGGATGACGTCTCCCGCGCCATCGGCGCGCATGTGGCGGAACTGATACGCGACGGCGATTGCATCCAGATCGGCATCGGCGCCATCCCCGACGCGGCCATGTCGGCGTTGACGCAGAAGAACGATCTCGGACTCCATTCCGGCATGCTGGCGGATGGTCTGATGCCGCTTATCGATAGCGGCGTCATGAACGGCCAGGCCAAGACCATCGACAAGGGCCGCGCCGTTGCCGGCGTGGCGCTGGGTACGCCGAACCTCATCGAATGGGCCGGCACCTGCGAAAGCCTCAGCTTCCGTCCCGTCACCTACACCCACGACACCGAAGTCGTCCGCCAGATCGACAATTTCGTCTCCATCAACTCGGCGTTGGAAATCGATCTCTTCGGACAAGTGAACGCCGACATGCTGCGCGGCCAGCAGATTAGTGGCACCGGCGGATCGGTCGACGTGATGCGGGGTGCTGCGCTTTCGAAGGGCGGGCGTTCCATCCTGGCGCTCAACGCGACGGCGGCACGCGGCACCCTTTCTCGTATCGTGCCGGCGCTCGGCAATCGCACCGCCACGACGGCGCTCCGAACCGACATCGATTACGTGGTCACGGAACACGGCGCACGCCACATCAAGCACCTGCCGCACCATGCCCGCGCCAAGGCCCTGATCGAGATCGCCGCGCCCGAGTTCCGCGACGAACTGCGTGAAGGTTGGAAACAGCTACTGGCCGGCAGCTAAGACCCGGCGCAGCGGTTCAAGATGGCCGCCGTAGCGTGACGCGCGACCGACGGACGAGACATACATGGGCCGGCGCACCTGCCAGTTGGAGGCGGAAAGTACCGGCCGCCGTGCCTCGTGGAACGCAAGGCAGGCCGAGTCCCAATCGAGCCCGACGAAATCGATCAGGCGGCGGATACTGGTTTCCGGATCGTGTGTCAGATCTTCGTAATCGACCTCGAGGAATCCATCCCGCAAGACAGTGCGCCAATGGGCCATCAACCGCTCATAGGCATTGATGTAGCGCCCGATATGCTCAAGGTCGCAGGACCAGGGGTAGTCCTCGACGAAATTCTGCATGAAGCAAGATAGCCCCGTATCCAGCGCATCGCGCCGGCAATGGATGATCCGCGCCTTCGGGAACAACCGTCTAATCAGGCCGAGATCGCGGAACTGGAACGGGGTCTTATCGACGACCCGCACCGCATCGCCGCCGGCCTTGAGCAGCGCTTGCAATGCCGCGTCCGCCAGTTCGGCGGACGACTGGCTGGGGTCGAGCCCAGCAATGCTCATCGCTTCACCCGCCCCACTGACGCTTGGGTGCGCGGCCAGGATTTGCTCCACCAACGTAGTGCCGGAACGCGGCATGCCGACAACGAACACCGGTCGCTCGTCAGGGTTTCCGCCCGCGCCGGCGGTCACGCCTTCAGGATAGGCTTCGATGATCGCCGTGATTTCCGCTACCAGGCTTGCGGGATCGAAGGCCAAGTCACGTGCCATCATTTGCGCCTTGCGGCCCTCGTTGCCGGCGTTGAAGTGGGCAAACGCCACATCGGTATCGCCCTGGCGGTCGAATATTTCACCGAGCGCGAAGTGCGCATCGATACGCGCGTCCAGCGCCGCGCCCGCATCCTCGCTGAGAGCCGTGAGCGCCAAAAGATCGTCGTCCGATATCGCTGCCGCGGGCGAAGCCGCCAGTGCCACCCAGGCCTTGCCCTGTTTCGGATTGAGCTCCGTGGCCTTGCGCAGCGAACCCAGGGCATCGGCAAGATCGCCCAACGCCAACTGCACAACACCCAACCCGGCATAGGCATCCGCGCTTTCGGGGAAATCCCGCAACAGCGCCTGGTAGCCCCCTATTGCGTCTTCGTGCCGTCCCGCCTTGTGCAGCGCGGCGGCGCGGTTGAGGCGCACGGCCATGAAACCCGGCCGGCATTCAAGCGCTCGGTCGTAGGCGGCAATGGCGTCTTCGAACGCATCCGCCGCCGCAAAGACATCACCGAGCGCGCCGTGGGCTTCAGCATAGTCCGGCTGCAATTCGATCGCCGCCTGGCATTGCCCCACCGCCGCATCAAACTCGCCCACCTTGCGGAGCGCCGTTGCCAGATTGACCCGCGCCAGCGGGTGATTGGGGGCGCTCTCGACCGCCTGGACCAAGGTCTCGATGGCGGCCACGGGCTGGTCGGTCTTCACCAGGATGCTGCCTTTGTTCACGAGCGCGTCGGTAAAGCCGGGCTTGCGGGCCAGAGCTTCGTCCACGGCCTCCAATGCCTCCGCGAAACGGCCTTGGATATCGAGCGCCACCGTCAGGTTGTTCCAGGCGCCTGCGTGGCTTGCATCGATCTCCAGCACATGGCGGCAGGCCGCTTCCGCCTCGGCGGGGCGGCCCAGCATGTTCATGATAGCACCGCAATCGGCGTGAATATCGATATCGTCGTCATCGCGGGTCGCGGCTTCCAGAATCAGATCGCCGGCCTCCGCCAGGCGTCCGTCCATGTAGGCGATCTGCGCCAATAAATGATAAGGCGCAGACGCCAGCGGGTCCGCCGTGACCGCCGCGCGGCATGCAAGTTCCGCAGCGCGCGCATCGCCGTCGGCCATGGCCTTGCGCGCTTCCGTCAGATGCGCCTGGACCTCGCGGTTGCGCGCCTTGGCCGCCTGGCGTCGGGATTGCCGGTTCTCCATGGCGCATTTAGGCCGTACCGGGGCGCGGGCGTCAATCTGCCATCGCGTTGCCGGAGTTCCCGATTGTCTGCACAGTCGGGACGTTCTAAGACAGTGCGGACGCCATTCAGCCCCATTCAGCCACAGAGGACCCGCCATGCCGCAAGACACCCCCGCCGCACTCGAGACCGCCAAATGGCTGCTCGACATCAAGGCCGTCAATTTCCGGCCGGAAGAGCCCTATACCCTGACGGCGGGTTGGGCGAGCCCGGTCTATATCGACTGCCGGTGGGTGATCTCGTTCCCTGAAGCCCGGCGACGGATGATCGAGTTGGGCGTTGAAATGCTGCGCGCGGACGCCGGCCTGGACGACACCGACCTGATCGCCGGCGGCGAAACGGCGGGCATCCCCTATGCCGCCTGGATCGCCGAGGCGACCAACAAGCCGATGCTTTACGTGCGCAAGAAGCCCAAGGGCTTCGGCCGCGATGCCCAGATCGAGGGCAACCTGGAAGAAGGCAAGAAGGTGCTTTTGGTCGAAGACCTGGCCACCGATGGCGGTTCCAAAATCAACTTCGTCAATGCATTGCGCACCGCCGGCGCCGAGGTGACCGACATCTTCGTGGTGTTCTTCTACGGCGCCTTCCCCGGTGCCCTCGACACCTTGGAGGAAGCCGGGGTGAAACTGCACTACCTCTGCACCTGGCAAGACGTCCTCAAGGCCGCCGATGAAGGCGGTTATTTCCCGCCGCAATCGATTGCCGGCGTGCGCGATTTTCTTGCCGATCCGATCGGCTGGTCGGCGGCGCACGGCGGCCGCGACGCATAGGCCAACCCCATGGATTGCCCGCGCCCGATCCGCTAGGATCATTCGGAGAGCGGGAGGCGATCCATGGCAGGCATCTTGAAATCCCTCGTCGATAACTATCAGGCGCATCTCAAGCGCCAGCGAAACAGGCCCTTCCTCGAAGGTGTCATGGCGGCTTGCGCGCTGGTCGCCACGGCCGACGGCGAGGTTTCCTTCGCCGAGCGGGTTCGGGTCGACCAGATTCTCTCCACCCTCGACGCCTTGAAGGTGTTCGATCCCCACGAAGGCATCGACATTTTCAACGAGTATACTGACGCCATTCTGGCCAACCCGGCGGAGGGCCACGAATCCGCGTTTCAGGCCATGGCCGAGGTCGCCCAGGACCCCGAAAACGGCGCCCTGATGGTGCGAATCTGCTGCGCCGTCAGCGAAGCCAACGGCGACAAGAGCCTCCCCGACCAGATCGAGATCACCTCCATCTGCTCGCGCCTCGGTTTGGACCCGGGAAACTGCGGAATCTACGATCCGAAGCGGATCATTGAGTGACAGCAGGGGGCGAACCCCATATAGTCTATAGTCATAAGATTCATAGACCTGGGGATATAAGGGTTCGAGTGCATGGATATCTCGCCGCACGACGCTGAAATCGTCCGCAATTCCTTCATGAGCTTCGCCGCCGACGCGGACCGCGTTGCCATGGATTTCTACAATCGGCTGTTCGAAACCGATCCTTCGCTCCGGGAAATGTTCGCCGGTGACATCATGAACCAAGGCCGGGCGTTGATGGATACCCTGGCGACCGTCGTCGACAATGTCGACAACCTGCCCAACATGCGCGGCATGCTGCATGAGCTTGGCGCGCGGCATTCCGGTTACGGCGTGCGCGCCGACATGTACGATACCGTCGGCACCTGTCTGCTCGGCTCCATCGAGGACGCCATGGGCGCGGATTTCACCCCCGACACGGCCGCGGCCTGGGCCAGCGTGTTCAACGTCATCGCCGATACCATGCTCGATGGGGCGGAAGGCGCCGAAGTTCTGGAAGCGGCGGCCGTGCCGGAGCCGACACCGGCCCCTGCGCCTGCTCCAGCACCCGCGCCAATGCCGGTGGCCACACCGGCACCCATGCCAGCGCCCATGCCAGCACCCGAATCGGAACCCGCCGCCACCGCCGCGCTGCAAGAACAGATCGCCGGCCTTCGCGACGAGATCGAGACCGTCGACAAGGTCGCCGCGCAAATCGACGCCATCGCCAAGCAGACCAACCTGCTTGCCCTCAACGCCACCATCGAAGCGGCCCGCGCCGGCGATGCCGGCAAGGGCTTCGCGGTCGTCGCCGGAGAGGTCAAGAATTTGTCCGGCCAGACGGCGCGCGCCACCGGCGAGGTTTCCGAGGTGCTCGGCCGCCTGCGCGACCGGGTGAACCGGCTGGCGGAACTGATCTAAGACGGTTCCGGCCGCGCGAATCCACTCTCGCGCGGTCATGGTGGCGGTGCTAACCTTTCCGTCATGAACTTGCTGCGCCTTTTCCGCCTTCTACTGTGTCTTGCCGCCCTGGCCGGGCCGGCTTCGGCCGCGGGCAAGGACCAGCTCACTATCGGCATCACCCAGTTCCCGTCGTCGTTCCACCCGAACATCGACAGCATGCTGGCCAAGACCTACATCCTGGCCATGACGCGCCGACCACTGACCGTCTACGACAAGGACTGGAAAGTGGTCTGCGCGCTCTGTACGCGGCTGCCGACCTTCGAGAACGGCCTGGCCAGGAAGGAAACGACGCCCGACGGCAAAGCGGGGGTCGCCGTCACATACGAGATCCACCCGAAGGCGACCTGGGGTGATGGCACGCCGGTGAGCGCCCAGGATGTGGTGTTCACCTGGGAGGTCGGCCGCCACCCGCAATCCGGCGTCGGCAACATGGAACTCTACCGCAGCCTCTACAAGATCGACATCGTCGACGACAAAACCGTCACGCTGCACTTCGACAAACTGACCTTCGAGTACAACGCCATGGGCGGCATGGATATCCTCCCCGCCCACATCGAGAAGCCGCTGTTCACGGAGCCGGTGAAGTACAAGACCCGTACCGCCTTCGATACAGACGGCACCAACAAAGGGCTCTATTTCGGCCCCTATGCGATAGCCGAGGTGGTCTCGGGCTCACACGTGGTGCTCAAGCCGAACCCGACCTGGTACGGCAAGAAACCCGGATTCAAGCAGATCGTCGTCAAGGTGATCGGCAATACCGCCGCGCTGGAGGCCAATCTCTTGGCCGGCGGCATCGACATGGTGGCGGGTGAGCTCGGCTTCACCGTCGACCAAGCCATGGCCTTCGAGAAGCGTCACGGCAGCCGCTTCAACGTCATCTACAAACCAGGCCTGGTTTACGAACATATCGACCTCAACCTTCAAAATCCCATCCTCGCCGACCGGCGCGTGCGCCGCGCGCTGCTCTATTCCATCGACCGCCAGTCGCTGAGCCGGCAACTGTTCGGCGGCCATCAACCGGTCGCCGACACCAACGTCAATCCGCTCGACTGGGTGCATACGGACGACATCCCCAAGTACCCGTTCGATCCCAAGCATGCTGCGAAGCTCTTGGACGAGGCCGGCTGGACCCAGCGCCGGGCCGGCGTGCGTCACAACGCCAAGGGCGAGCCGCTCCGGCTCGAGATCATGACCACCGCCGGTAACCGCTCGCGCGAACTGGTCGAGCAGGTGCTGCAGAGCCAGTGGAAGGCCACCGGCATCGACGTGCGCATCAAGAACGAACCCGCCCGCGTGTTCTTCGGGCGCACGGTCACCGAGCGGCGGTTCACGGCGCTTGCCATGTACGCATGGTACAGCGCGCCCGAGAGCGTGCCGCGCACGACGCTGCATTCCAGCCACATCCCGACGGCCGAGAACAACTACGCCGGCCAAAACTACACCGGCTTCAAGAACGCCGAGGTGGACGGCATCATCGAAGCCATCGAGATCGAACTCGATCGCGACAAACGCCGAGACCTTTGGCATCGGCTGCAGACCATCTACGCCACCGAACTACCGGTGCTGCCGCTCTATTTCCGCGCCGACCCGTACGTCCTTCCCAAATGGCTGAAGGGCCTCACCCCCACTGGGCACCAGTTCCCGTCCGCCTTCTGGGTGGAGGACTGGACCGGGGAATGAGCGACACGGGCACCGAGGTCCGCCAGGCCGAACCCGAGGACACCGACGCGCTGCTGACGCTCTGCCGCCAGCTCGGCTACGCTACCGAGGGAGGCGCCCTGCCCGGCCGCCTCGATGCCATCCTCGCCCAACCGGACCAAGGCCTGTTCGTCGCCGAACAGGACGGCACCGTGGTCGGCTTCGTCCATGTCTTCGCCCGCCTGGCACTCGAGATCGCGCCCTGCGCACAGATCCAGGCGCTAGTCGTCGCCGAGGCCGCCCGGCGCACCGGCGCCGCGCAGCGGCTGGTGGCGGCGGTGGAAGTCTGGGCGCGCGCGCACGGCCTTACCTGGCTATCGCTCTATTGCACGACGGGCCGCGATGCGGCACATGGTTTCTATCCCGCCGCCGGGTTCGAAGCGGCCTCGACCGCGACCCGGTTCAACAAACGACTGGACGATTGACCGACCCATGACCACCTCCGACGCCTGGACGACGACGCCGCCCGATTATCTCGCCACCCGCGCCCCCGAATACACGGGCGAGCGAATCTTGTCGCAATACGTCTCCGTGCGCGACGGCACCAAGCTCGCCGTCGACGTGCACCTGCCGGGCAGCGAGGCCAGCGACGAGCGCTTCCCGGCAATCCTGGTGCTCACCCCCTATTACCGCCGGTTTCAGCTTGCCGACGGACACCGGCCGGATATCGACGCCTGTCCGACCGTCGCCTTCTACCGCGACATGTTCGTGCCGCGCGGCTATGCGCTGGTCGCCGTCGACGTGCGCGGCTCCGGCGCCAGCTTCGGCGCCCGCGACGGGTTCCGCTCGCCAACCGAGCGGCTCGATCACCACGACGTCGCCGACTGGGTCAGCCGACAGCCCTGGTGTTCGGGCGAGATCGGTGCCACAGGCATCTCCTATCCGGGCGCCGCATCCGACTTCCTGGCATCGACCAACCACCCGGCGGTGAAGGCGGTGGCACCGCTGTTCGCGGTCTGGGACACCTGGCTCAACCACATCTATCCGGGCGGCGTGCTGCTGACCTGCGTGACCAAGAACTACGGTGGCCTGGCTGAAGCGCTGGACTTGGATATCCGCGAGCAGATCCCGTCCTACGCCTATTTCTGCGATCCCGATCTCGCCGGTCCGGCGCCGGTCGACGAGGACCTGGACGGCACCATGCTGAAACAGGCCCTGCACCAGCACCGGGCCAACTTCGACATGCAGGATTTCGCCCAGCAACTGCGGTTCCGCGATTCCGCGCTCACCGACAACCCGGACTACACCGGCGCCTGGATCAGCCCCTACCACTACGCCAGCCGCGAAGCCGACGCATCGACCGCCTACTACACGATCTCCGGCTGGATGGACGGCGGCGGTTATTCCGTCGGCACCATCCAGCGCTATCTGTGGCTCCAGAACCCGCAATCGCGGCTGATGCTCGGCCCCTGGGATCACGGTGCCAGGGCGCACGTCAGCCCGTGGCGGCCTAATGCGGATGCGCAGCAGCCCTTAGTCGGTGCCGAGGTGCTGCGCTTCTTCGACAAGCACCTGAAAGGCCTGAACAGCGACATCGACGGCGAGCGCCGGGTGCACTACTACACCATGGGCGCGGAAGCCTGGAAGGCCGCCGACGCCTGGCCGCCCGCGTGCGAGGAACGCGAACTGTTCGCCAGCGCCGATGGCGGACTTTCCGCTGCCGCGCCGGATGCCGAATCCGCCAGCGACGATTACGACGCCGACTACGCCTGCGGCACCGGCAATCACACCCGCTACGACCGGCTCTACATCGCCAACGTGGAGACCTACTACGACGACTGGGACGGCCGCGAGGACGCCATGCTGAGCTTTACCTCCGAACCGCTCAGCGAGGACACCGAGGTCACCGGCCACCCCTTCGTCGACCTGCATTTCGCGGCTTCGGAAAAGGACTGCGCGTTGTTCGTCTATCTTTCCGACGTGACGCCCGAGGGCAAATCCGTCTACGTCACGGAAGGCGTGTTCCGTGCCCTGCACCGCAAGCCCGGCGAGCATCCCGACCGCGTCCCCGCCACCGGCCCGGCGCACAGCTTCAAGATCGCCGACGCCGAACACCTGGTGCCCGGAGAGCCAGCGAACGCGGCGTTCGAACTGCTGCCGACGTCGTATCTGTACCGCAAGGGCCATCGCATCCGCATGTCGCTGGCGGCTTCAGATTCGGACCACTTCACCCGCATTCCCGACGGCCGGCCGCCGCGCATCACGCTCTTTCGCGAACGGGGCCGTGCCTCGAAGATCGTGTTGCCAGTGGTTTAGGGGCAAAAGTTCACGGGTTGGAAGCCTTTGATTTCGAAGTATTCTTATAAAAATCTCAGGAACGAACCCAATTTGCCCCCGGCAACATTCGTGAACGCTCCCTTCGCGGGGACAAAGTTAATTTTTGGGCCAAATTCAACTGGTTCTAATGCGAGGAACCGTCGGGCTAACCCAATACCTATTCGAATGTAAAATAGCGCGCCGCCGCCGGTGAAAACCGGCAGGGCGCGCTATTCCTAGCACGGCATTTTTAAAAAGTCAATATTTTCCTATTTAATAAGAAAAATGTCGTATTTTTTAGTGCGACATCAACACCGGAACGGTCATGTGCTCCAGGATATGGGCGGTCACGCCACCCAGCACCAGTTCGCGCCAGCGGGCATGGCCGTAGGCACCAAGCACCAGCATGTCGGCGCTGTCGTCGGCGACGCGGGAAAGCAGTAACTCGCCGATATCCATGTCCGGGCTGACGGTATGGTCTGCCGTCGCATTGACACCGTGGCGTGCCAAGTGCGCGGCCAAGTCCGCGCCCGGCAGGTCACCGTGGCCATCGGCCCCGGCTTCCGGGTTGGCGACCATGATGGTGACGTTCTCCGCCTTCTTCAGGATCGGCATGGCGTCATGCACGGCGCGTGCAGCCATGCGACCCGCATCCCAGGCAACCAGCGGATGCTTGCCGATCGTGCCTTCCTTGTAGATGTAGGGCACCACCAGTACCGGACGTCCGGCGCTCAGGATCACCCGGTCAGGCATTTCATGGCCGCCCGGCAGCAAATCCCCCGCCGACGGGTTCTGGCTGACGATCAACAGGTCGCCGTAGCGCGCCTGCTCGCTCAGCACATCAATGGGATCGCCTTCGACGATGCGCCAATCGGAACTGCAACCGGCCTGATCCATGCGCGCCTGGAACATGGCACCGGCCTCTTCGGCCGATTCACGCAAGGTTTTCTGCCGCATCTCAAGGATTTCGGCGCTGATCTCCACTTCCGCATGCGGCGGGATATAGGGCCGGTACAGGACGGCGACACCAGTGATGTCGGCATCATGTGCTGAAGCGATGGCGATCGCCGCCTCGACACGAGATTTGCCGGCATCGGTGGTGTCGATGGGAACGATGATATCCTTCAACGCCATGATTCTACCTCCACAATCTGATCATAGCCATCCGACACCCGGAACCATGCCATGCCAATGATATGGGTCAAGCCCTGTTCGGTGACGTCCCGGAAATTCCCACCATGGTATGCGCCAATTCGGCAGTGCCGCGTTCAATCTTTAGTTTGAGTTATAGCGAAAGATATAGCAAAATCCTCCGACATACGGTCTTGTGACCTTTCCATCTGGAGACCACATGCAGAGAAGCCCGCTCCGGTTCAAGATGAGCCGAATTCGCCTGATCAGCGGGTTCGCCATTTCCGTACTGGTGATCTTGATGGCGGCCAGCGCGGTCATTCCCTTTTCGACCAGCCGCATCTTCAACGAAATTTCCGTGACCTGGCAAAGAACCGACATCGTCTCGGAGCAAAAAGGCCGGCTGATTTCGAATATCTACCGCTACATCGGTTGCGGCGGCTTCATCCACGATTACAAGAACTACGTGTTGCGCCAGGATCCTTCGGTTCGCGAGAGAATTGTCCGCGACCTGGCGGAATTGCGCTCGGCGCTCGATCAACTGCAACGCATTTACGCAGGGGAGACAACCGCCAGCGCCAAGGCCAACCTCGAGGCGGTCCAAGCGATCCGCGACACGGTGGAGTCCTACGCCGACAATCTCGAGATCGTCGACGAGGCCATTGTGCAGAACTGGCCGCCGCAAACGACGGACAGCATGGTCCGCGTAGATGACACCGACGCCATCAACGCCTTCGCCACCTTGCGCGATTCCTGGCGCAAGGAGGAACTGCGGACCCGCGTCGAGTTCGAAAACTTGGTTGCCACCACCGTCGAACGGTTCCAATGGCTTTTGATCTTCCTGCCGTTCCTGTTGGTGGCGTCGGGCGCCGTGGTGTGGTTCGTACGCCATCTTTCGCAAGCCACTGCCGAACGCGAGCTGGCCGAGGACGAACTGCGCCGCGCCAACCTGATGGTGGAAAGCATTGCGCACCTGGGCCAGGGCGTCAGCATCTTCGACGAAGACCTGAACCTCATTGCTTTCAACGAGAATTTTTTCGAATTGCTGGAGTTTCCGGAAAGCCTGGGTACGCCCGGAACATCGCTGGCGGAGTTCTTCCGCATCAACGCCGAGCGTGGCGAGTACGGGCCCGGCAATGTGGAAGAGCAAATCCGTGAACGGATGATTCTCGCGAGAAGGTTCGAACCGCATTTGATGGAGCGGACGCGGCCCAACGGGGTCGTCATCGAAGTTCACGGCATTCCACTGCCCCAGGGCGGAATCGTCACCACCTACACCGACATCACCGCGCGCAAGAAGGCTGAACGCGCGCTTGAGGAAAAAGAGCGGCAATTGCGCACCGCGCTCAACAACATGACCGACGGCATCTTTGCGCTCGACAAGGATTTGAAATTCACCCTGTTCAATAACCGCTACTTCGAATTCATCAACCTGCCGGTCAGCATCGCCAAGATCGGCATGCCGTTCGAGAACGTGGTTCGAATCGCCGCGGCGCGGGGCGATTACGGTCCGGGCGAGGTTGAAGACCTGCTGCAAAAACGCCTCGAATTTTTCCGCGCGCCGGACCGCGGAAGCACCGAAATCACTGTCGACAATGGCCGACGCATTCTCGAACTTCGAAAAGCGCCGCTGGCCGATGGCGGCGCCGTGGTCGTGGTTTCTGATATCACCGAACGCCGTCGTGCCGCCATCGAGATCGGCATCAAGGAAGCGCAATTGACCGCGGCTCTGGAAAGCATGTCCGCCGGTATGATCCTGATCGACAAGGAATTCAAGGTTCAGCTCTTCAACGATGCAGCGGGCACGCTCTATCAATTCCCCAAGAACGTCATTCGTGTCGGCACCCCGTTGCAGGCGCTCATCCGTATCCGTGCGGAACGCGGCGATTTCGGCGACGGCCCGCCGGACGAACTGGCGGCGGCCCGCTTCGAGAGCTTCCAGAAAGCCGAACTGGGGCGTTTCGTCGATTCGGTGCCGGGCGGCCGTACCCTGGACGTCTTCCGTGCCTTGACGCCGGACGACGACACCGTCGTCGTGTTCCACGACATCACCGATCGGGTGCTGTCCGAGGAAAAGCTGCGCGAGAACGAAGCGCAGCTCACGCAGAACATCAATGACCTGGTCACCGCCCAGGACTTCCTTGAGAAGCAATCCCACGAACTGGCCGAACTGGCTGAGAAGCTGGCCGAGGAAAAGGAGCGCGCGCAGGCATCCGAACGCAGCAAATCCGAGTTCCTGGCTTCCATGAGCCATGAAATCCGCACCCCGATGACCGGCGTTCTCGGGCTTGCGGACATCCTGCTTGATGCCGACCTCCCAGCCCAGCACCACAAGACCGTTCTCAAGATCAAGGGTGCCGGCCAAAGCCTGCTGACCATCATCAACGACATCCTCGATCTCTCGAAACTGGAAGCCGGCAAGCTGGAAATCGAGAACATCGACTTCAACCTGCTCGCCGTCATCGACGACGCCATCGACCTGATCCATCCCCGCGCCGAACAACGCGGCCTCAAGTTGACCACGGACACCCCGCGTGACATCCCCCATTCGCTCGTCGGCGATCCCACCCGTATCCGCCAGATCCTGATCAACCTGGCCGGCAATGCCGTCAAGTTCACCCACGAGGGCAGCGTCACCGTTCGCGCGGAGCATCGCTCGCTCGGCGGAAACAGTGTCGAAATCCGTATCGAGGTAGAGGATACCGGTATCGGCATTCCGCCCGCTGCCATGGAACGGCTGTTCCAGGATTTTACCCAAGCCGATTCATCGACAAGCCGGCGTTATGAAGGAACCGGTCTCGGGCTTTCCATCTCGAAACGCCTGACCGAACTGATGGGTGGCGAAATCGGTGTCGAAAGCGAAGTCGGCAAGGGTTCCATTTTCTGGTTCACCTTCCGCGCCGACCTGGCCGAAGCCCCGGTGGCACGCGGCGTTCACCCGCATCGCAAGCTCGCTGTTTCGGCCGGCCGCGCGCTCACCATCCTAGTCGCTGAAGACAACCAATTGAATCAATTGATCCTGAACTCCATGCTCGAGCCCTTGGGTCATGACATCACCTTTGCCGCCTCCGGGCTGGAGGCCGTCGAACAGGTAAAAGCCAAAAATTTCGACCTGATCCTGATGGACGTCCGAATGCCGGAAATGAACGGCCCCGACGCCACCCGCGCCATTCGTCTCATGGGGGACGGTTATGAAACCCTGCCTATCATCGCCGTCACCGCCGACGTCATGGAAGACCATATCGCCGGATACTTCGACGCCGGGATGAACGCCTATGCCACCAAGCCGATCGAACGAATCGCGCTGTTGACCACCATCAACGAGGTGCTGGGTGACGATATTCACCGTTTCGACGAGGCGGATGAAGACATCGGCGAAAGCGAAGAAGTTGCGGCTGAACCGGAAACCGAAGTTACTGGCGACGTGGCGGCATTTCTGAGCTCCCTGGAATCCATGTCGTCCGACAATTAGCCGCCCGCCGCCTTGATTCCCGCGCCGTGGACACCCATCTCATGGTTGCGCGCGCCGTTCGATTTGGAGTATTCATAGTGCAGGTGCGAAACGCTCATTTGTTCGCGAGGCTCCGTTATGTACGCCGATAACACACTCACCCCGAAGGAAGCCGCCCGCCTTTGCGCGCTTGGCACTTTGGCGTTGCAGAAGGCCATGCCCTACGCGGCCTTGGCGGAATCGGTGCGGCATTTCCTCGATCGTGTCCAGGGCCCTTCGCTCGACGTGCTGGGATCTTCGCTGGAGCTGCTGAAATACGAAGGTTTGGTGGACGAATCGGATGCCACCGGTGAGACCGTTCTCGCCATCACCGACGAAGGCGAGCGCGAATTGATGGTGCTACTGACGGCGCCCTTGCGGCCCGGCGCCACCGACCTGAACAAGCTGATCGCCGCGTTGAAGTTCCGCTTCCTGCACCTGCTCGATCCGAACGAGCAGCGCCAGCAGATCGAACTGATGCTCGATACCACCGAAACCGAACTGGCGCGGCTCTCCGATCTGCGCCGTCACCATGCCGACGACACCGGGCACCTGGTCTCATGGCTCGATCACGAGATCGGCGATCTGGAACGCCGCATCGCGTGGCTTTCGGATTTCGGGAAAGACGCGGGCTAGGCCCTATTTCAGAAGTTTCTCGGCGACCTTCTCCAGGCCGAACAGGATCTGGTCGCCTGCCTTGCCGCCGTCACCCTTGATCTTCTGGGCAATGACCAGCTTCATGGCATCGATGTGAACGCGGATGGCGTTGACCTCCGCGTCGCCGGCTTTTTCGAGCTTTTCGATCAGCCGGCACAACTGGTTGCCGATGGCTGTAATCAGGTCGTAGCCGAAGCTGCCACCCTGCCCTTTCATATCGTGAGCGACACCGAAGACCTCTTCCAGCTCGTCCTTACGCTCACCACTGGCCGCCTTCAGCGCCGCATAAGCTTCATCGATCCGTTTCAGATCTTCCTGCACCCATTCCAGGTATTAGCCGCCCATGCTGGCGATCGCTTCCTCCGCCTTTTCAAGGGTGGAGGTATCGACCGCGCCCGGACCGCCAACGCGGACCTTGGCCTTGACCGTATTCGGCGGATTGATGATTTTGACTTTGTCTTCGCTCATAGCCTCGAGTTCACGTTCTTAAATCAGCTTGCGCGGCGAAATAATTCTTCGTGCTCTATACTCTCGCGCACACGATTGATTCGCAACAAAAAAACCGACCAGCGTTTTTCACATCTTCGACAGCGTATCGGCACCGGGTGACGCGAAGCTTACAACAGGCCCAATTCGCGTAATTCCGCCGCCATTTCCGGCGGCAGTTCGGCGGCCGCCTTGGGGCCGGTTTTCAGGTCCGGCGGCGCCTTGTCGGTCGGCAGGTAGCGCCAGCCCTGGAACGCCCGGTAAGCGCGGGGTTCGGTACGGACATGCTTGGGATCGTAAATCATGGCACAGGCCGGCGTGCCGTCGGCCCGTTCCGCCGCTTCCAGGTCGATGATCCGCTGTCGCACCTGGATGACGCCCTTGATCACCCAATAGAGCGAGCCGCCATCCAAAACCTCGTCGCGACGGCGCGGCATGTTGCGGGTCAGATGCCGGAGCACCGGCACCTCGCCCCGGTCCTTGGCCGCTTCGAGCCTCGCGCGCTGCACCTCGGCCAGGTGTTCGACCGTCTCGATACCGACGCAAAGCTTGATGATGTGGACCGTCACGCAGCCGCCTTGCCAGCCAGGGCACGCGTCACCTTGGCGTTGGATGGGCGGCCAAGTGCTGCGCTGATGAAGGCGCCGGTCTCGACCAGGGCCTTCAAATCGATGCCTGTGTCGATGCCGAGCCCGTCCAGCATGTAGAGCACATCCTCGGTGGCAACGTTGCCCGACGCCCCCTTGGCGTAGGGGCAACCGCCGAGCCCGGAAACCGACGCGTCGATGACCGCCACGCCCTGCTCCATCACCGCCAGAATATTGGCCAGCGCCTGGCCGTAGGTGTCGTGGAAGTGCACGGCGATACGGTCCAGCGGCAGCTCGGCGGCGACCGCCTCTATCATCGCCTGCGCCTTGGCCGGCGTACCGGTACCGATGGTGTCGCCGAGCGACACCTCATGGCAGCCCATGTCCCAAAGCGTCTTCGACACCTTGGCCACGGCATCGGGCGAAATCTCGCCCTCGTAGGGACAGCCGAGCACGCAGGAAACGTAGCCCCGCACCGGAATCCCCGCTGCCTTGGCGGCATCGCAAACGGGCTGGAAGCGCTCCAGGCTTTCGCCGATGGAGCAGTTGATGTTCTTTTGCGAGAAACTCTCCGACGCGGCACCGAATACCGCGACCTCGTCGGCACCGGCCTCCTGGGCCGCCTCGAAGCCCTTCATGTTCGGCGTCAGCACCGAATAGACGACACCATCCAGGCGTTGGATGCGCGCCATGACGTCGGCGGAATCGGCCATTTTCGGCACCCACTTAGGTGACACGAAAGCGCCCGCCTCGATGAACGACAGGCCCGCCGCGCCCAAGCGGTCGACCAGTTCCACCTTGGTCTCGGTGCTGATGTCGGTGGGTTCGTTCTGCAGCCCGTCGCGCGGGCCCACATCGACGATCTTGACCTTGTCCGGATAACGCATCAGTCCTGCTCCGCCGCCTCGAATGCCAGCAAATCGACCCCCTCGTCGACCTGGTCACCGACATTATAGTGGACCGCCGTGACGGTGCCGTCCACCGGCGCCTTGATGGCGTGCTCCATTTTCATCGCTTCCAGCACCAGCAACGTCGTACCGGCCGCGACCGCGTCACCCGCCGCGACGTTGACCACCACCACCTTGCCCGGCATCGGCGACGCCAGCACCGGCGTGTCGCCATCGTCGGCGGCCGCCAACAGCGCCGGGTCGGCAATCGCCAACCGGCAGGTGCGGCCCGTCAGGAACACCGTCAGGTCGGTACCGACCGCCACCACCCGCGCGCCCAGCCCGCGCCCGTCGACGACCGCCTTGACCATGCCGTCGGCATCGACCGCGCCGCGCACGGTGTGATCCACATCGCCGGTATCCTCATGCAATCGGAACAAGTGGCCGCCGGCGTCAGGAATGGCGGAAACGACGATCTCGCCGTCTGCCCAGCGGAATTGCAGGTCCTGGTGGGCGACATCGTTCATGCGCCAGCAATCGGTCATCGACCAGGGCGACGTCGGATCACCCCGC
This sequence comes from Rhodospirillaceae bacterium, assembly GCA_038125725.1. Lineage (GTDB taxonomy): Bacteria > Pseudomonadota > Alphaproteobacteria > Rhodospirillales > Casp-alpha2 > TMED8. The sequence goes on from JAYPEK010000010.1 coordinate 39,422, forward strand.
GTCAACGCCAAGGCCGCCGCATGGTCGGCGCGCTGTTTCAACAACCAAAGCCCGGCAGCGACCAGGGCGTCCCGCGTCGGCGCCGTGTCGGTGGCGAAGTCGGCCGGGTCCAGGCGGTCGATCAGACCGGTATCGACCGCCCCGGCGCGGAAATCCGCGTCATCGGCCAGGAACTTGAGGAATCCCCGGTTGACCGTCGGCCCGACCACCTCGACCTCCGCCAGCGTCTGCGACAGGCGTCGGCAGGCCGCGTCGCGGTCCGTGTCCCAGACGATAATCTTCGCGATCATCGGATCGTAGAAGGACGAGACCTCCTGTCCCGCCGCGACGCCGGTGTCGATGCGCACGTTCATGGACGGTGCGGGAAAGGCCAGGTGATGGATGGCACCGGGCGCAGGCAGGAAGCCCATGTCCGGGTCCTCGGCGTAAAGACGCGCCTCCATGGCGTGGCCGGTGATGGAAAGCTCGTCCTGCGAAAGCGGCAGCGGCGCCCCAGCGGCAACGCGGAACTGCCATTCGACAAGGTCCTGGCCGGTGATCAGTTCGGTCACCGGATGCTCCACCTGCAGGCGCGTGTTCATTTCCATGAAATAGAACGAGCCATCGGCGTCGAGCAGGAACTCCACCGTGCCGGCGTTCTCGTAGCCGACCGCCTTCGCCGCATCCACCGCCGCGGCACCCATGCGGGCGCGCAACTCGTCGGTCATGCCCGGCGCCGGCGCCTCTTCGATGACCTTCTGGTGGCGGCGCTGCAACGAGCAGTCGCGCTCGAACAGGTGCACGCAGTCGCCGTGACCGTCGGCGAACACCTGCACTTCCACGTGGCGCGGCTTGACCAGGTATTTCTCGACTAAAAGCCGTCCGTCGCCGAAGGACGATTCCCCTTCCCGCCTGGCCGAGGTGGCGGCCTCCTCCAGGTCCTGGTCGCGTTCGACCACGCGCATGCCCTTGCCGCCGCCGCCCATGGCGGCCTTCAGCAGCACCGGGTAGCCGATCTCGTCCGCCGATGCCGCGAGGCGTTCCAGCGTCTGGTCTTCGCCGTAGTAGCCCGGCACCACCGGCACGCTGGCCTTTTCCATGATTGCCTTGGCGTTGTCCTTGGCGCCCATGGAGCGGATGGCGTCCGACGGAGGGCCGATGAACAGCAGGCCGGCGGCGCGTACCGCATCGGCGAAGTCGGCGTTCTCGGACAAAAAGCCGTAGCCCGGATGGATGGCATCGGCACCGGTTTGTTTGGCCGCTTCCAGAATCTTGTCGGCCAGCAGGTAGCTTTCTGTCGCCGCCGGTGGTCCCAAGCGCACCGACTGGCCAGCCTGGCGCACGTGCGGCGCGTCGGCGTCGGCGTCGGAATAGACGGCGACGGTGGCGATGCCCATCCGCTCCGCCGTGCGCATGACACGGCAGGCGATCTCGCCCCGGTTTGCGATCAGGATTTTTTCGAACACGTCAGCCTTCCCCCTGCTCTTGCACCCAGGCGGGCGTGCGTTTTTCTAGGAAGCCGCGGATGCCTTCCTTGCCTTCGTCGGTGGCGCGGATGTCGGCGATCCGCGCCGCCGTGTCGTCGAGCACATCCTGGCCAATGGGCTTGCCGGCCACCGCGTGGATCAGATCCTTGGCCGCGATCATCGCGGCGGGGCTGTTCTTGAGCATGGTGTCGATCATGCCGTCGACGGTCTCCGCCAGTGCTTCCGGCGCCACCACCTTGTGCACCAGGCCGATCTCCAGCGCGGTTGCCGCGTCGAACAACTCAGCGGTCAGGAAATAGCGATGCGCCTGGCGCGCGCCGATGGCGGCGATCACATAGGGCGAAATGGTCGCCGGCGTGATGCCCAGCTTGACTTCGGAAAAGATGAAGCGCGCCTTCTCCGACGCCACCGCGATGTCGCAGACCGACACCATGCCGACGCCGCCGCCGTAGGCCGGGCCCTGCACTTCGCCGATCACCGGCTGCGGACAGGTGGCGATGGTGTTGAGCATGCCGGCGAGCGCCTTGCCGTCCGCGAGGTTTTCCTCGCGCGAATATTCCGACATGCGCTTCATCCAGTTGAGGTCGGCGCCGGCGCAAAAGCTTTTTCCCTCGGCGCGCAGCCGGATCACCCGCACGTCGGCGTTCTCGGCCAGGCCCGAGAAGGTTTCCTGCAAACCGGCGATCAGCGCCTCGTCGAAGGCGTTGTGCATTTCCGGGCGGTTCAAGGTGACCGTGGCCAGGCCGCGGGCGTCGATTTCGGTTTTCAACATTGCATCAATCCGTTCATTACATCCGGAACACGCCGAAGTCGGTCTTTTCGATCGGCGCGTTCAGGGCCGCCGAGATCGAAAGCCCGAGCACCATGCGAGTGTCCTTGGGGTTGATGACCCCGTCGTCCCACAGCCGCGCGCTGGCGTAATAGGGATGGCCCTGGTGTTCGTACTGGTCGAGGATCGGCTGCTTGAAGTCGGCCTCTTCTTGCTCAGGCCAGGAACCGCCGCCGGCTTCGATGTTGTCGCGCTTGACGGTGGAGAGCACCGACGCGGCCTGCTCGCCGCCCATCACCGAAATGCGGGCGTTCGGCCACATCCACAGCATGCGCGGCGAATAGGCGCGCCCACACATGGAATAGTTGCCGGCGCCGAAGCTGCCGCCGATGATGACCGTGAACTTGGGCACCGCCGCCGAGGCGACGGCCGTCACCATCTTGGCGCCGTCGCGCGCAATGCCGCCGGATTCGTACTTCCGCCCGACCATGAAGCCGGCGATGTTCTGCAAGAACACCAGCGGAATGCCGCGTTGGGCACAGAGTTCGATGAAATGCGCGCCCTTCAGCGCCGATTCCGAGAACAAAATACCGTTGTTGGCGATAATGCCCACCGGATAACCGAAAATGCGCGCAAACCCGCAAATCAGCGTCGTGCCATAGAGCGCCTTGAACTCGTCCAGGCGAGAACCATCGACGATGCGTGCGATCACTTCGCGCACGTCATAGGGCTTCTTCAAATCCTGCGGCACGACGCCGTAGATGTCCTCGACCGGATAGGCCGGGTCTTCGGGATCGCGCACGTCCATGTCGACTTTCTTCACCCGGTTCAGATTTTCGACGATGCGCCGCACCGTGGCCAGCGCGTGGTCGTCGTCGCGCGCCATGTGGTCGGTGACGCCGGAAATCTTGGAGTGCACCTCGGCGCCGCCCAAATCCTCGGCGGAGACCACCTCGCCGGTGGCGGCCTTCACCAAGGGCGGGCCGCCCAGGAAGATGGTGCCCTGCTTCTCGACGATGACGCTCTCGTCGCACATGGCCGGCACATAGGCACCGCCCGCCGTGCAGGACCCCATGACCGATGCGATCTGCGGAATGCCCTGGCCGCTCATGTTGGCGATGTTGAAGAAGATGCGGCCGAAATGGTCGCGGCTGGGAAACACGTCGTCCTGCTCGGGCAGGAAGGCGCCGCCGGAATCGACCAGGTAGATGCAGGGAAGCCGGTTCTGCTCCGCCACTTCCTGGGCGCGCAGGTGCTTCTTCACGGTGATCGGATAATAGGTGCCGCCCTTGACGGTGGCGTCGTTGGCGACGACCACCACTTCCGTGCCGGCGACGCGGCCGATACCCGTGAGGACGCCGCCGGCCGGCACCGGGCTGTCGTACATCTCGTAGCCGGCCAGTTGCGAGAATTCCAGAAACGGCGAGCCCGGATCGAGCAGCCGGCGCACGCGTTCGCGCGGCAGCAGCTTGCCGCGCGCCGTATGCTTCTCCCGCGCCCGCTCGCCCCCGCCCAGCTTGATTTCGCCGATCACCCGGCGGAGGTCATCGACCACCGCCTGCATGTTTTCGACGTTGGTCTTGAATTCATCCGAGTTCGGCTGCGCCGCCGAGCGGTAAACGCTCATGATTCAGACCGCCGATGCTTTTCCGCCACCGGCCCGCCGGCCCGCTTCCAGCCGCCGAACCCTTCGGCGAAATGCACGATGTTGGTGAAGCCCATGTCCTGCAGCGTCTTGGTGGCCAGCGCCGAGCGCCAGGCGGCGGCGCAGAACAGCACGTAGGTCTTGTTCTCGTCTCCGAACACCGGCTTGTGATACTTCGATTCCGGATCGAACCAGAACTCCAGCATGCCGCGCGGCGCGTGTACGGAATCGGGGATCGTGCCGTCACGTTCCAGTTCGCGCACGTCGCGGATATCCACGAACACCAGGTCGCCGTCGCCGTGGCGGCGGATCGCGTCGTCGGTCGAGATGGTCGTGACCTGGGCCTCGGCCTCTTCAATCAGTTCCTTGATGCCCTTCTTGAGCTTAATCGCCATTCGTCTGTTCCTTATGCTCCAATTACCAGCCGCCGCGTTCGATCCAGCGGCGTATCATCCACATGCGGTCCGAACCCCAGAACCCCTCGCCGTCGACGATGAAATAGGGGGCGCCGAAGACGCCGGCGTCGAGCGCCAACTGGGTTTCGTCCTTCAATCTCTGTTTGACCCGCTCATCGGCCAGCGCCGCTGCCAGATCGCCATGCTCGATCCCGAGTGGTTCGGCGATCCCGGCGATGGCGTCCGGCGATGTGATGTCCTGGCCTCGGCCGAAATAGGTCATGAACACTTCGCGCGCGAAGCGCTTGGCCAGGTCCGGGTCGCGGTCATGCAGCCAATAGAATGCGCGCCCCGCGGCTTGCGTCGGCACCGGGAACGGATCGGGCATCACCCACGGCACGTTCATGTAGCGCGCCAGGCGCTGCCAGTCATTGGCGCAGTAGTCCCCTTTCAGCGGCACCTGTGTCAACGGCGCCGAACCGGTGGACTTGAAGGCGACGCCCAGCAGGAACGGATGCCAATCGACGCTGCGGCCCAAGGCCTCGCAGGTCTCGTCGATCTTGAACGAGGCGAAATAGGAATAGGGCGAGGAGAAATCGAAGTAGAACTTCACCGGGTCGGCCATCATCCCTCCTCCTGGATGGCGCGGCAGATCACCAGTTTCTGCACCTCGCTGGTGCCTTCGTAGATCTGGCACACGCGCGCGTCGCGGTACAGGCGCTCGACCGGGAAATCCGACAGGTAGCCGTAGCCGCCGTGAATCTGGATGGCGTCCGAACAGACGCGCTCGGCCATTTCCGAACAGAACAGCTTGGCCATGGAGGCCTCCTTCAAACAAGGCTCGCCCGCCACCTTGAGGCGCGCCGCTTCCAGCATCAGTTGCTTGCCGGCCTCGATCTGGGTCGCCATATCGGCCAGTTTGAAGCCGATTCCCTGGTGATCGATGATCGCCTTGCCGAAGGCCTTGCGCTCCTTGGCATAGGCGCGCGCCGCGTTGAAGGCGGCTTCCGCATAACCGACAGACTGCGCGGCAATGCCGACGCGGCCGCCCTCCAGGTTGGAAAGCGCCACCTTGTAGCCCTCCCCCTCGGCGCCGAGCCGCATGACTTCCGGCACGCGCAGGTCTTCCAGCATGATCTGCGCGGTGTCGTTGGTTTTCTGGCCGAGCTTGTGCTCGATGCGCGTCACCTTGTAGCCGGGCGCGTCGGTCGGCGTGATGAAAGCGGTGATGCCGCGCGGGCCGGCGTCCGGGTCGGTGACGGCGAACACCACCGCGATATCGGCGTTGGATCCCGTCGTGATGAACTGCTTGGCGCCGTAGAGGACGTACTCGCCGCCCTCCTTACGCGCCCGGCAGGAAATGGCGCCCGCGTCCGACCCGGTGTGCGGCTCCGTCAGCAGGAAGGCGCCCAGCATCTCGGCCGAAGCCAGCTTCGGCAGAAAGGCCTGCTTCTGTTCCTCGTTGCCATAGGCGAGGATGCAGGTCTCGACCACCGTCTGCACCGCCATGGTGACCGACACCCCGCCGTCGCCGCCGGCGATCTCCGCCATGGCCAGCGAATACGAGATAAAGTCGGCATCGGCGCCGCCATAGGCCTCCGGCACCAGAATGCCCATCAGGCCGAGCTCGCCCATTTCCGAAATGGCGTCACGCGGGAAATACGCGTTACGGTCCCATTCCTCGGCGTTCGGCGCCAGCCGATCGGCGGCAAAGCGCCGTGCCGTCTCCTGGATCAGGACATGTTCTTCACTGAGCTTCATCCGTGTCTATCCGTGTTCATCCGTGTCACGAAAACCCCACCGTCACCAGGGCAGCGGGGTGCCGTCGTAGTTGAAGAAGCGACCGTTGTCCGCGGTCGTCAGGCCGGCGATAACGCCGCGCATGCCGGTGACGCTGGTCACCGCATCGATGTCGGCGCCGGCGCCGCCCATGTCGGTCTGCACCCAGCCCGGATGGAACAGCGAAATGATGACGCCATCGGCGGCAACCGACTGCGCATAGCCGCTCATCACCTTGTTGAGCGCCGCCTTGGACGAGCGGTAGACATACTCGCCCGGACTGGCGGAGCCCTCGTTGCTGCCCATCAGCGACGACACGTTGGCGACCTTCTTCTGGTCACTGGCCGCCACGTGGGATGCGAAGGCCGTCGTCACCTTGAACGGTGCGAAGACATTGGTGCGCATCACCTGTTCCCAGGCGGCGTAATCGATGGTGTCGGGCGTCATGCCGCGCGGACCATAGATGCCGGCGTTGTTGATCAGCACGTCGATGGCGGTCCCGGCCAGGTCTTTCGCCAGGCGGTCGACCTGCGGATGGTTGGTGACGTCCAGGCCGTGCACCTGAATATCACCGTCGAGCCTTGCCAGTTCACCCGGATTGATCGGGTCGCGGCAGGTGGCGATGACAGTCCAACCATCGGCGGCGTACTGTCGCGTGAACTCGAGCCCGAGACCCCGGTTGGCCCCGGTAATCATCACTGTCGGCATGGATCAATCCTCCTGTTTCTTCTTCGCGGTGACCTCGATCTCCACTTTCATGCGGGGATCGACGAGGCCGGCGATAATCGCCGTGGCGGCGGGCCTGATGTCACCGAAATATTCGCCGATGACGCGGCCGATGGTGTCCCATTCGGCCTGATCGGTGGCGATGTAAGTGGCCCGCACCACGTCCGCCAAGGTGGCGCCGGCTTCCGCCAGCGCCGCCTCGATGTTGCGGAAGGTCTGGTGCGTCTGTTCGGCGACGTCGTCCGAGATGGTGCCGGCGGCATAGTCCATGCCGGTGCAGCCGGCGACGAATACCCACTCGCCGTCGACCACCGCGCGGGAATAGCCGTAGAGTGCCTCGTACGCCGAACCCGATGAGATCAACCGTCTGGTCATCGCCGCGTCAGCTCACGCGTTCGATAGCCACCGCGGTCGCCTCGCCGCCGCCGATGCAGAGCGACGCAACGCCCTTCTTCAGGTCGTACTTATCGAGCGCGTTCATCAGCGTAACGATGATGCGCGCGCCCGACGCGCCGACCGGATGGCCGAGCGCACAGGCACCGCCATGCACGTTGACCTTGTCGTGCGGAATGTCGAGATCGCGCATCGCCGCCATGGTGACGACTGCGAAGGCCTCGTTCACTTCGAACAGGTCAACGTCATCCTTCTGCCAGCCGGCCTTGGCCAGCACCTTCTCGATGGAGCCGATGGGCGCCGTGGTGAACCAGTTGGGCTCCTGCGAATGGGTGGCGTGAGCATGGATCACGGCACGCGGCGTCAGGCCCCGCTTCTCCGCTTCCGAACGGCGCATCAACACCAGCGCCGCCGCCCCGTCGGAGATCGACGACGAGTTCGCCGGCGTCACCGTACCGTCCTTGCGGAAGGCGGGCTTCAATTGCGGGATTTTATCGATGTTCGCGTTGAACGGCTGTTCGTCGTGTTCGACAACCGTCTCGCCCTTGCGGGTCTTGACCGTCACCGGCTCCACTTCCGGCGCGAAGGTGCCATCCTCGACCGCCTTCTTGGCGCGGGTGAGCGACTCGATGGCATAGGCGTCCTGGGCTTCGCGGGTGAACTGGTACTTCTCGGCCGTGTCTTCGGCGTAGGTACCCATCAAGCGGCCCTGGTCGTAGGCGTCTTCCAGGCCGTCCATGAACATGTGGTCCTGGGCGACGTCGCCGGCACCCAGCCGATAGCCCGAGCGTGCGGAAGGCAGGATATAGGGCGCGTTGGTCATGCTTTCCATGCCGCCGGCGACCATGATGTCGTGCGAACCGGCGAGGATGTTGTCGTGCGCCAGCATCGTCGCTTTCATGGCGGAGCCGCACATCTTGGAAATGGTGGTCGCACCCGCGTCCCACGGGATGCCTGCGTTGTGGGCGGCCTGACGGGCCGGTGCCTGGCGCACGCCGGCAAACAGGCAGAGCCCCATGATCACGTCCTGCACGTCCTCGGCCGGGACACCGGCGCGCTCCAGCGCGGCCTTGATGGCGACACCGCCCAGTTCCGGCGCGCTGGCACTCGACAGCACGCCTTGAAAACCGCCCATGGGGGTGCGGGCGGCGCCGACAATGACAATGGGATCGTCTTGCATGATGGGGTCCTCCTCAGGATTTCTGGTCATAAGGACGTCCGTCCTTATGGGTGAAGATGAAACGGCCGTCTTTGACTTCGCCGTGCAGATCGATGTCGGGGTAGTGCGCCACTTCGCCCGGCGTGCGGTCGCCGACTTCCAGCAGCACAACGGTGGCGTCGGAGTTGTTGACGATATGGTGGCCATCGGCCTCGCCGGCGGGAAAACCGCAGATCATGCCCGCCGTCAGCACCTGCTCGCCGGCATCGGTGATCAGCGTCGCCTCGCCTTCCAGCACGTAAACCAACTCATCTTGTTTTTCATGCCAGTGGCGTTGCGCCGTCGCGCCGCCGGGCGCCAGGTGCACCATGTTGACCCCGAAGTTGTTCAAGCCCAGCGCATTGCCGAGCGCGCGCTTGAAGCGCCCCTTGACGACATCGCCGAAGGGTTCGGGATAGATCGAGCTCTCGCGGCCCTGAACCTCGAGCGGGTCTTTCAAAACACCCATGTCAATTCCTCCCTCCGATCAACAGCGGCGCAAACGGCGCCATCAACAGCCCGCCATAGACCACCATCGCCGCGCGGGCGGCGATGCCCCAGCGCTTGTCGACGCAATTGTCGGCGGAGCGCCACACGGTGACGACGACCCAGACGGCAAACACCGTATAGGCCGAGATCAGGATCGTGCCGCCGGTTGCAAGGCCCGCGAACCCGGCACGAAGCGAACCCGGATCGAAGGCGAAACCAAAAATCATGGCGACGATCATCAGCCCGAAGCCGACCCCGCCAACGATACCGTGCCCGGCCACGAAACACACCCAAAAGGCCCGCCAAAGCTCCATCCGCCCGCTCCAGCCCGCCTTCCACCAAGGCTCCTCCGGACCCTCGGGCCCAAGCGGTCCGCCGGGCCGGGTTGGGCCGGAGCCGAACTGGTCGATAAAGATGGGCTGCTGGTCGGCCATGCGTCAGTTGGTCTCCTCGAACAACTCGCGGCCGATCAGCCAGCGGCGGATTTCCGACGTGCCGGCGCCGATCTCGTAGAGCTTGGCGTCGCGCAGCAAGCGGCCCGTCGGGTATTCGTTGATGTAGCCGTTGCCGCCCAGGCACTGAATCGCCTCCAGCGCCATCCAGGTCGCCTTCTCGGCGGCGTAGAGGATGGCGCCGGCAGCGTCCTTGCGCGTCGTCTGGCCCCGGTCGCAGGCCTTGGCGACGGCATAGACGTATGACCGGGTGGCGTTCATGGTGGTGTACATGTCGGCGATCTTGCCCTGCATCAGTTGGAACTCGCCGATGGATTGGCCGAATTGCTTGCGCTCGTGGATGTAGGGCACCACCACGTCCATGCAGGCCTGCATGATGCCGGTCGGGCCGGCAGCCAGGACGGCACGTTCATAATCGAGGCCGCTCATCAACACGTTGACGCCGCGTCCGACCTCGCCCAGCACGTTCTCTTCCGGTACCTCGCAATCCTCGAACACCAGCTCACAGGTGTTGGAGCCGCGCATGCCGAGCTTGTCGAGCTTCTGCGCCGTGGAGAACCCCTTGAACCCCTTCTCGACGATGAAGGCGGTGATGCCGCGCGGACCGGCGTCGGGGTCTGTCTTGGCATAGATCACCAGGGTGTCGGCGTTGGGGCCGTTGGTGATCCACATCTTGTTTCCGTTCAGGATATAGCGGTCACCCTTCTTGTCGGCGCGGAGCCGCATGGAGACGACATCGGAGCCGGCGCCCGGCTCGCTCATCGCCAAGGCGCCCACGTGCTCGCCGGAGATCAGTTTGGGCAGGTACTTGGAGCGCTGGGTCTCGTTGCCGTTGCGGCGGATCTGGTTGACGCAGAGGTTGGAGTGCGCGCCGTAAGAAAGTCCGACGGATGCCGACGCACGGCTGATTTCCTCGACCGCCACGCAATGCTCCAGATAGCCCATGCCGGCGCCGCCGTATTCCTCCTCGACGGTGACGCCGAGGACGCCCAGATCTCCCATCTTGCGCCACAGATCGGCGGGGAAATCGTTGTCGGCGTCGATTTGGGCGGCGCGCGGCGCAATCTCGTCGGCGGCGAAGCTGGCGACGGCGTCGCGCAGCATGTCGGCGGTCTCGCCGAGATCGAAATCCAGCGTCGGGTATGCGTTGGGGATCATGCGTTTCCTCTCTGCGATCCGGGGTATCGTTTTAGCGGACCTGAGGCCCGAGGCCAAATCAACCTTTTACGTCGTCGCGCCCGATCAACCTTTTACGTCGTCGCGCCCGATTAACCTTTTACGTCGTCGCGCCCGACGATGCGCATCAAGGTTTGCTGCATCAGGGCGCAGACGGTCTCGCGGCCATCCGCGACGGCGATCACCTCGCCGCGCGTAACGGTGAGCGTGCGTCCCGCCTTCACCACCTCGCCACGCGCAATCAGCTTCTCGCCCTTTGCCGGCGCCACGCAGTTGACCTTGAATTCCACCGTCAGGATGCTGTCGTCGGGCTCGAACAGCGAAAATGCCGCATAGCCGCCCGCCGTATCGGCAATGGCGCCAACGGCGCCGCCATGGAAGAACCCGTGCTGCTGCAGCACGTCGGGACCGTGCGGCAGGGTGATCTCGCAAAACCCAGGGCCGATGCCCGTGACCTCGGCACCCATGGACGCCATCATGCCCTGCTTGCCGAAGCTGGCGCGGACGCGCTCCTTATAGGCGTCGTCCGCCTGTTGAAACCGGGTGCTTTCCACTTGATCTTCACTCCCTAACGCTCGTTAGTTTATATTTTACGTTTACGTAAACGTCAATTACAGTCCGGTTTGCGCTCCTCCCTTCCCGACCGTAAAGTCCGGCTACCGAAGGAGGCCTCAAATGCATCGAATTCCCCGCGTTCCCGTCACTGATCTCACCCCCGAACAAGACGTCCTGGTGAAGTCCATCACCGGCGGCAAACGCGGCACCGGCCGTCCCATGAGCGAGTTTACCTATGCCGACGGCAGCCTGCGGGGCCCCTTCAATCCGTGGCTGCAATCCCCTGACATCGGCGAGCGCGCGCAGCGACTGGGCGAAAGCCTGCGCTTCGACAACGCCATGCCGCCGACGCTTCGGGAACTGGCGATCATTACGGTCGCCAAGCATTGGCGCGCCCAGTACGAATGGTTCGCGCATGCCAAGATCGCGCTCAAAGAGGGTTTGGCGCCTGATGTTGTCGGTGCGGTCATGGCCGGTACCGAGCCACCCGAGACAGAGGATGGCGTCCAGGCGGTCGTGGCTTTCGTCAAGGAAACGCTGGAAACCGGCCGGGTCTCTGACGCCACCTATGCCGCCGCGCACGCGCGCCTGGGTAATCAAGGCACCGTCGATCTGGTGACGCTGATCGGCTACTACTGCATGGTGTCAGCGACGCTCAACGTATTCCAGGTGCCGCTGCCGGAAGGCGAAACACCGCCCTTCCAGAACTAGCGCCCCGGTTCAGGTGCCGACCGTGAACGGCGACACCAGTCGTTCCAGGGTCGCCATGGCGGAAAGCGCGGTGAGCTTGCCGGTGGCCGGGTTCTCCTCAGTCGGCACGTTGGCGATGGACATCTCGAAGTGCACCGAATCTCCATCCAGCACGATGGAATGCAGGTTGCGGTCCACCGCCGGATCGGCCCAGATTTCGTATTCCGTGCGGTCCGGCCCGACGCCGGCCAGCGCCAGCGCCACCGAAACGTTGACGTTGGCCGGAAATTTCGCCGCCGCATCGCGCACGGTTCCCTTGTAAAGGCATAGGGGCTCCGTCAGCGCGTCCATGTCGATCCCCTGCTCCACCACGAAGGGCGCCTTCTTCAGGCCGGCAGGCGGTTTGCGGGTCTTCATCACCACCGAATAGACCTCGCCCTTGGCCGCCGCGCGCACCGCATCCAGGCCCAACAGCGCGCCGGTGGCGCAGATGATGGTGGCGCCGGTCTCGGCGGCGCGGTCGGTGATCTCGATGTTTTCCAGAAGCTGCGTCAGGCTGAGCACGATCAGGGCCTTGCCGGCCTCGACGGTGGGCAGCGCCAGGTCCATGAAACGCGCCGGCGGCAGCCCCTCGACCAGCACGTCCGACGCCGCGACCAGCTCCGGAATGTCGAGCACCGGCGGCGGCGCCTTAAAGTCCGCGACCCGTTCCGCGGCGCGTTCCTTGTTACCCGCCGAAACGCCGCTCAGCACCAGCCCATCGACACCGTCGTCGAGCCAGCGTGCTACCGGCATGCCGACAGCACCGAGCCCGGCAATGCCGACCTTCAAGGAAACAGCGGGACGAATGGACATGAATCAACCTTTCTTCTGGCGCAGCAGTTTCTCGCACTGCTGCTCGCGTTCGCGGATTTCGGATATGACGGTATCGATGTCGATGCGCTGCAGTTCCAAGAGTTCCCGGCGCTCTCGCAGCTTCGAGAGGAACAGGTTCAACTGCGCCGTCTCGGTCGGATCGGCGTCATAGAGATCGATCATCTCCTGGATGTCGTCGAGGGAGAAGCCGAGCCGCTTGCCGCGCATCACTAATTGCAGCCGCACCCGGTCGCGGGCGTGATAGATGCGCCGCTGGCCCTGGCGTTCCGGCGATATCAGGCCCTTGTCCTCATAGAACCGGATCGTCCGCGTGGTGACGTCGAACTCCTTGGCCAGTTCGGCAATGGAATAGGTCTCGCTCATGCGCGTAACCTACGGGGCCGGGCGTCAAAGGTAAACAGGCGAGCGCGCCGGGTCCTACATCAGGATCATCGCCGCCAGGCCGAGGAACACGAAGAACCCGACCACGTCGGTGATGGTGGTCAGGAAGACGCTGGATGCGATCGCCGGGTCGATATTGTTGCGGTCCAGGACGATCGGAATCAGCGTTCCCGCCAGCCCCGCCACCAGCATGTTGACGACCATGGCGACGGCGATGACGACGCCCAGCATCGGGCTGTCGAACCAGCCCCAGGCGACGCCACCGGCCAGGAGCGCGAACATGATGCCGTTGGCGACGCCCACCAATAACTCCTTGCCGACTAGGCGTGACGCGTTGGTGGCGGTCAGCTCCTTCATCGCCAGCGCCCGCACGGCGACGGTGAGGGTCTGGGTACCGGCGTTGCCGCCCATGGAAGCGACGATCGGCATCAGGATGGCAAGCGCCACGATCTGGTCCAGGGTGGCGTCGAAGAAACCGATGACGATGGAGGCGACGATGGCCGTCAACAGGTTGACGAACAGCCACGAGAAGCGGGCTCGCGTGGTGTCGAGAACGGCGCTGTAGAGATCGTCCTCGCGCACGCCGCCCATGCGCATGATGTCTTCCTCGTGTTCCTCGTCGATGACGTCGACGATGTCGTCAATGGTGACGGCGCCGATCAGCCGCCCGCCGTCGTCCACCACCGGCGCCGACACCAGGTCGCGCTGGCGGAACAGGAAGGCCACGTCTTCCTGGTCGGTATTGACCGGAATCACCTTCATGTCCGGCTCCATCACGTCGGACATCGGCACCGGACGACGGGTGCGCAGCACCTTGTCGAGCCAGACCATGCCGACCGGGCGATGCGCCGGATCGACCACGTAGATGACGTAGAACTGGTCCGGCAGCGGATTGTCGTCGCTGTCGGCGTTCTGGCGCATGTAGTCGATGGTGTCGCCGACGGTCCAGAAGGTCGGCACCGTCACCAACTCGCGCTGCATCAGGCGGCCGGCGCTGTCTTCCGGGTAACTGAGGCTTTCCTCGATCAGCGCCCGGTCCTCGTCGGGCATGGCGTCGAGGACCTGCTGCTGTTCGTGCTCTTCCAGTTCCTCGATGATCAGCAGCGCGTCATCGGACTCGAGTTCGGCCAGCACCGGTGCCAGTTGCTCGATGCCAAGGCCGTCAATCACCTGGTCGCGGATGGTCTCGTCGAGCTCGGACAGAATCTCGGCTTGCGATTCCGGCCCCAGGATCTCCATCAGCCGCGCGCGGGCATCGTCGCCCAGGCGCTCCAGCAGATCGGCCAGATCGGCGTAGTGGACGTCGGAAACCAGCGCCCAGACGGCGGTTTCATCGTTGGATTCGAGTGCCGAGACGATTTGTTCTTCGGTTTCCGGCGGGATGCCGTGAACAGGCTCGTCGCGCGCCTCGGGGAGCGTCTCGACGGGGAGTTCCGCGTTGTCGTGCTGCAAATCGGTCACGCGACGCCCTCCTGCTCAGAAAAACCGAGGCCCGGCGCTGAAGCGGCGGGCCTCGGGAGAAAATGGTGCGGTCGAGAAGACTCGAACTTCCACGGGCGCAATGCCCACAGCGACCTCAACGCTGCGCGTCTACCAGTTCCGCCACGACCGCAAATCCCTTGCGGCAACCCAGCCGGTTGCCTTAGTACTCAATCAACTCTGCGCCGGAGATAGCAAATGCCGGCTGAATGAGCAAGCCAAAGGTTCGAAGCAGTAACGATCATGACCACACTTCCCGCCGTCGAGTGGCGGATCACCGATGAGCCGGTCCCCTACCCAGACGCGGTCGCCTACATGGAGGCCCGCGCCGCCGGGATCCGCGCCGGCACGGCGCCCGAGACGGTGTGGCTTTTGGAGCATCCCGCGCTTTATACCGCCGGCACCAGCGCCGACCCGGCCGAACTGGTCGATCCCGAACGCTTTCCGGTCTACGAGACCGGCCGCGGCGGACGTTACACCTATCACGGGCCCGGCCAGCGGGTCGCTTATGTGATGCTCGACCTGAAGCTGCGTGGCCAGGACGTGCGGCGCTACGTGCACGACCTGGAACAATGGGCGATCGAGACGCTTCAACTGTTCAACGTCACCGGCGAACGCCGCTCTGAGCGCATCGGCATCTGGGTCGGTCGCGGCGCGCCGGCCAATCCGGCCTACCGGGAAGACAAGATCGCCGCCATCGGCGTGCGGGTGCGCAAGTGGGTCAGTTACCACGGCATCGCACTCAACGTGGAGCCCGATCTCTCGCACTTCGACGGCATCATTCCCTGCGGCATCGCCGAGCACGGCGTCACCTCGCTCTGGGACCTGGGCCTCACCCCGACGCTCCCAGAGGTGGATTCGGCGCTCCGCGCCGCCTTCGAACGGGTGTTCGAGCGCCGCACGAAACCGGCCACTTAAACCGTCGCCTAGATTGTCGGCTTGGCCTCGAAGCCGGATTCCGCCGGCAGTTCCGCTTCGACGACCTTGAGATCGATCACCCGGCTGGACGGCGGACCCGTGCGGCATTTCTCGACCATCGTGGAAACAGCCTCGGCAGGACCGGCGAAAACAGCCTCGACGCTGCCGTCGCGGCGATTGCGGACCCAGCCCCGAAGCCCCAGGCCTTGCGCTGCGTGGCGCGTCCACCAACGGAAACCGACGCCCTGGACGCGGCCCTCGATCAGGACGCGGCGTGCGATATCCGCCACCGGTTCACTCGAATTCCATGATCACCTGATCGACGGCGAGGGAATCGCCGGCTTCGGCGTTAATGGCGGAAACGACAACGTCCCGTTCGGCGCGCATGACGTTTTCCATCTTCATTGCCTCGATCACCGCCAGGGTCTCGCCGGATTTCACTTCCTGGCCGACGGCAACGTCGATGCTGACCAATAGCCCCGGCATCGGCGACAGCAGCAGCTTCGAGGTATCCGGCGGTTCCTTCTCTGGCATCAGCGCATGGAACTCGGCGGCGCGCTCCGAAAGCACGAAAACGTCGTCCTGCGAACCGCCATGGGTTAGGCGATAGGCGACGGCCTGGCGCTCCACCTGGATACAGACCTCGCGTCCATCCAGCGTGCCGCGCAGCAAGGGTTCGCTCAGTTTCCAGTCGGTTTGCAGCTCGTGCGTGCGGCCGTCGACGATGACGTGATAGCCGTCCTTGGCCGGACGCACGGTGACCGGGTGCTGACCGTTCTTCAGCACCACCACCCAGCGGTCGGAGACACGGCGCTTGTGGTGCTCGGCCTGGCCGGTGATTTCGGCGGCGCGGTCCTGGAAGGCGCGGTGCACGGAAGCGGCGACCGTCACCTGCAGCATCGGGTCTTCCGGCGGCAGGTCCTGCGGATGGAAGCCTTCCGGATATTCCTCGGCGATCAGGTTGGTGGTCATGTTGCCGGAAACGAAACGCGGATGCGCCACCAGCGCACCCAGGAACCCGATGTTGTGGTTGACGCCGCGAATGTAATAGCCGTCGAGGGCATGGCGCATGTGTTGGATGCACTCGGCCCGGTCGGCGCCGTAGGTGATCAGCTTGGCGATCATCGGGTCGTAGTACATGGAAATCTCGCCGCCCTCGTAGACCGACGAATCAACGCGAACATTCTCGCTCTCTTCCGGCGCCTGGTAGCGCACCAGCCGGCCGATGGAAGGCAGGAAGTTGCGGAACGGGTCCTCCGCATAGACGCGCGCTTCGAGCGCCCAGCCATCGAGCTTCACCTGGTCTTGCGTCATCGGCAGTTTCTCGCCGGCTGCGACGCGGATCATCAGTTCCACCAGGTCGAGGCCGGTGATGAACTCGGTCACTGGGTGCTCCACCTGCAACCGCGTGTTCATTTCCAGGAAATAGAAGTTCCTCTCGGCATCGACGATGAACTCGACCGTGCCTGCCGAGTGGTAGTCGACGGCTTTGGCGAGCGCCACCGCCTCCTCGCCCATGGCCTTGCGGGTAGCTTCGTCGAGGAACGGTGACGGCGCTTCCTCGAGCACTTTCTGGTGGCGGCGCTGGATGGAACATTCGCGCTCGCCCAGATAGAGCGTGTTGCCGTGCTTGTCGGCCATGATCTGGATTTCGATATGGCGCGGTTCCTGGATGAATTTCTCGATGAACACCCGATCGTCGCCGAAGGACGATTTTGCTTCATTGACGGCGCGCTCCAGGCCTTCGCGGCATTCCTCGTCGTTCCAGGCAAGCCGCATGCCCTTGCCGCCACCGCCGGCGGATGCCTTCAACATCACCGGATAGCCGATATCGTTGGCGATCTTCACCGCGTCGTCGGGGTCGGCGACGGCCTCGGTGTGGCCGGGCACGGTGGAGACGTTGGCCTTGGCTGCGAGTTTCTTGGATTCGATCTTGTCGCCCATGGCGGTGATGGCGCCGACCGGAGGGCCGATGAAGGCGACGCCCTCTTTCTCCAGCCGTTCGGCGAAGGCGGCATTCTCGGACAGGAAACCGTAACCCGGATGCACGGCGTCGGCGCCGGTTTCCTTAATCGCGGCGATGATGTTGTCCATCACCAGATAGCTCTCGGCGCTCGGCGCCGGGCCGATGTAAACGGCCTCGTCGGCCATTTCCTTGTGCAGCGCATCGCGGTCGGCGTCGGAATAGACCGCGACCGTCTTGATCCCCATCTTGCGCGCCGTCTTGATGACCCGGCACGCGATCTCGCCCCGGTTGGCGATCAGGATTTTTTCGAACATCTCACCCCACTGCAAACTGCGTTCAACCGCCCCAGTGCCGCTTTTTTACGCCGCCAGGGCGGAAGAATCCAACACGTTCGGCCTCTTACGCCTGGCGATTGCCTTTTGCCCACCATGCTGGGCAAAACCCCATCCATAATGGTGGGTAACCGGATAATTCACGGGTTGGAAGTCGTTGTTTTTATTCATTTACAAAAAAAATCTATGGAACGAACCCAATTCACATAAGCTACCCGGCTATCGTGATTTGAATACAAAGCATCGGCTATAGGAAAATATATCTATATTTACGGAATAAATCAATGGATTTTTGAAGACCGCAATCCGTATCCACATAAACCCAAGTCCTATTTCGAGGATTTCCCATTCCGGTTGATTGTCGGAAGTCGGCGTTTTGTGGCCTTGTGTACCCATGCGCCAGACACGACATGCATACCCGGAACAGAGCGAAACCGACGCCGCACCGCTGCGCGACCTACCGTTGCGCTCGTTCCACTGGCTTTCGGTGGTCGCCGTCGCCGTCGCCGCCATGACCGGCTTTCTGGCGCCCCCCTGGTGGCAGCCGGTGCACGTCATTGCCGGCTATGTGTTGGCCTGTCTTCTGGCTTTCCGCATCCTTTGGGGTGTATTCGGGAGCCGCTTCAGCCAGTTCCAGTCATTTTCATTGTCCATCAGCGGCACCATCCGCTACCTGCGCGACATTGCCGCCGGGCACAACCCCACGTTCGATGGTCATAATCCCGCCGGAACATGGATGATCTTTATCCTGTTGGCGTTGCTGGCGGCATTGGTCGCCAGCGGACTGCTGCTCCTCGGTGGACAGGAGAAACTCGGTCCGCTCGCCGCCGCTGTCGCTTATCAGACCGCACGCCGGTTCCGGGATATCCACGAAATCGCCGCCTGGGCGTTGCTCGGTGTGGTTACCCTGCATCTGCTCGGCGTCGCGTTCGATACCCTGGTCCAGAAGCATCCCGCCCTAACGGCGATGGTCACCGGTACGAAACCCGGTTGGAAACCGCCCTCGCCCGCGGCCAATCGAGCCTGGACCCGCCGCGGCATGGTGCTCGCCGGGCTTTCCTCTCTGGTCCTGATCGGCATCGGCACCGGTCTTTCCAGCCTGCCCGCAAAAGGTTACGCCCCGATCCATTATCCGGATGTCTACAAGACCGAATGTGCGGACTGTCATTCGATCTATCACCCCAGCCTCCGGACTGCCGGCGCCTGGCGGAAAATGATGTCGCAGTTGAGCGACCACTACGGCGAGGATGCCTCCCTACCCGATGCGGACAATCAGGCGATCACCGATTTTTTAACGGCGAACAACGCTGAAGCCTTCGATACCGAGGCATCGTGGCGCATCGGCAGGCAAGACACCCCAAGCTTGCGCATGACCGATACCGGCTATTGGAAACGGCGCCATCGCAAAATCGAGAATACCGCCTTCAACGACCCGGCGGTCGGGTCGAAGGCGAATTGCGCGGCCTGCCACCAGGACGCCGCCACGGGATTGTTTGCCGACGGCAAAATCCATCTACCAGAAAGAAACCGGAAATGAAACGCCACGAACGCATGAGCCTAAAAACAGTCCCCCTTATCGTCGCCCTTGCCTGCGCCGCGCTGGTGCCGCCTTCCCTGGCCGCCGATCCCCGCCAACAGATCATCGCCGGCTATGAAGCTACGGCGAAAGCAGCCAAGCCCGGTTTCAACGGATTCTCGTCGGAACGCGGCGAGGCCTTTTTCCGCGCCGCCCCGGGTACGGGCAAGCCGGAGACACCATCCTGCACGACCTGCCATACAGCGGACCCGAGAGCAGCCGGTAAAACCCGCGCCGGCAAGGCGATCGCGCCAATGGCCGTCTCCATACAAGCCGACCGCTATCTCGACGCTGCCAAGGTCGAGAAATGGTACCGGCGGAACTGTCGCAGCGTCCTCGGCCGCGAATGCACGGCCATCGAAAAAGGCGACTTCCTGACATTCATGATCAACCGATAACGACCCAAAGCGAGAAACCGAATGAACACCAAGCCCTTCTCTATTCTTCACCTTGCCGCGCTCATTGCCGTGTTGGTACTCGGCAGCACCGGCGCCAGCGCCGACGAACGATACACACCGGTCACAGATGCCACGGTAAAAAAGGAATGCGGCGCCTGCCACATGGCCTTCCAACCCAATATGCTGCCGGCGAAATCCTGGGCCCGGATCATGGACGCCCTAGCTGATCATTTCGGCGAGGACGCCTCCCTGGACCCGGCGACCGCCGACCATATCAAGACGTATCTCGTCGACAACGCAGCCGATGCTGGATGGTGGGGCGGAAAATTCATGCGCGGTCTTAGCGACGACGCTGCACCGCTTAGGATCACCGAGACCCCCTATTGGTTGCGCGAGCACAACAAGGAGGTTCCGGCCTCGGCCTGGCGCGACCCGCGCGTCAAATCGAAAGCCAATTGCCTCGCCTGTCACCGCGACGCGGACAGAGGCTACTACGACGACGATTGAGTTCCCGGCGCGGGAATTGTCTCCACGGCCTGCCTTGCTAAGATGCGCGGAACCGGCGCCACATGGGAATCTGATTGATGCGAGCCCCCTCCGGATACGAAGCGAAGCTTTTGCTTCTTTCATTTATCGTGATCGCGGTTTGCGAAGCCTTTTTCCTGATGGATGTAGTCGCCGACTTCTTTCACTGGGATATCGGTGCGCCATGGCTCGACCATGGCAGTATCGAGATGGCGACGACCGTCACCCTTGCGCTGGCCTTGGTGGTAATCGGCCGTGAGACCATTCGGTTGCTATCGTCCCACCGTCGGGCCGAGGCGAACGTGCAAGCCGCCTCCGGTGAGTTGCTCAGCGTGATCGAGCGGAAGTTCGATGACTGGCAGCTCTCGGCCTCGGAAAAGGAAATCGCCCTGCTGCTGATTAAGGGTATGTCAAACCAGGAAATCGCCGATATCCGGGATACCCGACCGGGTACCGTGAAAAGCCAGAGCAGCGCGGTTTATCAAAAAGCCGGCGTTCGAAACCGCCAGGAACTAGCCGCCTATTTCGTCGAAGACCTGCTTGCCGGAGAACGCTTGCTAAAGAACGGATAGGTTCGGCGGCGCCCTATCCGCTGAGTGCAGACCCTGTCGATCCGCAGGCCAATTCGAAGCGCCCCGAACCGAGTGGCGCCAGATCCTTCAGCGCCACCATTGCCGGCGCCTCGACCGGGCGCGGGCCGGGATCGCCCTTGATGCCGGCGCCGAGCCAGGGGTAGTCCCCTTCCACGCTGCGTGGGCTATGCTCGCGGGTGGGTTGCTTGAGCGGCATGGCGCCTTCGGGCGTGAATTCGGCAAGGGCGAAACGGAAGACATAGTTTGGTGTCAGGCCCATGCGCAGATCGGCGAAGACGATCTTGTCGCCCTCGCGTTCGAGGCGGAAATAGCCGTCGGTGAAGCTCGTCAATGTGCGGTAGAAGGCGTTGTCCTGGAGGCAGGCGTCCAGTTCCGGATGGCGCGGATGGGCGTAGACCGTCACCTTGTCGTCGCCGCCGAACATCGGCATGTAGACGTTCAAGTAGCGCCCGCCGTCGATGGCGATGGCGCGCCAATAGAGCGTATTGAACGGCGTCGGAATGGCCAAGGTGCGTTCGGGCGTCACGCCCTGGGCGCCCAATAGCCGCTCCGTCCGCGTCTCGACCCAGGTCTGCGCCACGACGGTGAAGGCCATGTAGGCCGTCGAAACCCCGAGCGCGCGCCGAAGCCAGCGCTGATAACCGTCGCCCCAGCCCGATACGAACAGCGCCCATAGAACCACCGCCAGCAGCGGCAGCGTATAAAGCGGATCGATGATGAAGATGGACCCCACGCCCACCGGTTCTGGTCCCACTGGCCAAAAAAGCTGGGTGCCGTAGACGGTCATGGCGTCGATCAGCGCATGGGTGGCGAACACCAGGTAGACCGCAAGGTAGGTCAGGATGCGCTTGTCCCGGAGATCGGCGAACATACGCACCAGCGGCTCGGCGAATACCGGCGTCGCCAGCGCCTGGACCAGCAGTGAATGGGTCGGGCCCCGGTGCGTGGTGAACGACGCCACCGGGTCGGCGGCGGGGACGAAGGTATCCAGGTCCGGTAAGGTGCCATAGAGCCCGCCGATCAGCGCGGCGCGGCGCGCGCCGATGCGGGGGCCAAGCAAAGCGGCGCTGACCGCGCCGCCGAGAACGAATTGAGTGACAGAATCCATATCTATCTTATGGGGTGGTCTTTGGCCCGGTTCAAGGTGCCGGCGTGCCGACCGGCGGGCTAGATGCGTTCTCCGTAGACGTCGACCGGCTTGGCGTTCCGCACCCGGTCGGTGACATAGTCCAAATCCCGAAGGTAGAGACTGTTGTATCCGAAGTGCTGTTCCGTCCCCCTGCTGATGATCCGCGAACGGGGATCGTAGGAATATCGCTCGAACCCCCAGCGTTCGAGTTCCCGCGAAAAGGCATCGTCATGGAATTCGACGATCATCGCTCTCAAGGTGGGGCAATCCAGCGTCCGGCGCGCGCCCTGCATGGCGGTGCGCTCATGCCCTTCCAGGTCGAGCTTCATGACCGCCGGTTCGCAGGCGAGCGAATCCAGCGTCAATTGCCGCACTTCGAGCGTCGGCAAATCCAGGTCCGTGGAAACGAAATTCATCGTATCGAGGTGCGTCGTCATGTGCACCGTGCCGTCGCTGTCGCCCGCGGCGGCGGCGATCACGTCGACTAGGTTCTCGATCCCATTGGCCGTGAGATTGCGCCGCATGGCCTCAATCGTTGCCGGGACCGGCTCGATGGCGATGGTCCTGGCCCCGGCCACCGCGGAGGCCAAAATCGTATAACAGCCCACATTGGCGCCGACATCGACGAACAGGTCATCCGGTCGCAGAAAATGCAGCAGGAACCCCATGTCGGAATATTCGTGCAGACCGCAATAGATATTGCCGGTCGCCCCGGCCATGCCACGGCGTGCCACCAGGCGGGTGTTTTCGACCCAATCGACGCCGACGTCGCGGTCGCGCCGCGCTTTCAATTGCCAGGCAAGCACGCGCAACAGCGCCGCCGGCATCCGCCGGCGGGTCACCGGATGGCGGAACAGGAGATGGATGGCGGGAAAAATGGATCCTGCGCGTTCGAACATGATGGGATTATAGCGGCCAGTGGCATTGTTTCGACGCCATATCGAGCCTACCGGAACACCCGGAACAGCCCCATGACGTAGGCCGCATGCACGGCCAACACCGCGCCCCAGCCGACCATCGGCAGCACGAACCAGGCGCGCGCCGGCGTGAACCAGAAGTTTACCGCCATCAGCACCGTCATGAGCGCGAAATAGCCCGCCAGATGCAGGGCGAACCCACGCAGGCGCCGACGCGCCTCGCCGGCTCCGGGGGCTTTGACGGCGTCTTCGGGCGATGGCGGGTTTCGGTCTTGGTCCATGGTCACGGGGTCTCGGCATGAATTCGATTGGCGTCACAAACACGCTTACTAACCCATTGTCAATATTATCGTTTCAGAGACCGAAATCGAAAAGCGCATGACAGGAATGGGGGCCTGTGCTGCTATGACGTCAGCTCTGGGAGGAAGCTGAAACCATGACAGACATCGATCCAAATTTCGCCCCCGGCATGTTGAAAGATCGGGTGGTCTTCATCACCGGTGGCGGCACCGGTATCGGACGCGGCATCGTCGAGGTGCTGGGCCGGCTGGGCGCCAAAATTTTCATCACCAGCCGCCGCGCCGAGGTCATCGAGGCCGCGGTCGGCGAGCTCAATGATCTCGGAATCGAGGCCGCCTGCACGGTCTCCGACGTGCGCGACCCGGAAGCCGTCGAGCGCGCCATCGCCGAATGCGTGGAATGGTTCGGCGGTCTGGATATCCTGATCAACAACGCGGCTGGCAATTTCAATTGCCCGACGGCGGAACTTTCGCCCAACGGCTGGAAGACGGTCATCGACATCGACCTGAACGGCACCTTTTATTGCTGCCGTTACGCCTACCCGCACCTGAAAGAAAGCCGCTTCGGCGGGCGCATCGTCTCGATCACCACGGGCCGGGCCCAGACCGGCTGGCCGCGCGCCGCGCACGCCGGCGCCGCCAAGGCCGGCATCCTGTCGCTGACGCGCGCGCTGGCGGTGGAATGGGCGACGGACGGCATTTTGGTCAATACCGTGGCTCCCGGCCCCATCGCCGGCACGGTGGGCGTCGATAAGCTCTATATCGCCGAGGGCCGGGAGCAGGAAATTCTTTCACAGACCGCGCTCGGGCGTTTCGGCGTGCCGGCCGACATCGGCAACGCCATCGCCTACCTCTGTTCGCCGGGCGCCAATTACGTCACCGGCACGGAGATCGCCGTCGACGGCGGCCGGCAATGGAAATTCGTCTCAACGTCCTGAAACGGGGAAGCCCCATGACTGAAAAGCAAATCCATATCGAACTTGAGGACGGCGTCCTCACGGTCCGCCTCGACAGCCCCGAGACCCGCAATTCCCTCACGCCGGCGATCCGCGACGGCCTGGCCAAGGCGACAGAGCGCGCCGTCACCGACCCCGATGTGCGCGCCGTCTACATCACCGGCACCGGCAAGGCGTTTTGCGCCGGCGGCGACTTCAAGGCGCTGACGACGCATAACGATTCCTGGTCGGTGCACAACCGCTTCCGGCAGTTGGCGCATTGGATCCAGCCGCTGATCCGGTTGCAGAAACCGGTGATTACCGGGCTCAACGGCGTCGCGGTGGGCGGCGGCTTAGGTCTGGCGCTGGCCGGTGATGTCATCATCGCCGCCGAAAGCGCCAAGCTGATGGCCGGTTTCATGCGCTTGGGCGTGGTGCCGGACTACGGCATGATGTACCAACTGCCGCGCCTGGTCGGCATGGGACGGGCCAAGCATTTCATCTTCACCAACGGCACCTGGACGGCCGAGGAGGCACTGGAACTGGGCGTCGTGCAGGAAGTACTGTCGGACGCGGATTTCGACGTCCAGGCGCTCGAGCGCGCCAAGGAACTGGCCAACGGCCCCATCGAGGCCATGGGAATGGCTAAATGGCTGATGGAACGCTCGTTCGAAAGCTCGTTCGAGGAAATGATGACCTACGAGGCCCTGGCGCAGCCGCTGGCCTTCCGCACAGAGGCGCACCAGGAGGGTTTTGGCGCGCTGAAGGCCAAGGAGACGCCTGATTTCCCGGCCGCGTCGAAGCGCGAATTCCAGTACCGCTACACCAAGGGCGAGATCGCTGATGACGAATGACCTGCCGGCACCGCTGGTCTCTCCGGACGGGGCCCCCTATTGGCGCGCGGCCGCCGAGGAACGCCTGGAATTGCAATGCTGCGCCGACTGCGGCACCTACCGCTTCCCGCCAAGCCACCTTTGCCGCCAATGCGGCTCCGACGCCGCCGATTGGCGGGAAGTTTCCGGCAATGGCACCATCTACTCCTTCACCATCGTGCACCGGGCACCGACACCCGAATTCCGCGCCCATGTGCCCTACGTGGTGGCGCTGATCGATCTTGCCGAAGGCCCACGGATGATGGCCAATATCATCGGCCCGGGAGCGCTCGAATGCGCCATCGGCGATGCCGTCGCGGTCACCTTCGAAGCCCGCGGCCCGGACGCCAAGGTGCCGCAATTCCGCTTAGCGGAGACCTGACCCATGCTGCGCAACAAGGTCGTCATCGCTGGTGTCGGGGAATCGAATATTGGCAAGGTGCCGGAGTTGAGTGGGCTCGGACTCAACGCGCAAGCCGCCAAACGCGCCCTCGACGACGCTGGATTGGGCGTTGCCGACGCGGATGGACTGATTACCGCCTACTCCATGACCGAGCCCTATTTCATGCTGGGTTCGGTGTTGGCGGAATACTTGGGGATTCAGCCTAGCTTCTGCGCCTCGATGACGGTCGGCGGCGCCACCCCGGCGGCGGCCGTTCATCATGCCGCCATGGCCATCGCCACCGGCCAGGCGAAGACGGTGCTGGTGACCGCCGGCGAAAATCGTGCGACGGGCTTTTCACGCGACGCCGCCGTGCAGGCGCTAACCCAGGTCGGCCATCCCTATTTCGAAAATCCCTACGGCCCCCTGATCCCGGCCTTTTACGCCATGGTGGCCAGGCGCTACATGCATGAGTACGGCACCACCCGCGATCAGCTCTCCGCCGTCTGCGTGCAATCCCGGGATCACGCCGTGCGTCACCCCGCGTCGCCGATGACCGAACGGCTCACCGCCGAGGACATTCTGGAATCGAAACCCATCGCAGAGCCGCTGCATATGCTGGATTGCTGCCTGATATCCGACAGCGCCGGTGCCTTGGTGCTGACGGCGGCGGAGCGTGCCGACGAAGCGCCCAACGGTGCCGCTTGGTTGCTCGGCGTTGGTGAGGGCCATACCCACGAACATATCGTCGCCGCCCCCAGCCTGACTCGCTTCGGCGCTGAAAAGTCGGGGCAAATCGCCTATGCCATGGCCGGCCTGGGTCCGGAAGACATGGATTTCGCCGAGCTCTACGACTGTTTCTCTATTGTCCCGATCATCGAGGCCGAGGAACTCGGCCTGGCGGACCGCGGCGACGGCGGTGAGCTGTTCGCGTCCGGCCGCGCCGCCATCGAGGGCGATCTGCCGATCAACACCCACGGCGGGCTCTTGTCCTACGCCCAGGCCGGCGCATCTGGAGGCATGCACGGCATCGTCGAAGCGGTACGGCAGTTGCGCGGACGCGAGGGCGCGCGCCAGGTCAAACGCCACGAAACCGTGCTGGTGCACAACGAAGGCGGTATTCTCTCATCCCACTGTACCCTGGTGCTGGCCAATCAGCGGCGATAAGGCCTAATCCACAAATATAGATATAAAGACATATTTAAATTATATATCATTATATGTAAAATCTGCTAAAACCTGACAATCGCACCGTGCTGTACCTGAGGGGACAGGGATGTCATCCAAGAAACTGGATTGCGCGGACGATCTGAATAGCGCGATCGCCCATATCGAAGCTGGCACCGGCAAAATGGGCATGACGCTGCTGACCAAGTACCGGGATTGCCACAAGACCCATGCGACCTGCCCGTTCAAGGGAGATGCCTGCGCGCTGCCGGAATTGTTGGAAGGATTCTTTCAAAATCAGGGCAAAAGCGACGGCCGTTGACCCACATCAAGGCAAAACAGGTAAATACCCGCCATGTTTGGTTTTCTTCGGCGCCATCAGTCCGACGCCGGACATGTGACGATTGACTGAAGGGGGATCGCCGCCATGCCGACCACCACCAACACCGCCAAGCCCGCCACGAAACCTGCCGCCAAACCGGTCACCGAAGCCCAGGCCAATGACAATCCCCTGCTGCACGACCACGGCGGCCAGTTGCTGCACGACCTGGCGGAAATTCGCCACGATCCGGTAAAACTGCGTGAGAACTTCCAGAGCGACGTCTACCCCTACAAGACCAAGATGAAGCGCGACACCTACGAGCGCACCAAGCTGCAGTTGCAGGCGGAACTGCTGAAGGTGCAGGCCTGGGTCAAGGAAACCGGCCAGAAGATCGTCATCATCTGCGAAGGCCGTGACGCGGCCGGGAAGGGTGGCACCATCAAGCGCTTCATGGAGCACCTGAACCCGCGCAGCGCACGCGTCATCGCGCTGGAGAAACCGTCCGAGGGCGAGCGCGGACAGTGGTTCTTCCAGCGCTACATCCAGCACCTGCCGACGGAGGGCGAGATCGTGTTCTTCGACCGCTCCTGGTACAATCGCGCGGGCGTCGAACGGGTGATGAACTTCTGCTCGCCGATGGAATACCTGGAATTCATGCGCCAGTGCCCGGAATTGGAGCGCATGCTCGTCAACTCCGGCATCAAGCTCTACAAATACTGGTTCTCGGTCACCCGTGAGGAGCAGCGCCGCCGCTTCAAGGCGCGCGAGACCGATCCCCTGAAGCAATGGAAGCTGAGCCCCATCGACAAGGCGTCCCTGGACAAATGGGAATCCTATACCGAGGCCAAGGAGGCGATGTTCTTCTACACCGACACCGCCGACGCGCCGTGGACGGTGGTCAAGTCCACCGACAAGAAACGCGCGCGCATCAACTGCATGCTGCATTTCCTATCCAGCCTGCCCTACCCCAACAAGGACCCTGGGATCGTGCATGTGCCGGACCCGCTGATCGTCGGCTCGGCCACTCACATCATTCACAAGAGCGAACACATCGTCGGCGCCACCCTCGACTGAGGCGCCGCACCGGAGACCGCATGCCTGAAACCGCCGCACTCAACGACACCGTTGCCGCCGTCCCTGCCGATGCCGGCACCAACAGACCGCTGCACGTCAGCGCCGCGGCGCTGATACCGCGCTGTTCGATCGATCTGTTGAAGGCGCAAAAGCATGTGGAAAACGGCAGCGTCAACCTGGCGGTGACGCTGCTGAGCAAATACCGGCGCTGCGGTGACGCGCAGAACGCCTGCCGGGCAATGGATATCCGATGCGGCATTCCAGAGATGCTGGAACGCGTGTTCGGCGACGATTGAGCGCCGGAGCCGGCACCCGCCTAGAGCGGGATGTTGCCGTGCTTCTTCCAGGGGTTTTCGAGCTTCTTGCCCTGCAGCATGCGCAGGCTCTTGGCGACCCGCGCGCGGGTACCGTGCGGCATGATCACGTCGTCGATGAAGCCCCGATTGCCGGCGACGAAGGGGTTGGCGAAGCGCTGGCGATATTCCTCGGTGCGGGCCTCGATCTTCTCGGCGTCGCCAATGTCGGAACGGAAGATGATCTCCACAGCCCCCTTCGGCCCCATGACGGCGATTTCCGCCGACGGCCAGGCCAGGTTAACGTCGCCGCGCAGATGCTTCGAGCTCATCACGTCATAGGCGCCGCCGTAGGCCTTGCGGGTAATTACCGTCACCTTGGGCACGGTGCATTCGGCGTAGGCATACAAAAGCTTGGCACCGTGCTTGATGATCCCGCCGTATTCCTGTGACGTCCCTGGCATGAAGCCCGGCACGTCGACAAAAGTGACGACGGGGATGTTGAAGCAATCGCAGAAGCGCACGAACCTGGCGCCCTTGATCGCCGAGTTGATGTCCAGGCAGCCAGCCAGCACCATCGGCTGGTTGGCGACGAATCCAACCGTGCGCCCCTCGATGCGGCCGAAACCGATAATGATGTTGCCGGCGTAGTTGGGCTGCAGTTCGAAGAAATCGCCCTCATCGACCACCTTGGTGATCAGTTCCTTCATGTCATAGGGCTTGTTGGGGTTGTCGGGGATCAGCGAATCCAGCGACATCTCCTGGCGGTCCCATGGGTCCGGCGTCGGCCGGTAAGGCGGGTCTTCCTCGTTCGATGCCGGCAGGAAATCGACGAAGCGGCGCAGGTAAAGCAGCGCTTCCAGATCGTTGGTGAAGGCCTTGTCGGCGACGCCCGACTTGGTGGTGTGGGTAATGGCGCCGCCCAGTTCCTCGTGCGTCACCTCCTCGTGCGTTACGGTCTTCACCACGTCGGGGCCGGTGACGAACATGTAGGACGTGTCCTCGACCATGAAGATGAAGTCGGTCATCGCCGGCGAATAGACGGCACCGCCGGCGCAGGGCCCCATGATCAGCGAAATCTGCGGGATGACGCCGGACGCCATGACGTTCCTCTGGAACACCTCGGCGTAGCCGGCCAGGCTGTCGACGCCTTCCTGGATGCGCGCGCCGCCGGAATCGTTGAGCCCGATCACCGGCGCACCGACCTTCATCGCCTGGTCCATGATCTTGCAGATCTTTTCCGCGTGCGAGGCCGACAGCGAACCGCCGAAAACGGTGAAATCCTGTGAGAACACGAACACCAACCGGCCGTTGACGGTGCCGTAGCCGGTGACCACGCCGTCACCGGGAATGGACTGTTCCTGCATGCCGAAATCGGAGCAGCGGTGCTCGACGAACATATCCCATTCCTCGAACGAGCCGGCGTCCAGGAACAGTTCGATGCGCTCGCGCGCCGTCAGCTTGCCCTTTTTGTGCTGGCTTTCGATGCGTTTTTCGCCGCCGCCGAGGCGTGCGCGCTGCCGCCGTTTATCCAGTTCTTCGATGATTTCGTGCATGCCGTCTTCTCCACCCCAAAAAGCGCCCCCGGAAAAGCGCTCAAGATTAGGAAATGGCCCCGGCAATCGCCAGCAAAATCCCGCCGCGACGTCACACCATCGACAGGAACACTGCCGCGAAACGCGCTTCCTCGCCCTGCGCCTTGCGCCGGAGCATGGCGTCGCGGTCCTCGCCCCAGCGTTCGGCCTGGAAAGTCTCGTCCAGGACCGAGGCGGCGAAAGCGTCCTCGTGCCCGAGCCGGCCGCGCTCCACCGCTAAGGCCAGCACCAGCGAGCCGAATATCTGGGTCAGGTGTGCGACACCGGTGAGCCGCCAGTCATCCAACGCCGCGACCGCGCTCAACAAGGCCGCCAGCGACTCCCCCGACTGCGCCACGTGCATGATGCCACTGGCGGGTTCGAGCGGCGCCGATAGGTCTTCAGCCGCCCAATCCAGAAACGGCTGCCAGCTTTCCGCCTGCAGCCGGATCAACTCTTCCGGCCCGTCGGCGCGGTAGCACAAGAAATCGGAACCGCCGTAGGCGGCCGTTTGTTCGACGATATCGGCGCGATTGGGAATCACCCGGTCGATGGCGGTGCAGGCGAGCTGCATCATCGGCATGGTGGCAGGCTTGAGATCGCCCTCCTGCGCCGCCCATTCCGCCGCGATGGCCTCCGCCAAACCGGTCCCCGGCAGGGTCAGTGACGCCCCCGCCGGGGTTCTGAGGGCACGGCCATCGAGCTCGACGCCGAAACCGTTCTTCAGCGCCTTCGCTTCCGCAACCTTGTAGAAGCGCTTGGCGCCCGGTTTCAGCATCAGTTGCCGAACAGCCCCTTGAGGCCCTTGGTCACGCCCTCGAGCGCGCCGCCGTCCTCTTTCTTGGCCGGTTCAGCCGTGCTGCCGCCGGAAGCCGCCGGTTTCTCCTCGGTCTTGGCCTCGGCCATCTTGCCGGGCACCACCTTCTTGCCGGCCAGCGCCGGCGTGCAGTAGTCAGTCTTGTCGACTAGGCCGGTGGCTTCCTTGGCCTTGGAGGCGAGCGCATCAACCAACAGCGAAATGCCGCCGGTAGCCACCGCGGCGCCTACCTTCGCGGCACTGGAGGCCGCATTGCCCGCGAGCGCCGCCGCATCCAGCTTGTAGTCCGGATTGGCGAAAGTGCCGATCAGATCCACCGGTATCATCACGGCGCTGGCGAGATTCGGCTTCTTGGCGCGCGGCTCGACGCGCATCTTCAGCGTCTCGTCGGCAAGATTGGCGCCGCCGGTCCCGACCACCGAAATGGCGCCGGTTTCGGCCACCAGCGCATGGGTATCGGCCATGCCCTTGGTGATCCGGTGATCGACGACCACGCAAATGATCTTCTTGTCGTCTTCGCTGGAGAAGACGCTGGTGAGATCGGTGGAAACGATATTCAAGGCGCCGCTTTTCAGCTTGCCGTCCTTGGTGACGATGCGCGACTTGCCATTGAGGCCGGCCATGATCTGGCGCACCGAGGCACCGGAGCCGCTCACGTCGACATCGGCATCGACCACGCCTTCAGCCATGTCAGTGATGCCCTTCTGGGTCAGCACGACACCGTAGTCGACCCCCTTGACCGCGATCTTGGCCTTGATCCCGGCGGCCTTGCCGGACGCGTCGACGGAGACGTCGCCGTCGATGCTGCCACCGCCGAAACCGGCAGCCAGCGGGCTGACATGCAGCTTGCCGGCCTTGAGATCGACACCCAGCTTCACCGCAGTCAGTTCCATGCCCTGGATAATGATCTTGCCGGCATCGAACTTGACCACCGCGTCGGCAGCCTTGAAGCCGTCGAGCGGCAGCGGATCGTCGGGGAAGACGCGCTCATTGCCTTTGGATTCCGCAGGCTTCGCCGCTTCTTTCGGCGCCTCGGCCGGCTTTTCCTCGCTTTTCGGCATCAGCTTGTCGAGATCCAGGGTATCCGTGGCCAGCGCCACGTTGACCGCCGGCCGTGAACCGCCGAGATCGGCCGCGACACGGCCCTTGACCGCGATATCACCGATACCGGCATCCAGGTTCTCCAGCGCCAGTTTGGTGGCGTCGGCAACCTTGACCTGGGAATTCACATGGAACCCACCGGAAACCGGCAGCTTGATGTCCTTGAGACCCGGCGAGAGCGCATCGGCGGCGGCCAGGGTATCGTTCAACGAGCCGCCCTTGAGGGCCAGCTTGAGGTCCGTCTTCGGCACGCCACCGGGCACGCCGGCGCGGCCGTCGAGGCCGATGGTGGTCTTCAGCGCCTCGATCGAGAGCTTCACCGGGAACATCTCATTGGCGGCGAGCGCCGCGATGGTGCCGAGTTGCCCACCGACCTTGAACGCCTGGCCGTTGACGACGCCATTGATATCGAGATTGAGCGGCGCGTCGGGACCGGTGGCCGCGAGATCGACGTTGGCGAGGGCCAGTTCATAATTGGCGCCGGCCTGGGCGTCCTTGAAGGCGACCTTCACGTCCTTGATGGAAACCTTGTGCACCACCGGCAGCGCGGCACTGCCGCCGCCTCCCCCGCCGCCGCTGCTTTCCTTGGCTTCCGCCTTGGCGGGGCCGAATTCCCAGTTGGCCTTGCCCGATTTGTCCTTCTCCGCCAGAAGATCGACGCCTTCGAGGATCACTCGCTGAATTTCGATCTGGCCGGAAAGCAGGGGCAGCAGCGACATCTCGGCGGCGAATTTCTTCACCGTCACCATTTCCGGACGCGAGCCCCAGCTGGCGTTGGCGAAACTGACGCCCTCGACCGCGACTTTCGGGTTGAGGGAAATCTCGAGATTCAGATCACCGGCGATCTTCAACTCTCGGCCCGTGGCCTCCTTCGCCTTCTCGGCGATCAGGCCCTTGTATTCGTTGAAGTCCATCGACTTGAGGATGGCAATGCCGGCGACGATAACGGCAATGACCAGAACGCCGAGGATGGAGAGAATTTTTAGCCAACGTCCCAAGGGGGAACCTCCGTAACTACGGTTTACAATCGGGACAAAACCCCGGGTAAGTCCTCAAAAGCGTCGATCACTTCAGCGGCGCCAGTGATCTTTAATTCTTCGACTTCATGATAACCCCAACTGACCCCTATGGCCATGACGCCTGCGCTCACCGCCATTTCCATATCAAAGGTGGTGTCGCCGATCATCACCGTATCGCCGGCGGCCGCGCCGGTCTCGATCATTGCCAGTTGCACCATCTCGGGATCCGGCTTGCCGCGCGCGCGGTCGGCCGTCTGCAAGGTGACGAAACGTTCCAGAACACCGTGCTTTTCAAGGGTGCCGTCGAGCCCGCGCCGCGACTTGCCGGTGGCCACGCCGAGCAACCAGCCGTCCGCTTCCAAGTGGTCCAAGGTCTCTATCAGGCCCGGAAACAAAGGCTCATTCAGTCCCTCCGTCTCGCGGATATGGTGCCAGGCACGGCCGTACTCCTCGCGCACGCCCTCGATTAGGTCACTGGACGCATTGGGGATCAACTGCGCCACCGCATCCAGAAGCGGCAGCCCGACGACACGGCGGATAGCCTCGCGGCTGGCGCGTGGCAGGTCGTGCACGTCGAAGGCTGCATTCATGCTGGCGATGATGGAGTGCTGGGAATCGACGAGAGTGCCGTCGCAGTCGAAAATCGCCAGCTTTACGCGCGCGTCCGTCATGATGATGTTCGTCTCGGTTCAGGCTGGCGGTTTCGGGAGTGCGGAAGCGCCGTATCTTAGCTGGGAAACCGGAGGAAGAAAACATTGCCGCGCTCGGCCACATCGGCAACACCGCATTCGGCGCCGTGCGCATCGGCGATGCGCCGCACCGCGCTCAGGCCCTGGCGCTGGCCGTCGCCGCGCTGGTCGGCGCGCAGGCCGAGCATGAAGATGCGATCCCTGGCATCGTCGGGAATGGCATCGCCATGGTCTTCGACCAGAACCGCCGGGTCCGCGGTCACTTCAATAGTCACGACGGTCTTTTCCGGCGTCTGCTGAATGGCGTTCTCGACCAATAGACGCACCGCCTGTTCCAGCACCTGGGTGCGCCCCCACACCGCGACCGGCATGTCGGGGGCGATGACCTCAAGCGAACGCTTCCGCTTGATCGCTTCCGGCGCCAGGTCGGCGGCAACGGCGCGGACAATCAGGGTCAGGTCGGCGCGGTCGTCGGTGCCGATCTCCAGATCGTCGAACTTGGTTTCCGCCAAAAGTCCCTCAACCATACGCGACAGGGACTGAACGTCGGCCTGGATCGATTGCGCCACGGCACGGTCTTCCAAGGTGTCCAGATTGGCGCTCAAGACCGCGAGCGGCGTGCGTAACTGGTGGGCCACGTCGGCCATGAACACCTGATGGCGGCGCAGGCTATCCTTCAGCGCCAGTTCCATCTCTTTCCTGTGCGTGATGTCGGTGGTCATGGTCGCTGTGGAGCCGTCGGCCAGGCGTTCCTCATGGATCAGGAAACACATGCCGTTCTGGCGGGTAACCTCGAACGGCTGGCCCGGGTTCTGGTGGCGGCGCATGCGTTCGGCAATCCATTCCGCCTCACGCCCGGCAGCTTCCGGCACTAGGCCGTGCTCGACCATGCCGTGGACGAAATCACTGAATTTGCGGCCAGGACCGATGGCGTTGCCGATGGCGTCGTTGACCTCGCGAAAGCGGTTGTTGCAAAGGATGAATTCGTCATCCGGGCCATAGAGGCAAAAGGCCTCAGACAGTTCGTTGATCGCCGACGCCAAAAGGTTGGTGGATTTCTCCGCCACCACGCGCTCGGTCACGTCGCGGCCGATCCCGCGGACGCCCTTGAAGGCACCTGTATCGCGCGCGAACACCGGCAAGCCGCTGAACAGCAGATAGCGCATGGCGCCATCGGCGCCGCGCACCTCGAACGACAGATCGCGGAACGGCTTGCTCAGCTCTGGAATCATCGCCTCGCCGGTGGGCGATTTAAAGGTGCCGATTTCGGTCAGCTTTTTGCCGACGACGCTGTCGGCCAGGATGCCGCAACTGTCGAAAATCCGGTCGGAAATGAAGGAAATCCGAAGGTCCCGAGACAGGCTCCAGACCCAGTCGGAAGTCAACCGGGTGATATCTTCCAGCATCTCGACCAGTTCGGCCTGCCGGGCGTGCAGATCGGTCGCCGAGAGCTGCCAGCGGCTGATGTATTCGTCATTCATGGCTTTTTTCGCACGCAAATCGGAGTCTCACCATGAGCCGTAAACCATGGCTTGCATAGCAATCCATCCTGAAAGGCACCTGACAGACCATCTTATGCGGTTTCGTCCTCGTCTTTCTCGGACAACAGGTAGCCGACTCCGCGGAGCGTGTGAATGACGACGCTGGCCTCTGTCTCGTTCAGCCATTTGCGCAGCCGCGAGATGTGCACCTCGACGGAATTGGATGAAACCTCCTCGTCGAAACCGTAGATGCGGTCTTCCATCACGTCCTTCGGCACCACATGGCCGACGCGGCGCATCAACTGCTCCAGAACCCCCATCTCGCGGCGCGATATGGGCACGGTCTTGCCGTTGACCTGCAATTCGCGGCCATTGGTATCGAACGACAGGTTGCCGACGGTCATGATCGAGTCCAGCCCGCCGCCCGGCCGTCGCAACAGCGCGCGCACGCGGGCCACCAGTTCCGGCATGGCAAACGGCTTGACCAGGTAATCGTCGCCACCGACGTTGAGGCCGAGCACACGGTCATCGACGCCGTCACGCGCGGTGAGGATCAGCACCGGGGTGTCGTTACCCTCGGCGCGCCAGTTCTTCAGCAGTTCCAGCCCGTCGAAGTCCGGCAACCCCAAGTCGAGCAGGATGCCGTCATAGTTGACGGCCGCGAAGGCGGCTTCACCGTCGCCGGCATTGTGCACGACGTCGACCGCGAAACCTTCCTTTTCCAGGCTGACCTTCACAAACTCAGCGAAGCGCTCATGGTCTTCGATCAGAAGTAGCCGCACGATACCTTCCCCCTGCCATGGCAGGTCGTTACCCCTACCGGCGATGCCGGCCCGGGCTCATTCTATCCCAAGCGGGACCGGTTCGTCATGGCTCGAGAAATCCGGGCTCCGCCTCGCTCTCGTGAAAGCCAAGGAATGCAAAGGTTGCCGCCATATGCGGCGGCAACGGCGCAAAGGCCTCGACCGCCTTGCCGGCAGCGTTGGGGATGCGAATCCCGCGCGCGTGCAGATGCAGGCCACGCGCAATGCCGTCGCCCTGCAGGAAGGCGGAAGCACCCCCGTACTTGCCGTCGCCGACGATGGGGCAGCCCAACACGTCGGCGGCATGCACACGCAATTGATGGGTGCGACCGGTCAAGGGTTCCATCGCCAGCCACGACGCGACGCGGCCGCTGCGCGAAATGACCTGGTAGAGAGTCTCGGCGCGCTGGCCTTCGCCGTCCTCGACCACGGCCATGCGCTCACCGGCGCCAGCCGGGCGCTTTTCCAGCCGGGCGTCTATATGGCCCTGTTCCATCTCCGGCACGCCGACAGCCACGGCCCAATAGAGCTTGCGTGCATCGCGGCTTCGGAACGCCGTCGTCAGGCGCCTGGCCGCGCCGGCGTTGCGCGCCAGCACCAGAACGCCCGAGGTATCCTTGTCGAGCCGGTGCACCAGGCGCGGGCGTTCCTTTTCGCCGAAGCGCAGTTCGTCCAGGTAGGCATCGAGATGCTCGTCGGTCTTCGAGCCGCCCTGCACCGCCAGCCCGGCGGGCTTGTCGATGATCAGCATGTCGCCATCACGGTGCAGCACGCGGCGGCGCAGGTCTTCGGCACGGTTGGCGTCGATTTTCGCCGGCCTCGCCTTGCGCTCGTGTTTCCGCTCGCCCGCCGGCGTACCGTCGCCAAGCGGCGGCACACGGACTTCCTGGCCCGCCTGTACGCGGTCACCGGTCTTGGCGCGGCCGCCATTGAGCCGCACTTGGCCGGTCCGGAGCAGTTTCTGCAGCCGCCCGTGCGTGAGGTCTGGGTAGTGTTTCTTGAACCAGCGGTCGAGGCGGATGCCGTCGTCGCCGGCCTCGACGGCGATGGTCTTCACGCCGCTCACTGCAGGAGCACCCTGAGTACCCTCATGCCGGCGAACAGGCCAAGCACACTGAACGCAACCGACGCCAGGATGTAACCCAGTGCCGACAGGGTCATGCCGCGCACCCACAGCACCTGCACGTCCAGCGCGAAGGCGGAGAAGGTGGTGAAGGCGCCGAAGAAACCAATCACCAGGAACGCCCGAAGCTCGGGGCTCGGCGACCAGGCCAGGGCGGAAAGCTCGACGAAGGCGCCGAGCACGAACGAGCCCAAGACGTTGACCACCAACGTTCCCCACGGAAAGCCGTGCCCGATCCAGTGGCCGACCGCCGCCATGATCGTATAGCGGCCCATGGCGCCGATGGCGCCGCCGGCCCCGACGGCCAGGAGATGTTGAATGGAAAAGACCATCTGCGTCCTTCTTATCGCCGTCCTCAACCGGACGGCTTGGCTTTCCTGAGTTTATCCCAATAGGCCAGGCGTTTTGCAATCTCGCGTTCGAAACCGCGGTCGACCGGGTGATAGAACCGCGCCCGCGCCATGCCGTCGGGGAAGTAGTTCTGGCCGGAAAAGCCCTCCGCCTCGGCGTGATCATAGGCGTAGCCGTCGCCATAGCCCATCTCTTTCATCATCTTGGTGGGCGCATTTAGGATATGCATGGGCGGTGTCAGGGACCCGGTTTCGCGCGCCGCGCGCTTGGCCGCGCCTTGCGCCTTGTAAGCGGCGTTGGATTTGGGCGCCGTGCCGAGATAGATCACCAGTTGCACCAGCGCCAACTCCCCTTCGGGCGAGCCGAGCCGCTCGTAGGCCTGCCAGGCGGCAATCACCTGCGGCAGCGCCTGCGGATCGGCGAGGCCCACGTCCTCCACCGCGAAACGTACCAGGCGCCTGGCGATGTAGTTGGGGTCCTCGCCGCCTTCCAGCATGCGCGCGAACCAGTAAAGCGCGGCGTCGGTGTCGGAGCCCCTAAGCGACTTGTGCAGCGCGCTGATCAGGTTGTAGTGCGCTTCCTGGGACTTGTCGTAAAGCGGCGCGCGTTTCTGCACGGCCTCCGCCAGCCCGGCGGGATCGAGCGGCATGTCTCCGGGTAGCGTGAACACCTCTTCCGCCATGTTCAGGAGATAGCGCCCATCGCCGTCGGCCATGGCACAAAGGGCCTGGCGGGCATCGTCGTCGAGCGGCAGCGATTTGCCCAACTCCGCCTCGGCCCGTGCCAGCAGAGCCATCAGCGCCGGTTCCGCCAGCCGGTGCAACACCAACACCTGGGTCCGGGACAACAGCGCCGCGTTGAGCTCGAACGACGGGTTCTCGGTCGTCGCGCCAACCAAGATCACGGTGCCGTCTTCGACGTAAGGCAGGAAACCGTCCTGCTGGGCACGATTGAAGCGATGGATCTCGTCGATAAACAGCAGCGTGCCGCGCCCCATCTCGCGGCGGTTCCGGGCCTGTTCGAAGACCTTCCGCAAGTCCGCGACGCCTGAGAACACCGCCGATAGCGGCGCGAACTCCAAATCCGTATGCGCGGCCAGCAACTGCGCGATGGTGGTCTTGCCGGTGCCGGGCGGCCCCCACAGGATCAACGACGTCAATCGCCCGGCCTTGAGCATCCGCCCGAGCGGGCCGTCCTCCGCCAACAGGTGGTCCTGCCCGACCACGTCGGCCAGCGCCTGCGGTCTGAGCCTGTCGGCCAGCGGGCGCGGCGCCTGGTTTTCAAACAGCGTGTTCACCGGTTGATGACCATCTCCCGGATTTCGCCCCGGCGCTGGATGGCAATGCGCCAGCGCTCGGCCGGTCGCCGCATTTCGGCCACCAGTTCGTCGACCGTATCGGTGCCATGACCGTTGACCGACTTGATGATGTCGCCGGCGGCGAAGCGCAGCCGGTTGGCGGGCGATCCACGTACCATGCGCAGCACCATGACCCCTTGCAGGAAGGGATCGATGTCCAGTTCCTCCGCCAGGGCCGGCGACAGGTTGACCACCGTGGCGCCGGCGAGCGGCTGGTCGCCCTGCATCTCGGTTTCGTCGCGTTCCGGCGTTTCCGGCGCGGGAGAAAGCCTGACGTTGAGCGCGCGCGTCTTGCCGGCCCGCCAGACCCGCAGCACCGCCGTCTCGCCCACCGGCAGGGTGGCGATGCGGTGGTTCATGGTAGCGTTGTCCTGGATCTCGTGGCCGTTGATAGCGAGCAGCACGTCGCCCGGCTTGAGCCCCGCTCCGGAAGCCGCGCCGGCACCGTGCACGGCATTGATCAGCACGCCGCCCGGCCGCTTCAAACCCAGCGAATTGGCGATATCGAAGGTCACGACCTGCCCCGTCGCCCCCAGCCACGGCCGCACCAGCTTACCGTTGTCGCCGATCGAGCGCAGCACCGCGCGCACCATGTTCGACGGGATGGCGAAGCCGATGCCGTGCGAACCGCCGCTCTTCGAATAAATGGCGGTATTGACGCCGACCAGGCGGCCATCCATGGCCACCAGCGCGCCGCCGGAGTTGCCCGGGTTGATCGCCGCGTCGGTCTGGATGAAGGCGTTGAGATCGGAGCTGCCGATCGATGTGCGCGACACCGCCGAGACGATGCCGCTGGTCACCGTCTGGCCGACGCCGAAGGGATTGCCGATAGCCAGCACTAGGTCGCCGACCTCGAGATCATCGGAATCCTTGAGATGCAGCACCGGCAGCGGTTCGCCGCCAGAACCCACACGCAGCACCGCCAGGTCCGTCTTTTCGTCAGTGACCATGATCTTGGCCTCGAACTCGCGCCGGTCGTGCAGCACCACGCGGATGGCGTCGGCGCCCTCGATAACGTGGCGGTTGGTGACAATCAGCCCATCGCTGCTGACGATGACGCCCGATCCCAGCGAATTCTGCTGGCGCTGGCGCGGCTGCTGCAGACCGAAACCGAAGCCTTCGCCGAAGAAACGGCGGAAGAACGGATCGTTGAACAGCGGCACCGCCTGGCGCTCGCGCACGATCTTATGGGTATAGATGTTGACCACCGCCGGCGCCGCTGACTTCACCAGCGGCGCGAACGAGAGCGTGATCTCTTCCTGGCTGCCAGGCACGGATTTCTGCGCATCGGCGTTCTGCCCCCAGGCAAGGACGGCCAGGAACGCGAGTAAGATGGCGGAGCGGATCATGATGTTCGGCATGGTCTCAAAAGAGATTGGCAAAAATTGGCTCGGGCGCAACGAAAAAAGGCAGCCGCAAGCGGCTGCCTCGTTTCTAGCCGGCCGTTTGGCCGCCGCTCAGGCGCCGACTTCCAGCGCTTCCTCGGCTTCCATTTCGGCCTCGTGGCGGGCCTTGTCCTCGGCGCCCTTGGCGTCGGGATCGCGGTCAACCAGTTCGATCACGGCCATCGGCGCACTGTCGCCATAGCGAAAACCGGCCTTCAGGACGCGGGTATAGCCGCCGGGGCGGTCCTTGTAGCGGTCCGCCAGGGTATCGAACAGTTTCGCCAGCGACGCGTCGTCACGCAGGTACGACGCCGCCTGACGACGCGCATGCAGCGTGCCCTTCTTGCCGAGCGAGATCATCTTGTCGGCGATGCGGCGCAGTTCCTTGGCCTTCGGCAGCGTGGTCTTGATCTGCTCATGGGTGAGCAGCGACACCACCATGTTGGCGAACATCGCCTTGCGGTGCGAATGGGTGCGGTTGAGTTTACGGTAACCGTGTCCGTGTCTCATGTTCAGGCTCCTTCTCTTGTCTCGCCCGCGCGTGCCATTTTACCCGCGGGCCCTTTTATCTTGGGGCTCAAGCCCTTCTTTTTAAATGCGTTAACGGCCTAGAACGGATCTTCCAGCTTTTTGGCCATGTCCTCAATGTTTTCCGGCGGCCAGGTGGGAATTTCCATGCCCAGGTGCAGGCCCATGTGGCCGAGCACTTCCTTGATTTCGTTCAAGGACTTGCGGCCGAAGTTGGGGGTGCGCAGCATGTCCGCTTCGCTCTTCTGCACCAGATCGCCGATGTAGATGATATTGTCGTTCTTGAGGCAGTTGGCGGAACGCACGGAAAGCTCCAATTCGTCCACCTTGCGCAGCAGATTGCGGTTGAAGGGCAGATCCTCCTGCTCCTCTTCCGCCTTCTTGACCTGCGGGTCCTCGAAGTTGATGAACAACTGAAGCTGATCCTGCAGGATGCGCGCAGCAAGGGCAACCGCGTCGTCCGGCGTCACGGCGCCGTTGGTGGTCACTTCCACGGACAGCTTGTCGTGGTCGGTAACCTGGCCGACGCGGGTGTTGTCGACCTTGTAGGAAACCTTGCGCACCGGCGAGAACACCGCGTCCACCGGGATCAGGCCGATGGGGCTGTCCTCGGGACGGTTCTGCGCCGCCGCCACGTAGCCTTTGCCGATCTCGACGGTCAGCTCCATGTTGAGCTTGGCACCCTTGTCCAGATGGCAGATCACCAGATCCGGGTTCATGATCTCGATGTCGGCGCCGGCTTCGATGTCGCCGGCCTTGACGTCGCCCGGGCCTTCCTTGGAAAGCGTCATGCGCTTCGGCCCTTCGGCATGCATGCGCAGACCGATGGACTTGATGTTGAGAACGATGTCGGTGACATCCTCACGCACACCCGGAATGGACGAAAACTCGTGCAGGACACCGTCGATCTGCACGGCGGTAATGGCCGCACCCTGCAGCGACGACAGCAGCACGCGACGCAGCGCGTTACCCAGCGTCAGGCCGAAACCGCGCTCCAGCGGTTCGGCGACCACGGTCGCGGTGCGCGAAGGATCGCCGCCGGGAACGATGTCGAGTTTCGTGGGTTTGATTAGTTGTTGCCAGTTGTTTTGAATCACGGAAGTGACCTCATGCTCGTCACGAAAACCAATTTGGCCGAATGACCGGCCAAGACCGAATATCGAGGGGAAGCCAAGCGCTTCCCCGGGACAGAACCCGGATTAGACCCGGCGCCGTTTGCGCGGCCGGCACCCGTTATGCGGGATCGGCGTCACGTCCCGGATCGAGGTGATCGTGAACCCGACGGCTTGCAGCGCGCGCAGTGCGGATTCGCGGCCCGCGCCCGGGCCCTTGACCTCGACCTCGAGGGTCTTCATGCCATGTTCCATGGCCTTGCGGCCGGCGTCCTCGCCCGCGATCTGCGCCGCATAAGGCGTCGATTTACGCGAACCCTTGAACCCCTGGGAACCGGCGGACGACCAGGCAATGGCGTTGCCCTGGGCGTCGGTAATGGTAATCATCGTGTTGTTGAACGTCGCGTTGACGTGCGCCACGCCCGACGTGATGTTCTTGCGCTCGCGACGGCGCACGCGTGTGCTTGCCTTGGCCATGACCGCTCCTTATTACTTCGTGGCTTTCTTTTTGCCAGCGATGGGTTTCGCCGGACCCTTGCGGGTACGGGCATTAGTGTGGGTACGCTGGCCGCGCACCGGCAGACCACGGCGATGACGAAGACCGCGGTAACAGCCGAGGTCCATCAGCCGCTTGACGTTCATCGCATGTTCGCGGCGCAGATCACCCTCGACCTGGTAATCCTGGTCGATGGTATCGCGGATCCGGCTCAACTCGTCGTCGGTCAGATCAAAAACCCGCCGTTCCGCGGGTATCCCATTCTTTTCGCAGATTTTTTCGGCCGACGTCCGACCGATTCCGTGGATGTAGGTGAGCGCGATGACCACCCGTTTTCCAGTCGGAATGTTTACACCAGCAATGCGCGCCAAAGCTCGTACTCCTTAAGAGTTTGGATCCAAAAAAATTCCGTCCGACGGGATAATGAAGGGCGGAATTATAGGGCTTTCCAAGGGCAAGTCAACACGCTCATCCCCTTGAAACACCTTGTAAACTCCGCCTTTATCCCAAGATCGTATCGATCTGTTTCGTTACCTCGCCAATATCGGCCATGCCATCCACCCTGCTGAGAACCCCGGCCTTCTCGTAGTAACCGGTAATCGGTTCCGTCAGCTTGTGGTATTCGACCAGCCTGGCCTTTACCGTTGCCTCGTTGTCATCCGCCCGTTTGGAGAATTCGCGCCCGCCACACTTGTCGCAAACGCCATCCACCTGGGGCTTCTGGAACTCCTCGTGATAGCCGGCGCCGCAGGTATCGCACGAATAGCGCCCGGTGATCCGCCTGACCAGAGCCCCCTCGTCGACCTCGAACTCGATCACGTGATCGATCTTCAGGCCGAGGGACTCGAGCATGCGATCCAGCGCTTCGGCCTGCGGCAATGTGCGCGGAAAACCGTCGAGGATGAACCCGTTCTCGCAATCGGGCTTCTGGATCCGGTTGGACACCAGTTCGACGATCAATTCATCCGGCACGAACTTCCCGGCCTCGATAATCTCCTTCGCTCTCTTTCCCACGTCACTCCCGGCGGCCACTTCGGCGCGCAGCATCTCGCCGGTCGATAGCTGCACGATTTTTCGAATCTCCTGGATCGTCTTCGCCTGGGTACCCTTGCCGCACCCCGGCGGGCCCAGAAGAATGACGATCGTCATCCCTTGCGCCCCCGCAGCCTCGACTTCTTAATCAGGCCTTCGTATTGGTGCGCGATCAGATGAGATTGCACCTGGGCCACCGTGTCCATGGTCACCGTGACCACGATCAGCAGGCTGGTACCACCGAAATAGAACGGCACGGAAAACCTGGAAATCAGCAATTCCGGCAGCAGGCAGATGATGGCCAAGTAGCCGGCGCCAATCACCGTCAAGCGGGTCAGCACCTTGTCCAGGTACTGAGCGGTATTCTTACCCGGCCGGATACCCGGCACGAAGCCGCCGTATTTCTTCAGATTGTCGGCGGTTTCCTCGGGGTTGAACACCACAGCGGTG
The DNA here is from genome assembly GCA_038125725.1 of Rhodospirillaceae bacterium. Lineage (GTDB taxonomy): Bacteria > Pseudomonadota > Alphaproteobacteria > Rhodospirillales > Casp-alpha2 > TMED8. The sequence continues at coordinate 82,907 of JAYPEK010000010.1, forward strand.
TAGAAGAACGCGAAGAACACCACCAAAGAGATGTACAGCACCAGGTAAACCGGCTGGCCGCGGCCGAGATAAGCGGCGACGGTGGTCATCCATTCCGGTCCCTGCCCAGCCGAGAAGCTCATCACCGTGATCGGCATCAGAAGGATGGAGCTGGCGAAAATCGGCGGAATCACACCGGCGGTGTTCAATTTCAGCGGCAAATGCGAGCTTTCGCCGCCGGTCATTTTGTTGCCACGCTGGCGCTTCGGATACTGGATGATGATCCGGCGCTGGGCGCGCTCCATGAAGACGATGAAATAGATGGTCGCCACCGACATCACCAGCAGGAAGATGATAAATCCGGTGGAAAGCGCGCCGGTGCGGCCCAACTCCAAGGTGCCGGCGAGAGCGCTCGGCAGGTTGGCGACGATACCGGCCATGATAATCAGCGAAATGCCGTTGCCGACGCCGCGCGCGGTGATCTGCTCACCCAGCCACATCAGGAACATGGTGCCGCCGACCAGCGTGACGACGACGGAGAAACGGAAGAACAGGCCAGGATCCGTGACCGCCGGGCCGGCGCTCGACGACATGCCCTCGATGCCGGCGGAAATGCCGTAGGCCTGCAGGGCGCAGATTGCCACCGTCAAATAGCGGGTGTACTGGTTGATTTTCTTGCGGCCGCTCTCGCCTTCCTTCTTCAGCGCTTCCATCTGCGGCGAGACGGCGCTCATCAACTGCATGATGATCGACGCCGAAATGTACGGCATGATGTTGAGCGCGAAGATCGACATGCGGCCGAGCGCGCCGCCGGCGAACATGTCGAACATGCCGAGAATGCCGCCCTGATTCTGGCGGAAGATGTCGGCCAACACCGTCGAATCGATACCCGGCAGCGGAATATAGGTCCCGAGCCGATAGACGATGAGCGCACCCAGGGTAAACCAGATGCGCTGCTTCAATTCCGTGGCCTTGGCGAAGGCCCCGAAATTCATGTTGGCTGCGAGTTGCTCGGCGGCTGAAGCCATGGAACGGGGTTAACTCCCTTTGGCTCGCGGGGAAGCCCCGCGAGGGTCGACTATCGGTTCGTCAGGCGTCCTGCAGGGCGGCGCGGGCCGCCTTGCGCTCGGCCGAGAGCTTGTCGCGGCGCTTGCCCTTGCCTTCCGGCTTTTCCTTCGGCTCCGGCAGGGTCACGCTGCCGCCGGCCTTCTCGACCGCGGCAATGGCGCCCTTGGAGGCGGAAGCCACCTGAAGATCGAGTTTCGCCGAAAGCTCGCCCTTGCCCAACAGACGCACGCCGTCACGCGACTTGCGCGCCAGGCCGGCTTCGACCAAAGCGTCGCCGGTGACCGGCTTCTTGGCGTCGAGCTTGCCGGCGTCGACGGCCGTCTGCAGATTGCCGACGTTGACTTCCGCATACTGCTTGGAGAACGGGTTGTTGAACCCGCGCTTCGGCAAGCGGCGATACAGCGGCATTTGGCCGCCCTCGAAGCCGAGCAGGCTGACGCCCGAGCGGGATTTCTGGCCCTTTTGGCCGGAGCCCGACGTCTTGCCGGTGCCGGAACCGATGCCGCGGCCGACGCGCTTGCGATTGCGGACGGCGCCCGGGTTGTCCTGGAGTTCGTTCAGCTTCATGATACCTGTTCCCAACGGTAGTCGATGATTGCCGGCCGGCTTCAGCCGGCCTCCTCCACCCGCACGAGGTGGCTCACCTTGTTGATCATGCCCCGCACCGACGGCGTATCCTCGAGCTCGCGCGTGCGGTTCATCTTATTCAGACCCAGGCCCTTCAGCGTTTCACGCTGGTCGGCCGGACGGCCGATGGGGCTCTTGATCTGGGTTACCTTAATTGTATTTGTCTTGCCAGCCATGTTCGTCAACTCCCGTTAGCCGGCGGCCTGTTCGCCGCGGCGGGAAACGATGTCGCCGACCTTCTTGCCCCGGCGCGACGCAACGCCGCGCGGCGACGTGCAGCCGTTGAGGGCTTCAAAGGTGGCCTTCACCATGTTGTGCGGGTTGGCCGAGCCGATGGACTTGGCAACGACGTCCTGCACACCCATGGTCTCGAACACGGCGCGCATCGGGCCGCCGGCGATGATGCCGGTACCCGGAGGCGCCGCGCGCAGCACGACCTTGCCGGCGCCGAAACGGCCCTTGACGTCGTGGTGCAGCGTACGGCCTTCACGCAGCGGCACGCGAACCATGTTGCGCTTGGCAGCGTCGGTGGCCTTACGGATGGCTTCCGGCACTTCCCGCGCCTTGCCGGTACCGCAGCCGACCCGGCCGCGGCCGTCGCCGACCACCACCAGGGCGCCGAACGAGAACCGGCGGCCGCCCTTGACGACCTTGGCGACACGGTTGATGTGCACCAGCTTGTCGATCAGCTCGTCGCCGTCATCGCGATCGCGTTCGCGCTCACGGTCACGACCGCGGCCGCCGCGGCCACCGCCGCTCTGATCGCGCCTGGGACCGCGCGGGGAAGAGGTATCTGCCATCTCAACTCACTCCTAGAACGACAGGCCGCCCTCGCGGGCCCCGTCTGCCAATGCCTTCACGCGACCGTGGTAGCGGAAACCGCCACGATCGAACACGACCTCTTTAACGCCTTGCTTGGCGGCGCGCTCGGCGAGCGTCTTGCCGACCGCACCCGCGGCCTCGACGGTGGCGCCGGTTTTCAGCTTCCCGCGCAATTCCTTGTCCAGGGAGGACGCAGCGGCCAAGGTCTTGCCGTCCTTGTCGTCGATGACCTGGGCATAGATGTGCCTGCCGGTGCGATGAACCGACAGCCGGGGCCGTTCGCCGGCCCGCTGCCGGATGCGGTTGCGCGTGGTGAACGCGCGCCGCTGATTGGATTTCTTGTTGGCCATGATTACTTCTTCTTGCCTTCCTTGCGCAGGATGTATTCGTCCTCGTACTTGATCCCCTTGCCCTTGTAGGGTTCCGGCGGACGGTAGGCGCGAATGACCGCGGCGACCTGACCGACCTTCTGCTTGTCGGCGCCGGAGATCTCGACGTGGGTCTGATCCGGGCAATTGATGATGATGCCTTCCGGGATCGGGAACGTCACGTCGTGGCTGAAACCCAACTGCAGGACCAGGTCCTTGCCCTGCACCTGGGCGCGGTAACCGACGCCGTTAATTTCCAGCTTCTTGGTGAAGCCTTGGCTAACGCCCTCGACCAGGTTGGCGATGACGCTGCGCGACGTGCCCCACATCTTGCGGGCGCCAGGCGCGCCTTCACGCGGGCTGACGGTGATCAGGTTGCCGTCCTGGGCGATATCCACGTCGTCGGTGAGGCGCGCGGAAAGCTCTCCGAGCTTGCCCTTGGCGGTGACCACGACGCCGGCGATTTCGACGGAAACGCCGTCCGGAACTTCAACCGGGTTTTTTCCGATACGCGACATTGTTCTATCCTAATCCTTCTCAGAGACCAGCCGGACGCTCGATCAAAACACCTGGCAGAGAACTTCACCGCCGACGTTCTGGTCGCGCGCCTCGGAGTCCGAGAGCACGCCACGCGGCGTCGACAGAATGGCAATACCCAAGCCGTTGTAGACCCGCTGCAGGTCCTTGATCTTCGAGTAGACCCGGCGGCCCGGCTTGGACACGCGGGAAATCTCGCGGATCACCGGCTCGCCCTCGTGATACTTCAACTGAATTTCGATCTCGGACACGCCGGGGCGCAATTCATGCTGGGAGTAATCCCGGATATAACCTTCGCGCTTCAGCACGTCGAGAACGTTGGAACGCAGCTTCGAGGCCGGCGACATGATACGGTTCTTGCGGGCCCGCTGACCATTGCGGATGCGGGTCAGCATATCACCCAAGGGATCGGTCATGGACATCTACGTCCCTCCTTACCAGCTCGACTTGACCATGCCGGGGATCTGACCAGCGGAGGCCAGGTCGCGCACGGCAATGCGGCTGAGTTTGAACTTGCGATAGTTGCCGCGCGGACGGCCCGAAAGGCCGCAGCGCAGGCGTTGACGAACCGGCGCCGCGTTGCGCGGCAGTTCAGCCAGTTTCAGGCGCGCGTTGAAGCGCTCTTCCGGCGACAAATTCTCATCCTTGGCGGCGGCCTTCAGGCGCGCGCGTTTGGATGCGAATTTCTTCGCCAGGCGTTCGCGTTTCTTGTTTCTCTCGATGGCGCTTTTCTTAGCCATAAACTGTCTCCGTCGTCCGTCAGTTCGTAAACGGCATGTTGAAATGCTTGAGCAAGGACTTCGCTTCCGCGTCGGACTTGGCCGAGGTGCAGATGATGATGTCCATGCCCCTGATCTGATCCACCTGATCGTAGTCGATCTCGGGGAACACGATCTGTTCCTTGAGGCCCATGGCGTAGTTGCCATTGCCGTCGAAGCTCTTGCCGGAAATGCCCCGGAAATCACGCACGCGCGGCAGCGCGATGTTGACCAGGCGGTCGAGGAACTCGTACGCCCGTTCGCGGCGCAGGGTCACCTTGCAGCCGACGATCATGCCTTCGCGCAGCTTATAGGTGGCGATCGACTTCTTGGCCCGGGTGATCACCGGCTTCTGGCCGGAGATGCGGGTCATGTCGGAGACCGCACCCTCGATCTTTTTACGGTCCTGGGAAGCTTCGCCAACACCCATGTTGATGACGATCTTCTCAAGCTTCGGCACCTGCATGACGGACGAATAGTTGAACTCGTCCATCAGGGCCGACTTGATCCGCTGTTCATAATCTTCACGCAAGCGTGCCATTTGACTTCACCTTAACTATCGATGATCTCGCCGGACCGCTTGGCGAAACGCACTTTGCGGCCGTCGTCGAGAACCTTGAAACCAACCCGGGTCGGCTTGTCGTCCTTGGGGTCGAGGTGGGCGAGGTTCGAAATATCGATCGTCGCTTCCTTCTCGATGATACCGCCGGCGCTGGCCTGGCTCGCACGCTGGTGGCGCTTCACCCGGTTGACGCCTTGGACGATGGCCCGGTTGCGGCTCGGGAACACTTTCAAGACCTCGCCGGTCTTGCCCTTGTCGCGGCCGGTGCGGACGACCACCTTGTCGCCCTTCTTGATCTTCACTTTCGTCGCCATCACAGCACCTCCGGCGCCAGGGAAATGATCTTCATATAGCGCTTGGCGCGCAGCTCGCGGGTCACCGGGCCGAAGATACGGGTCCCGATGGGCTCGCCCTGCTTGTTGATCAGCACCGCGGCGTTGTTGTCGAACCGGATCGAAGTGCCGTCCTTGCGCTGGATGTCCTTGGCCGTGCGGACCACGACTGCCTGCAGGACTTCACCTTTTTTCACGCGACCGCGCGGAATGGCCTCTTTCACGGTGACGACGATAACGTCGCCCACCGAGGCGTATTTCCGCTTCGACCCGCCGAGCACCTTGATGCACTGCACCCGGCGCGCGCCCGAGTTGTCGGCGACGTCGAGATTGCTTTCGGCTTGGATCATCTCTTTAACCCTTCTTCGTCAAAATTGGGCGCTCAGGCGCCTTCGCCGACCACTTCCCAAGTCTTACGCTTGGAAATGGGCACGCACTCGCGGATCGAAACCAGGTCGCCGACCTTGCAGGCGTTGGCTTCATCATGGGCGGCGTACTTCTTCGAACGCCGGATGACCTTGCCGTAGACCGGATGCTTGATCTGGCGCTCGACACGGACGGTCACCGTCTTATCTTGTTTGTCGCTGACCACGACACCTTTCAAAACCCGTTTGGGCATAACCGGTTCCCTCCGTTCAGGACGCTGCCGGCGCGTCGCCGCGCGCGTGCAGGACCGTTTTGATGCGCGCGATGTCGCGCCGTACCTGGCGCACACGCGCCGTATTCTCGAGCTGACCGCTGGCCGTCTGGAAGCGCAGGTTGAACGCTTCCTTGCGCAGCGTCAGCAACTCTTCCTTCAACTCGTCGTCGCTTTTGGCTCTCACGTCGGCGGCTTTCATCGTTCTATTCTCCTTCACCCAAGCGGGTGACGAACTTGGTCTTCACCGGCAGCTTGGCGGCGGCGAGTTCCATGGCGCGCTTGGCGACATCCAACGGCACGCCATCCATCTCGAACATGATCCGGCCCGGCTTCACCCGGCAGACCCAGTATTCCGGGCTACCCTTACCCTTGCCCTGGCGGACCTCAGCGGGCTTCTGGGACACCGGGACATCCGGGAAGATGCGGATCCACACACGGCCGGCACGTTTCATGTGACGGGTCATGGCGCGGCGCGCGGCTTCGATCTGGCGCGCGGTGACGCGTTCGGGCGTCACGGCCTTGAGGCCATAGGCGCCGAAGTTCAGCGTCGTGCCGCCCTTGGCCTTGCCGTGGATACGGCCTTTGTGCGCCTTGCGGAACTTTGTGCGTTTCGGTTGCAGCATAGTCTTGTTCTCTCTTTATCGGCCCGCCTTAGCGTTGCGGCTGCTGTTCCTGAGCCAGCTTGTCGAGTGCCATCGGGTCGTGCGACCAGATGTCACCCTTGTAGATCCACACCTTGACGCCGCAGACGCCGTAGGTGGTGACCGCCGGCGATTCGGCGTAATCGACGTTGGCACGCAGCGTGTGCAGCGGCACGCGGCCTTCGCGGTACCACTGCATGCGCGCGATTTCGGCACCGCCCAGACGGCCGGCGCAGTTGATGCGGATGCCCTCGGCGCCCATGCGCATGGCCGACTGCACGGCCCGCTTCATGGCGCGGCGGATGGAGACACGGCGCTCGATCTGCTGGGCGACGTTCTCGGCCACCAGTTGGGCATCGATCTCGGGCTTGCGCACTTCGACGATGTTCAGGTGCACTTCCGACGCCGTCATGGTCGAGATTTTCTGGCGCAGCTTCTCGATGTCGGTGCCCTTCTTGCCGATCACGACACCCGGGCGGGCGGTGTGAATGGTGACGCGGGCCTTTTTCGCCGGACGCTCGATGATGATCTTGGAAACGCCCGCCTGCGACAGGGTGTCCTTCAGGTAGTCGCGGATGCGCAGGTCTTCGTGCAGCAGATCAGCGTAGTCGCCGTCCGCGTACCAGCGCGAATCCCAGGTCCGGTTGATACCGACGCGCAGACCGATCGGATTGACTTTCTGACCCATTACTCGTTCTCCTCACGTTCGCGCACCACAAGCCGCAGGTTCGAAAACGGCTTCTGGATCCGGCCGACGCGGCCGCGAGCCCGGGCACGCCAACGTTTCATGACCATGGCGCGGCCGACAGTGGCTTCCGCCACGTACAGACGGTCGACGTCAAGCTGGTGGTTGTTCTCGGCGTTGGCGATGGCGCTTTCCAGCAGCTTCTTCACCTCGCCGGCGACGCGGCGGCGCGAGAACTGCAGTTCGGCCAGCGCATTCTCGCAGTTCAGGCCGCGAATGCTCTCGGCAACGACATTGAGCTTCTGCGGGCTGACGCGGATGTGCTTGGAAAAAGCCATCGCTTCGTTATCGGCGTACGGCCGTTCGGCTGCGCTCTTACCCATGACTTACCTCTTCGCCTTTTTGTCGGCGCCATGACCGAAATAGGTCCGGCTGGGCGAGAACTCGCCCATCTTGTGGCCGATCATGTCCTCGGTGACGAGCACCGGAACGAACTTCTGGCCGTTGTAGACACCGAAGGTCAGGCCGACGAACTGCGGCAGGATGGTCGAGCGGCGGGACCAGGTCTTGATCACGCTCTTGCGGCCCGAAGCCCGCGCTTCTTCCGCCTTCTTCAGCAGATAACCGTCGACGAACGGTCCTTTCCAAACGGAACGAGGCACGATAGCCCTCCTTTACTTGCGCGACCGACGACGGCGCATGATGAGCCGGTCGGTCTTCTTGTTGGAGCGGGTGCGCTTGCCCTTGGTGGGCTTACCCCACGGGCTGACCGGATGACGGCCGCCCGAGGTGCGGCCTTCGCCGCCGCCATGCGGGTGGTCGATCGGGTTCATGGCGACACCGCGAACGGCCGGGCGCTTGCCGAGCCAGCGTTTGCGGCCGGCCTTGCCCAGCTTGACGTTCTGCTGGTCCGGGTTCGAGACGGCACCGATGGTGGCCATGCACTCGGCACGAACCATGCGCAGTTCGCCGGAAATCAGGCGAAGCTGGGCGTAGCCCTGGTCCTTACCGATGATCTGGGCGTAGGTACCGGCGGCACGCGCCAACTGGCCGCCCTTGCCAGGCTTCATCTCCACGTTGTGGACGATGGTGCCGACCGGGATCGCCTGCATCGGCATGGCGTTGCCCGGCTTGATGTCGGCGCTGGCGCCGGCGATCACCTGGTCACCCTCGCGCACGCGCTGCGGCGCCAGGATGTAGGCGAGATCACCGTCTTCATACTTGATCAACGCGATAAAGGCGGAACGGTTCGGATCGTATTCGATACGCTCGACCGTCGCCGGCACGTCGAACTTGTTGCGCTTGAAGTCGATGACGCGGTAACGGCGCTTGTGACCGCCGCCACGCCGGCGCGCGGTGACGCGGCCGTTGTTATTGCGACCGCCCTTGCCGCGCAGGCCCTCGGTCAGGGTCTTCTCGGGCTTGCCCTTCCAGAGGCCCGAACGATCGACGATGACCAGGCTACGCTGGCCGGGAGTCGTCGGATTGAAGCTTTTCAGTGCCATTGTTCCTGACCTCTCCCTAGATGCCCGTGGTGACGTCGATGGACTGGCCTTCGGCCAGCGTCACGATCGCCTTCTTGCGGTCGGAGCGAACGCCCGGGCGGCCACGGAACTTCTTGACCTTGCCCTTGGCACGGATGGTGTTGACGTCGGTGACCTTGACGTCGAACAGGCCTTCCACGGCGTGCTTGATTTCAAACTTGTGCGCATCCAGCGGCACCCAGAAGGAAACCTGGTTGTACTCGCTGATGAGCGTCGATTTTTCCGTGATCAGCGGCGCGCGCAGCAGTTCGTACATGCGCTCGCGGCTCGGTTTTTTGTCGCGAAGAGAGGCGTACCGGCTCATTTCAAGCGCTCCGTCAACTGGGCAACCGCGTCCCTGGTGAGCACCAGGGTGTCGCGGCGCAGAATGTCGTAAACGTTGGCGCCGACGCTCGGCAGCAAGTCGATGCCGGCGATGTTGCGGGTCGCCTTGGCGAAGTTGTCGTCCAGTTCCGCGCCGTCGATGACCAGCGCACGGCCCCAATCGAAAGCCCTCAGCGCCTTCGCCAGTTCAGCGGTCTTCGGCGACTTGGCCTTGGCTTCGTCGAGGATAACCAGCTTGCCTTCGGCCTGCTTAGCCGACAGCGCGCTCTTCAGCGCCAGGCTGCGGACCTTCTTCGGCAGGCCGGTGGCGTGGCTGCGCACGCGCGGGCCGAATACGACGCCGCCGCCGCGCATCTGCGGGGCACGCATGGTGCCCTGACGCGCACGGCCGGTGCCTTTCTGGCGGAACGGCTTCGACTTGGTGCCGCTGACTTCCGCGCGTTCCTTGGCCTTGTGGTTGCCGCTCTGGCGCTTGTCGAGCTGCCAGTTCACGGTACGGGCCAACAGATCCTTGCGGACCTCGACGCCAAAGACCGCGTCGTCGAGCTCGATGGTGCCGGTCTTCTTGTTGGCCAGATCGATGACGTCCAGTTTCATCGCCGGTTATTCCTTCTCTTTCTCGGCGTCCGCCGCGTCGTCGGCCGGCGCTTCCGCTTCGGCTTCCGGCTGGGCTTCCGCTTCCGGAGCCGCGGCTTCGACCGGCGCTTCTTCGGCCGGGGCCTCGTCGGCAACGGCTTCCTCGGCCAGTGCTTCCTCGGCTTCGGCCGGCGCGGCGTCGCCCTTTGTGGCGGCCGGGTACGGCACACCTTCCGGGCGGACAGCCTTGACGGCGTCGGTGATGCGGACAAAACCGCCCTTCGAACCCGGGATCGCGCCGCGAACCAGGATCAGGCCGCGCTCGTCGTCGACGTCGACGATTTCCAGGTTCTGGGTGGTGACACGCACGCTGCCCATTTGGCCGGCCATCTTCTTGCCCTTGAACACCTTGCCCGGGTCCTGGCACTGCCCGGTGGAACCGAGCGAACGGTGATTGATGGAGACGCCGTGCGAAGCGCGCAGGCCGCCGAAGCCGTGCCGTTTCATACCGCCGGCGAAACCCTTACCGATCGTGGTGCCGGCAACGTCGACCTTCTGGCCCGGAACGAAGTGGCTGGGGACGATCTCCTGGCCGACATCGACCATGGCGTCGTCGGCAACGCGGAATTCCATCAGCTTGCGCTTCGGTTCCACTTTCGCCTTGGCGAAATGGCCGCGCATGGGCTTGGAAACGTTCTTCACCTTGGCCGTGCCCCAGCCCAACTGCAGGGCGGCATAGCCGTCGGTGTCGGCGGTGCGCTGCTGAACGACCTGAACGTTGTCCACCTTCAGGACGGTGATCGGCACATGCACGCCGTCGTCCATGAAACGGCGGGTCATGCCGAGCTTTTGCGCGATCAAACCGGTTCTCATGGTCGCGCTCCTTACAGCTTGATTTCGACGTCGACGCCGGCGGCGAGGTCGAGCTTCATCAGCGCGTCCACCGTTTGCGGCGTCGGATCGACGATGTCGAGAACCCGCTTGTGGGTGCGAATCTCGAACTGTTCACGGGATTTCTTATCGATGTGCGGCGACCGCAGGACCGTGTATTTCTCAATACGGGTCGGCAGCGGAATGGGACCACGTACCGTCGCACCCGTCCGCTGCGCCGTATTGACGATCTCACGGGCGGATTGGTCGAGGACGCGATGATCAAACGCCTTCAGCCGAATTCTAATGTTCTGTTGTTCCATGGCCGTAGCCCCAAAATCAGTTGCGCCGGCCCCTCTTGGAGGGACCGGCGATTACCCAGTTACTCGATGATCGACGCGACGACGCCGGCGCCGACGGTGCGGCCGCCTTCGCG
>JAYPEK010000011.1:0-91558 GCA_038125725.1 Rhodospirillaceae bacterium
CGGAGCCGTACTTGAACAGGCGCGCCTCGCGCACCCAGAGGTCCATGATGCCGCCCTCGTTGACCAGGTCGTCGGCGACGGACTGGATGAAGCAGGCGTGCGGCTGCGGATGCTCGTAAGACGATTCGGAACGGATCAATCGGCCGGTCTTGAAATCCACATAGTGGTGGCCCTGCGCCGGGCCGTCGATGCCGTAGGCCCAGTGCAGCCCGGTATTGAACCACTGCGGCGAGTTCGGCGCCGCCAACTGCGCACAGAGCGAATAGCGCATTTCATCGAAGTAGGCGCGGGCGTCTTCCTCGGAATCGAAGTAACCGCCTTTCCAGCCCCAGTAGCACCAGGTCCCGGCGAGCCGGTCGAACACCTGCTTGGCGCTGGTCTCGCCGCCGAAGCGCTGGTCTTTCGGCAGTTCCTCGAGTGCTTCCTCGTCGGGCTCGGAGCGCCACAGCCAAGACGGAACGTCGTTCTCCTCGACCTTGCGGAGCTTGGCCGGCACGCCGGCCTTGCGGAAGTATTTTTGCGCCAGCACGTCACAGGCCACCTGCGACCAGTCACTGGGAACTTCCATTTCATCCAACTTGAAGACGGTCGATCCGTCAGGATTCTTGATTTCACTCGACGTCCTGCGGAAATCGAAAGCCGCATAGGGTGAAAGGGTGTCCTCGGTGAATTGTCGCGTGATGCGCATCTTGCCCCCACGTTGTCTTAAAAGGGTTATATCCTCGTCGCGGAACCTTTTCGGCTCCATTCTCAGACCGCTCTTCGGCCCCTGTTGCCAAGCAAGGCGGCCCACTTTTTCAGCGCTATTCGCGGTATTTAGCGCTTCAATATGTTGGTCCTGCCCAGGGTCAACAGCTACAAAATGTAGAGCATCGAAATTTTGTCCGCAACAGGAAAATACTATATCTAGCGTAATATTTATCCCCAAAACGCTTTATTTTGTGTTAATTCGCAGGTGCCGCGAATCGTTGGATTCCTTGGCGCGAATCGGAATTCGCGGGTCCCGCCGGCGGGGGTGTCCGGGATTTGCAAGCCGGCACAAGGGCTTGGCCGACGCCCTATATCTTGTGGCCGGCGGCGAGGGGGGCAGGGCGCGAACCGCTGGACGCCAGCGGGCTTGGATGCCATAGTTCCGCCAACATCGGATGCTATCGCCCGCAAGGGCAGTTCGCGACGAAAACGGGATCGGCACATGGATATCGGCACCATCATCTTCACCTGGTTCAACGGCGAACTCGTCGGTACCGACGAGTATGGCAACCGTTACTACCGCTCCAAGACCAAGAAGCGCTGGGGGCGCGAGCAGCGCTGGTGCCTGTTCAAGGGCGCGAAGGATTCGTCCAAGGTGCCGGCGGAATGGCATGCCTGGCTGCACCATACGGTGGCGGAGCCGCTGACCCAGATGTCGGCGCAGCCGAAACCCTGGCAGAAACCGCACGAAGCCAACCTGACCGGCACGGCAGGAGCCTACCGGCCGGCGGGACACGCCTATAGGGGGGGCGCGCGCGCGGCGGCGACCGGCGACTACGAGGCCTGGACGCCGGAATGAGGTTGCCGGCTGGGCGAGAGGCGTAAGCCGCGATGGCGCGTGAAGTCCAAGAAATCGTGATCGGAGCGTTGACGGTGCTGGCCCTGGCGGCGGTGCTGGTGTTCATGAATGCCCGCTCGGAGCCGCTGGCGGCGACGTCGGGGTTGGTGGTGCAGGCCAAGTTCAACAAGGTCGATGGGCTCGCCGACGGCGCCGAGGTGCGCATGGGCGGCATCGCCATCGGCAAGGTCGTCGACATGAAGTTGGACAAGCAATACCGCGCGGTGATCACGCTGCGCTTCGACGACCCGGTCAAGCTGCCGAAGGATTCGTCGGCCTCGATCCATACCGACGGGCTGTTCGGCTCCAAGTTCGTGGTGCTGGAACCGGGCGCCGAGGAGGCGCCGCTGAAGACGGGCGACGTGATTTCCTATACCCAGGATGCCCTGGTGGTCAGCGACCTGCTGGAGCTGATCATCTCGGAAGGCAAGATCGCGCGCGCCGGCGGTGACGCCGGCGAGAAAGCCAGCACGGCGCAATAGGAAGACAGGCGGAGAGGGCAGAGATGGGACGCAATGCGGTCGAGACGGTTCTGGGCGCGGTGGTGCTTCTGGTGGCGGGCATGTTCGTGTTCTTCGCCTACGGCACGGCGCAGGTGAAGGGCGTCAGTGGCTACGAGGTGCGCGCCAACTTCTTCAAGGTCGGCGGCCTGACCGCCGGTTCCGACGTGCGCATCAACGGCATCAAGGTCGGCACCGTGTCGTCCAGTACGCTCGATACCAAGACCTTCGAGGCGGTCGTGCTGATGTCGATCTCGCCCGAAGTGAAATTGCCGGTCGACACGATCGCCGGTATCGGCTCCGAGGGCATCGTCGGCGGTAAGTACGTGCGGCTCGAACCCGGCAGCGCGGGCGAATTCGTCGAGGCCGGTGGCGCGCTCAAGAAAACCAAGGATTACCGCTCGCTGGAGGACCAGGTGGGCGAGATCATCTTCCTCGCCACCGGCGGTCCCAACAAGCAATGACGCTGGCGCCGAGGTTCCTGGCGCCGCTTGTCGTCGCCGGCGCGGCGGCGTTGGCGACGGGGGAGGCCGCGGCCCAGCCCCATGAGACGGCCATCCTGCAGGCGCTGGACAAGGTGACGGCGCGGGTTTCCACCATCAAGGCGCCGGTGGGCCAGGCAATTCGCTTCGGCACGCTCGAGGTCATCGTCCGCCATTGCGACAAGCGCCCGCCCGAGGAAACGCCGGAAAGCTCCGCCTTTCTCGATATCTGGGAAGTGCGGCCCGGCGAGGCCGCCGTCAGCCTGTTCCGTGGCTGGATGTTCGCCTCGAGCCCGGCGCTGAGCGCGCTCGAGCATCCGGTCTACGACATTTGGGTGCTGGAATGCGGCGGCAAGCCGCTCTCTGGCGATGCGCCCGTGCCGCAGCCGGGCGGCGCGGCGCCGAAACTGCCGGATCTGCAGCAGCTATTTAAGAATAAAAATAACTGAAATAAAGTTGAATATAGATTAACTAAAAATTGTTAATCTATTGATTTAAAACAGATTCTAGTGCCGCATCCCATTCCCCGCCGCTGGCGGCGGCGGGAAACACCGCCTGGTATTTGAGCGCTTCTTCCAACTGCAGCAGGTATTCGCGCGCTGGAATTTCGATCACGCCGAATTGCGCCAGGTGATCGGTGACGAATTGCGTATCCAACAGCCGGAAACCGCCCATTTGCAGGCGCGCCACCAGGTGCACCAACGCCACCTTGGAGGCGTCGGTGGCGCGTGAGAACATGCTCTCGCCGAAAAACGCCGCCCCCAGCGAGATCCCGTAAAGCCCGCCGACCAACTTGCCGTCCAGCCAGCATTCGACGCTGTGGGCGAAGCCCATGCGATGCAGGTCGAGTACGCAGCGCTCGATATCGGGGTTGATCCAGGTGTCGCGGCGGGTTTTCGTCGGCCGCCCGCATTCGGCCAGCGTTTCGGCGAAGGCCTTGTTGCAATGGACTTCGAAGGTGCCGCGGCGCACCTGTTTGCGCAGGCTGCGCGGCACATGGAAGGTCTCCATCGGCAGCACGCCACGCTCGCGCGGGTCGACCCAGAATACGGTCTCCGCCTTGCGGGATTCGGCCATGGGGAAAATGCCGGCGGCGTAGGCGCGGAGCATCAGCTCCGGCGTGATTTCGGGGTTGCCGTCGCGGCGGCTCATCCGCCGCCATCTCCGGGCGGCCGGGTGACGAAGCCCTCGAGCCAGAGGATATCGTAGTCGCCGTTGATGAAGTCGGGCGCTTCCATCAGCCGCTGGTGCAGCGGGATGGTGGTGTTGAGGCCATCGATGACGTATTCCGCCAGCGCGCGCCGCAGCCGCATCAGGCATTCGTTGCGGTTGGTGCCGTGCACGATCAGCTTGGCGATCATCGAATCGTAGTTGGGCGGCACCGTATATCCGGAATAAAGTCCGGAATCGATCCGCACCCCGAGCCCGCCCGGCGCATGGTAATCGCCGACACGGCCAGGCGACGGCACGAAGGTTTCCGGGTGTTCGGCGTTGATGCGGCATTCGATGGCGTGGCCGTTGAAATCGATCTCGTCTTGCTTGAAACCCAAAGGCGCGCCGCCGGCGACGCGGATCATCTCGCGCACCAGATCGAGCCCGCAGATCATCTCGGTCACCGGATGCTCGACCTGCAAACGCGTGTTCATCTCGATGAAATAGAATTTGCCGTCCTCATAGAGGAACTCCACCGTGCCGACGCTGCGATAGCCGATACGCCTGACCGCGTCCGCCACCACCTGGCCGATCTCGGCGCGTTCGGCGGCGTTGAGCGCCGGCGAGGGGGCTTCCTCCAGCAGTTTCTGATGGCGGCGCTGCAAGGAGCAGTCGCGCTCGCCCAGGTGCACCACGTTACCGTGGTGGTCGGCCAGGATCTGCACCTCGATGTGGCGCGGCTGGCCGAGGAACTTCTCCAGGTAGACGGCGCCGTTGCCGAAGGCTTTTTCGGCTTCCGTGCTGGCGACGCTGAAGGCGCTGTCGATCTCGGCGGCGCTCATGGCCACCTTCATGCCGCGCCCGCCGCCGCCGGCGGAAGCCTTGATCAGCACCGGATAACCGATGTCCTGGGCGATGCGGCGCGCGTCCTCGACACTGGTGACCTCGCCGTCGGAGCCCGGCACCACGGGAATGCCGGCTTCCTGCACCGCCTGCTTGGCGGCGATCTTGTCGCCCATGAGACGGATGTGGTCGGGCGAGGGGCCGATGAAGGTGAAGCCGTGCTCCTCGACCATGGCGGCGAAGTCGGCGTTTTCCGACAGGAAGCCGTAGCCCGGATGGATGGCGTCGGCGTTGGAAACGGTCGCCGCCGACAAAAGTGCGTGGGTGTTCAGATAGCTCTCGCTCGCCGCGGCCGGGCCGATGCAGATGCTTTCGTCGGCGAGGCGCACGTGCATGGCGTCGTCGTCGGCGGTGGAATGCACGGCCACCGTCTTGATGCCCATCTCGCGGCAGGCGCGCAGGATCCTGAGCGCGATTTCTCCCCGGTTGGCGATCAGCACCTTTTCGATCATGGCGTGCCCGAACCCAGCAAGTTTTCCAATCGCCCCCGGATCACTCGATGATCGCCAACGGTTCGCCGTATTCGACCGGCGTCTCGTTTTCCACCAGGATTCGCGTCACCCGTCCGGCGCGCGGCGACGAGATCGGGTTGAACACCTTCATCGCCTCGACCAGGAACAGGGTCTGGCCTTCCTTGACCTCGTCGCCGACCTGGACGAAGGCGGGTGAGGCCGGGTCGGGCGATGTATAGACGACGCCGACCATGGGCGACGCGATGGCGCCCGGATGCTGCGACAGGTCCGGTTCCGGCGCCGCTTCCGGCGCGCCCGCCGGGGAAATCCCCGCCGGCGCCGGGGCGGCGGGCGCCGCGCCGACGGAATGCACGGCGGTCAATTGCTTGGCGACGCGCACGGAAAGGCCGTCCTGGGCGTATTCGATTTCGCTCAGCCCGGTCTCGTTGAGGAGTGCTGCGAGGCTGCGGACCAGATCTTCGTCGATGGAGGTTTTCGGGGGTTTTGCCATGGTTTCCCTGGTGTCTTTTGTTCGGCGTGCCGCATGGGCACCCTGTTTGAAACGGCGCACCTATCATGCCGGTGGGGCATCCAAAGGTCTAGCGGTTCGTGGTTGAACGCGCCGCCGCCTGGCTTCATAATCCCCCGGATCGGCGCCGGAAAAATGGCGGAAACCCAGGGAATTCAAGACAAACCATCCGAAACCGGAGACCTTAGACATGCGCTTGACCATCAACGGAGAAGAACGGACATTCGAAGCCCCTTTGACGGTGGCGCAACTGCTGGGCCGAATCGGCCTGGACGCGCGCAAGGTGGCGGTCGAGCGCAACCGTGAAATCGTGCCCAAGTCGACCTACGACGGCGTCGGCCTGATCGAGGGCGATCAGTTGGAGATCGTGCATTTCATTGGCGGCGGCGCCCCCGACGCGGCGGCCGCCGACACCGATGGGGACGAGGACCTGCTGGAGATCGCCGGCCACACCTTCCGTTCGCGCCTGATCATCGGTACTGGCAAGTACGTGGACTACGAGACCAACCTGGCGGCGGCGGAAGCCGCCGGCGTCGAGATGGTCACGGTGGCGGTGCGCCGGGTCAACCTGGACGATCCGTCGCAGCCGATGCTGACCGACTTCCTCGACCCCAAGCGCTTCACTTACCTGCCCAACACCGCCGGCTGCTTCACCACCGACGACGCGCTACGCACGCTGCGCCTGGCGCGCGAGGCCGGCGGCTGGGACCTGGTCAAGCTAGAGATCCTGGGCGAGCAGAAGACGCTCTATCCGCAGATCGTGGAAACCCTGGAAGCCACCGAAATCCTGACCAAGGAAGGCTTCAAGGTGATGGCCTACTGCTCCGACGATCCGATCATGTGCAAGCGCATCGAGAACGCCGGCGCCGTGGCGATCATGCCGCTGGGCGCGCCGATCGGGTCCGGCCTCGGTATTCAGAACCCGGTCAACATCCGCCTCATCGTCGAACAAACGCAAGTGCCGGTGATCGTCGATGCCGGCGTCGGCACCGCGTCCGATGCGGCCATCGCCATGGAACTCGGCTGCGACGGGGTGCTGATGAATACCGCCGTCGCCGAAGCCAAGGATCCGGTGCTGATGGCCAAGGCCATGAAGCATGCGGTGGAGGCCGGACGCGCCGCCTATCGGGCCGGGCGCATGCCGAAGAAGCTCTACGCCGATCCCTCGTCGCCGCTGGCGGGGCTCATCTAAAGGCTTTCATCACTCGCCGCGCCGGCGGCGGGATTGACGATGACCGTCCGTTCCGGCGGGAACGCGACGTTGACGCGCGTGCCCTTGCCGGGCTCGCTCTCGATGATCAACCGGCCGCCGTGGATTTCCGTCAGCATCTTGCTCAGCGCCAGGCCGAGGCCGGTGCCTTCATCGGAGCTGACGAAACTGTTCGACACCTGACCGAAGGGCTGCATCACGCGCTCGATATCCTTGGGCTTGATGCCGATGCCGGTGTCGGCGATGCGGAAATTCAGCCCGCCGCCCGGCCGCCAGCGGCCCGACAGCGTTACCGCGCCGCCCGGCTTGGTGAACTTGATGGCGTTGGACAGCAGGTTGAGCAGGATCTGTTTGACCCGGAGCGAGTCGCCCAGTAGCCGCGCCTTGCCGGTATCCATGCGCACGATCAGGTCGATGCGCTTGCGCTTGGCGTGCGAGGCGACCATGCGGCTGACGCCCTCGATCAGTTCGGCGATGTCGATGATGTCGCTCTCGATGCGCGCCTCGCCGGCCTCGATCTTGGCGATGTCCAGGATGTCGGTGATGATGTCCAAGAGGTGCTGGCCCGAGGCGCGGATGTCGCGCACGTATTCGCGGTACTTGGGATCGCCGAGCGGCCCCAGCATCTCGGCGCCGATGATGTCGGAAAAGCCGATGATCGAGTTCAAGGGCGTGCGCAGCTCATGGCTCATGTGGGCGAGGAAGTCCGATTTGGCGCGGTTCGCCAGCTCGGCGCGCTCCAGGGCGACGCGCAGTTCGCGGGTGCGCAGGTCGACGCGCAGCTCCAATTCCTGGTTGGCGCGGATCAGTGCGTCGCGCGCCGTGTGCACGTCGGTGATGTCGGTGAAGGTGACGATGCCGGCGAAGGCGCCGTCTTCGGGGTGGTGGCAGCGGGTCTGCAGGATACGGCCGTTCGCCAGTTCGAACTCGTCGATGGAGGACGGGCCGCCGGTCAGTTTGGCGAAGCGGGCCTTGGTGATGTCGCGCGGATCGCCCGGACCGTAGAGACCGTTCTCGGCGTGGTAATGCAACAGTTCCGCCAGCGGCTGGTTGACGCGCAGGAAGCCGGGCGGATAGTCCAGCAGCTTGACGTAGGCCTCGTTCCAGATCTTCACCAGGTAGTGATGGTCCCAGGCCATGAAGCCCTGATCGATATGATCGGCGACCACCGACAGGCCCGATTGCCCATGGCCGATGCGGGCCGCGGCACAGGGAGTGGCAAACTGGGTAACGACGGGTTTCGGGCGCGCACTGTCCATTCTGGGGACTCCGTTCTGCCGCTCGGTGCCGGCCTTGACCGTTGCTGCCGTTTGGGCCGGCATTGGGTCCGAATTCGCGCGTGGTTTATCGATGTTAGCGCCATTTCATCGCCAGCGACGCGGGCTCACGAAAATGTGACCCTGGCGCGCTGGGAATTCCGGCGTAACAATGGGCACCATGATGGCGTTCTTAAGGAGCCAAAAACGTGCCCCGACCGCGTGAGTTCGACCGCATCGATGTCTTGGAACGCGCCATGCAGGTGTTTTGGTCGAAGGGTTATGCCGCGACTTCCATGCGCGACCTCACCGACGCCATGGCGCTGTCGAAGAGCAGCCTCTACGACACCTTCGGCTCCAAGCACGACCTGTTCCTGGAAGCCATTGACCACTACCGCGAGACCGTGACCTCGCAGGTGCGTTCGGTCGCCGCGCTTCAGAAGCCGGCGGTGCAGGTGATCGCCGCGGTGCTGCACCGCGCCGTCGACCGTATCCTGGAACCGAACGGCAGGCGTGGCTGCTTCCTCAACAACTGCGCCGTCGAGGTGGCGCCCTGGGACCCGGAGGCGGCGGAGCGCTGCCGCGCCGGCATGACGGTGATGGAGGAAACCTTCCTCAAGCTGGTTCAGCGTGCGCAGGCGGAAGGCGATATCTCGGACGAGCGCGACGCCAAAGCGCTGGCGCGTTTCCTCAATGGTACCGTCAACGGCATCATGGTGGTGGGCAAGGCCAACCCGGATCGCGACGTGCTCGACGATATCGTCGCCGCCGCCGTCCGCGATCTCTGAGGGATTGACTGAAACCTGGGGGCGCTTAGCCCGACTTCCGCATCATGAACGCCGGGACGTGGTCGCCCATGCCCTTGACCGGCTTGTCGTCGCCGTCGCGCTCGCGGTCTTGGCGTTCAGGGCGCTCTCTCTTCTTCGGCTCCTGCGAACGGCCGCGATCCTCGCGGGGCGCGGCGTCGGCTTTTTCCTCGCGGGGCTTGCGCTCGCCGCGACCGCGACGCTTGCGGGGTTCGCGCTCCTCGCGTGCTTCGCTTTCCGGCGCGGCTTCGGTCTCGGGCTTTTCGGCGGCCGCCGGCGCGTCTTCCAGAAGCGGGATCGGCTTGCCGATGATTTCCTCGATGGCGCGCAGGTACTTGGTGTCTTCCTTGGTGGCGAGGGTGAAGGCGCGGCCCTCGCGGCCGGCGCGGCCGGTACGGCCGATGCGGTGCACGTAGTCCTCGGCGTGGGTCGGTACGTCGAAATTGAACACGTGGCTCATTTCCGGAATGTCGAGGCCGCGCGCGGCGACGTCGGAACAGACCATGTATTTCACTTCGCCGCTCTTGAACTTGGCCAGCGTCTCCATACGCACCGGCTGCGCCATGTCGCCATGCAGACGCGCCGCATCCAGGCCGTGGCGGTTGAGCGAGCGG
This sequence comes from Rhodospirillaceae bacterium, assembly GCA_038125725.1. GTDB lineage: Bacteria > Pseudomonadota > Alphaproteobacteria > Rhodospirillales > Casp-alpha2 > TMED8. The sequence continues at coordinate 9,493 of JAYPEK010000011.1, forward strand.
TGCACCACGTCAACGTCGCGCTTCCTGTTGCAAAAGATCAGGGCGTTGCGCGGATTTTCCTTGCGGATCAGGTCGCGCAAGGCTTCCCGCTTCATTTTCTGGTCGGCGCCCGGCGCCCGGCTCGAAGGCCGGCCCAGCATCAGGAGCCCCTGGGTAATGGTCGATGCCGTCGACGACGGCGGCGCCACGGAAATTTCCTTCGGGTTCATCAAGAACCGGTCGGCCAGCTTGCGGATCGCCGGCGGCATGGTTGCCGAGAATAACAGCGTCGTGCGCAGCGGCGGCAGCATGGCGGCGATGCGTTCCACGTCGGGGATGAAGCCCATGTCGAGCATGCGGTCGGATTCGTCGATGACGAAGACCTTCACGTCGTTGAGCAAAAGATGGCCGCGCTCGAACATGTCGATCAGGCGGCCGGGCGTGGCGATCAGCACGTCGACGCCCCGGTTCAGCACCTTGGCCTGGTCGGAGAGATTCTCGCCGCCGATCAACAGTGCATGGGTGAGCTTGTGGTATTTGCCGTAGGTATCGAAGCTTTCGGCCACCTGCGCCGCGAGTTCGCGGGTCGGCTCCAGGATCAGCGAGCGCGGCATGCGCGCCTTGGCGCGGCCGGCGGCCAGGATGTCGATCATCGGCAGCGTGAACGACGCCGTCTTGCCGGTGCCGGTCTGGGCGCAGCCGCAGATGTCGCGCCCCATGAGCACGTAGGGAATGGCCTCGGCCTGGATTGGCGTCGGTTCCGAGTAACCTGCGTCCGCGATCGCGCGGAGCACGTCTTCACTAAGTCCAAGATCGGAGAATGTCATGTAGACCGGGGTATCCGTCGCCGCCCGAAGCGGCCCTTTGCCGGTGAAAATTGCGTTATTCGGCGCAATACTAGGGGTTTCCGGTGACAAGTCAATGACCGGTACCCGGTGAATTTGCCGTTCGTACCGGCTTGGCGTCGGCCTCCGGGAGCGCTAGGTTGGCGCCATCATGAGCGAACGACCCACCTTGATCCTTTTACCCGGCCTTTTGTGCGATGCCCAACTCTGGGCGCCGCAGGTGCAGGCCTTGGACGAAATCGCCGATTGCCGCGTTGCCGACATGACGCTGGACGACAGCATCGCCGGCATGGCGGCGCGGGTTCTTGCCGATGCGCCGGAGCGGTTCTCGCTCGCCGGTCTCTCGATGGGCGGCTATGCGGCCTTCGAGGTCATGCGCCAAGCCTCCGAACGGGTCGAGCGCCTGGCGCTTCTGGACACCAGCGCCAAACCCGACACGCCGGAGCGCACCGAAGGCCGCCGCCAACTGGTGGCGCGCGCAACGGCCGGCGAGGCGGAATTCGCCGCCGTGGTCGAGGGTCACCTCAAGACCTTCGTGCATCCCGATCGATTGTCCGACGACGCCCTGATGGCGACGATCCGCGCATCCGCCATGAACGTCGGCGCCGAGGCTTACGCGCGCCAGCAGGGCGCGATCATCGGCCGCGCCGACCAGGTGCCGCACCTGGGTGCCATCCCGTGCCCGACGCTGGTTCTGGTGGGCCGCGAGGACGCGCTGACGCCGGTGGCCGAGCACGAACTCATCGCCGGCGGCATCCCGGGCGCGGAACTGCGGATCATCGAGGACTGCGGCCACCTGACGACCCTGGAACGCCCGGATGCGGTCAATGCCGCGCTTCGCGTCTGGCTGGAAGGATAAACGGAAGATGCTCGGCAATATTCTCTCGGTGCGCGGGTTCACGCCGAAAATCGACGGCAGCGCCTTTATCGCGTCGACCGCCGTGATCATCGGCGACGTGGAGATCGGCGCCAATTCCAACATCTGGTATCACTGCGTGCTGCGCGGCGACATCCACGAGATCCGCATCGGCAAGAACACCAACATCCAGGACGGCACCGTGGTGCACGTCGCCCGCAACCGCTTCGGCACCTACATCGGCGACGACGTGACCATCGGCCACATGGCGCTGATCCACGCCTGCACGCTGGAGGACGGCTCAATGGTCGGCATGCACGCCACCGTCATGGACGGCGCGGTGGTGGAATCGGGCGCGCTGGTCGCCGCCGGTGCCCTGGTGACACCGGGCAAGCGGGTCAAGGCGGGGGAAATGTGGGGCGGCTCGCCGGCCCGGTTCATCCGTAAGGTCTCCGAGTCCGACGTCGCCATGATCAACCGCATCGCGCCCGGCTATGTGGAGCTGGGCGGCGAATACCGCGCCGAGGGCCTCGATCTGCGCCACGCCTACGTGCCGGCCGATAAAAGCGGCGAGGCCGCCGAATGAATACTCAGGACCCTGGCACCGATTGGGTCGAACGCGTGCTGGCCGGCGAAACCCGCGCGCTGGCGCGGATGATGTCGTTCGCGGAATCGTCGCGGCCCGAACACCGCGCCCACCTGGCGCGCATCTACCCGCATGCGGGGAAGGCGCATCTGGTGGGGCTGACGGGCGTGCCCGGCAGCGGCAAATCGACGCTGGTGCGGGCCATGACGCTGGCGCTGCGGGCTGAAGGCAAGCGCGTCGGCATCGTCGCCGTCGACCCGTCCAGCCCATTTTCCGGCGGCGCCATCCTGGGCGATCGGGTGCGCATGGCCGATCTCGCCACCGACGACGGCGTCTTCATCCGCTCGCTTGCAACGCGCGGCGCCTTGGGCGGCCTCGCGCGGGCCGCCTTGGATACCGCCGACGTGCTGGATGCCGGCGGCTTCGACGTAGTGTTGATCGAGACCGTCGGCGTCGGCCAGGACGAGGTCGATATCGCCACCGCCGCGCATACCGTCATCGTCGCCTCGGCGCCGGGCCTGGGCGACGGCATCCAGGCGATCAAGGCGGGGGTCTTGGAAATCGCCGACATGCATGTGGTGACCAAGTGCGATCGCCCGGACGCCGACAAGACGGTGTCGGACCTGAAGGCGATGCTGGGCCTCGGGCTGACCGGGCGCGGCGACGAGGGTTGGAAGGTGCCCGTCATCCCGACCAGCGCCGAAACCGGCGAGGGCGTCGATACCCTGGTGGAGACCATCGCCCAACATGGCGAGCACCTGCGCACGTCGGGCGAGCTTGCCAAACGCCAGCGTAAGATCGCCGAAATGCGCGTCCTGAAGACCGCCGAGGATATCGTCCGCGACCGCATCGAGGCCGAACGCGCGCATGAGGGCGAGGGCAGTTTGGGCCGCTTGCTGGCGCTCGCCGCCAGCCGCGAAATGGACCCGCAAACCGCCGCGCATGAGTTGCTGCGCGACTTGAAGCTCGAAACCTAAGCCTTTCAACCGACTCAACTTTCGGGACTCACACCATGGCGCAAGAGCATCTCGATCAACTCCTGGCAGCACCCACCCCTTACGCGGAATTTCTGGGGCTGCGTTACACCGAGGCCGCGCCGGATCTGGTCAAGGCGGAGCTGCAGGTTCGGCCGGAGCTCTGTACCAAGCCCGACATCCTGCACGGTGGTGCTGTGATGTCGATTGCCGATGCGCTCGGCGGCGCCGCGACGGTCCTGAACCTGCAACCGGGCACCTGGACGACGACCATCGAGAGCAAAACCAACTTCCTCGCCGCCGTGCCGGTGGGCGAGACGGCTTTCGCCGAATGCCGCCCCATCCACCGGGGCCGCACGACGATGGTCTGGGAAACGACGATCCGCCGCGCCGACGGCAAGACGGCCGCCGTGGTGACGCAGACCCAGTTGGTGTTGACCAAGGGCTAGGGACGTCCCGTTTCGGGGCGATCTATGGCCGCCGCCGTTTCCTGATCAGCAGCCAGGTCAAAAACATCCCGGCGAGTACGGCGGCATAGATGCCGTGCTGAACCTCGGCGGAGACGAAGCCGAGCGCGAAGCCGGTGACCAGCGGGCCGAAGGCCGCGCCCAGGTCGCGCCATGCCTGCATTTGCGCCAGTCTTCCCAAGGGGTGCTGGTCGGCGGCCGCTTCCTGGACGATGAGCGCCGGGCCGAGCGACGCCAACGCACCGCGAAACACCAGCATCAGCAAGGCGCCGGCGACCGTGACGCCGAGCGCGATCAAGCTGAACCCCAGGACCGTCATCGCCGCCGCGCCGACGAAAACCCGGTAGGCGCCGAACCGGTCCGCGATCCAACCAAACAGCGGCGCGGCGACGGCTTCGCCGACGTGCCGCATGGCCAGCAGCAGACCGCCGCCCACCAGCGCCGCCGACAAGGTGGTTTCATTGGCGAGAATGAGCGTGATGCTGATGGCGAACAGGCCGTCGATTCCGTAGCCCAGCAAAAAGAAAACGATGTCGATGGTGTTCGGGCGCGCGATCGACTTGGTCTGGTCGTGCTGCGACGGCGCGGGCTGGAGATCGGGCAGGGTGAAAGCGACGGCAATCGACAGCGCCGTCGGGACCGCCAGCACGACGAACACCGCGTTCGGCCCCATCCAACCGACCATCCATGTCCCGCTCAGAAGCGCCACGATCGGCCCCAGGCGCTGGATGGCCCGGCTGACACCGACGCGGACGCCGACCTCGTCGCGGTATTCGACGGCGTAAACGAATGTCGCCAGCAAGAGGGCGGCGAACGACAGGCCATAGAGCAAACGCGCGCCCAGGATCAGCGCCGGGCCCTGGCCGAGGCCATAGAGCGCGGTGGTCAACGTCGCGACGGCCGCCGCAAGCATGCAGATGCGCCGCACCCCGATGGCGAGCGTCAGCCGCGCCACCAGCCCGTAAGCCGCCACCCGGATGAAGCGGTTGGCGGACAGCATGACGCCGACCCACGGCAGGGTGAGGCCGAACGCTTCCGCATGTACGGGAAGCACGGCATAGATCAGCGCGTCGCCCAGCAGCGCCAGCGACAGGATCGCCGACGAGCCGATGATCGGGCGCCAACTTCTTGCAGGCCTTTCCATTCGGTTTGTTTCCGCCCCCCACGTCACGATAAGTCGATGTGACCGCCCCTCAGATTATCCATCGGGGTAAGAGACGTACATGCCGCTGTCATATTTGCCGGGGATGCAGTCGCGGAGTGCCAACCGATGCGCCTCGCCGACGGTGAGCGGCGGTAGTGACGCGTGCGCGGTTGCTGTTGGTGAAGGGCCGGGGGACGAGGAGGCGGCGGTGGATCGCCGTCGCCTTGTGAGTTAGGGCAACCGCAAGCGGCGAATGGCCGCCATGCAGATCAAACCTCGGAAATGGTCGCGATCTTGGCGCGCCTTTTGTTGGAGCGCTGGGCGATCTCGTCGTCCTGTGCCTGGATGGCCACGCGGGCCAGGTCGATCAGGTCTTCGCCGAAAGTCTGGTCGAGCTGTTCGACGGCGATGCGCCGATTGGATGTCTGGGTGCCGTCTTCGTACACCACGTTGAACATCCTGTGAGTCGCGCTCTTGCCTTTGGCGGTCTTGCGTCCCATCACGTTTTCTCCGTTTTCAATAAGTTAAAAAGGCCGGACCGCTTGGATGGCGGCGCGAAGAAGGGGGCTATTGGCCGTCGTCTGAAGCGTCGCTGGGAACGCCGTCGGAATCCGGCTGCTCGGCTTTTTTCTTTCGGGCTTCCTCTTTCGCGGCGGCACGCTCGGCCTTCTTTTCGGCCTTGAGGCGTTCGCGTTCCCGGCGGTCGAACTGGTAGTTGGGTTTTCTGGCCATCTTTCCCTTCCTTTGCGGTTGGTGATTCGCCGGTTCCGTATCCGGCCCGGGCACCGGTCGGATACGGTATTTGTCTGGCGCTCATCGGGCGCGGCGTAAGTGGCCCGTTGAAGAGCGCAATCCCCGCGCCCGGCGTGACCGGGCGCGGGGGAAGGCTGGATCAGTCGATCACCGACAGATTCTCGGCGGACGATTTACCGTCGCGACCGGGCTGGACCTCATAGGCGACTTTCTGGCCTTCGCTGAGAGTCCTCAGGCCGGCACGCTCGACGGCCGAAATATGGACGAAGGCGTCCTTGCCGCCATCTTCCGGCTCGATGAAACCAAAACCCTTGGTCGGGTTGAACCACTTCACAGTACCATTAGCCATTGTTAATTCCTCCAACAGGCGTTTGCATCCGCACCGCACACCATGTGCGGCGCGGCCGGTATTACGATCACATTGTCAGGGGGTAACTCAGCTAAACGGCGTACCGGTCGGTTCAGGTAACACCAAACGAATGTAACGTATGTGTGGCTTTTAGTCGGCCCTGTGGAAAAGTCAACGGCCCATGTCGGCAAAGGCGGCGAAAACGCCGATACGCCATAAGACTTTGTTCTAGAAGCATAGGAATTTATTGACTTTTCCAAAAGGCCGTGTTATGGCTCGTTCGCCGCGTCGGTCTCCGGCGGCGGCGCGCTATTTTACAATCGAATCAGGTTTCGGCCGGGGCCGATGGTTCCATACTCGGGGACGCATTGGGGCCGGCTTGGCAAAGGTATCACGCGTCGTCCCCGCGAAGGCGGGGACCCATGGCGCCGCCTCGCTTGCCTTTTCCGTGGGCCCCCGCCTTCGCGGGGGCGACGGACTGTTTTGGGGCGGACGCCGAGACCGCTGGAGACGCGCGCCTCCAAAGCCCACTGGCAACCGGGCCCTCCCCGGCGCGCTGCGGATGAGAATTGGGTTCGTTCCTGAGATTTTTTTGCGAACCGTTTGGAATCAATAGGTTCCAACCCGTGAAATTTCGATCTCCCGCCCCGTCATTCCCGCGAACGCGGGAATCCAGTGGGTGTCCGCGACGGTTTCGCTGCTGGGAAGGATGATGCCTGCGGCATCAAATGGGTCCCCGCTTTCGCGGGGACGACGATGGAGGCGCTGCGGGCTATTGGTCAGCCGATCTTGAACTTCTTCAGATTCGCCGGCACGCGGATGCCTTTTTTCAGGCGCGCGTCGGGGATCGGCTTGCCGACTTCCTGGGTGATCGGCAGCACGCCGGCCCAGCAGTCGAGGTCGTAGTCGGGCTCGTCGTCGATGGGATCGCCTTGGCGCACCTTGGCCACCACTTCGTCCAAGGTCATGCCCATCACCATGGTGCCCTTGACCTCCTGCGTGGTGTTGGGCCGCACCTGGTCCTTGCGGCCGGGCACGATGCGTTCCATCAGGGCGTCCAGATGGTGTTCCTTCGCCTCGCGGCCCTCCACCGGTTCGGCGACACCGAAGGCCATCACCGAGCGGTAGTTGACGCTGTGGTGAAAACCGGACCGGGCCAGCACCAGGCCGTCCAGGTGGCTGATGGTGACGCAAACGGGCACGCCGGTCTTCTGCGTCTTCAACGCCTGGCTGGCGGCGGAGCCGTGCCAATAAAGGCGCTCGCCCTCGCGCCAGTGCAGGGTCGGCGTGACGAAGGGCTGGCCGTCGATGACGTAGCCGACGTGACACAAGAGCGCCGCGTCGATGATGGCATGCACGGTTTCCTTGTCGTAGGTGCCGCGCTTGTGCGCCCGGCGCAGCCGGGTTCTCGGGGTCTTTTCGTAGCTGTCGGTCATGGCAATGGTCCCATGCGTTGGTGAAGGGCGTTCGGGTGGTTATTGACTGGTGCCGGAACCTAAGAGGAAAATGGTTATCAATGAAGGACCGATTTTGATTTTTTGATAGGGCCATTTTAATGCCGCGAATTTCCAAGGCGCCGCTGCTCACCCTCGCCCTCGACGCGGGCGCGGCGGAGCCGGCCTACCGCCAGCTCTACGAGCAGATCCGCGCCGCCATCCTGGAGGGCCGGCTGAAGCCCGGCACGCGGCTTCCGTCGTCGCGGGCGTTGTCGCGCGAACTCTCGATCTCGCGCAACACGGTGCTGACGGCGTTCGAGATGCTGCTGCACGAAGGCTATACCGAGAGCGGCGTCGGCTCGGGCACGCGGGTTTCGGCGGTGCTGCCGGAAGCGTTGCTTTCCGCGCGGGAACCTGGCTCCAAGCCGGCGCCCACGAAGGCGGCAGCCGGCGCGCTCCGGGTTTCCAGGCTCGCGGCGAGCCTGGATGCCATGCGCCAGCGCAGCCGCACCGACCAGCGCGCCTTCCGCCCCGGCCTGCCGGAGATGCGGGAGTTCCCCTGGAATCAATGGGGGCGGCTTGCGGGCCGGCTCTGGCGCCATCCGCCGCCCGACCTGGTCGGCGGCGGGGCGCTGGCGGGCTATGCGCCGTTGCGCGACGCCATCGCGCATTACGTCGCCGCCGTGCGCGGCGTTCAATGCTCGGGCGCGCAGGTGATGATCACCTCCGGCGCCCAGCAGGGGTTGGACCTGGTGGCGCGGCTGCTGTTGGATCCCGGCGACAAGGTGTGGATGGAGGACCCGGGCTATGCGGGCTTGCGCGGCGCCATTACCGCCGCCGGCGCCGAAATCACGCCGGTGCCGGTGGACGCGGACGGGCTGGTGGTGGCGGCGGGCATCGAACGCGCGCCGGACGCGGTGCTGGCCGCCGTGACGCCGTCGCACCAGTATCCCACCGGTGCCACCATGAGCCTGGCGCGCCGGCTGGAACTGCTGGAATGGGTGCGCGGCGCCAATGCCTGGGTGCTGGAGGACGACTACGACAGCGAATACCGCTACGCCGGCAAGCCGCTATCGGCGTTGCAAGGCCTCGACGACACCGGGCGCGTGATCTACGTCGGCACTTTCTCGAAGGTGATGTTTCCGGCGCTCCGGCTTGGTTACGTGATTCTGCCCGACGCCCTGGTGGCGCCGTTCCTGGCCATGCGCTCGGTCCTCGACGACGCGCCGGCCTTGGGCCTGCAGCCGGTGCTGGCGTCGTTCATGGAAGAGGGCCATTTCGCCGCCCACGTGCGCCGCACCCGCGCGCTTTATGCCGAGCGCCAGGCCTTCTTTCTGGACCAACTGGCGCGGCACGCGGGCGGGTTGTTGCGGGCGGAAGCGGACGACGCCGGCATGCACTTGGTGGTCGGTCTGGACCCGGGGCTCGGGATGACTGACCGCGAGGCGGCTTCGCGGGCCGATGCGGCGGGGCTCTCGGCGCCGGCGCTGTCCGGCTGCTCCATGGGGCCGGCGGCGCGCGAGGGCTTGGTGCTCGGCTACACCGGCTTCACCGAGGCCGAGATCGCGCGTGCCGTGAAGCGGTTGGCGCGGGTGCTCGCGCCTGATAACAATTGAGCCATCCGGAGGAGGGGACCGAAATGACCAATATCGCCACGCGCCTGGCCGAACATATTCACGCCGTCCGTTGGGAGGACCTGCCCGATGACGCCATCCATTGGGCCAAGGTCGGCATTCTCGATACCGTCGCGGTGACGCTGGCCGGCGCGTCGGAGGATTGCACCCGCATCGCGCTGGGCTTGCCGGGCGTCGCCGATGCGGCCGGCCCGGCGCTGGTCTACGGCCACGGGCGGCGCGCATCGGTATTGGATGCCGCCTTGATCAACGGCGTCGCCTCGCACGCGCTCGACTACGACGACGTCAACAACCATATCGGCGGCCACCCCTCCGTGCCGCTGGTGCCGGCGATCCTGGCGCTGGCGGATGACTTGGAAGTGTCCGGGCGCGACGTGGTGCTGGCCTACGTGGCGGGCTTCGAGGCCGAGACCCGCATCGGGCGCGGCGTCAACCAGCACCACTACGAGAAGGGCTGGCACCCCACCGCGACGCTCGGCATCTTCGGCACCGTCGCCGCGGCGAGCCGGCTGATGCGCCTCGACGTGGCGACCACCGCCGTGGCGCTCGGCATGGCGACGTCGCTTTCGAGCGGCCTCAAGGCCAATTTCGGCACCATGACCAAGCCGCTGCATATCGGCCACAGCGTGCGCAACGGCCTCTTCGCCGCCATGCTGGCCAGGGACGGCTTCACCGCCAACGCCGGCGCCTTCGAGCACCATCAAGGGTTCCTGGACGTCTTCAACGGCCCCGGCACCTACGACATGGAGCGTACGTTTGCCGAATGGGGCCAGCCCTGGAACGTCATCCAGCCGGGGCCGAACCTGAAGCAGTTCCCTTGCTGCGGTTCCACCCACGGCGCCATTAACGCCATGCTGCAGCTCCGCGCCGAAACCGGCTTGCAGCCCGAAGAGGTTGCCGAGATCACCGTGCTGACGACGCCGAGGCGCCTGCCGCATACCGACAACCCCGATCCCAAGAGCGGCCTGCAGGCGAAGTTCTCCATGCACTACGTCACCGCCCGCGCGCTCACCGACGGCGCCGTGAAGCTGGCGCACTTCGACGGCAATGCCTTCGACGACGACGGGCCGCGTTCGGTGATGGGCAAGATCAAGACCGGCATCCACCCGGACATGGCCGATCCCGACCACGACGGCTACGGCGCCGAGGTGATCGTCGCCACCACCGACGGGCGCGAGTTGCGCCAGCGCGTCGACAACGACGTCTTGCGCGGCCCGGGCTATCCCATGACCGAGGCGGAACTGATGGACAAGTTCACCGACTGCGTCTCGCGGGTTTTGCCGGACGCCCGCGTCGTTGGGCTGCACGAGATGCTGATGGGGCTGGACGGGTTGGAACGCGCCGCCGATCTCTCGGCCTTCATCGAGGCCGACCGGGTCGCTTCTCACGCCGCCGAGTAGGTGGAGTCAGGTCAGTTTTTGGCCTGGATCATCACGTATTCGCCGGGCGCGTCGCACAAGGGTTTCAGCTTGCCGTCGCCGGGTTTCCGGGCCGGGACCGTCTCGCCGCCGGCGCGTTCCTTGGCCCAGGCGTCCCAATCGGGCCACCAGGACCCGGCGTGTTCCTCGGCGCCTTCCAGCCACTGGTCCGGCGTTCCGGAGAGGTCGTCGTTGGTCCAGTAGCCGTACTTGGGCTTCGACGGCGGGTTGACGACACCGGCGATATGGCCGGAACCGGCGAGGACGAAACGGATCGGCCCCTTGTAGAGTTGCGTCGCCGAGTAGGTCGACTTCCAGGGCGCGATATGGTCCTCGCGGGTCGAGATGATGTAGGTGGGGACGGCGATCTTGCGCAGATCGATCTTGACCCCGTCGAGTTCCAGCCCGCCCGGTTCGATGAGCTTGTTCTCGAGGTACATCTTGCGCAGGTAGAACGAGTGCATGGCGGCCGGCATGCGGGTCGAGTCGGAGTTCCAGTATAGAAGATCGAACGGGAACGGGTCCTTGCCCATGAGGTAGTTGTTGATGACGAAGGACCAGATCAGGTCGTTGGCGCGCAGCATGTTGAAGGTGGTCGCCATCTCCGAACCTTCGAGATAGCCGCGTTCCTCCATCTTCTCTTCCAGGCTGGTGAGCTGGCTGTCGTCGATGAAGATGCCGAGCTCGCCGGCCTCGGTGAAGTCGACCATGGTGGTGAAGAAGGTGGCGGAATTGACCCGGTCGATCTTCTTCTTCGCCGTCAGGTAGGCCAGCGTGCAGGCGAGCAGCGTGCCGCCGATGCAGTAGCCGATGACGTTGACCTGCTTCTCGCCGGTCGCCTTCTCGATCGCCTCGAGCGCTTCGACGGGGCCTTCCAGCATGTAGTCGTCGAAGGTCTTGGCGGCGAGTTCGGAATCCGGATTGACCCAGGAGATGACGAACACCGTATGGCCCTGATCGGTGGCCCATTTGATGAAGGAGTTCTTCTCGCGCAGATCGAGGATGTAATACTTGTTGATCCACGGCGGCACGATCAGAAGCGGCGTCTTCACCACCTCGTCGGTGGTCGGGTCGAACTGCAGCAGTTCCATCAGCGCGTTGCGGTACACGACCTTGCCCGGCGTCGTGGCGACGTTGCCGCCGACCTGGAAGGCGTCCGGATCGGTCATCTTGATACGCAACTGGCCGTCGGAGTTCTCAAGATCCGAGATCAGGTTCTCGAGGCCCTTGACCAGGTTTTCGCCGCCCGATTCCAAGGTCGTGCGTAGCACTTCTGGATTGGTCAGCACGAAGTTCGACGGCGACAGCGCGTCGGTGAACTGGCGGGTGTAGAAGTCGACCTTGTCGGCGGTCTTCTTATCCATGCCCTCGACACCGGAAACGGTCGACTGCATCCAGCGCGACGTGAGCAGGTAGGACTGCTTGATGAAATCGAACACCTGGTTGTCGGCCCAGGCCTCGTCGCGGAAGCGATAGTCGTCCTTGGCCGGCGCTACCATCGGCGCCACCTCGGCACCCATCATGCGCTGCGCCGTGGTCTGCCACAGCGTCAGGTAGTCGCTCCAGAGGTTGAGGCTCGATTCGACGATATGCGCCGGGTTGGCCATCATGAGACGGGTCAGTTCGGCGAAGGCTTCGCCGACGTTGAGCGGATCGGTTTCCGGAAGCGTCCCCGATGCCATCTGGCGGTTGACGAAATCGGCCACCAGCTTCTGGCTGCGCTCGGCAATCGAGGCCATGGATTTCGACATCTCCGCGGGATCGGGAAGGGCGGTCTGATCGTCGGGTTGATCGTTCATCGGATCGTCCTTTAAGATTGCTTGCAAATTGGCGTTCGCGCGTAGAGACTGCGAGACTGTTTGCGAAGGCTTAACTATTTGAAAGCATCATCAGAATCAAGTGAAATGCTGCGCCTGCGAAACAGGGCCTGGCGATAAAACGGCTCGTAAAAGGGGAGCGGTGGGAATGCAAAAAATGAAGATCAAAACCACGATATCACGCGTTGCCGTCGTGGCCGCCGCCGGCCTCATGCTGTCGTCCTGTTCGCAGGTTCCCGACGCGGTCAATCCGGTCAAATGGTACGACAACACGGTCGAATTTTTCTCCGGCGACAAGCAAGAGGAACAGGCCGAAACGGCCGCCAACGGACAGGCCGCCAAGAAGCTTCCCGCGGACAGCGCCCAGGCAACCGGCGAGGGCCAAGCGTTTCCCAGCCTGAACCGCGTCGACCGCCAGGCCGAATACGAAGCCGCCCGCGCCAAGGGTGGTCTTGTCGCCGACGTACAGGGTCGCCAATACGCGCCGGCCATCGCGCGCCAGGGCGAACCCGCCTCCAGGCTGGCCGAGGCGCCGCCGGAGCCGCCGAAAGCGACCGCCCAGGCGCCGTCGCAACCGGCACCGGCGCCGATGCCGGCTTCGCCCGTGGTGTCCTCCACCGATTTGGCTTCCGCGCCGGCGACGGCGTCGGGCGGCGGCTTGCCGACGACCGCCGAACAGCAGGCCTTCGAGGAGCGCCTGCGCAAGCAGTTGGCTGAAATCCGCGCCCGTGCCGCCGAGCCCGGTCCGTCCTTGCCGCGGTCCGACAGTTCCGTCATTGCGTCGCTGGCGCCCGACCAGTTCGGCACCGTCGTGGTGTCGTCGTCCGGGATCGAGGCCGGCAGTCAGTCCGCCGCCATGGCCGCGCCGACCACGACGGTCGCAGCCGCGCCTTCCGCGGGCGGGCTTTCATATCTCGAGCGCCAGCCGCGCCCGCTGGGCTCCGGCGCGGTGCGCGTGGCGACCATTCAGTTCGAGAACGGCTCGGCCAGCCTGAGCGCCAGCGACCGCCGCATCCTGGCCGACGTGCGCCAGTTGCAGCGCGAGCGTGGCGGCCGTATCCACATCGTCGGCCATGCGTCGAGCCGCACCCGGACCATGGATCCGGTGCAGCACAAGATGGTCAACTTCAAGGTCTCCGTCGACCGCGCCAACATCGTGGCGCGCGAGTTGATGCGGCTGGGCACCAAGCAGGACGAACTGCTGGTCGACGCCGTTTCCGACACCAGCCCGGTGTTCTACGAATTCATGCCGTCGGGCGAGGCCGGCAACCGCCGCGCGGAGATCTACCTGGAAGGCTGACATGCAGACCTACACGGGGAGCTGCCACTGCGGCGGGGTCGCTTTCGAAGTCGATACCGTCCTGGACCAGGTCTCGGTCTGTAATTGCTCGATCTGAACGCGCCGCAACGCGGTCATGCATCGGGTGAGGCCTGAGAACCTGCGCATCCTGAAGGGCGAGGATCTGTTGACCCTCTACACCTTCAACACGGGAACGGCGCAGCATTATTTCTGCCGCAATTTCGGTATATACACCTTTCACCGGCCGCGCTCGGCGCCCGAGTTCTACACCGTCAACGTCTTCTGCCTGGACGGTGTCGACGCCGATACCATCGCCGGGCTGAAGGTCAACCAATTCGACGGCAAGGGGTTCTCCGTCGTTGATTGACGACGCCACGGAGAGCCGGTGAAATCAACTTGTAGCAAACGCAATCATCTGGCATGTGAACGACATGGAACGAGAATTTCATAAGATCAGGCGCCTACCGCCTTACGTATTCGCCGAAGTCAATTCGATGAAGGCACGCGCGCGCGCCGCCGGCGAGGACATCATCGATTTCGGCATGGGCAATCCCGACCAGCCGCCGGCCGATCATATCATCGAGAAACTGCGCGAGACGGTGCTCGACCCCAAGGTCCACCGCTATTCAAACTCGCGCGGCATTCCGGGGCTGCGCAAGGCACTGGCCGGGTACTACGAACGCCGCTTTGGCGTCGAGGTCGATCCCGAGACCGAGACCGTAGTGACACTGGGCTCGAAGGAGGGGTTGGCCAACCTGTCGGCGGCGATCACGTCGCCGGGCGATGTCATCCTGGTGCCCAACCCGAGCTACCCGATCCATCAGTTCGGCTTCATCATCAACGGTGCCGCCGTGCGCAATATCCCGGTGGAGCCGGGGCCGGAATTCATGGCCGCGCTCGATCGTGCCGTGCAGCACAGCGTGCCGAAACCGACCGCGCTGGTGCTTAACTATCCCAACAACCCGACGGCCATCGTCGCCGATCTGGACTTCTATGAAGAGGTGGTCGATTTCTGCCGCCACCACGAGATCTACATCCTGTCGGATCTCGCCTATTCGGAAATCTTCTTCGACATCGCGCCGCCGCCGTCGATCCTGCAGATCCGCAAGGCGTGGGACATCGCGGTGGAATTCACCTCGCTCTCCAAGACCTACTCCATGCCGGGCTGGCGCATCGGCTTCGCCACCGGCAACCAGCGCCTTATCGCGGCGCTGGCGCGGGTGAAATCGTACCTGGACTATGGCGCCTTCACGCCGATCCAGGTGGCCGCCGCCGCCGCGCTGAACGGGCCGCAGGATTGCGTCGACGACGTGCGTGCACTCTATAAGGAGCGCCGCGACGTCCTGGTCGAGGGCTTGGCCGCCGCCGGCTGGGAAATTCCGGCGCCGCCGGCGACCATGTTCGCCTGGGCACCGATCCCGGAACCGTTCCGTGACATGGGCTCGCTCGAGTTCTCCAAGCTGTTGCTCAGCGAGGCCAAGGTCGCCGTGGCGCCAGGCATCGGCTTCGGCGAACACGGTGAGGGTTTCGTGCGTATTGGACTTTGCGAAAACACACACCGGACCCGGCAGGCGATCCGCTCCATCAAATCACTGCTCGGCACTGCGGGCGTGCGCAAGAAGCCGCGCGGTCAGACGCCGGTCCAACAGGCCGCCGCCGGATGACCCAGCCACTTCGGATCGGGATCGCCGGGCTCGGAACCGTGGGCGCCGGTGTCGTCAAGCTGTTGGCCGCGCACCGCGACCAATTGGCGGCACGCG
The DNA here is from genome assembly GCA_038125725.1 of Rhodospirillaceae bacterium. Classification (GTDB taxonomy): domain Bacteria; phylum Pseudomonadota; class Alphaproteobacteria; order Rhodospirillales; family Casp-alpha2; genus TMED8. The sequence goes on from JAYPEK010000011.1 coordinate 24,811, forward strand.
CCGGCCGGCCGTTGGTGGTGAGCGCCGTATCCGCGCGTGACAAATCGAAGGACCGGGGTGTCGATTTGGATGGCTTGGACTGGTACGACGATGCCCGCGATCTTGCCGCCGCCGACAATGTCGACGTGGTGGTGGAACTGATCGGTGGCGAAGACGGTATCGCCAAGGAACTTGTCGAGGCGGCGCTGAGCGGTGCCAAGTCCGTGGTCACGGCGAACAAGGCATTGCTGGCGCACCACGGGACGGCGCTGGCGCGTTTGGCCGAGAGCAAGGACGTCAGCCTGGCCTATGAGGCAGCGGTGGCCGGCGGCATTCCGATCATCAAGGCGCTGCGCGAAGGTCTCGCCGCCAACCGCATCGAGCGGCTCTACGGCATCCTCAACGGCACCTGTAACTATATCCTCACCGACATGGCCGACTCGGGCCGCGAGTTCGGCGATATCCTGGCCGAAGCACAGGCCCTGGGTTACGCCGAGGCCGACCCCAGCTTCGACGTCGACGGTATCGATGCCGCGCACAAGCTCGCGATCCTCGCCGCCGTCGCCTTCGGCACCGAAGTGGATTTCACCAACGTCTATGTCGAGGGCATCCGCCACGTTTCGCCCATGGACATCGAGTTCGCGCGCGAACTCGGCTATGGGATCAAGCTGCTTGGCGTTGCCGCGCGGGTGCCAGACGAACGCGGCGGCGGCATCGAGCAACGCGTGCATCCTTGCATGGTGCCCGAGGACGCGCCCATGAACCACGTGTCCGGCGTCTTCAACGCCATCGAGGTGGCAGGGGATTTTGTCGATACCACGATTTACGAAGGCCGCGGCGCCGGCGAGGGGCCGACGGCGTCGGCCGTGGTGGCCGATCTGGTCGATATCGCGCGCGGCGGGCGGGTGCCGACCTTCGCCGTCGGCGCGGACGATCTGAAACCGGCCGAGACCATTCCCATGGGCCGCCGCCAGGGCGCCTATTACGTCCGGTTCATGGTCGTCGACCAGCCGGGCGTTTTCGCCGATATCGCGGCCGCGCTGCGCGACAATGCGGTGTCGATGGAATCGGTACTGCAGCGCGGCCGCGCGCCGGATGAAAAGGTGCCGGTCGTGATGACCGTGCACGAAACCGAGGAAGACGCCATGCAGCGATGCGTGCAGGCGATCGCCGCCCTTGATGCCGTCGTTGAGCCGCCGACGCTGATCCGCATCGAGGCCATCTGACGTTTTGCCATGATCGAGGCCCGGCGCGCCGTTGAGCAGCTACAAGCACAAGCCCGCATCCACCGAACGCCCTCGGGCGAGGGGCGTATGGTCTGGCACGAATGGGGCGCCGGCGCGCCGCTGGTCATGCTGCACGGCGGGTCCGGTTCCTGGACGCATTGGTTCCGTAACATCCCGGAGCTGGCAATGCGCTACCGGGTGATCTGCGCCGATACGCCGGGGCTCGGCGATTCCGACATGCCGCCCGGCATCTTCTCGTCGCGCCACTATCCGGAAAGCATGGCCATGCTGGCCGGGGTGTTCGCCCAAGGGCTTGATGAAATCGTCGGCGCCGGGACGGCGTATCATCTTTGCGGTTTTTCCATGGGCTCCATTGCCGGCGCCTTCCTCGCCGCCGCCGATGCCCGGCGGGTACGTAGCTACACCATGGTCGGCGGTTCGTCTTTCGGGCTTCCCTGGTCGGGGCTGTCGGGGCGGTTGCAGGCGATGACCGAAGGGATGGCGGACCCGGAACGCCTGGAAGTACAGCGCCGCAATCTCGAGGTCATCATGACCTATCAGCCGGCCGACGACCTGGCCGCCTACCTGCAGCTACGCAACGTCGAGCGGGCACGCATTCGCAGCCACGGGCTGACCGACACCGATACCGTCATGCACGCGCTGCCCGGCGTTCGGGCACCGATCACCGGGATTTGGGGGGCGCATGATGTCTATGCGCAGCCCAATCTCGAAACCGGGATTCCGGAAATCCTGCAATCATTCGATCCGAAAGCCACGGTGACGACAATCGACGGCGCCGGACATTGGGTCATGTACGAGGCGCCGGATGCGTTTTCGGAAGCCCTGGAGAAGGTTCTCGATCAGGGCGTGTAGGTGATGCCGAGCATGAGGTCGAGGGAGGTGTACTTGGCGGTAATGGTGTCGTTGTTGCCGAACGGGCCGTTCTCGACCTCGCCGAGATCCCAGTAGCGACCTTCGGCCCTGAACCCCCAATCCGGTTTCCATTGGTATATGAACCCGGCCATTACCGCCCAGGTCAATTGATTGGTACGGGTGTCTTGGGAAACGCGGGTATTTGCGGCCGTGCTCAGTTCCTTACGGTAGGCCTGGCTCCAATGCCGGGACATCCCGATACTGGCACCCACGTAGGGGCTGAATTTCTTCCACTCGAACGGCAGGTCGTAATACCCGTTCACCATGCCGCCGTAGGTGCCGATCTCGTTGGTGTAACCTTGCAGATTGCCGCCGGCCGTTCCTCGGTAGTCGAGGTCGAAGCGGTAACGGATAAAGGCTTCGATCTCGGAGCGGATCGGCCAGCCATGCTTGGACCAATCGTAACCGACAGCGATGGTGTTGCCGGCGACCCAGTCCTCGTCGCGGCGTTCCTGTAAGCCGGTAATGCCCGTGGTTTCCGGGTCGTGAATGGTGGAATAGCCGCCGTTGGCATTGACACTGAAATAGATTCCGCCGCTTGCGGAACTGCCCATATCTGCCATTTCCGGCACGGCGGCGGAAGGTGTCGTGCCGGCGGTCGGGTTCGGGGTGCCGACCGGTGCCGTGCGCGCCGAGGACGATGAAGGCGAAACCGGTTGCGCCATCCCAGTCGGGGTGTTGGCGAAGGGGTGACCCTGGCTGAGGAAATAACTGAAATCGTATAGCGCGGCGGCCAATGCAGACGGTGCGCCGCCGAGCAGCGGTGCGGTCGCGATGATCGTGGCCATGACTACCCGGCGCATGGGACGGGCCTTTCCCTCGGATTGATGTTGTTTTTTGCCATCCCTACATAAATTCAACCGCTTGTCGATGGTCAAACGCGGATATTGTACAGCCGTTGAATTGCCGTTAGGCTTTTCGAACGGGGACAACAACGGAGCGAAATCGGATTTTTCCATGAGGAAACCCGTCGTCGGCATCGTCGCCAACACCAAGTTGGTGGATAGCCAGTACCCCGCGCAAACGGCAGGCACCATGAACGTCGAGGCCGTCGGGCGTGTCGCCGGCGCGGTGCCGCTGATCATTCCCGCCGTGCCGGATTGCGTCGATCTCGACGTGGTGACATCGGTTTGCGACGGCTTTCTGTTGACCGGTGGGCGGCCCAACGTGCACCCCGACGAGTACGGTCACGAGGAGACCGAAGCGCACGGCACCTTCGACCGCGGCCGCGACCACATCGCCCTGGCATTGATCCGCCATTGCGCCGACTCGGGCCAACCGATCCTCGGGATTTGCCGTGGTTTTCAGGAATTCAACGTCGCCATGGGCGGCACTTTGCATCCGGAAATCCGCGATCTGCCCGGTCGCATGAACCACCGCATGCCGCCGAACGGCACCATCGAGGAGAAGTTCGCGCTGCGGCACATGGTGCATTTGCGCCCCGGCAGCCCGTTCATCGAGATCTTTGGCGCCGAGGACGTCTTGGTGAATTCCCTGCACGGCCAGGGCATCGAGGATCCGGGTGCGCGCATCGTTATCGAAGGGCATGCGCCGGACGGCACCCCTGAAGCCATCACCATCAAGGATGCGCCCGGCTTCGCCATGGCGGTGCAGTGGCATCCAGAATACAACGCCCAGAGCGATCCGGTGTCGAAACCGCTGTTCGAGGCCTTCGGCAGGGCGCTGCGCGCCTGGCAACAGGGCGAGGCCATCGCTGCCGAGTAACGAGGCAGTCCATATTTCGGAAAGAAAAAATGCCGGCGGTTCTGCCGGCATTTTCTCAGGAGACGCGATGCGGGGAGGGCTGCCTCAGGCGGCCCTTAGGCTGCAAGAGCCTCCGCCGCGGGGAGGAAATCGTAACCCAGGTCGTTGGCGACCGGCGCGCAGGTGATACGTCCGGCGCAGACGTTGAGGCCGTTCATCAGGTGCGGATCGCTCGTGAGCGCCTGTTTCCAACCCGTGTCCGCGATGGCCAGCGCATGGCGTAGCGTCGCGTTGTTCAGCGCGTAGGTCGAGGTCCGCGCGACGCCGCCCGGCATGTTGGCGACGCAGTAGTGCACGATGTCGTCGACCACGTAGGTGGGATCGGCATGGGTGGTCGCTTTCGAGGTTTCGAAACAGCCGCCCTGGTCGATGGCGACATCCACCAGCACCGCGCCCTTGGGCATGGTCGCGAGCATGTCGCGGGTGACCAGTTTCGGCGCCGCCGCGCCCGGGATCAGCACCGCGCCGATGACCAGGTCCGCCTCGGTGACCAGTTCGCGCAGCGTCGCCTCGTTGGAGTAGGCGCACTTGGCGCGGGCACCGAAATGGTTTGAAAGACGCTCCAGCGTCGCCGCGTCGCGATCCAGGATGGTGACGTCCGCCTGCAGGCCGACGGCCATCTGCGCCGCATTGAAGCCGACCACGCCGCCACCGACGATCACCACCTTGCCGGGGCGAACGCCAGGCACGCCGCCCAGCAAAACGCCGCGTCCGCCGTGCGCTTTTTCCAGCGCCGCGGCGCCGGCCTGCACGGACATGCGCCCGGCCACCTGGCTCATGGGTTTCAACAGCGGCAGGCCACCCTGCGCGTCGGTCACGGTTTCATAGGCGATGCAGACCGCGCCGGAATCCACTAGGTCGCGGGTCTGTTCGGGGTCGGGCGCCAGATGAAGGTAGGTGTAGAGGATCTGGCCGTCGCGCAGCATCTTGCGCTCGCCGGCCTGCGGTTCCTTCACCTTGACGACCATGTCGGCGCGGGCGAACACCTCTTCGGCGGTATCGACGATCTCGGCACCGGCGGCGATGTAGGCGTCGTCGCCCGCGTCGATGCCGGCACCGGCGTTGGTCTCGACAATGACCTCGTGGCCGTGGCGGCGCATCTCGACGACGCTCTCCGGCGTCAGGCCGACGCGGTATTCGTGATTCTTGATCTCTTTCGGGGTTCCGATGAGCATGGCGTCCTCCTGCGTTTGAAGATGGCGCATCATAATCCCGAAGAAGTGCAATTTTTTACTTATTTGGCCCAAAAAATTATGTTTAAATGAAAAATATTCAGGTTTTAGAAGAAAATTGGAGAATATTTTGCACAGCATCGATGCCGCCGATCGGCGCCTGATCGCCGCGCTGCAGCGCGACAGCCGGCAATCCATGGCGGAACTGGCGGAGAAGGTGGCGTTGTCGCCTTCGGCCTGCCACCGCCGCATCAAACAGCTTGAGGCCGCGGGCGTCATTCAGGGCTATGGCGTGCGCGTCAACGGCAAGGCGCTGGGCTTCGAGATGGAGTTCTTCGTCGAAGTCAGCCTGGGCTCGCAGGACAGTGCCACCTTGAAAGCCTTCGAGGCGGCGGTGCGCCGCGTGCCAGAAATCCTGGAATGCCACCTGATGACCGGCCAGGCCGACTACATCATGCGCGTTGCCGCCGCCGACGCCGCCGACTACGAGCGCTTTCACCGCGAGCGAGTGGGGGAATTGCCGGGCGTCTCGCGCATTCAATCGAGCCTGGTGATCCGCACCATCAGCCGCGCGCCCGGTTATCCGGTTGGGGGCTGATTGAACGCGGGTTGATTTCCGGGCCGGCCCCCGCCATCGTGCCTCTCGCTACGAGCCATCAGGGAGGAGCGCCATGACCATCGAAACCCCGGACAAGCAAGCCGCCTTGGCCGAATTGAAGGAACCCGGCCGGCTGCACGCGGCCATCAACCTCGGCAACATCTTGCTGGTGACCGGGGAAGCCGCCAACGGCGACCCGGAAGGGGTGGCCCCGGACATGGCGCGCGCCCTGGCGGAGCGGCTGGGCGTCGAGGTTTCCTACACCACATTCGCCACCCCCGGCGAGGTCGCCGACGCGGCAGCGCGGGACGAGTGGGATGTCGGCCTGATCGCCATCGAGCCGAAGCGCGCAGAGGTGATCGGTTTTTGCAAGGCCTACGTGGAGATCGAAGCGACCTACCTTGTGCCCGAGGGCTCGCCGTTCCAGACCGTCGAGGACGTCGACAGCCCCGGTACGCGGATTGCCGTCTCCGAACGCGCCGCTTACGACCTCTACCTTTCGCGCACTCTGCAGCATGCCGAACTGCACCGGGCCAAGGGGCTGCCCGGCGCGGTCGAATTGTTCGTCACGGAGAAGTTGGACGCGCTGGCCGGCCTCGTTCCGGCGCTTCGGGAAAACGCCGAGAACATCCCAGGATCGCGGCTGATCGACGGCCGTTATACCTCGGTGCGCCAGGCCATCGGCACGCGGCCGCAATGCCGGGCGCTGAATGCCTTCACCAACGCTTTCATCGCCGAGGCCATCGCCAGCGGCTTCGTCGCCGAACTGATCGACAAGCACGGCGTCACTGGCAAGCTGAGCGTCGCCAAAGACGGCTGATGGCGAACCTGGACGTTCCGTTTTTTACCGAGACCGAGCCCGGGCTCTTTCACGGCAACGACCCGGCGCGCGGTCCCTGGGCGGAGAACGCCTGCCATGCCGGCCCGGCAATCGGCATCGTGGTCCGGGCGGCGGAACGGTTGCTGCCGGAAAAACGCATGACCCGCGTCGCTGCCGACCTGATGCGCCCGGTGCCGCTTGACGGTTTCACCATCGAAGCCGAGGTTACCCGCCACGGCCGGCTGACGGCGAGCGCCGAGGTGCGGGTGGTGGACATGGCCGGGCGCGAATGCGCGCGGGCCAACACGCTGCATATTGCCGAAACCGACGTCGGCCCAGTGCCGACCGCTCCCTCCGACATTCCGGATTTCGCCGCCTCGACGCCGGGGGAATTTCCGGTGCGCGAGGTGATGCACGGTGCACCCTGCTTCATGCAGTTCGTCGAAGTGCGCTATCCGCCGGGCGAAACCCGCGAACCCGGCCCAACGTCGATCTGGATGCGTACGCCGCCGTTGCTGGCGGGGGAGGCGCCGTCGACCTTCCAGCGGCTCTGCACGTTGGCCGACAGCGGCAACGGTATTTCCCGCAACGTCGAGATCACCGAGATGGGGTTCATGAACTGCGATATCGCCATCGTCGTGCACCGTCATTCGGATGCCGACTGGTTCTGTTCCCGGGCGCGCTCGCACTGGCAGCCGAACGGCATCGCCCTGGCCGAAGCCGAAATCTTCGACGACAAGGGACCGGTCGCCAGCGTATTGCAGACCGTCGTGCTGATGCCCAGGTGACGAAAAACGGGCGCCCCGCCGGAGCGCCCGTCTTCGGTTCGATTCAGGTGCGAACCTAGAGGCTTTTCTTCGAGAAGTACCAATCGGTGTACTCGTAGCCTTCGCTCTCCCGCGCCTGGGCGGCCTCGACGGTGGCCGGCGGCGGCACGATGACCTTGTCGCCGGGCTGCCAGTTTTCCGGCGTCGCCACTTTGTTGGCGTCAGAGGTCTGCAGCGCGGTAACGAGGCGCACGAACTCGGCGATGGAGCGGCCGTTGGTCATGGGATAGTAGACCATGGCGCGCAGGTTGCCTTCCGGGTCGATGATGAAGGTCGCGCGCACCGCAGACGTGTCACTGGCGCCCGGTTGGATCATGCCGTAGGCCTTGGCCACGTCCATCGACAGATCTGCGATAATCGGGAAGCGGACATCGACGTCGAACTTCTCCTTGATGTTGCGCACCCAGGCGATGTGCGAATAGTGCGAATCGATGGAAAGTCCCAGCAGCTCGCAATCGAGCTCGGCGAATTTATCCTGCGCCTTGGCGAAGGCCATGAACTCGGTCGTGCACACCGGCGTGAAGTCAGCCGGGTGCGAGAACAGCACCAGCCACTTGCCCTTGTAGTCGGCGAGCGAGCGCGGGCCGTGCGTCGTTTCGGCGTGGAAGTCGGGGGCCGGGCGGTTCAGTTGCGGCAATCCGGCTTGGGTTTCGGGGACTTGAGCGTCCATGGTTTTTCTCCTTGCTGATATCGAGTTGAGGTTTGGGTCCGGTTGCGCAGGATCATGAGGTGTTTCTGCGTTTGCGTATTAGAATAATTATAAACGATAGCTTGGCCGTCTGTGACTAAGTCCCCTTAGCCGAATATTTTGACGATGTTTATTTTCGCGCTCGAATTACTGCGGCACGCATGCATTTCCTCTGGGGGTCGCGGCGCTGGAATTCGTATTCCCCTAATTTCCGTTTACGTAAACGTCAACTTATGTTACTGAAGGCGTCGTGTTAGCGGGGCAAGTGCGGCTGGGACTTGCTCGGCGCGCTTGGGTCAGCCCGGCGGTTCGCGCTATAGTACCGCCGATTGCCGCACGGCCCGGATGCCGGCGCCGGCCACGATGGGGAGGGATGCCATGCCTGATGACGGGAAGGCGCTGGAAACCGAGTTTCCGCAAAGTTACACGGCCGAGAACCAGCTCAGGTTAATCACCGCCACCAGCCTGTTCGACGGCCACGATGCCTCCATCAACATCATGCGCCGCATCCTGCAGGCGGGCGGCGCCGAGGTCGTGCACCTGGGCCACAACCGCTCCGTCGATGAGGTTGTGACCGCCGCCATCCAGGAGGACGCGCACGGCATTGCGGTTTCGTCCTACCAGGGCGGGCACGTGGAGTATTTCAAGTACATGGTCGATCTGCTGCGCGAGCGCGGGCGGCCCGACATCAAGGTGTTCGGCGGCGGCGGCGGTGTCATCGTCGCGCCCGAGATCAAGGAACTGCACGATTACGGCGTGGCGCGCATCTATTCGCCGCACGACGGCCAGCGAATGGGGCTGCCCGGCATGATCGCCGACATGATGCGCCTCGCCGACTGCGACCTGGCCGCCGACCTGCCGGGCGATCTCTCGGGCTTGGAGGCCGGTGACCCGGCGGCGCTGGCGCGGGTGATCTCCGGGCTCGAGCTCGGCCGGCTGGATGCGAAACTGGTGGAGGCCATCCGCGCAGCCGCGGAGGACCGCGCGCCGGTGCCGGTGCTCGGCATCACCGGCACCGGCGGCGCCGGCAAGTCGTCGCTGACCGACGAATTGATCCGCCGCTTTCGGCTCTATTCGGATGAGCCCAAAATCGCCGTCATCGCCATCGATCCGACGCGCAAGAAGACCAACGGCGCGCTCTTGGGCGACCGCATTCGCATGAACGCCATCAGCGGCGGCAATGTTTACATGCGCTCGCTGGCGACGCGCGATTCCGCCTCCGAAGTGGTACCGGCCACCGCGGATATCATCGCGGCGTGCAAGGCCGCCGGTTACGACCTCGTCATCCTGGAAACGCCGGGCATCGGCCAGGGCGATGCGGCGGTGGTCGACCTTGTCGACCTGTCGCTGTACGTGATGACGCCCGAGTTCGGCGCCCAGAGCCAGCTTGAGAAGATCGACATGCTGGATTTCGCCGATGCGGTGGCGATCAACAAGCTCGACCGCAAGGGCGCCATGGACGCGCTCCGCGATGTGCGGAAACAGGTGCAGCGCAACCGCGAAGCCTTCGGCCAATTGCCGGACGACATGCCGGTCTTCGGCTGCATGGCGGCGAAGTTCGCCGATATCGGCGTCACCGCGCTTTATCAGGAGCTGCTTTCGCAGTTCACCGAGAAGGGGCTCGGCGATTTCCATTGTTCGCTCAGCCCCGTCGGCGTCCGCCAATCGGAGCCGGGCCAGGCGATCGTGCCGCCCGATCGCGTGCGCTACCTAGCCGAGGTTGCCGCTACGGTGCGCGGCTATCACCAGACCATCGCCGAACAGTCGCGCCTGGCGCGCGAGCGCCAGCAGCTTTCGGAAACCAAGCGCATGCTGGCGGATGCGGGTGAAACCGGATCGGATGCCATCGACGCGTTGATCGCCAAGCGCGACGAAGAGCTCGATCCGCGCGCCAAGAAGTTGCTGGAGATCTGGCCCAAGGTGGTCGAGAGCTATTCCGGCGACGAGTACGTGGTGAAAATCCGCGACAAGGAAATCCGCACGTCCCTGAAACGCGAAACGCTTTCCGGCAACCAGGTGTCGCGCGTGGCGCTGCCGAAGTTCGAGGACCAGGGCGAGTTGCTGAAATGGTTGCTGCGCGAGAACCTGCCGGGCTCGTTCCCCTATACGGCCGGTGTTTTCGCCTTCAAGCGCGATGGCGAGGACCCGACCCGCATGTTCGCGGGCGAGGGCGATGCCTTCCGCACCAACGCGCGGTTCAAGATGGTGTCCGAGAACTTCGACGCCAAGCGGCTGTCGACGGCCTTCGATTCCGTCACGCTCTATGGCTTCGACCCGGACCTGCGCCCCGACATCTATGGCAAGGTCGGCAACTCCGGCGTTTCCATCGCCACGCTGGAAGACATGAAGGTGCTCTATTCGGGCTTCGATCTCTGCAGCCCGACGACGTCGGTCTCCATGACCATCAACGGCCCGGCGCCGATGGCGCTGGCGATGTTCCTGAACACCGCCATCGACCAGCAGATCGACAAGTTCCGCGAAGACAACGGTCGCGAGCCCACCGACGAGGAAGCCGAAAAGATTGCCGAGTGGGTGCACGAGAACGTCCGCGGCACCGTGCAGGCGGATATCCTGAAGGAAGACCAAGGCCAGAACACTTGCATCTTCTCGACCGAGTTCGCCTTGAAGATGATGGCCGACATCCAGGAATACTTCGTCCACAACCGGGTCAGGAACTTCTATTCGGTGTCGATCTCCGGCTATCACATCGCCGAAGCCGGCGCCAATCCGATCTCGCAGTTGGCTTTCACGCTGGCCAACGGGTTCACCTACGTGGAGGCCTACCTGGCGCGCGGCATGCACATCGACGATTTCGCGCCCAACCTGTCGTTCTTCTTTTCCAACGGCATGGACCCGGAATACACCGTCATGGGCCGCGTCGCGCGCCGCATCTGGGCGACGGCGCTCAGGTTCAAGTACGGCGCCAACGAACGTTCACAGAAGCTCAAGTATCACACCCAGACGTCAGGCCGCTCGCTGCACGCGCAGGAGATGGACTTCAACGACATCCGCACCACCCTGCAGGCGCTGATCGCCACCTACGACAATACCAACTCTTTGCACACCAACGCCTTCGACGAGGCCGTCACCACGCCGACCGCCGACAGCGTGCGGCGCGCGCTGGCCATCCAGATGATCATCAACAAGGAATGGGGCCTGGCGAAGAACGAGAACCCGAACCAGGGCTCGTTCGTCATTGAGGAGCTGACCGACCTGGTGGAGGAGGCGGTGCTGCAGGAGTTCGAGCGAATCGCCGAACGCGGCGGCGTCTTGGGCGCCATGGAAACCGGCTATCAGCGCGGCAAGATCCAAGAGGAATCGCTCGTCTACGAGCACAAGAAACACGATGGCTCCTACCCGATCGTCGGCGTCAACACGTTCCTCAATCCCAATCCGCAAGACGATATCGTGCCGGAATTGCAGCGCTCGACGGAAGATGAAAAACAAAGCCAACTCAATCGCTTGTCGGAATTTCATCAGAAAAACGACGAACTTTCCCCGGCCATGGTCAGCCGTCTGAAGGAGACCGCGACGACCGGCGGCAACGTGTTTGCCGTCTTGATGGATGCAGTCCGCGTCTGCTCCCTCGGTCAGATCACAGATGCGCTGTTCGATGCCGGAGGACAATACCGCCGTAATATGTAGTAAGCTCGCGGCCATGCGATCGACTAGACGGCCACCCGTTTCCCCTGCCGCCGTTGGCCTGCGCGAGGTGCTCTACGAGTTCCGGCGCATCGGCAGGTACCTGCGCGTCAATGCCATCGATCCCATCACCGGGATCGAGGTCACGATGATGGGGGACCCCAAGGCCGGCACCACCGAATTGAAGCGCCTGGCCATGCGCAAACTGGCCTATGTGATCGATAAGCGCAGACGGGAAGCCCGGGGCGAGGCCGGCGGGATCGACGAGCGGGCCTAGCTGGTGATCTAAGACCCGCTGACAGGCTTGCCGGGGCGGGTGCGGCCGAGGCCCATCTGTTTGGCGAACTTGGAGCGCTGTTCGGCGTATTTCGGCGCCACCATCGGATAGTCGGACGGCAGGTTCCAGCGCTGGCGGTATTCTTCCGGGCTGAGGCCGTAGGCCGCCTTGAGATGGCGCTTCAGCATCTTCAGCCGGCGGCCGTCCTCCAGGCAAACAATATAATTAGGCGCCACCGACTTGGAGATGGAGACGGCGGGGCGGCGGTTCACTTGCCGCGTTTCGGCTTCCGGCGCTTCGCCAAGGCCCGAAAGGGCGTCGTGAACGGTATGGAGGAGGGCGGGGAGCTGGTCGGATTCCAGGGAGTTTTTCGCCACATAGGCCGCCGCGACGCGGACGGTCATGCGCAAGACATCGTTTCGGGAGACCTTGCTCCCAACCTGACCCGACATGGAACCTCCCCGTTTGGCGTTTTTTGAATTGCCGCATCATAGGGTTTGGCGCGCCGCGCGGGCAACTGAAAAATCGCGGAAATCCAAGGTATTTCAGGGGCAGGAAGATTCCCCCGCGAGGCCTAGTGTGTGTGTTGGCATTGGGACTCCAGATATGGTACAGAATGGAATCCGCAACCGTTTCACCAGGGTTGAAATCTGAGATGTCGGAACCGACCGTTGCCTTCGCCTGCGACCATGCCGGCTTGCCGCTGAAATCCCAACTGCTCGAAGAACTGTCCGGACGGGGCTATGAGATTCTGGACCTCGGCACCAACACGTCGGATTCCGTCGACTATCCGGACTTCGGTTTTGCCATGGCCAAGGCGCTCGAAGAGGGCCGCGCCGATATCGGCGTGCTGGTCTGCGGCAGCGGCATCGGCATCTCCATCGCCGCCAACCGCTACCCCAACGTGCGCGCCGCGCTGGTGCATGACGCGCTCGGCGCGCGCATGTGCCGCCAGCACAACGACGCTAACGTCATCTGCTTCGGCGCGCGCATGATCGGCGAGGACACCGCCAAGGACTGCCTCGATATCTTCCTCGCCACCGAATTCGAGGGCGGCCGCCATGCTCGCCGTGTCGGCAAGCTCTCTTCGCCCACCTGAACGCTCGATTGGGAACAGGACCAATATGTTGAACACCCCGCATTCCTACGCGTCGGACGAACTGGCCGACTTCTTCGGCCAGGACCTGGCCGAGCGCGACCACGACATCAAGGCCGCCATCGACGACGAGCTTGGCCGCCAGCAGGACCAGATCGAACTGATTGCGTCCGAGAACATCGTCTCCAAGGCGGTCATGCAGGCGCAGGGCGGCGTCATGACCAACAAGTACGCCGAAGGCTATCCCGGCCGGCGCTACTATGGCGGCTGCGAATTCGTCGATGTCGGCGAGGCGCTGGCCATCGACCGCGCCAAGCAGTTGTTCGATTGTGCCTTCGTCAACGTGCAGCCGCATTCCGGCGCCCAGGCCAACGGCGCGGTCACCATGGCGCTTTTGCAGCCGGGCGACACGCTGATGGGCCTGTCGCTGGACGCCGGCGGCCATCTGACCCATGGCGCGGCGCCGGCGCAGTCGGGCAAGTGGTTCAACGCCGTGCAGTACGGCCTCACGCCCGATACGCATGTCGTCGATTTCGATCAGGTCGAAAGCCTGGCGCGCGAACACAAGCCGAAGCTGATCATCGCCGGCGGCTCCGCCTATCCGCGCACCCTCGATTTCCCGCGCTTCCGTGCCATCGCCGACGAGGTCGGCGCCTATTTGATGGTCGACATGGCGCATTTCGCCGGCCTTGTCGCGGCGGGCGTGCATCCGTCGCCGCTGCCTTATGCCGACGTGGTCACCACCACGACCCACAAGACGCTGCGCGGGCCCAGGGGCGGCATGATCCTTTCCAACAACGAGGACCTGGGTAAGAAGATCAATTCCGCCGTGTTCCCGGGTCTGCAGGGCGGGCCCTTGATGCATGTCATCGCCGCCAAGGCCGTCGCCTTCGGTGAGGCGCTCAGGCCGGAGTTCAAGGCCTATGCGGCGCGCGTCGTCGACAACGCCAAGGTTCTGGCGGCGACGCTGCAGGAACGCGGCCTCGATATCGTTTCCGGCGGCACCGACACGCACCTGATGCTGGTCGATCTCAGGCCCAAGGGCCTCAAGGGCAATGCCGCCGAGGAGACGCTCGAGCGCGCCGGCATGACCTGCAACAAGAACGGCGTGCCCGGCGATCCGGAAAAGCCGACGGTGACCTCGGGTGTGCGGCTCGGCACGCCGGCCGGCACGACGCGCGGGCTCGGCACGGATGAGTTCCGCCAGATCGGCAATCTGATCGGCGACGTGCTCGACGGGTTGGCGGCGAACGGCGAGGACAACGGCGCCGCCGAAGGCAAGGCCCGCGAAGCGGTGGACGAACTCTGCCGCCGTTTCCCGATCTATATGGACATGTAATAAATGCACGGCCGCCGATCGCTCCTGACGGACGGCCCAAAGGGGAGGAAGTAAAAGATGCGCTGCCCGTTTTGCGGACATCTCGACACGCAGGTGAAGGATTCCCGGCCGACCGAGGATCACGCCGCCATCCGCCGGCGCCGGTTCTGTCCGGAATGCGGCTCGCGCTGGACCACCTTCGAGCGCGTGCAGCTGCGCGAGCTCACCGTGGTCAAGAGCAACGGCGACAAGGCGCCCTTCGACCGTGACAAGCTGGCGCGTTCGCTTAAGATCGCGCTCCGCAAACGCCCCGTCGACGAAGACCGCATAGAGCGGATCGTCAACGGCATCCAGCGCCGCCTGGAGGCGCTCGGCGAGAACGAAATCCCGACCAAGGTGGTGGGCGAGATGGTGATGGAGAACCTGCGCGATCTCGACATGGTCGCCTACGTGCGCTTCGCCTCCGTCTACAAGAACTTCCGCGAAGCCCGGGATTTCGAGGAATTCGTGGAACACCTGGGTGACGACGCCGCCGACTGACCCCGACATCGCGCGTTCGGACCGGCGCTGGATGCGCGCCGCGCTGACGCTTGCCGCGCGCGGCTTGGGCCGGGTCTGGCCCAATCCCGCCGTCGGCTGCATCCTGGTGCAGCCGGGCTCACCCGAGCGCGTCGTCGGTCGTGGCTGGACGCAGCCCGGCGGCCGGCCGCACGCGGAAACCGATGCGCTGGCCCGCGCCGGCGACAATGCCAGGGGCGCCACCGCCTATGTCACTCTTGAACCCTGTTCCCATACCGGCGAAACGCCACCTTGTGCCGACGCGCTGGTGGCGGCGGGGGTGGGACGCGTGGTGGTCGCCATGCAGGATCCGGATGAACGGGTCTCGGGGCGCGGCGTTCAGCGCCTTCGCGAGGCTGGCATTCCCGTTGCCGTCGGCTGCGAGGCAATTGCCGCCAGGCGCCTGAACGCCGGCTTCCTGAGCCGCATCGAGCGCGGCCGGCCCTGGGTAGCCCTGAAGACCGCGACCTCGCTCGACGGCCGTATCGCCACCGCGTCGGGTAAAAGCCAATGGATCACCGGGCCCGAGGCGCGCGCGCGCGGGCATCTGCTTCGTGCCAAGTTCGATGCCATCCTCACCGGCAGTGGCACTGTGCGCGCCGACAATCCGCGCCTGACCTGCAGGTTGCCGGGCCTGGAAGACCGCTCGCCGCTGCCGGTGGTGATGCGGGGCGGTGATCCGCTGCCCGCCGACGGGCACCTGATGAGCGGCGGCCTGACGCGGTTTTTCGGCGACGGCGAACGCCCCGACCCCGCCCAAGTGCTGACGGAATTGGCGGCGTCCGGCATGACGCGGCTGCTGATTGAGGCCGGCGCCGGTATCGCCGCCGCCTTCCTTAACCGAGATTTGGTTGATGAGGTTCATTGGTTCCGTGCGCCGAAGATCATCGGCGCCGACGGGCTTGCGGCCATCGCCGATATGGGCCATGACAGCCCGAACGATCTGACCGATTTCGAGGCGGTCGAGCGCTGCCGGGTCGGTATCGATACTTACGAGGTTTTGCGGCGGAAATCCGCCGGATTGGACGGCTGAACATGTTTACCGGCATCATCACCGACGTGGGCGAGGTCAGGCGGGTCGATAGCTCGGGCGAGACGCGCATGGAAATCGGCTGCGGTTACGATCTGTCGGGCGTCGAGATCGGCGCCTCGATCTGCCATTCCGGTGTCTGCCTGACGGTGGTGGAGAAGGGGGGCGACTGGTTCGCCGTCGAGATCTCCGGCGAAACGCTTTCCAAGACCACGCTCGGCGCTTGGGCACCCGGGACAAAGATCAACCTGGAACGCGCGCTCAAGGTGGGCGACGAGTTGGGCGGCCATATCGTGTCCGGGCACGTGGACGGCGTCGGCACGCTGGTGGCGCTGGCGGAGGCCGGCGGTTCGGTCCGCATGGAGTTCGAAGCGCCCGCCGATCTCGCCAAGTTCATTGCCGCCAAGGGCTCCGTCGCCATCGACGGTGTGTCGCTGACGGTGAACGAGGTCGCGGGCCGGCGCTTTTCCGTCAACATCATCCCGCATACCCAATCGGTGACCACGTTGGGCGGCCTCGCCCTAGGCGATGCGGTAAACCTGGAAATCGACATGCTGGCGCGCTATGTTGCGAGGCTTCAATCAGCGGAAGCGCAATAAGGCTCTGGCGGAAAACAAGAAATTGTCTCAGGCATCGAAACAGGACGTGGCGCGCGCGGTCGAACACGCGGACTATCTCTCTTCGGTCGAGGAGATCATCGACGACGCGCGCAACGGCCGCATGTTCATCCTCGTCGACGACGAGGAACGCGAGAACGAGGGTGACCTCGTCATTCCGGCGCAGATGGCCACACCGGAAGAGGTCAACTTCATGGCCAAGTACGGGCGCGGGCTGATTTGCCTGTCGCTGACGCGCGACCGGCTTGCGCACCTGGACCTGCCGTTGATGCCGCAGCGCAATTCGTCGCGCCACCAGACGGCCTTCACCGTTTCCATCGAGGCCCGCGAAGGCGTCACCACCGGAATCTCGGCTTCCGACCGGGCGCGCACCATTTCGGTTGCCATCGATCCCTCCAAGGGCCGTGACGATATCGTCAGCCCGGGTCATATTTTTCCCCTGGAAGCGCGCGAGGGCGGCGTGCTGGTGCGCGCCGGCCACACCGAAGCCGCGATCGATGTCGCCCGGCTGGCGGGGCTCAACCCGTCCGGCGTGATCTGCGAGATCATGAACGAGGACGGCACCATGGCCCGGTTGCCGGACCTGGTTAAGTTCGCGCAGCTGCACGGCCTCAAGATCGGCACCATCGCCGATTTGATTTCCTACCGCCTGAAGCACGACCGCATCATCGAGCCCACCCTGGAAACCGATTTCGAGAGCATCCACGGCGGCGATTTCCGCATGCACGTCTATACCAACAAGGTCGCCTACGCCGAGCACATTGCCCTGGTGAAGGGCGATCTCTCTGGCGATGAGCCGGTGCCGGTGCGCATGCATGCGCTGAACGTGCTGGAAGACGTGCTCGGCGATGCCTCGTCGGCCAAGGGGCGGCAACTGCACGCGGCCATGCGCATGATCGGCGAAATGGGCCGCGGCGTCGTGGTCTTGATCCGCGAGCCGCACAAGAGCGCGCTTTCCGACAAGCTGCGCCAGCGCATGGGCCAGCCCTGCGCGCCCGCGCAGCCGATGGGCGGGCAGGAGCGTGCGCTCCGGGATTACGGTGTCGGCGCGCAGATCCTGCTCGATCTCGGCGTCAGGGACATGGTGCTGCTGACCAACACGGCGCAGCGTACCATCGTCGGGTTGGAGGGCTACGGTCTCAGGGTCGCCGGCCAGAAAGCCATCGACGTGCAGACGGGAGATTGAGCCATGGCCGATAAACCTTGCGTGCTGATCGTCGAGGCGCGGTTCTACGAAGAGATTGCCGACAACCTGGCCGAGGGCGCGATCCGCGCCCTTGATGCCGCCGGCTACGATTACGAGCGGCTGGACGTGCCGGGCGTGTTCGAGGTTCCGGCTGCGATCCGCATGGCGATCCGTTCCATGGAAACGCATTCCGCGTCCAAGTCCTACGCCGGTTTCATCGCGCTTGGCTGCGTGATCCGGGGCGAGACCAGCCACTATGATTATGTCTGCGGCGAATCGAGCCGCGCGCTCATGGACCTGACCACCGATTTCTCGGTGCCGCTCGGCTTCGGCATCCTGACCTGCGAGAACGGCGACCAGGCCCGCGTCCGCGCCGACGTGAACGGCAAGAACAAGGGCGGCGAGGCGGCCGAGGCATGTCTCCGCATGATCGACGTGAAACGCCATTTCCGACTGACCCAGCGATGACCGAACCTCAAACCTTGCCACGCTACGACCGCGCGTCGCGCTTGGCCGTGGTGCAGGCGCTATACGAGATCGACGTCTCCGACGCGCCCATGCAGCGCGTGCTCGATACCTTCGGTGAAAAGCGCTGGGAGGCCTTGGAGGCGGAACTGGCCCCCGAACACGAAGACGAGGACGGCGAACCGGTGGTCCTGCCGATCCCCGATCAAAAGCGGCTGCGCGCGATTGTGCGGGGGGTGCAGGGGCACCGGGACGAACTCGACGGCATGATCCGCCAGCATCTGGAGTCCAACGAATCGTTCGAGCAGTTGGATGGCATTACCCGCGCCATCCTTCGCGCCGCCGCGCACGAACTGTCTAGCGCGCACAAGGTGCCGACCGGCACGATCGTTTCAGCCTATGTTTCCATTGCGCACGCCTTCTTTACCGACAACCAGCCCGGGTTGATCAACGCCGTCATCGATGCCCTGGCGCGCGATCTGCGCGGTGGCCAGGCCTTGAACGCGTCGTGAGCGGCCCCGGATGGCGCGCGCCTCCGAATTCGACACCATCGCGCGTTACTTCGCGCCGCTGAGCCGGGGCGCGCCCGGCGCCTTCAACCTCACCAACGACGCCGCCGTGTGGCGACCGACCCAGGGCATGGAAGCGGTGATCACGTCGGACTGCCTGGTCGCCGGCGTGCATTTCCTGGCCGACGACCCGCCGGCTTCGATCGCCGCCAAGCTTTTGACCGTCAACCTGTCCGACCTGGCCGCCATGGGCGCCGCGCCGGTGGGCTATACGCTGGCCGCCGCCTGGCCGGCGGATATCGACGATACCTGGATCGCGGCCTTCGCCGAAGGGCTCGGGCGGGCGCAAGAAAACAACGGCGTGGTGCTGTTCGGCGGCGACACGGTGTCGACGCCGGGTCCCTTGACGCTCACCATCACCGCTTTCGGCGAGGCCGCCGCCGGTCGGGCACTGAGCCGGTCCGGTGCCGAAGCCGGCGACGACGTCTATGTCTCCGGCACCATCGGCGATGCGGCGCTGGGGCTGCGGGTGCTGCAGGGCCGGCTTGCGCCGCCTTCGCGCGAGGCGGCTGCCTATCTGGCCGGGCGCTACCGCGAGCCGACGCCGCGCACCCGGATCGGGGTCGGCCTCGCCGGCCTGGCCTCGTCCGCCATCGACGTTTCCGACGGTCTCGCCGCCGACCTCGGCCACTTGGCCGCCGGTTCGGGCAAGCGTATCGACGTCCGCGCCCAGGACGTACCGCTCTCGCCGGCGGTGGCGGCCTGCCTCGAAGGCGCGCCTGAGTTGCTGGAGACCGTCCTTGGCGGTGGCGACGATTACGAACTGGCTTTCACCGCGGCCCCGGACCGGCGGGACGCGATCAGCCACCTGGCGGAGATCGCCGGTGTCGGCATTGCGTGTATCGGTACCGTCCGGGACGCCGGCGATGCCGGGCCCGGCGTGCGGTTCATCGACGCCGCCGGTGCCGATGTGACGCCGAAGTCAGCAGGTTTTCGTCATTTTTAGTTCAGTGGCGGCGTG
Organism: Rhodospirillaceae bacterium; assembly: GCA_038125725.1. GTDB lineage: Bacteria > Pseudomonadota > Alphaproteobacteria > Rhodospirillales > Casp-alpha2 > TMED8. The sequence continues at coordinate 44,537 of JAYPEK010000011.1, forward strand.
CTAACCTGCGGGCCTTGAAGCTTCGCCGCATGGTTGGAGAGGTTCTGACGTGAAGAAGATTATGGTCATCCTGGCGGCGCTGTTCATCCTCGCCGGTGGCGCGGTGGCGGCGCTCAAGTGGCTCGGCCTTGGTCCCTTTGCCGAGCAGGACCAGGTCGCCGAGAAGCCCAAGGCGCCGCCCAAGGAACAAACCATCTTCGTCGATCTGGAACCGATCATGGTGCCTTTGCTGCAGGGCAACGAGGTCGCCGCCACGGTGCAGATCCAGGTCAAGCTCGAGACCGAAGGCCAAGACAACGCGATCTTCCTCAAGCGCCGCATGCCGCAGATCAGCAACGCCTTCGTCAGCGACCTGCATGCCTTCATGCCGCGCATGTTGAAACAGACCGAGCGCATCGACGTCCTGATCCTCAAGCAGCGCCTGCAGGTGATTGGCGACCGGCTGTTCGGCAAGGGCTATATCAAGGACGTGCTGGTGCAATCGGTGATCGACACGCCGGCCGGCTAACCGCCCTGGGCATCGAAATCCCGGGCTTTTTCGCGCATGCGAAGCCTTGTTGCAATCGTGGATGGATTCTGGCACTTTCCTGCCGAATTTCGGCCCTGCTTCCTGAAGAGAGGCTGGCTTGAAACAAGTCTCTGTGGGACGGACACGGGGGAGGAACGGCTCAAAGCCGCGTGGGCGTGCCATCAACCTAATCGAGGGGTTTTCCCAAAATGAACTTGTACCTTTTGGTCATTGCTTGCGGCGCCGTGGCGCTGCTTTACGGCATTTATGCCATTCGTAGCGTGCTGGCGGCTCCCGACGGCAACGACAGGATGCGTGAAATCGCCGCCGCCATTCAGGAAGGCGCCAAGGCCTACCTGAACCGCCAATACACCGCTATTGCCATGGTCGGCGTGGTCATCGGCGTTCTCTTGGGCCTGAAGCTCGGCCTGCTCGTGGCCATCGGTTACTTCATCGGCGCCATTCTTTCCGGTGTCGCCGGTTACGTGGGCATGAACGTGTCGGTGAAGGCCAACGTGCGGACCGCCGAAGCGGCGCGCACCCAGGGCTTGGCTGGCGGTCTCGACATCGCCTTCAAGTCCGGCGCCATCACCGGCATGCTGGTGGTCGGCCTGGCGCTGCTGGGTCTCGCCGGTTACTACACGGTGCTGCGCTCCGTCATCGACCCGAGCACGGCCGAAGGCATGCGCCATATCCTCGAAGCGCTGGTGGCGCTCGGGTTCGGCGCCTCGCTGATCTCCATCTTCGCGCGTCTCGGCGGCGGCATCTTTACCAAGGGCGCCGACGTGGGCTCCGACCTGGTGGGCAAGATCGAAGCCGGTATCCCGGAAGACGATCCGCGTAACGCCGGCGTCATCGCCGATAACGTGGGCGACAACGTCGGCGACTGCGCCGGCATGGCCGCCGACCTGTTCGAGACCTATGCCGTGACGCTGGTCGGCACCATGCTGCTGGGCGCCATCTTCTTCACCGGTGCCGCGCAGGAAACCATGATGCTGCTGCCGCTGTTGATCGGCGGTGCCTGCATCATCGGTTCCGTGGCCGCCACCTGGTTCGTGCGCCTGGGCGCTAGCCAGTCGATCATGGGCGCGCTCTACAAGGGCTTCGTCGCCAGCGCGGTGATCTCCGCCATCCTTATCGGTGGGTTGATTTCAACCTTCATCGGTTGGGACACCATGTATGCCATGAGCGACACCCAGATTTCCGGCACGTCGCTCTACGTCTGCGCCCTCATCGGCCTGGTTGTCACCGGCCTGATCGTGTGGATCACCGAATACTATACCGGCACCGAATACCGTCCGGTGAGAAGTGTCGCGGCGGCTTCCGAAACCGGTCACGCCACCAACATCATCCAGGGCCTCGCCGTTTCCATGGAAGCGACGGCGCTGCCGGTGATCGTGATCTGCGCCGGTATCGTGGCGTCCTACATGCAGGCCGGCCTGTTCGGCATCTCCATGGCGGCGACGACCATGCTGGCGCTGGCTGGCATGGTGGTGGCCCTCGATGCCTTCGGCCCGGTGACGGATAACGCCGGCGGCATTGCCGAGATGGCGGATCTGCCTGAAGAGGTCCGCAACACCACCGACGCCCTGGACGCGGTCGGCAATACCACCAAGGCGGTGACCAAGGGTTACGCCATCGGTTCCGCCGGTCTGGCGGCGCTGGTGCTGTTCGGCGCTTACACCGAGGACCTGAAGCACTACTTCCCGGATGTCGACGTGACCTTCCGGCTGCAGGACCCCTACGTGGTCATCGGCCTGTTCCTGGGCGGCCTGCTGCCGTACCTGTTCGGCGCCATGGGCATGATGGCGGTCGGCCGCGCCGGCGCTGCCGTCGTGGTCGAGGTGCGCCGCCAATTCCGGGAGATCCCCGGTATCATGGAAGGTACGGCGAAGCCGGAATACGGCAAGTGCGTCGACCTGCTGACCAAGGCGGCGATCAAGGAAATGGTGGTTCCTTCATTGTTGCCTCTGCTGGCACCGGTCGTGATCTATTCGGTCGTCTACTTCGTCAGCGGTAGCCAGGCCAACGCCTTTGCGGCGCTCGGCGCGAGCCTGCTCGGCACCATCGTCACCGGCCTCTTCGTGGCGCTCTCCATGACCGCCGGCGGCGGGGCCTGGGACAACGCCAAGAAGTACATCGAGGACGGCAACCACGGCGGCAAGGGCTCCGACGCCCACCATGCCGCGGTGACGGGTGATACCGTCGGTGACCCCTACAAGGACACCGCCGGCCCGGCCGTCAACCCGATGATCAAGATCACCAACATCGTCGCCATCCTGCTGCTGGCCATTCTGGCCTGATCGAGCGGCGACGCCAAAAACGCGAAACCCCCGGGGCGCTCTCAGCTCCGGGGGTTTTCGTTTGCGCGGAACCTCGGACCGTAAGGCTATTTATTCTTGCCGGTGAAACGCCGGAAGTTGCCCAGGATTTGGTCGATCACTGTCAATTCCTCGCCGAAGGTGGGGGTGATTCGTTTCACGTGGGTGAGCTCTCGGCCGGCATCGAGTCCCAACTCGACGATCTGGCTCATCATGCCTTTGTCGTTGAATTCGACGATCAGCACCTTGCGTTCCAGCACCTTGGGCGCCAGGAAGGCGACGGTTTCGGTTCTTTCGCTGATGTAGTACCAAGTTTCCTTGCCGAAGGTGTTGATGCTGGATGGTGAGCCGATGCTGTCGAGGATGTCGTCCTTGCTGACCTCGCCGGGCTTCAGTTCCGCGATCCGTTCCGGGTCCGGCAGATTGCCGCGCTGGGCGATGCGGCTGACGCCACAGGCGCTCAGCGACAGGCTCAACGCCGAAACCGCCACGGCGAGGACGAGGGCGCGAAACAGCTTTTGTCTTGAAGTCATCGGGCGCATCGCTCTATTCAACGCTCATAAGAAACCTGGCATGTTCATGGCGGCGATTATGCCATTCCTCAAGGCTGCCGCAAGCGGGTGAGTGATGTTTAAGTTTTTTCGCCGAAATACAGAGCGCGACGACGCGGCGCTGGAACTCTATTCAGCCGCCGTCCGCCACGCCCGTTTGCCGGTTTACTACCAGCGGTTCGGCGTTGCCGATACGCCCGATGGCCGCTTCGACATGATCATGGTTCAGGTGTTTCTGCTGCTGCATCGTCTCAAGCATGGCGAGCAGGTGCACCAGGACCTGGCGCAGGCGGTATTTGACGTGATGTTCGCCGACATGGATCAGAATCTGCGTGAAATGGGTGCCGGCGACATCGGTGTCGCGCACCGGATCAAAGACATGGCAAAGGCCTTTTACGGGCGAATCGCGGTCTACGATGCCGGACTGGCGGCAGCGGACGCGGGTGAACTGGAAACGGCGCTCGGGCGCAATCTCTACCGCAAGACGGACCCGGCGACTGAACAGGTCGGCGCGATGGCCCGCCACATCCGCGAACAGGCGGCGCATCTTGCCGGACAGCCGCTGGAAACCTTGCTCCAGGGGCGTGTCGGCTTTCTGGCACCGGATGCCGAAGGGGAGGGCGATGCCCATGCATGAGAACGGCACCGAACAAGCGGGGGCGGAAATCGACCTGGTGGTCGAGGTGGCCGACCTGCCGCCCGAGGGACTGACTTTCGCCATTGACGCCGACGAGGTGCAGCGCGCGGCCATGGCAGCGCGGTTGGGGGTCGACGAGATCAGTCGTCTATCGGCGAATTTGACGGTCACGCGCGCCAGCGGCGATGGCGTCTATCTGGTCGAGGGCGAGGTGAAGGCGTCGCTGACGCAGACCTGCGTGGTGACCCTGGACCCGTTGGCGGCGGAAATCGATTCGCCTGTTTTGGTGCGTTATGCGGAATTCGACGACGACGGCGAGGACGAAATCGACTGGGATCTGCTGCCCGATGACCAGGACCCGCCGGAGCCGCTGCGCGCCGGCGGCACCATCGATCTGGGCGAATTGATCGTCGAACAACTGGCGCTGGAAATCGACCCGTTTCCGCGCACGCCGGGCCTGCCTTATGCGGACAGCTCGGCGGGTGGCGAAGAGGCCGCCGAGAATCCGTTTTCGGTGCTCGCGGCGCTGCGCGACAAACTGCCGAAATAGCGTTTCTGCGCTTGCTCTTGGCCGGAATCTTCTGTATTTACGCCCCCTTGTGTCAGGGGCGTTTTGTTCGAGGTACGAAAAATGGCTGTTCCCAAGAAGAAAATTTCAAAATCCAAGCGTAACATGCGCCGCGCTCACGATGCCCTCGGCGGCTCCTCCTATGAGGAATGCGCCAACTGCGGCGAACTGAAGCGCCCGCACCACGTCTGCGAAGCTTGCGGTTTCTACAACGACCGTGAAGTCGTCGAAGGCGAAGAGGCTGCATAGTCTCTGTTCAACGCTTCGTCGCGACCTTATAAAGGTCACCATGGGTGATGAAATCGATTTCGGTCGGGTCTTGAACCGTGGCCGATAACATTACGCTGGCGATCGACGCCATGGGGGGGGACCACGCACCAGGTATGGTGGTGGAAGGCATCGCCATGGCGGCCGCCGAACGATCCAACGTGAATTACCTGCTGTTCGGCAATGAGCAGGAGATCGTTCCATTGCTGGAGCGCTTTCCGGCGGCCAAGGCCGTTTCCAGCGTGCGTCATGCCGAAGACGTGGTTCTCGATGACGATAAGCCGGCGGTGGCGCTTCGCGGCCGCCGTGCCAGTTCCATGCGGCTGGCGATTAACGCCGTCAACGATGGCGAGGCCGACGGAATCATCTCGGCCGGCAACACCGGCGCGCTCATGGCCATGGCTAAATTCGTGCTCAAAACGCTACCCGGCATCGACCGGCCGGCCATCGCCACTTATTTCCCGACGCGGCGCAGCGAAAGCGTGATGCTGGACCTCGGTGCCAACGTCGAATGTGACGCCAACAACCTGGTGCAGTTCGCGGTCATGGGCGAGGTCTTCGCGCGCAACGTGCTGGGCTTGAAAAACCCCTCCGTCGGCATTCTCAACATCGGTGCCGAGGACCTAAAGGGAAACAGCGAGGTGAAGGAAGCGGCGACGATCCTGCAAGAGGCGCATTTGCCGATCAAGTTCCACGGTTTCGTCGAAGGCGACGATATCGGCGCCGGTACGGTCGACGTGATCGTCACCGATGGCTTCACCGGCAATGTCGCGCTGAAGACGGCCGAAGGCACCGCGAAGTTGTTCAGCAAGTCCTTGAAGGATGCGCTCACATCGTCGCCGTTGGCGATGCTCGGTGCGCTGATCGCAAAGCCGGCGTTGAACCGCCTGAAACAGCATCTCGATCCGCGCCGCTATAACGGCGCCATGTTCCTGGGGCTCAACGGCATCTGCATCAAGAGCCACGGCGGCACCGATGCGTTCGGGTTTGCACACGCCCTGCAGGTGGCGCATGATCTGATCAATAAATCCATCAACGAAAGCATCAAGGAAGATTTCAAGAAGGTGCAAGCCGATATCGAAAGCCACAAGCAAGCGGCGGTTGGCCAATGACGATGAAAAGGTCCATCGTCGCCGGTTGCGGTTCCTACCTGCCGGACCGCGTGGTCACCAATGAAGAACTTTCCGAGCGGGTCGACACCAGCGATGACTGGATCGTGGCGCGCACCGGCATCCGCCAGCGCCACATCGCCGCCGAAGGGCAGGTGACGTCCGACTTGGCGCTGGCCGCCGCTGAACGCGCGCTCGAGCACGCCGGCATTCCCGCCTCCGAGGTTGATCTGCTGTTGCTCGCCACCACGACGCCCGACCAGACCTTTCCCGCCACGGCCACCAAGGTGCAGCACCGGCTCGGCATGACCAACGGTGCCGCGTTCGATTTGCAGGCCGTGTGTTCGGGGTTCGTCTTTGGGCTTTCCGTTGCCGACAATTTCATCCGCACTGGCCAGGCGCGGACGGTCGTGCTGGTCGGTGCCGAGACCTTCTCGCGCATCCTTGATTGGGAAGACCGCACCACCTGCGTGCTGTTCGGCGATGGTGCCGGCGCGGTGGTGCTTCGTGCCGCCGAGAACGGCGAGGACGCGGACGAAGTCGGTGAAGCCGGCCACAACCGCGGCCGCGGCGTTCTGTCCACGCATATCCACTCCGACGGATCGACCAACGATCTTCTCTACGTGGACGGCGGACCGTCCTCGACCCAGACCGTCGGCCATGTGCGCATGAACGGGCGGGAGGTGTTCCGCCATGCCGTCACCAACCTGGCGTCGATCGTCGATGAGACGCTGGAGGCCAATGGCCTCGCCGCCGACGACATCGATTGGCTGGTCCCGCATCAGGCGAACAAACGAATCCTCGATGGCACCGCGCGCAAGCTCGGCCTGCCGGAGGAAAAGATCGTCGTCACCGTCGAGCGCCACGCCAATACCTCGGCCGCATCGATCCCGCTGGCCCTCGACGAGGCGGTCAAGGACGGCCGCATCAAGACCGGCGATCTGGTTCTGGTCGAGGCCATGGGCGGCGGGCTGACCTGGGGCGCCGGCCTGATCCGTTGGTGAGTTGCCGCCGCGGATTCCGGGGGTAAATGGCACGCGATCGCGCATCCCTTTGATATTGACGCAATTATCCGTGGGCTATAGGCTTCAGCGAAACCAAACAAAGGGGCATGGGAATGGTCGGCGAAACGATCACACGGGCACATCTCGGGGAAGCGGTCTATCAGGAAGTCGGGCTGTCCCGGAACGAGTCCGCCGATCTCCTGGAAATGGTCCTCGACCTGATGGCCGATGCCCTGGTCCGCGGAGAATCGGTCAAGATTTCCTCGTTCGGTAGTTTTTCCTCGCGTCAGAAGGGCCAGCGCATCGGGCGCAATCCGAAAACCGGGGACGAGGTGCCGATCCTGCCGCGCAAGGTGCTGGTGTTCCGGCCCTCGCAGGTTCTCAAATCGCGCGTCAACGAACGCGCGAATGCCGAATAATCGTAAGAAAATCCCCCAGGGGGCCGATTTTTAGGAGCCCCACATAATGAACAAACCGACCAAATCCAACGAAGCTTTCCGTACCATCAGCGAGGTGGCGGAAGATCTCGACCTGCCGCAGCACGTGCTGCGTTTCTGGGAAACCAAATTCAGCCAGGTCCGTCCGCTGAAGCGCGGCGGCGGCCGGCGCTATTATCGGCCCGAGGACGTGGCGCTGCTGCGTCATATCCGCAGCCTGCTCTACGATGAAGGCTACACCATCAAGGGCGTGCAAAAACTGCTGCGCCAGGACGGCCCGTCGAAGTCGGAACTGCGCGATATGGAGGTCGCCCGGGAGGTTCCTCCGGCGCCCGATTCCGGCATGGGCGCGGATGAGCGCAGTGTCATTGTTGCCGCCATCGACGAGCTTGAAGCGTTACGACGACAGCTTGCCGAGACATCCCGCGCCAACTGAGGCAGGCCCCCAGTATTCTGTTTGATGAACCCGAAGGGGGCGCGTATAGTGCGCGCGCTTGGCAACAGGGGCAGCGCCTCTAGGTCGCCGGGCAATCGGTCGGGGAGTAGCTCAGCCTGGTAGAGCACTCGGCTGGGGGCCGAGCGGTCGCAGGTTCAAATCCTGTCTCCCCGACCATTTTCTGAACATTTTTCTGATGCTTGAACCGATGTAAACTGCGATGCGACAGGCGTCGGTGACGCGGGCGACAGCGAAGCAGGAGATCATGGCTAAAAACCGAACTCGGGCCGTCCGGTGGCTCTTGAAAAAGCTGGGATACGACCTGCGGCGTCTGGAAAAATTCCGGGTTCATGCCTGGGATCCTGAATCGACGCTTGGCCAAGAACCCGGGCTCGACTCTTTCGAGGCCGTGATCCCGCGCCCGGTCCGCCATTTCGACATCATGTTTCGTTCCTGCGCCCGAGTGGAGATTTTCGGTCAAAGCCGCAAGAGGCTCCTGGGCGCGCCGAAATCCGAAGTGCTGACACGATGTCTGAATAGCCTCGTTCGATCAATCAATCATGCCGTGGCGGAAGGCGAAGGCGTGGCGATTAGGTTGACGGTTCTCGACGACCATTCCGATCCGGAGTGCATCGAGCGAATGCGCGCCGTGCTTGCCCGATGTGCCTGCCCGGCGGAACTCATTGAGTTGGAGGTGACCGGCAATGGCCCCTCGTTTGGCGCGGTTTGCCGCCATGCGAGGGAACGCGCGACCGACGTGATTTATATGGTGGAGGACGATTATCTGCACGATGTTCCCGCCATTCACGAAATGATCGAAAGCTACGCTCGCTTGTCCGATCTGTTCGGCGGCGACATCGTTCTGTTTCCCTCCGATCGGCCGGGACCCTACCGGCATGTGGAGTCGACACAACTCGTACTCGGCAGTCATCGCCATTGGCGACGGCTTGGCGAAACGACTGCCACGTCGGTGACCACCGCCACGCTATTAGACAAGTACTGGGACCGATACATAGCGTTGGAGCAATATGGTGTCGATCCCGATATCACCGAGGCGACGACCATTTATCCCATCTACAACGAGGTGCCCTGTCTGGCACCCGTCCCCAGTCTTGCCGTGCACTTTCAGCAATTGGATGAGATCTCGCCGTTCGTCGATTGGCGCCAATGGTGGGCCGACGCGGCACCCGAGGGAGAAGCCACTCCTAGCCGCTGACCGACATGCTCGCGACCTGATCGAGTAGCACCTGATGCGCCAACGCGATTTCGCGCATGCGGCGCGCGGCCTCGGGGTCTCTGGCGGCTTCGGCAAACACTGCCAGCATGTCGACGAACTGATCGCCCGAACCAATTTCGATCGCCGTTTCCTGATTCTGCCGTCGGAGCGTCAGCGTGGGCGGCAGGTGCTGGGGCTTGGAGAATGCCGGCCGCGCGGTCAGGGCACCGGTTTCACCGACGACCGTCAGTTCGTTGATATAGTCGCGGCCGTAGCCCCATTGCGCCGCCGCCGTTACGCCGTCTGGAAATTGCATGAGGCAAGCGCCGGCTGTATCGATGGCGTAGCCGGTCTCGCTCGTCATTGCGGCGCCTGCGACACGGGGAAAGGCATCGAGCAGCACCGCAGGCAACAGTACCGGATAGTAACCCAGATCCAGGAGTGCGCTGCCGCCGCTCTCCGCGTCGTACTTGGAATGCTCAGGGGCGACATGCGGAAAGCCGAAATGTGCCTCCACCGCACGGACGCCGCCGATCTCGCCGGCGCGGATCAGGCCTTGCAGGCGGGTGAAAACCGAGTGATAGGCGGGCGCCAAGGAGACGCAGATCGCAAGATCGCGCCCTGCGGCGAGCGAAACCAGCGTCTCGGCGTCCTGGGCGTTGTCGGTGAAGGCCTTTTCCGACCAGAGATGGATATTGGCTTCCAAGACTTTCCTGCCGTCCTCGAAATGACAGCCGATCGGTGTCGCGACGAACACGGCATCTAATCCGCCTTCGTCGAGCATGGCGTCGAGGGATCTCCAGCCGGGGCAAGACCAAGCCGTGCATTGTTCCGCGAGGACGTCGCCGTTGCGTGTCGAAACGCCCGCCAAGCGGAGCACCGGCGAGGCGGCGATGGCCGGCAAGATGGTGCGCCGTGCGTGATCGCCGATGCCGTGCACGCCGACCGACAATGGGCGCTGGGTGGAAAGATCATCCATCGCCGGAAGGTGACCGGCCCTGGAACGGATGTCAACTTTGGCCGTGGCGGTGGCGGGACAAGAAAAAAAGCCGGCCTTTTCAGGCCGGCTTGAGTTTGTGCTCTTAAGGGAAGGGAGGAATTTCAACGAATTGAAATTCATCCAACACAGGCATCATCTCACAAGCCCCCCATGGGCGCTGTGATGCCAATCACAGGGTTGAAAAAAAATTTAGGAACCGGGCATAAATAGCGGCATATCGCCGTCGCCGGCTTCGCGGAGACCGCAGATTTCCTCGAGTTCGTCGAGGATCGCGATGATTTCGTCGGGCGAGGGGCCATGAAAAAAACGCCCGCCGGGCGCCAAGCGCACCGTCGGTCCGGTCTGGCAATGGCCCATGCAGATGCTGCGTTCCAGCTTGATGTTGATGCGCCTTTCGCGAATGCCTGTTTCCAGGGCGTCGGCGACCTTTTCGCTGCCGCGCGCCGCGCAGGACGCCTCGTCGACCCGGAATCGGCGATTCACACAGACCATGGCCGTCGTCGGCACGACCGCGGGTGGTTTCGTTTCCGTCACGATGCCGAATGCGCCAACTGCAATCGTAGGCTCAATCTTGCCCGTTGGATTTCAGGAACCGGCGGCCTTCGTCGGTAAGCTTGCAGACGATCCAGTCGGGCTTGATCGGGTTGGCGAACCAGGGCTCGACCCAGCCGTGTTCCAGGCAACTCCGGACCGTGCGATCGCTGACTTTCTGGCCGTCCTCGTCGAACAGCGGCAATTTGCCACCCGGCTGCTGTAGCCCGCGCGCCATCCAGCGACGCTGGTTGTCGGTCGGCGCGGGCGGGCGCGGTGGCGTCTGGCGTTCCACGATCGGGGCCGTGTTGTCATTGTGCGAAGGGTTGCTCATCCGGACGCTCTCTCCCCGCTGGTCGTTGGCCAGTGGCGGCATGATAAGATAGATTGATGACAGAACCAAGTTTGCCGACGCGGGAGAGCGCCATGGCCGCCGTATGGGTTTACGTTACCGCAGCCGACCAAGCCGAGGCCGAGCGCCTGGGCCGCGCCGCCGTCGAGGCAAGGCTGGCGGCTTGCGCCAATCTGCTGGGCCCGACGACCGCCGTCTACTGGTGGGAAGGCAAGGTGGAAAGCGGCCCGGAGGTGGCGCTGGTGCTGAAGACCCGCGCCGACCTGGTCGACGCATTGAGCGCGAAGATCGTCGAATGGCACAGCTACGACTGTCCTTGCGTGGTGGCACTGCCGATTGCCGGCGGCAACCCCGAATTCCTGCAATGGATCGAAAACGAAACGGTGGCGCGTTAACGCACGCCGATCTGCTGGACGATGGCGGAGACCTGTTGGGCGTTGGTGATGGCGCCGGAGAAACAGGCCTGCACCGCTTGTGACAGCGGTTTCAGCAGCTTCACGTCGCGCGGGTCCGGGGTGCTGTTGCGCGCCGCCAGGATGGCGCTGGCGACATTAACGATGGATTCGGAAAGCTCCACCACATGTTCGTAAGGTGTGCCGGCGAGCTTATCTTGCGAATTGTCGGTGATATCGAGAAGACCGAGCAGTTCCTGGCGGATGGTCGGGTCGAGCCGGCCCGAGCGTTCCAGCATCGGCACCAAGTTGGTGATATGCGACGAGATTTGGGTGCCGAGGACGTCGACCTTGAGGCTCTTCATCTTGCGGAGCGCGCCACCGATCATCGCCTCGACCTCTGAGAAGCTGAGCTTCTGGCCTTCGGCCTTGGCGCGCAGCAGGTTCGGCGGCTCGACGCCGCGGATGCCCTGGTCCTTGCGCCGGGCGGGCCCGACATAGGATTCCGAGACCACGAAATGTTTGCGCGCATCCATCAAGTCGTCGATACGGTCCAGCAACTGCGCCGTGGAAATTGGCTTTGCGATCACCGTAGCGGTACCCGATTCGATGATCCGCGTCACCAGTTCCGGGGTTGGTGTCTCGACGAGGGTGATGATCGGCAGGAACGGATTGTTGCCGGAACGGCTTTGGCGGATTTCGTGGATATAGTCGAGGAAATCGCCGTCCGGCAGATCGCACGAGCAGATCAGCAGGTCCGGCATCAACTTCCCCAGGATTTCCCGCACGTCGGACATAGAGCGGCCGAGGCGGATCTCGCGATAGCCATTGTTGTGCAAGATGTTCTTGACGCTCTGACGGGTGTTCAGATCGTTGTCGACAATCAGCACGTCAACGTTGGTGAAGTCGAGTTTGGCCATCGAGTTCCGGAACCACTCATCCCCGCCCGTTAGCGGGCGATACCCTTGATTGCGGTTATATTAACGGCTTCGTTTCGCATCGCCAATCCTCCAGACCCTTTTCAGCCGCATAGGCGCACATTGATGAGCGCATGCGCGGCGATGCCTTCGCCGCGGCCGGTGAAGCCCAGCCTTTCCGTTGTCGTTGCCTTGACGCTTACCCGGTCGACGGCGATTTGCAAGATCGCCGCCAGGCGTTCGCGGATGGCCTGGCGGTGCGGGCCGATCTTCGGCGCTTCGCAGATCAGCGTCACGTCCACATTGACGATGACCCCGCCCCGGGCCCGCGCCAATGCGGCCGCGTGCGCCAGGAAGCGATCGGAAGACGCACCTTTCCATTGCGGGTCGCTGGGCGGGAAATGGGCGCCGATGTCGCCGTCGGCGATGGCGCCGAGCAAAGCATCGGTCACCGCGTGCAGGCCGACATCCGCATCGGAATGGCCGATCAGGCCCTGGGCGTGACCGATCCTGACACCGCAGAGCATGACGTGATCGCCGTCGCCCAGCGCATGCACGTCGTAGCCAAACCCGGTGCGGGTCTCGCCAGCGCCGGCGGCTTCGGCGCGGTCCAGGTCGTCGCTGGTGGTGATTTTCACGTTCGCTTCGCTCCCTTCGACTATGGCCACCGCGAGGCCGGCGCGTTCCGCCAACGCGGCATCGTCGGTCAGCGCCTCGCCGGCGAATTCCTGGTGCGCGGCCAGGATTTCGGCAAACCGAAAACCCTGCGGCGTCTGTGCCCGCCAAAGCCCGCTGCGCTCCACGGTGGCCGTGATCATGCCATCGGCGCCGCGCTTCAACGTGTCGGTGACCGCCAGTGCCGGGATGGCACCGGCATGGGCGCCGAGCGCGTCCACCACCCGCGAGATCACGATGGGGGAAACGAACGGCCTTGCCGCGTCGTGGATCAGCACCCGATCCGGCGAACGCGCGGCGATCTGTTCGAGACCCAGACGAACGGAATCCTGCCGGCTTTCGCCGCCCGGGACCGGTGCCTCGACGGCAATGCCTTCGGCGGCATGATCGAAAAGCTTGCGGTCGTCTGGATGGATGACGGGCTGGATCGCGTCGACCGACGGATGATCGGCGAAGGCTCGGAGCGTGTGGCGCAGAACCGGCTCACCATGGAGCATGCGGTACTGTTTCGGCATGTCGCCGCCGAAACGGTGACCGCGCCCGGCGCCGACGATCAATGCCACTGTTCCAGCCACGCGAACTTCCCTCGGTTTCTTGCGCCGGGGTTCGGCCCGGCGGGCAAAGCCGACATTAGTTCTGCGCGTCCGCGATGCCAACCTTCTCGTGCGCGGCATGGGCGGCGGTGCTTGAGGCTTGCATCGCGCCGAAGAGGGGGCCATGTTGCCGTGATCCCCGACCCCATGAACCGGCCGCGTAGAAGATCGTCAGCCAAATGTTGCAATCCGCCACCGTTCTGAACCTGATGGCCCTGGCCACGCTGGTGCCGGCGGCGTTCCTGGGCCTGCGCCGCGAGGCCAAGCGCGATGCCTTCATGTGGATGGTGCTGCTGGCGGCTTTGCTGGGCTCTGGGCTTTGGGTGGTGGCGGCATTTTCGCATGGCTGGCGGACCGATTTCGGCGCGGCACTTTGGGTCACGGCGGCGGTGACCATGGCGCTGTTCGTGGCGCTGGTGATCATCGACGGCGATGCATGGCGGTTGTCGCCGTTGCTGTCGCCGGCGCTGCTGGTGCTTGGCGTGCTGGCCGCCGTCTGGTCGTCGCACGAAGGCGCCAAGCCGTTGGCCGAGGGGCCGGCATCGCTGGTGGTGGTGCATATCGCGGTGTCGGTTGCGACGTACGGTCTGGTCAGCATCGCCGCCATCGCCGCACTTGCCGCCATGCTGCAGGAACGCGCGCTTAAATCCAAACAACCGACGGCGATGACCCGGATGCTGCCGGCGGTGACCAGTTGCGACCGGCTGATGGTGCGTCTGCTGATTGCCGGTGAATGCGTGCTCGGCGCCGGGTTGATGAGCGGCATGGCGCTGAGGTTCGCCGAGACCGGGACGTTTCTCGCGCCCGACCACAAGACGATCCTGACCATCACCGCCTTCGTGCTGATCGCCTTCCTGCTGATCGTGCATTTCCGTAGCGGCCTACGCGGCCGGGCGGCGGCGCGCTGGGCGCTCGCCGCTTATCTACTGTTGACACTGGGTTATCCGGGCGTGAAATTCGTCACCGACGTGTTGCTCGGCTGAACCCGCTTCAGCCAAGTCTTGTGTTTCCTGCCAAAACTGCCTAATAAATGGGCACCATTTTCGGAGTGTTCGCTTTGAGCGCCATGCCGCTTGCGCCCGTGAAAATCGGCCCGGTCACCATCGACGATCCCATCGTCTTGGCGCCCATGTCCGGTGTCACCGACATGCCGTACCGCCGCCTGGTGAAGCGCTGCGGTGCCGGCTTGGTGGTGTCCGAGATGATCGCCAGCCGGGCGATGGTGCATGCGGCGCGCAAGACCATGAAAATGGCAAGCCACGTGGCTGACGAACATCCCATTTCCGTGCAGTTGGCCGGCTGCGAGCCCGAAATCATGGCCGAGGCGGCGCGCCTCAACGAGGACCGTGGCGCCCATATCATCGATATCAACATGGGCTGCCCGGCAAAGAAGGTCACCAACGGCTATGCCGGTTCGGCCTTGATGCAGGACGAACAGAAAGCGGCACGGATTCTCGAGGCGGTGGTCAAGGCCGTCTCGGTGCCGGTGACGCTGAAGATGCGCACCGGCTGGGACGACGCCAACCGCAACGCGCCGTCGCTGGCGCGCGTCGCCGAGGAAAGCGGCATTCAGGCACTGGCCGTGCATGGCCGCACCCGGTGCCAGTTCTACAAGGGGCATGCCGACTGGCCCTTCATCGGCGAGGTCAAGCGCGCCGTCTCGATCCCGGTGTTCGGCAATGGTGACGTCAATACCGAAGAGGACGCCCGCGATCTGCTGGCGGCGTCCGGCGCCGATGGCGTGCTGGTCGGGCGCGGTACCTATGGCCGACCCTGGTTCCTGAACCAGATCCGCCATTATCTGGCCACCGGCGAGAAACTCGCCGATCCGTCCATCTCCGAACAGCGCGACATCGTGCTCGAGCATTTCGATGCCATCCTGACCCATTACGGCGTCGGCACCGGCGTCAAGATCGCGCGCAAGCATATCGGCTGGTATTCCAAGGGACTGCCCAATTCGGCGGAGTTCCGCCAGCACGTCTTCACCCTGACGGAACCCGACGCCGTTCGCGACGCGCTCCGCCGGTTTTACGACCCCGTCATCGAAAGGCGCGCGGCATGAGAATTCTCGCGGCGAACCCCTGGGCCGTGGAGGTCCCGCAGGCCGGGATCAGCGGCGACCACGTGCTCAACGCACTCACCGCGACGGTGTTCGCCGTCGATGACGAGGGCATGATCCGCTACATCAACGCGGCCGGCGAGCAGTTCCTGCGCGCCAGTGCCGGCAATCTGCTGAACCAACCGCTCGCCGCCCAGGTGCCCGAGGACAGCCCGCTGTTCGGCCTCATCGAGCAGGCACGCACCCACCAGCAAGCGGTTTCCGAATACGACATCACCATCGAAACGCCGCGCATCGGCCGAAACTTCGTCAACCTGCACGCCGCGCCGGCGCCGGAAAGCCCGGGCATGGTGGTGGTGACGGTGTTCCCGCGCTCCATCGCCGACAAGATCGACCGGCAATTGAGCCACCGGGGGGCGGCGCGTTCGGTCAGCGCCATGGCGTCGTTGATGGCGCATGAAGTGAAGAACCCGCTGTCCGGCATTCGCGGTGCCGCGCAGTTGCTGGAAGACGGCGTCAGCGAGGAAAGCCGCGCGCTTACCGGGTTGATCCGAGACGAGGTCGACCGCATCTGTGCGCTGGTCGACCGCATGGGCCTGTTCATGGACGAGGCCAGCGTGCGGCGCGACCCGGTCAATATCCACCAGGTGCTCGACCACGTGCACCAGATCGCGCGTAACGGCTTTGCCAAGGGTGTCAGGTTTGCGACCAATTTCGATCCGTCGCTGCCGCCGGTGCAGGGCGACCGCGACCAACTGGTGCAGGTGTTCCTGAACCTTGTGAAAAACGCCGCCGAGGCGGTCCCCTCGAGCGGCGGCGAAATCATCTTGGAAAGCGCCTATCGGCATGGCATCCGCATCGCCGTGCCGGGCAGCCGCGACCGCGTCGAACTGCCATTGGTGATCAGCGTCATCGATAACGGACCCGGTATCTCCGACGATCTGCGTCCATACCTGTTCGATCCCTTCGTCACCAGCAAGCCCGACGGTTCCGGTCTCGGGCTCGCCCTGGTGGCGCAGATCGTTCAGGCGCACGGCGGCATCATCGAATGCGAGAGCGAGCCGAAGCGCACCGTGTTCAAGGTGTTCCTGCCCATGCATTCGGGAACCCCAACGGCATGACGTCCGCGCCGACCATCCTCGTCGCCGACGACGACGCCGCCATCCGCACCGTCGTTACCCAGGCTTTGACCCGCGCCGGCTATGAGGTGCGGGCCACCGGTACGGCGGCGATGCTGTGGAAGTGGGTGGAGCAGGGCGATGGCGATCTGGTCATCACCGATGTGATCATGCCGGACGAAAACGGCCTCGACATGATCCCGCGCATCCGGCGCATCCGCCCGGACCTTCGCATCGTCGTCATGAGCGCCCAGACGACTTTGCAGACAGCGGTCAAGGCGACCGAGCGAGGTGCTTTCGAATACCTGCCAAAACCGTTTGATATCAATGAATTAACGTCGATCGTTAAGCGTGGAATTGAAAATGCCGATGGTTCCGGCAGCGGCGCTTCGCAACCCGAAGACCTGGAAGAGACGCTGCCGATGATCGGCCGCTCCACTGCCATGCAGGAGGTCTACCGCACCCTGGCGCGGCTGATGCCGACGGACCTGACGGTGATGATCAACGGCGAGTCGGGCACCGGCAAGGAACTGGTGGCGCGCGCGCTGCACGACTATGGCAAGCGCAAGCAGGGGCCGTTCGTTGCCGTCAACATGGCGGCGATCCCGCGTGACCTGATCGAAAGCGAACTGTTTGGCCACGAAAAGGGCGCCTTCACCGGTGCTACCCAGCGCGCATCGGGCCGTTTCGAGCAGGCCGAGGGCGGCACGCTGTTCCTCGATGAAATCGGCGACATGCCGATGGAGGCGCAGACCCGCCTGCTGCGCGTGCTGCAGGAAGGCGAGTTCACCACCGTTGGCGGGCACAACGCGATCCGCGCCAACGTGCGCATCATCGCCGCCACGCACCATGATCTTAAGCAGCTGATCCGACAGGGGCTTTTTCGCGAGGATCTGTTCTTTCGCCTGAACGTCGTGCCGCTGCACCTGCCGCCGCTGCGCGACCGCACCGAGGACATCCCCGAACTGGTGCGCCACTTCCTGGCTCGCGCCAAGAACGCCGGCCTGCCGTGGAAAACCATCGACCAGGCGGCTCTCGGACGGCTCGCCCGGCATAACTGGCCGGGCAACGTGCGCGAACTGGAGAACCTGGTGCAGCGTTTCGCCGCGCTCTATTCGGAAGAAACCATTTCCGACGCCATTGTCGAACGCGAGCTTTCGGAGCGCGCCAAAGGTGCCGGCGACGAAGGCTCGTCTGGGCGCGACGACGGCCTGTCGGCACTAGTCGAACGGCAGTTGTCGTCCTATTTCGCCGCTCACCAGAACGACCTGCCGGCGCACGGCCTATACGACCGGGTGCTGCGCGAGGTGGAGAAGCCGCTGATCACGCTGACCCTGCAGGCGACGCGTGGCAACCAGGTGCGTGCCGCGCAGGTGCTGGGCCTCAACCGCAATACGCTGCGCAAGAAGATCCGCGAACTCGACATACCGGTTATCCGGGGCGGGCGATGAACGACGCCGGCGCCACAACGGAAAAACTGTTGGCGGCGTCGCGGCGGATATTCTCCAGCCGCAAGACCGCTTATGCGCTGGCCGCGCTGGCGTTCATTTCCGGCGTCGCCACGGTGATCAGCATCACCGGCCGGTCCGGCCGCGCTTACGACATCGATACCGTGCTCAGCCTGCTCTATGTCGACGGCATCCTGCTGCTTTTGCTGGGCGCCATTGTCATCCGCCGGTTGATGCAGATCTGGTCGGAGCGGCGCCGCGGTGCCGCCGGCTCGGGCCTGCATGTGCGGCTGGTGGCGCTGTTCAGTCTGGTCGCGGTGACCCCAGGCATCCTGGTGGTGGTGTTCTCGGCGCTGTTCCTGCATTTCGGCATGCAAAGCTGGTTCTCCGAACGCGTTCGCACGGCGCTCAACGATTCCATCGTCGTCGCCAAGGCCTACCTGTTCGAACACCGCAACAAGATCCAGACCGACGCGCTGGCGCTGGCCAACGAACTCAACCAAAACGCCGCAGCCCTGATGCGCAATCAGCGGCTGTTCAGTGACGTGCTGTCACAGCAATCGGCGCTGCGTTCGTTGTCGGAAGCCGTGGTGCTGGACAGCAGCGGTCAGGTGCTGGCGCGCGGGCAGTTCAGTCTGCTGACCGAGATCGAGGGCCTGCCGGCCGGGGTGCTCCGCTCCGCCGACGATGGCGGCATCGCGGTGACCGATTCCAAGGACGACGAGCGCCTGCGCGCGGTGATCAAGCTCAACCGCTTCGTCGACGCCTACCTGCTGGTGGAGCGTTTGGTCGATCCGCGGGTTTCCAACCACGTCGACAACATTACCACCGCGGTCGCCAGCTACCGCAAGATGGAAAAGGAACGCAGCGGCATCCAGGTCAGCTTCATCATCATCTTCGTCATGGTGGCGCTATTGATGCTGTTGGCGGCGGGTTGGGTCGGCATGACCGTGGCGCGGCAGTTGGCGCGGCCAATCAGCGCGCTGATCAGCGCCGCCGAGGAGGTCAGCGAGGGTAACCTGGACTACCGCGTCGATGCCGAACCTCGGACCGACGAGATTGGCATGCTCGGCCATGCCTTCAACGAGATGACGGGGCAGTTGCAGGCGCAGCAGCGCGGCCTGATCGAGGCCAACCGCGAACTGGACGAGCGTCGCCGCTTCACCGAAACCGTGCTGTCGGGCGTCTCCGCCGGCGTGGTCGGCCTCGATCCCGACGGTCGCATCCATCTGCCCAACCGTTCGGCGTCGGAGTTGTTGGCGATGGATCTGGAAGACCATATCGGCGAGCCGTTGGCCGATTTGGTGCCGGAAATGGCGGAACTGATCGAGCGTGCCAAGGAAACGCCGCAACGCACCCAGCAGGCGGAAATTCGCCTGGTGCGGCGCGAGGGGTTGAGGACGCTGCTGGTCCGCATCGCCGGCGAGACCCTGGAGACAGAGACCATCGGTTTCGTCACCACCTTCGACGACGTCACCGATCTGCTTTCGGCGCAGCGCAAGGCCGCGTGGGCCGACGTGGCGCGGCGCATCGCGCACGAGATCAAGAACCCGCTGACGCCGATCCAGCTCTCGGCCGAGCGGCTGAAGCGCAAATACGCCGACGAAATCGAAACCGATCCCGAAACCTTCCGGACCTGCACCGACACCATCGTCCGCCAGGTCGAGGACATCGGCCGCATGGTCGACGAATTCTCGTCCTTCGCGCGCATGCCGCAGCCGACGTTCAAGGTCGAGAACCTGACCGAAATCTGCCGTGAAGCGGTGTTTCTGGAACGCAACCGCAACCCCGACACCGAGATCGAGGCTGAGTTGCCCGATCAACCGCTGCCGGTCCGTTGCGACAGCCGCCAGATTTCCCGCGCGCTGACCAACATCTTGAAGAACGCCGCCGAATCGATCGAGGGACGTCTGGCCGAGACAGGCGGCGACGAGGCCGGCCGCATCCGCGTGATCCTGCGCCTTCCCGACGGCGTGCTTGACGAAGTCGCCATCGTCGTTGAAGACAATGGTAAGGGCCTTCCCGACGAACGCGAGAACCTGACGGAACCCTACGTCACCACGCGTGAGAAGGGGACCGGGCTCGGATTGGCGATCGTGCATAAAATCATGGAAGACCACGAGGGCCGCGTGGTCCTGGAAAACCGGGACGGCGGCGGTGCGCGGGTCAGCCTGGTGATGCCGGTCGGCGATATGGAAGAAACCGCCGGTGAACCGGCGCCGGAAGACACGGCGATGGAAACGGCGGTCACGTTGAGCGGCGGCGCGACAAAAGCGGGTTAACCGGTGGCGAGCGACATTCTTATCGTAGACGACGAAGCCGACATCCGGATGCTGACGGCGGGCATCCTGGAGGACGAGGGTTTCGATACGCGCGAGGCGGCGACCAGTTCGGCGGCGTTGGCCGAGGTCGAATCGCGGCGCCCAAACCTTGTTCTGCTCGATATCTGGCTGCAAGGCAGCGAACTGGACGGCCTCGGCATCCTGAAGGCGATCAAGGCCAACCATCCTTCCTTGCCGGTGCTGATGATGAGCGGCCACGGCACGGTGGAAACCGCTGTTACGGCGATCAAGGAAGGCGCCTACGACTTCATCGAGAAACCCTTCAAGGCCGACCGGCTGATCATGCTGGTGGAACGCGCCATCGAGGCAGCGCGCCTCAGGCGAGAGAACGAGGAACTGCGGCTGCGCGCCGACGTCACGCCGCAACTGACCGGCGCATCCAAGCTGGTGCGCGAGCTCAGCCAGACCATCGACAAGGTGGCCCCGACCAACAGCCGGGTGCTGATCCTGGGCCCGGCCGGCTCCGGCAAGGAGGTGGTGGCGCGATTGATCCACGACCGCTCTGCACGCAACGCAAGTCCCTTTGTCGTCGTCAATTGTGCCACCATGGCGCCCGAGCGCATGGAAGAGGAACTGTTCGGTGTCGAGACCGCGCCCGGCGGCGAGCGCGCGGGGACGATGAAGATCGGGACTTTCGAAGCGGCGCACAAGGGCACGCTCCTGCTTGATGAGGTCTCGGACATGCCGCTGGAGACCCAAGGCAAGATCGTCCGTGCCCTGCAGGAACAGGTCTTCACCCGCGTCGGCGGCCGTACGCGCGTCGCCGTCGATGTCCGGGTCATCGCCACCTCGACCCGCGACCTGGCGGCGGAAATCACCGCCGGCCGTTTCCGCGAGGATCTCTACTACCGGCTCAACGTGGTGCCCGTCGCCGTGCCGCCGCTGAACGCGCGGCGCGAGGACATCCAGGCGCTGGCCGAGCGGTTTCTGGCCCAGGCCTGCGAAATGACCGGCCAGGCGCTGCGCAGCATTGGCGGTGACGCCATGTCGGCGCTGCAGAGCTACGACTGGCCGGGCAACGTGCGCGAGCTGCGCAACGCCGTCGAGCGCATGCTGATCCTGGCACCGGCCGACCCGAGCCATCCGATCACCGCCGAATATTTGCCGCGCGAGGTCGTCGGGCTGGTCGAGGATATTGCCGGCCCCGACCGGCATGGCGAGATCATGACGCTGCCGCTGCGCGAGGCGCGCGAGCGTTTCGAACACGACTACCTGAGCGCCCAGATCAAGCGCTTCGACGGCAATATCTCGCGCACTGCCGAATTCGTCGGCATGGAGCGTTCGGCGTTGCATCGAAAGCTCAAGAGCCTCGGCGTTCTCGGCACTGACAAATCCAATTGAACCCGCTACAAGGGAGTCCTCAGCGGAGGGCTGGTTTCCATGAAAGTGATCGTTTGCGGCGCAGGCCAGGTCGGATTCCACATTGCCCGGCATCTGTCCCTTGAAAACAACGACGTCACCGTTGTCGACCGTTCGCCGGACCTGATCCGCCAGATCAGTGACAACTTGGACGTCAACGGCATCGTCGGCCAGGCATCGCACCCGACCGTGCTCGACCAGGCCGGCGCCAGCGACGCCGACATGCTGATTGCCGTCACATTTGCCGACGAGGTCAACATGGTCGCCTGCCAGGTGGCGCATTCGATCTTCGAGGTGCCAACCAAGATCGCCCGCGTCCGTCAGCAGAGCTACCTGGAACCCATGTGGGCCAACCTGTTCTCGCGCGACCACATGCCCATCGACCACATCATCTCGCCGGAGATCGAGGTCGCCCGCGCCGTGACCCGCCGCCTGCAGGTGCCGGGCGCCTTCGAAATGATCCCCTTGGCGGACGACAAGGTGAAGCTGCTGGGCGTGCGCTGCGAGGCGGACTGCCCGCTGGTCAACACGCCGTTGCGCCAGCTGACGCAGTTGTTCCCCGACCTCAACATCGTCGTCGTCGGCCTGATGCGCGGCGAGCAGGCCATCGTGCCGACTTCCGACGACCAGATGCTGCCGGGCGACGAGGTCTATTTCGTCGTCGATAGCGAACAGGTGGGCCGCGCCATGGCCGCCTTCGGTCACGAAGAGACCGAGGCGCGGCGGCTGCTGATCTTCGGCGGCGGCAACATCGGACTGTTTCTGGCGCAGGAAATCGAGCGCGAGCACACCTGGGTTCGCACCAAGATCATCGAACAGGACCCCGAACGCGCCAAGGCCATCGCCGGGCGGCTTGAAAACACCATGGTGCTGCAGGGCGACGTGCTCGACCCGGAAATCCTGGAAGAGGCCAACACCGCAGCCACCGAGACCGTTGTCGCGGTGACCAACGACGACGAGACCAATATTCTCTCGTCGCTGCTGGCGAAACGCTACGGCACCCAGCGCGCGATTACGCTGGTCAACAAGGGAACCTACGAATCGCTGGTCAACTCGCTCGGTATCGACGTCACCGTCAGCCCGCGCAATATCACCGTTTCCACCATCTTGCAGCACATCCGGCGCGGCCGGATCCACTCCGTGCATACGCTGCGCGAGGATTTTGGCGAGCTGATCGAGGCCGAAGCCCTGGAAACGTCGGAATTGGTCGGCAAGCCGCTGCGTGAGATCAACCTGCCGAGCGGCGTCATGCTGGGCGCCATCGTCCGCGACGGGCAGATGATCTGCCCCGGCGGCTCGACGGTGGTGGAACCCAAGGACCGCGTGGTGCTGTTCGCGTCCGCCAAGGTGATCCGCAAGGTCGAAAAAATGTTCTCCGTGCAATTGGAATACTTCTAAAGGAACCCCATGCCCCGCATCGCTTACGTCAACGGCCGCTACGTGCCGCACGCCCAGGCCATGGTCCACGTCGAGGACCGCGGCTACCAGTTCTCGGACGGCGTCTATGAGGTGGTGGCCGTGCACAACGGGAAGATGCTGGGCGAGAAGGGGCATTTCGACCGTCTTGCGCATTCGCTCTCGGAACTGCGCATCGACTGGCCGATGGCGAAAAAGCCGCTGCAGATGGTGCTGCGCGAAATGGTCCGCCGCAACCATGTGCGCGATGGGCTGATCTATCTGCAGATCACCCGCGGCGTGGCGCCGCGCGATCATCCGTTTCCGAAGAACGCCAAGCCGTCGCTGGTGATCACCGCGGTCAAGCGCGCGCCCATCGACAAGGCCCAGTTGCTTTCCGGAATCGACGTATTGTCGTTGCCGGACATCCGCTGGAAACGGCGTGATATCAAGGCGGTAAGCTTGCTGCCTAATGTGTTGGCCAAACAAGCGGCGGTGGAAGCCGGCGCCCAGGAAGCCTGGCAGGTGGACGACGACGGCATGGTCACCGAGGGTTCGGCAACCAACGCCTGGATCGTCACCAAGGAGGGCGAACTGGTGACCCGCGACGTCAGCGCCGCGATCCTCAACGGCATCACCCGGCTTGCGATCCTGGAAGCGGCGCGCGAGCACGATATTCCGATCATCGAACGCGCCTTTACCGTGGCCGAGGCCCTGGAAGCCCGCGAAGCCTTCATTTCCAGTTCCAACTCGCATGTGCGCGCCGTCACCCGCATCGACGGCCAGTCCATCGGCAACGGCCACGCGGGCGAACTGACGACGCGGCTTCTGGATATCTACATGGAGTTCATGGAAAGCGTCGGCGGGCCGCAGCAGACCGACCGCTGGAACTGATCCATGCCGGCAGGCGGGGAACAGCGGCCGAAGGCGATCCTTTTCGACTGGGACAATACCCTGGTCGACACCTGGGGTGTCATCCACGACGCGCTCAATACCACGCTCGAGACCTTCGGCAAGGAAACCTGGACGCTGGATGAAACCCGGCTCAGGGTACGGAAATCCATGCGCGACAGCTTTCCCGGCCTGTTCGGCGAGCGTTGGCAGGACGCGGCCGAGGTGTTCTACGGGCGCTATGCGGAAATCCACATGATCAAGCTCGACCCCAAACCGCGCGCCGCCGAGATGCTGGCATTCCTGGCCGAGCGCGATTTCACCATGGCGGTGGTCTCCAACAAGACCGGCGACTATCTGCGCGCCGAAGCGACGCACCTTGGCTGGGATCGCTATTTCAACCGGCTGGTGGGCGCTTATGACGCGCCGCGCGACAAGCCGGCGCCCGATCCCGTGCTGATGGCCTTGGAAGGGACAGGGGTGGAGATCGACGGAGACGGTGACGTCTGGTTTGTCGGCGATGCGGACATCGATCTCGATTGCGCGCATGCCGCCGGCTGCTATCCGGTGCTGTTGCGCGCCGAGCCGCCGGGTTCGGAAGAGTTCCCAGACAGTCCGCCGGCGCGGCATTTCGCCGATTGCATGGCTCTTTGCAAGTTTATCGATACCATGTAAGCTTTTCGGTCTTGGCGGTGAAACCGGAAGCGCAGACGCCCTTGCGGCCCAGAAAATGCCGGAAATCCGCCAAAATGGGAGAAGTTGCGGGCCAGGGACGGTCTGGTCGCGGCGGCTCAATAAACGATAATAAACGAGGTTATGCCATGCCCCCGGAAAAGTCGCAGAACGTGCAAGACGTTTTCCTCAACCACATTCGCAAGAACAAAACGCCGGTAACGGTGTTCCTGGTCAACGGTGTCAAGCTGCAGGGGATTGTCACCTGGTTCGACAATTTCTCGGTGTTGCTGCGCCGTGACGGGCATACGCAGTTGGTCTACAAGCATGCCATTTCGACGGTCATGCCGTCGGTGCCTGTGCAACTGTTCGAGCCCGACAAGGATGGTGACGATGACGGCGAATGATCGCACGAGCTGGGGGACTCTCGCCCTCGCGTGACGACGTTTCAATTCGACAATACCAATCCCGAACCGGAACGTTGCATCGTTCTGCATCCGCGCCTGGCCAAGGCCGAGCGCGATGCCGTGCTGCGTGACCCCGAAGCCGGGCTCGAGGAGGCGGTCGGCCTGGCGCTGGCAATCGATCTCGACGTCGCCCACCGGGAATGGGTCAACGTCGCCAAGCCGCATGCCGGCACGCTGTTCGGGTCCGGCACGGTGGAGCGCATCGGCGCCATCGTCGAGGAAGCCAAGGAAGCGGAAGCCATCGACGTTGTCGTCGTCGACATGGCCTTGAGCCCCGTCCAGCAACGCAACCTGGAGCGCGCCTGGAAAAGCAAGGTCATCGATCGCACCGGGCTGATCCTGGAGATTTTCGGCGCCCGCGCCCGCACCCGGGAAGGGCGTTTGCAGGTAGAATTGGCCGCGCTATCCTATCAGCGCAGCCGCCTGGTCCGTAGTTGGACCCACCTGGAGCGCCAGCGCGGTGGTGCCGGCTTCATGGGCGGTCCGGGCGAGCGCCAGATCGAACTCGACCGGCGCATGATCGACCAGCGCATCGACCGCATCAAAAAGGAACTGCAGGACGTCAAGCGCACCCGCGCGCTGCACCGGAGCGCGCGCAAACGCGTACCGCAGCCCGTTGTCGCGCTGGTCGGCTATACCAACGCCGGAAAATCGACGCTGTTCAACCGCATGACGGAAGCGCACGTGGTCGCCAAGGACCAGCTTTTCGCCACCCTCGACCCGACCATGCGCGCCATCCATCTGCCGACGGGCCAGGAGGCGATCCTGTCCGATACGGTGGGCTTTGTTTCCAACCTGCCGCACGAGCTGGTCGAGGCCTTTCACGCGACCTTGGAAGAGGTCATGGAGGCCGACCTGGTGGTGCATGTGCGCGATGCCAGCCATCCCGATACGGAGGCGCAGAAATCCGACGTGCTTTCCGTGTTGGGCGAAATCGGTTTCGATGAGATTCAGCAGCGCGACATCATCGAGGTTCTGAACAAGATCGACTTGATGGTTCCCGATGAGCGCGAAAGTCTGGAAAACCGCCTGAAACGGGTGAACGAGACGGCAATGGCGGTCTCGGCGCTGACGGGCGAGGGGGTTCCTGCGCTTCTGGATGTGATCGGCGAGCGCCTGAGCGCCGGATATCAGATGCTCGATCTCGACCTGGAACCGGCCGATGGGGCGACGTTGGCCTGGCTTTACCGCAACGGCGACGTCATCGAACGCCATGACGACAACGAGGCCATTCACCTTCGCGTCCGCCTAGCACCGGCCAAGGCCGACCAATTGGCCCAGCGGCGCAGCCAATGATTCCCGACCCCGGCGCCGTCAGCGCCATTATTACCGAAGTCGCCGCGACGGAAATCCTGCCCCGCTTCCAGCGCCTGGGCGCGCATGAAATCTCCGAGAAAGCGCAGGGCGAACTTGTCACCATCGCCGACGAGCGCGCGGAAGCTGCCCTGGAAAAGGCGCTGCTGGACCTGCTGCCGGGCGCCGCCGTGGTCGGCGAGGAGGCGGCGGCGGGCAACCCGGCGTCCATGGACGCGCTGACGCGCGAGCGCCCGGTGTGGGTCATCGATCCCGTCGACGGCACCCAGAACTTCGCTGACGGACGCACACGGTTCGCTGTGATCGTGGCGTTGGTGGCGGGTGGCGAAACGCTGGCCGGGTGGATCCACGAACCGATCCGTGAAACCACCGTCTGGGCGGTGAAGGGCGAGGGGGTTTTCGAAGGCGGCGAACGCTTGCGCCCGAAAGCACCCGAACGCATCAGCCAGTTCCAGGGGTCCTTGAGCCGCCGCTACCGCGAGCGAGCGGAGAAACGCAGCCTGGAGCCCGAATGGAAAGGCATGCTGCCACGTCAGATCGTCCGCTACCGATGTGTCGGCGCGGAGTATGCCGATCTGGCGCGGGGCGAATTACAGTTCGCGCGTTATGGCGGTCGGCTGAAGCCCTGGGACCATGCGGCCGGCGTGTTGATCCACGCGGAATGCGGCGGCTATCACGCCATCGCCGAGACCGGCGCGCCCTACCAACCGGGACCGACACTGACGCAGAAATCGCTGATCTTGGCGCCCGACCGGGAAAGCTGGGAAAAACTCTACGCGCTGTTGGGCGACTGAATCCGGGCCAATGCGGCGTCGGCGGCGCGTTCCGGTGTCAGTGCGTCGATGCAAGGATAGCGCCCTTTGCGGAGCGGGTGGATGCAGTCGCCGAGGCAGCCTTCGCAGGGCATGGATTCATACAGGAACGTGACGTTCCCTGGCGTGATCGCCGGGTCATAGGGCACGATCTCACCGACGTAGGCGGCGCTAGCGAGGCAAAGCGTCGGCGCGCCCAGCGCCACCGCCAGGTGCATCAGCGCGGTATCGACGGAAATCACCAGCCTGGCGGCGGCGAGGCGCGGCGCCAATTCGGCGAAGGTGGCGCTGTCGAAGCGCACATTGGCGCGATCCAAAAGCGGGCGTAGCTCGGGGTTGGCGTCAAGATCCTGCGGCAGGCCCGTTAGGCTGACCTGCACATCGCCGGGCAGGGCGTCGAGGATCGCTTGATAGAGCGCCACGTCCACCTGCTTCGCCTTGACCGCCGAGAACGGTTGGATGATGACCTCGTTGCCGGGCATGGCCGCCTCGAACGATCGGTGCAGGCGAACCTTCGGTGGTGCTTCGGCCGTGCCGCCCAGGAAATTGGCGAACTCGGACCACCGCATCACCTTGTCCTTGCGCGCCGGGCCGCTATCGAACAGCCGCGCATAGGCTCCGCTGGCCTTTTCGAGCGCGTGGTCGTATTTGGCCCAGGGCCGGGCTTTCATGGCGGCTTTTTCGGGTGCCTGCGTGGCGGCGATTATCGCTTCGTCCAGATAGGGGTGGCGCAGGAAATCGGTGCTGACGACGAGCCGGTAGTTGGCTTTCCACAGCCGCTCCATGACCTGCCAGCGATAGCCGGGGCTGCGGTCGAAGCGGCCGAAATCGACGGTTTCGACCTGCATTTCCGCCGGCAAGCAGAATCCGGTCTTGGCGCCGTCCTTGCGGAGTAGCGCCGTTACCGTCTCATCCGGAAGGGCGAGGCGCGCAAAACGCCCGGCGACGAGCGAGAACAACACCGTATCGCCGAGCCCGCCGGCGGAGACCAGCAGAACACCCCTGGGCGCGTCCGCGCGGCTGCGCAGGCGGCAATAGAGGCGGTAAAGCGGATCCAGGCTGCGCGCGAGGCGGGCCATGGCGCTCAGTAGGCGGCGTAGGATTTCTCCTCGACCAGGCGCGAGCCGAGGAGTTCGTTGATGTCGCGCTTGAGCCGCGCGCGTTCGTCGTTGGTCTTGTAGACGGCGCGGGCAAGGCCGATGAAGGTGTCGCCGAAATCCTTGCCGCGTTCGCAGTCGCGGATATCGTCTTCGATCTCCCAGAGCTGTTCGTTGACGGATTTCAGCGCCTGCGTCAGGCCGGCGAGCGCGTCGCTGGCCTCGATCGCGGCATCTCGGGCCTGGGTCAGCGTTTCCCATTCGATCTTCACGTTGGCCAGCTTGGCCGCGTCGGTCATCCGTTCCAGCTTGATCTCCAGGATGGTGATCTTGTCGATCAGTTCGCCGGGCGCGATTTCAACGGAAATGGTGGACGTCATGAGGCTCGCCTGTCTGCAAAATTCATTGCGGTCTTATCTCACAACCGGTCCGCCGGGGCTAGCGAAACCGGCCCGGCGGCGCTGATCGCCATTGGCGGCACCCGAGGCGCGGGCCATAATGGGGGCGCTCAAGACCGAACACGCAAGGGGGACCGGTGCGGCACTACGAGACATACGCGGCATTCAAGGGCTATTCGACGCCGACGGTCGGGCCCAAACACATCAAGCGTTTCGACCGCGAGGTGTGGGAGCCGGCGGCGTTCCGCGCCGATCACCGGGTGCTTGAGCTGGGCTGCGGCACCGGGTTGTTTCTGGCATACCTTGAGGCCAAGGGCGTCGCCGAATTCTTTGGTATCGATCAGGACCCGGCGCTTGCAGGCGTGGTGCCGGAACAGGTGCGCGACAAGTTCCGTGTCGCCGATATCTGGACGTTTCTGGAGCAGGCGGCGGGCGAGGGCGAACGCTTCGACCGTATCGCGTTGTTCGACGTACTCGAGCATTTCGATGCCGAGGCCGGCTGCCGGTTGCTGATGAAAATGAAGGACGTGCTGGCGTCCGATGGCGCCATCGTGGTCAAGGTGCCGAACGCCGGTTCCCCATGGGGCCAGCAGTTCCAATACGGCGATCTCACCCACAAGACCGCCTATACGCCGGAAAGCATGGCGCAACAGGCGGTCGCCGCTGGTCTCGTCTGTCGCAAGGCCTATCCGCACCGGCTCGGCAGTCCCGCCCGGCGGCGCTGGGAAGCGCTGCTGCATGGCATTCTCGACCGCATCGTCACCACGCCGCCGGCCATCTGGGAAGGCAATTTCTACGCCGTGCTCGCGCCCGCTTGACGGGCGAAAATTCGCGCTCTCGCCAGCCTCTTGCCAGCCCCTTGTCAGTTAAGGGGGAGCGCTTATACTCGGCGACTCAATCGCAATTCGAGCCGCGCAAAAGGGAGCCAAAGTCATGACCAAATCCGCTTTCATCGGCCTCGGCGTCATGGGGTATCCCATGGCCGGGCACATGGCCGCCAAGGGCCACGAAGTCACCGTCTACAACCGGACCGCCGCCAAGGCGCAGAAATGGGCCGAGGAACACGGCGGCAACTGGGCGGATACCCCGGCGAAAGCGGCCGAGGGCGCCGATGTGGTCTGTGCCTGTGTCGGCAACGACGACGACCTCCGGAGCGTCGTCTACGGTGATGACGGCATCCTGGCCGGCATGAAATCGGGCGCGGTTTTCGTCGATCACACCACCGCGTCGGCCGACGTGGCGCGCGAAGTTGGCGAAAAAGCTGCCGAAATGGGACTGCGGTTCATCGATGCGCCGGTATCCGGTGGTCAGGCGGGCGCCGAGAACGGCGTGCTGACTGTGATGTGCGGCGGCGAGCAGGGCGCATTCGATGATTCCAAGGACATCATGGATTGCTACGCGCGCGCGGTGACGCTGCTGGGCCCGGTGGGCAGCGGCCAGCTCTGCAAGATGGTCAATCAGATCTGCATCGCCGGTTTGGTGCAGGGCCTCGCGGAAGGCATCAACTTCGGCACCAAGGCCGGGCTCGACATGCCCAAGGTGATCGACGTGATCTCGAAAGGCGCGGCGCAGTCCTGGCAGATGGAAAACCGCGCCCAGACCATGATCGACGACCAGTTCGAATTCGGTTTCGCCGTCGACTGGATGCGCAAGGATCTGGGCATTTGCCTTTCCGAAGCCAACAACAACGGCGCGCGTCTGCCGGTGACGGCGCTGGTCGATCAGTTCTACGCGCAGGTTCAGGCGAAGGGCGGTAACCGCTGGGATACGTCGAGCCTGCTGCGTAACCTGACGCAGGACTAACGAGACGATCTCCGGGTGGTCTCTGGGCGCTATCTGAGCGCGATCGACATGCTCGGTGTCGGCGCGAAGATGTTGGCGATTTTCCAGGTTTAGGTCTTGAAATTGGGCCCACGCGAGGTGTTGCGCTTCACCGTCGTGGCGTTATGGCGCAGCACCGGCGCGTCGGTAATGACGCGGATTTCGCCGCGCATGGCGAGCCCGATATCGTTCAAGCGCTGGCGCACGTCGCGCTTCATGGAGCGGCCGTTGACGGCGATCAGCCCGGTCTGGGAATTGTAGGCGATCCCCAGCATGTTCTCGTTGCGGCGGAAGAAGGTGACGGTCTTTACCTGCGTCAGGTCGCCTTCGCGTGTCCAGTTCACGCGGAAGCGGCCTTTCTGTTTGTATTCGAAGATCTTGGTCGAGGTATCGCGGGTGAAGTCGGTCTTGATGATCTCCATCTGTTCGCGCTCTTCCGTCGGCGTGATCTCGTTCTTGCGCAGTTTGTCGTAGAGCTCGACCTTGGCCAG
This sequence comes from Rhodospirillaceae bacterium, assembly GCA_038125725.1. Lineage (GTDB taxonomy): Bacteria > Pseudomonadota > Alphaproteobacteria > Rhodospirillales > Casp-alpha2 > TMED8. The sequence continues at coordinate 75,735 of JAYPEK010000011.1, forward strand.
GTAGCCGTCGAAGATCATCTTGAAGTAGCCCTGGCGGGTGATTTCGATCTCGGAATCGAAATAGATCGGCAGGTAGCAGCCGTTCAGCATGACGAAAGCGGCGGCCAGCAATACCGGCGCCTTGAGGCGGGCAAACAAACGGCGGAGCAGGGAGGTTTCGGTCGTCATCGGCGGCATTCTAACCGCTCGTATCCGGAGAGGCATCAATTTCCTCTGAAATCAGTCGCCGCTTTCGGTGCGTTTGACGTCCTGCCAGCCGGCTTCCATCTCGTCGAGCGTCGCGCCGCCGTCCGGCAAGGCGCTTTCCATGGCGCGGAAACGCCGTTCGAATTTGGCATTGGCGTGACGCAACGCGGCTTCCGCGTCGATCCCGAGCTTGCGCGCCAGGTTGGTGCAGACGAACAGCACGTCGCCGATCTCGTCGGTGAGCCGCTCGACGTCGCGGCCATTGGCCAATTCGTGCTCTACTTCGGCGATTTCCTCGTGCACCTTGTCCATGACCCGTTCCGATGTCGGCCAGTCGAAGCCGATGCGTGCGGCGCGCTTTTGCAGCTTCTCGGCACGGGTCAGGCCGGGAAGGGCGACGGGTACGCCGGCGAGCACGCTCGGGTCTTCCTTGTGGACGCTTTCGAGACGCTCTTCGGCCTTCATGTCCTCCCAGGCGGATGTCTGGGCATCGGCGCCGTCGATCACCGCATCGGCGAAGACATGCGGATGGCGCCTGACCATCTTGTCCGAGACGGCGGCGACGACATCATCGAAATCGAACAGATTTTGCTCCTTGGCCATTTGTGCGTGGAACACGACCTGGAACAAGAGATCGCCGAGCTCGTCCTTGAGCGACGCCATGTCCTCTTGTTCGATCGCATCGGCGACTTCGTAGGCTTCCTCGATGGTGTACGGCGCGATCGAATTGAAAGTCTGTTCGACGTCCCACGGGCAGCCGCCATCGGGATTGCGCAGCGTGGCCATGATGTCGAGCAGGCGGGCGATGTCGTCAGCCATGGTCGGTCTCCGGCGTCGGTGTCGGGCGTTCGTTATCGCAGGTTCGACGGAAGCGAAAAAGGCAAAATTCCAGGAGGGATCCATACAGCAGCTTCATGCATAAGCCGCATAATATATATTATGTAAAATTTAAAAATATAATGATAAAACAAAGGCTTACAAATCATCGATGATGGTGTGATTAGGGATGAAAAATCACGCGTCAGCGCACGGGCGCGCCCTGCGGGCACCCGGGGGCGAAATTCTTCCCTATCGCGCCTGACGGCGTTTAAGGGATGTCGATGGTCATGAAGTCGAAGGCCGGTTCCGTCCCTTCCGGGAGCTGAGCGGCGAGCTTGGCATAGTCCAATCGCGGACCCAGATGGGTCAGGATGCAGCGCTCAGGCTGGACCCGGTCGCACCACGAAAGCGCCTTCTCCACGTGCGCATGGGTGGCATGCGGCTCATCGATGAAGGTGCCGATCATCCAGGTGTGCGCGCCTTGCAGGATGTCGAAGGCAACGTCGGGCAGTTCGACGACGTCGGTGGTATAGGCGAAATCGTCGAAGCGGAACCCGACCGTCTTGGAGAAACCATGGTCCTGTTCGAAGGTGCGGATGCGCATGCCGGCGATCTCGTAGTCGCCGCCGGGCGATATCTCGTGCGCCACCAATGTCGGCTTGAAATAGATTGTTGCCGTTTCCGGCAGCGGCGTCAGTACGTAGGGAAATCGCGTGGCGATGGTGTCCAGCGTCGCGGCGTCAGCGTAGATATCGAGCGGCGCGTTCATCGCCCGGTTGATGCCGCGCAGGTCATCGATGCCGTGCAGGTGATCGGCATGGGCATGGGTGAACAGCACCGCGTCCAATCGTTCGGCGCCCGTGTGCAGCAACTGGTGGCGCAAATCCGGCGAGGTATCGACGAGCAGGGCGTGATCGCCCTTCTCCACCAGGATCGAGGGCCTGAGCCGGCGGTTCTTCGGATTGTCGGGATCGCATGCCCCCCAGCCGATGCCGACCCCCGGCACGCCGCTGGAACTGCCGGACCCGAGCACCGTGACGCGCATCAGGCGGGTTGCGCCTTTGAAAACAGCCGGAAAAAATTCTCGGTCGTGGCGGCGCCCAGCGTTTCGGTATCGACGCCTTTGATTTCCGCCACCTTGGCGGCGGTATTGGCCGTATAGGCGGGTTCGTTGCGCTTGCCGCGGAACGGCACCGGCGCCAAATAGGGTGAATCTGTCTCCACCAATAGCCGGTCCATGGGCACGGTCTTCACTGTTTCGCGCAGCGCATCGGCGGTCTTGAAGGTGACGATGCCGGAAATGGAGACATAAAGCCCGAGCGCCAGCACCGCGTCGGCTAGCGCCTGGCCGCTTGAGAAACAGTGGATGACGCCGGGATAGGCGCCCTTTTCGTGTTCGTCTTTGAGGATGCGGACCATGTCCTCGTCGGCGTCTCGGGTGTGGATGACTAAAGGCAGGTTCATTTCGCGGGCCGCGGTGATATGGGCGCGGAACGCCCTTTCCTGCCGTTCGCGCGGGCTGTGGTCGTAGTAGAAATCGAGCCCGGTTTCGCCGAACGCCACCACTTTCGGATCGTCGGCCATGGCCATCAGCGTTTCCGCCGAGGTCTCGGGCTCTTTTTCGGCGTTATGCGGATGGATGCCGACCGTGCACCACATGTTGGCGTAGCGCGCCGCCACGTCGCGGACCTGCTGGAACTTGGTCACGTGGGTGCAGATGGTCATCATGTAGTCGACGCCGGCATTGCCGGCGCGGGCGACGACGTCGTCCAATTCGCCTTCGAAGTCGGGGAAATCCAGGTGGCAGTGACTGTCGACGAGCGTCAAGCCGCCTCCTCCTCCTCGGTGAAGCGCGGGAAGACGCCCTGCGGCTTCGGCAGTTCGGTGCCGGCTGCCAGGGCCTGGCCGAATGCGGCGAAATCGCGCGCATCGGCCCCGACGGCCAGCTGATCGAGCAGTTTCGCCGACGCGTCGGGCATGAACGGTTGTGTCAGCAATGCCAGCATGCGGATGCATTCGGCCAGCACATAGAGGACGGTGGCCATGCGCGCCGGGTCTTCTTTCCGCAGTTTCCAGGGCGCCTGGGCGTCCACATAGGCGTTGGCGGCGCGGATCACGGCCCAGATGGCCTCCAGCGCCTCATGGAAGGCCTGCACGTCGGTGGTTTCACGCAGCGTTGCGAGGAGTTCCCGCGCCGCGCCCAGCATAGCCTCGTCATCGGCGCTGAAAGTGCCCGGTTCCGGCACTTTGCCGTCGCAGTTCTTGGCGATCATCGAGAGCACGCGCTGCGCCAGGTTGCCGTAGTCGTTGGCCAGTTCGCCGTTCATGCGGTTGACCATGGCGCGATGCGCGAAATCGCCGTCGTTGCCGAACGGCACCTCGCGCAGCAAGAAGTAGCGCACCTGATCGAGGCCGTAGCGCTTAACCAGGTCATAGGGGTCGATGACGTTGCCGAGGGACTTGGAGATCTTCTGGCCTTCGTTGGTCCACCAACCGTGCGCGAAGACGCGTTTCGGCGGCTCGAGCCCGGCCGCCATCAAGAACGCCGGCCAATAAACGGCGTGGAAGCGCAGGATATCCTTGCCGACCATGTGCAAATCAGCGGGCCAATACTTGGCGTATTCCGAGCCCTCGCCGGTTTCCGGAAAACCGACGGCGGTGATGTAGTTGGTCAGCGCGTCGAGCCAGACGTACATGATGTGATCGTCGTCGCCCGGCACCGGCACGCCCCAGTTGAAGGTGGTGCGGGAGACCGACAAGTCCTGCAGCCCGCCCTTGACGAAGCTCACCACCTCGTTCCGGCGGGTTTTCGGCAAGATGAAATCCGGGTTGGCGTCATAATGCGCCAGCAACCGGTCCTGCCAGGCCGACAGCTTGAAGAAGTAGCTCGGTTCCTCCACCCACTCCACCTCGGCGCCCGACGGCGCGATCTTGGCGCCGTTCGGCCCGTCGGTGAGCTCGGCCTCGGTGTAGAACGCCTCGTCGCGCACCGCGTACCAGCCGGCATAGCTGCCGAGATAGATCTCGCCGGCATTCAGCAGCCGGTTCCAGATCTCGGTGCAGGAGCGCTTGTGGCGCTCCTCGGTGGTGCGGATGAAGTCGTCGTGGCTGTAATTCATGTGGTCCGCGAGATCGCGGAAATTCTGCGAGACTTTGTCCGTGAAGGCCTGCGGGTCGATGCCGGCGTTTTGCGCGGATTTCTCAACCTTCTGGCCGTGTTCGTCGGTGCCGGTCAGGAACTTGACGTCGTAGCCGTCGAGACGCTTGAACCGGGCCAGGACGTCGCAGGCGAGCGTCGTATAGGCATGGCCGATATGCGGCGCGTCGTTGACGTAATAGATCGGCGTCGTGACGTAATAGGTCTCGCGATGAGTCTCGGGGCTCGAAGAAGTCATGGGGGCACCTGGCCGTTTCCAGTGTCCTGGCCGCGCTCAAGCACCGCGCGCGGCTTGGGAGATTTCCAAAAAAATATTTAGAATCACCTGCTTGCGATCCAGATTGATACGCCCGGTCCGGCTCAGGAGATCGTCGGTCTTTTCCCACACTTGGAGCCATCGATCAAGTCCGCTGGCGCCAGCCAGGCGGCCGAAAACCTCGGATTCCTGTACGTTTCCGGCATCTCCGGCACCGCCCGCATGGCGGATCAGCCGGGCCAGGGTGCGGCGCAGCAACTCGCCCAGGGTCTCGAAGCGCGCCAGCGCATCGGCCTTTGCCATGCCGGCGCCGAATTCCTGCAACTCGGCGAAGTTGGGGTTCGGCATGGCGTTCAGGAACTGCATGATCCGGCGCTGCAGTTCCCAGCCGTCGGCTTCCGCCAGGTCGATGGCGCGGCCGATCGAGCCGTCGGCCAGCGCCGCGACTTCCCGCCGCGCGTCCGCGTCCAACTCGGGGCAGTAGTCGGCCAGCAATTCCGCGACCGTTTCGTCCGTCAGGTCGTCCAAGCGCAGCTTGCGGCAACGGGACCGAATGGTCGGCAGCATGCGGCCGGGATTGTGGCAAACCAGCAAAAGAAGTGCGCGCGGCGGTGGTTCTTCCAACACTTTTAACAGCGCGTTGGCGGCATTGACGTTCATCTCGTCGGCGCTGTCGATGATGACGACCCGCCAGCCGCCCTCGCCGGCCGTCAGATTGAGAAAGCGGTTCACCTCGCGCACGTCGCCGACGACGATCTCGCTTCGCGGCTTGCCGGTCGAACCGATGCCGCGCTCGACGGTCATCAGGTCGCTGTGACCGGCGGCGGCGACGCGTTGAAACACGGGATTTTCCGGCGCCAACTCAAGCGGGCTTGCGCCGGCGGGCGTGGCGGCGGGCAGCGCTTCCTCGCCGAACAGGCCGGGGCCTTCATCAGCGGCCTGGCCGCCCCCGGCCAAAACGAAACGCGCGAAGCGGTAGGCCAGCGTCGCCTTGCCGATCCCCTTGGGACCGGTCAGCAGCCAGGCATGCGCCAGCCGGCCGGACTGATAACCTTCGGCAAGCACGTTTTCGGCCGCCTGCTGGCCGACCAGGCGTGCGTTCCGCCTGGGATCCGGCGGACCTTGGTTTTCGGTGTCGTCGTTGGGCTCGGCGTTCAAGGACTTGGGCTCCCGGCTGCTCGCGCCTAGCGAAGCGGGGTTCGTTCCCGGACCACCGCCATGATCGCGCCATGCACGCTCTCTTCGTCGCCGCTGGCGTCGATAACAGCGCAACGCGCCGGTTCCGCTTCGGCGATGTCCAGGAAACCACGTCTCAGCCGTTCGTGGAAGTCTTTCCCCATGCGTTCGTAGCGGTCCTCGCCGTCGGCCCCATTCTTCAATCGGGCATGCGCGCGTTTCAGCCCCTCCTCCAGCGGCAGATCGAGGATCAGGGTGAGGTCGGGCTTGAAGTCCTTGTACAAAAGCCAGTGCAGGTTGGCGATGGCGGAGACGTCGAGGCCGTGGCCGTAACCCTGGTAGGCGAGCGTCGAATCGGCGAAGCGGTCGCAAAGCACCCATTGGCCGGCGGCCAACGCCGGTTTCACCGTGGTTTCCAGATGTTCGATGCGCGCCGCGTTGTGCAACAGCACTTCGCTCATCGGCTGCCAGCGGTCGACGGCGCCTTCGACCAGCAGTTTCCGGACCTCTTCCGCGCCTGGCGCGCCGCCCGGCTCGCGGGTCTGGATGTGGTTGATGCCGGTGGCTTTCAGCGCCGCGGACAGGCGGGCGATCTGGGTCGATTTTCCCGCCCCCTCGCCGCCTTCCAGGGTGATGAACTTGCCGCTGGAAGTGACGGCCGGTGCGTTCAACCGGACTCTCCCCAAAGAATGGTCTTCAAGGCCGCCATCAACCGGCCCACCAGGCCCAGTTGCCCGACCTCGGCGCCGGCCACCAACGGAATTTCTTGGCTGCCGCCGCTGGGCGTCGAGATCACCAGCTTGGCGATCTCCTGGCCGGCGGCGATGGGCGCCGGTATCGGCCCGGTGTAGCTGACCTTCACCTTCATGTCGCGGCGGTCCTTGCGCGGCAGGGTCAGGTGGATGTCTTGGCGGATCACCAGCGGAACGCGGGCCTCGGTGCCGAGCCACACCTCCGCCTCCTCCACCGTTTCGCCGGCCTTGAACAAGGCGTAGTTATTGAACTCGCGGTAGGCCCATTCGAGCAGCCGTTCGGGCTCGGAGCTGCGGGCTTTTTTCGACGGCAGGCCGTTGACCACTAGGACCAGCCGTCGGTCGCGGCGATTCACCGATGCCACCAGACCGTATCCCGACTCCTCCGTGTGGCCGGTTTTCAGCCCGTCCGCGTCCATCTCCTTATACAGCAGCGGATTTCTGTTCATCTGCCGGATGCCGTTGTAGGTGAACTCGGTTTCCTTGAAGTAGTGATAGTACTCGGGGAAATCGGCGGCCAAGTGCTGCGCCAGGATGGCCAGGTCCCGGGGCGTCATTCGGTGTTCGGGGTTGGGCCAGCCGGTGGCGTTGGCGAAATGACTGCCGGTCAGGCCGATTTCCCGGGCCTTCTCCGTCATCAATGCGGCGAAGGCGGATTCGCTGCCGGCGATCGCCTCGGCGACGACGATGCAGGCATCGTTGCCCGACTGCACGATGATGCCGCGGATCAGGTCCTCGACGCGCACGCGCGAGCGCGGTTTCAGGAACATGGTCGAACTGCCGCTTTTGGCGCCGCCGCGTCGCCAGGCGTTTTCGCTGACGCGGAACTTGTCGTCGAGCGACAGCGCACCGGATTTCAGCCGATCGAACAGCATGTAGAGCGTCATCAGCTTGCTCATCGACGCCGGCGCCATCGGCTCGTCCGCGTCCTTGGCAAGCAAGGTGGCGCCGGTGGTCGCTTCGATGATTACCGCCGACTTGGCGATGGTCTCGATGGCGCCGGCCGGCGGTGCCGCGAATAGCAACACCAGTGCCGCCGCCGCCCATTTGCAGGTCGATCCGATATCTTTGAAAGTCAATTTAACCTCTTGAAATAAAGTCGTTTTACTCGACGATGATGCGCGCGCCCGGATAACCGGCACGGGTCACCTCCTCGAGCATCTTGTCCGCCGCCTTGACGCTTTTCAAGGGACCGACCCGGACCCGGAACAGGTCCCGCCCGCCGATCAGAACCGATGAAATCTTCACCGGACCGACGGCGCTGAGCCGCGCACGCACCCGGTTGGCGTTGTCGAACTGGCCGAAGGCCCCGGCCTGGATGAAGATCGATGTTTTCGGCACCACCTGGACGCTGACCTCGCCGGTGACCGGCTCGTCGGCGATATTCGGCGCTTGCGCCGGTGCCGGCGGCTGGGCGTCGCTGGCGGCGGTGGTGTTGGACGCGACCAAGCGCGGCGGCGGTTCCGACGCGGCGACGTTGCTGCTTTCGCCACCGGCGGGCGCCGGCAGGGTTTCGGCCGCCACCTTGGCTTTCGGCAGCCGATCGACGGTGATCGGCGAGCCGACCCGTGCCAGTTCCTCTTGGCCCCGGAGCCGCGCCTTTAACGCCCTGCTCTTATCGGCCAGGATCTGCACCCGCACCTTTGCCGTGCCCTTGCGCTGGAAGCCGAGAAGCTGCGAGGCGCGCCGCGATACGTCGATGACGCGGGAATGGGCGAAGGGACCGCGATCGTTGACCCGGAGCACGATGGAGCGGCCGTTTTCCAAGTTGGTGACGCGCACGTAGCTCGGCATCGGCAGCGTGCGGTGCGCCGCCGTCAACGCGTTCATGTCGTAGATCTCGCCGTTGGCGGTGCGCCGGCCGTGGAATTTGGTGCCGTACCAGGACGCGATGCCGGTCTCGTCGTGGTCGTAGTCTTCCTTGGGATAGTACCAGATGCCGTTGATCTGATAGGCGTCGCCGATCTTGTAGTTGGGTGTGGACTTGTCTTCCGTGGCGCTGACGACGCGCTTCGCCGAATGGATGGCGAACTGGGTTTCCGCGCAGCCGGACAGTCCCGCGACCAGCAGGGCGGCCAATATCCATTTGCGGCGGAAAGCGTCGATCATGGTTGGTCCATCGTCCCCACCCTAGGAGATACTTGATATATTGTGCCTAGAACAAGCGTTTTCACAGGATTTTGTAGTTTCTAGGGCGTTTTTTGCAATTTCAGGATCAACGCCTTGGTCGCGTAGCCGTCCGGCGGCAGGCCGGCGGATTTCTGATAGGTGCGCACGGCAGCACGGGTCTTGGGCCCGAGCATGCCATCCGGCACACCGGCATCGAGCCCTTGCGCGTTCAATAGGCCCTGCAGGGTGCGAATATCGGTTCTGGAGAGCGGCACGTCGTCGGCGGCGGGCGGCGTCGCCAGCGGTCCCCTGCCGATGAAGCGGTCGGCCAGGTGCCCGACCGCCAGGGCATAGAGGTGCGAGCGGTTCCACACCATGATCGTGCGGTAGTTCTTGTAGACCAGGAAAGCCGGCCCCCTGTAGCCCGCCGGCACCAGCAGCGAGGCGTCGATCTCGACGGCCGGCAGCGGTTTGCCGCTGGTGCGCCGGATGCCAAGCTTGTTCCATTCTGCCAAAGGCTTACGCACCGAGAGCCCGGTGAGCGAGATATCGAAGCCCTTCGGGATGCGCACTTCCCGGCCCCAGGTCTTGTCGCTCTGCCAGCCGGACCGGCTCAGGTAGTTGGCGGCCGACGCGAAGATGTCCGGCAGGCTGCCCCACAGGTCGCGCTTGCCGTCGCCGTCGAAATCGACCGCGTAGCCTTTGTAGGTGGTGGGAATGAACTGGTGGTTGCCCATGGCACCGGCCCAGGATCCCTTTACGTCGGCGGGAATATGCCCGGCGTCGATCAGTTCCAGCGCGGAAAGCAATTGCTCGCGGAAGAACTTGGCGCGGCGGCGGTCGTGCGCCAGGGTGACCAGGGCGCCGACCACGGAAAAGGCGCCGGTATACTGGCCGAAATTGCTCTCCAGGCCCCAGAATGCCACCAGGAAGCGCGGTTGCACGCCGAATTTCGCCTCGACGCGTTTCAATAGCGCCTGATGGCGGCGCAGCATTTCCCGGCCCTTCTGGATGCGCGTCTCGGAGATCGCTTTCTTGAAGTAACTCGATAGCGTCAGGGTGAATTCCGGTTGGCGGCGGTCCAGTTCGATGACCCGCGGGATCGGCTGGATGCCATCGAGCGCGTGCGCCAGGGTTTCTGGCTTGACGCCGCGCGTTTCGGCTTCCGACTTGAGCGCCTGCAGCCAGGGACCGAAATCGGGCGGCGGCGGGACCTCCTTGGCCGAGGCGCCGGAAAACGGCAGCAGGCCGATCGCAAGTGCGAGGACAATGTTGCGGGCCGCGAAATGAAACCGATTTTGAATCACGGGAGTCTCCTTAACTGGCGGGTCCGGGGAACCAGGAATCGCTGCGTCCGGTCAGGTGATAAACCCCAAGGCCGATGAATTCACGCAAGGCCGCATTGATGTGGGATAGGCCGCCACGCAGGCTGAAGGTCAGCCGCCACTGGAATTTGCTGCTGGTCGAGTAATCAACGGGAAATGGGATGACCCGCCATCCGGCCTGACGGAATGTGCCGATGGCGCGCGGCATGTGGAATGCCGATGTGACCAGCACCCAGTTCTCGCCCGCGCCGGGTTTGGCAATCTCGTACATGATCGTCGCATTTTCGGCGGTGTTGCGGGCCTGATCGTCATACGTCACGCGGCCGTCCGGCAAACCCAATTGCCGGAAGATTGGCGGCGCATAGTGCGCTTCGCGCTGTTCGGGGTTGAACGGATCGCCCGACCCGCCGCTGAAAATGACCTTCGCATAGGGATAAAGCTGCGCCAACCGCGCCGCTTCCGTGATGCGTTCGATGGCGCCGCCCAATTGCGGCGATTGCCGCTCGGCGCTGAGCGGCGCGCTGATGACGCCGCCAAGCACCAGAATCCCATCGACCTTGGCAGGTAGCGCCGGATTCGCCGGGAATCGGTTTTCTAGCCGGAAAACACCATAGCTTCCAACCGGCAAGGTGGCGACAAGAAGCGCGGTAATGGCGATCAACCGCAGCAAAAAGCGGCTCCACGCCGCTTTCTTGGTAAACGAAAGCAGCGCAGCCAGAAGCAGCGCCAGCAACAGTAGGGTGTCGGGCGACGCCAGGAACCAGAGCACTTTCGAGAGGGTGAAGAACATGTTGCCCCTGTTACTCCGCCGCCGGGGTTACGGCAACGCCCATCTCGGGCGAGATTTGCCAGCCAGCATGGCGTTCTTAGCGCCTGGGCGTTAAGATTCTCCTGATGGAACCACGTAAAACCCTGCTGATCGTCAGCCATGCGCCCTCGCCGAACACGCAGGCACTGCTTGATTCCGTCGTTGCCGGGGCGGCAGAGGTAGAGGCGGAAAGCCTTAGTGTCCGCGCCCTCTCGCCGTTTGATGCTGGTCCTGACGATGTGAAAGCCGCGTCGGCGCTAGTTCTCGGCACGACGGAGAATCTCGGCTACATGAGCGGCGCGCTGAAGGATTTCTTCGACCGCATCTATTACCCCTGCCTGGAAGAGACCCAAGGGCTGCCCTACGCGCTCTATATCCGCGCCGGGCACGACGGCACCGGTACCCGGCGCGGCGTCGAGACCATCGTCACCGGATTGCGCTGGCGCGCCGTGCAGGAACCGCTGGTCTGCCGAGGCGATTACCAGACTGGATTCGCCGATCAATGCCGGGAATTGGGCATGGCCATGGCGGCGGGGCTGGACGCCGGCGTGTTCTGAGCGGCGCCACGGCGCGATAATCCTTTGAAATTCTGTTCAACGCCCCCCAAATCGTGGCATAAGGGGCGAGAAAGGGATGCCATGGAACATCGGAGTGACTTGAGGGTCGAGGCGACCGGCGCCGCCGCGGATGCGTTCGTCGCTGGCGAGGTGTCCGCGCTCGATGATTTCGATGCCGACGCGCACCTGGCGCAAATCCGTGGCCGCGCGCTGGAGGTTCCCGCCGCCGAAGACGCGCCGTCGGTGCTCCATATATCGCTTTACTGCTTCAAGTCTTTTCCGGCGCGAATTTTCCACGCCATGTGCTTGAAGGACGAGATCAACTCGCACGCGCTGTTCTTCAAGAACAACTTCACCAACGACCATCTGCCGATTTCGGCGCACGAACTCGATCTCGCGCAGGACTTGGTGCGCGGTATCCAGCCCGACGTGATCACCATGAGCATCATGGCGCCCTATGCGGTGGCGGCGCGCCAACTCGTGCAGAGGCTTCGACAAGTCAGCGACGCCGATATCGTCGTCGGCGGCAAATACCCGACTATCGTCCCGCATGAGGCGCTGGCCTTCGCAGACTACGCCTGCAAGGGCGAAGGCGACCTGACCATGCTCCGGATCAACGAGCGCCTGCGCCGGGGCGAAGACCTTCGCGGCATCAAAGGGCTCTGGTACAAGGACGACGACGGCATGGTCGTCGACATGGGCCAGGACGTGCTCTACCAGGAGATGGACGACATCCCCTACCCGGCCATCGACGAGCCGCAGATGTTCTTCATCGAGAAGGACACCATGGATACCGTCGATCCCGAGATTTACGACGAAGACATCCTGGTGATGGCCGGTCGCGGCTGCGTCTATCTCTGTTCCTACTGCGTTAACTCGCTGTTGATCCCGATGAACCGCGGCAACGGCCGTTTCGTTCGCCTGCGTTCCCCAGATCACGTGATGGAGGAACTTGACTACCGCCGCGCCAAGTACAAATCGCCGAAGACGGTGACCTTCAACGATGAGGTGTTCGGCGTCTTCGACGACTGGGTCGAGGAGTTCTCGGCCAAATACAAGGACCGCTGCGGGCTGCCGTTCGAATGCGAACTGGTGCCGCGCCTGATCAAGGAACACAACGTCCGGCTGTTGGCCGATGCCGGCATGGAAAGCCTGCATTTCGGCGTCCAATCCGGTCATGACGATATCCGCAAGGACGTCATGCACCGGCCCGGCAGCAACGACGAACTGGTGCAAAAATCGCGGCTGTTGCGCGACATCAACGTCCGTCCCGAATACGACATCATCCTCGACAACCCGTTCGACACCGCCGAAAGCCTGGAAGAGGCGCTCGGCCTGTTGCTCGAGTTCGGCACGCCGATCAGCCTCAATACCTATAAGATGCAGTACTTCCCGCACTATCCGTTCACCAACATGGCGCTGCAGGCGGGGCATATCACCGAAGAGGACGTGACCGACGAAAAGGTGGCGGAATCGGTTCTTTATAACATGGTGTACCGGCCCAAATTTCCGGCCTTCAACCGCCGCGACTACCTGGAGAACTGCATTTACCTGATCTCCTGGAACGGCAAATGGGTGCGCGCCATGCTGCACCGGCTGCATCGGCGTCACGATCCGATCACCGGCGCCATCGTTACGCTGCTGGCGAAGCTGCGCTATTACCAGTCGTTCCAGCAGATCGCCGCCGTCGTCTGGACGCGCCGCATCTTCCTCGGTCTCAAGTATCTGGCGCGCGGCGACTTCTCGGCGCTTATCGGCAAGGTCCGATGGGTCATGCAGCGCGAGCGCTACCGCCAATCCAACACGGGCCGCCTTTCGGTCCGCTAGACGCTCATCGGCTCGCCAGTGGAGGAACCCATGAATAGCGGCGAAACGGGCGAAGCACTGGTCGGTGACGCGGATCCCGCGGCCATTCGGGCCGAGATCGAGCGTGACGGCCTTTCCATCGTCAAAGGGCTTTTGCCGCCGGCGGTCGTGCGGCGGATGCGCGATGCTTGGCTCGGCATTTACGCCGGCGAGGTTTCCGACGCGCCGGTGATCTGGGGGCCGTTCTATGGCGAGCAGAACCGCGTGCTTTTCCATCGCTCCGAAACCTGCGTCATGTACCGGTCCTACGATTTTCTCTGGAATGCGCCGATCGACGAGCTGACGCGCGAGGTCGCCATCGGCCTCAATCGTTTGCGCAACGATGTCGCCGAAACCGACCACGTCGCCGGCGAGACCATGCAGAGCGATCGTTACGGCATCTACGTTACCACTAGCCTTTATCCGCCCGGCGACGGCTGGCTGCAGGAGCACGAGGATCACGCCGACGGCCGGCGCCATTGGCACTACATGGTGCTGCTGACCGAAAAGGGCACAGACTACACGGATGGCGGCCTCTACGTTCACGGGCGTTCGGGCGAGAAGATCGACGTCGACAGTCTGGCCATGCCCGGCGACGTGATATTCTTCGACGGGACCTGCCGCCACGGTGTCGATCCCATTGGCGGCGGCGCCGGCTTGGGCCGGCTGCAGATGTTTTCCATTCCGGTGTTTCTGGAAACGCCGCAGCAGAACGACCGCATGCTCGAGGACATCTCAATCAAGCGTTTCGTCAAGGCCAAGCTGCGTCCGCTGAAGCGGCGGCTGCTGGGCGGCGGCCAGTCCTCCGGCGGAGCCTACTGATCGCCATGCGCGCCCTGATCGACAAGCTGTTCCGCCGCCTGGCGCTAGCGATCCTGGATCGGGCGGACGAGCGCCATCTGCATCCTAAGCGTATTTTGCTGGAAGAGGCGCAGCGCCAGTCGGCCGACTACGCCCGCGATCACATGATGGGCGCCATGATCCTGGACCGGCGAAACGAGATTCTCGATCTCGCCCTCGCCCGCGCCCCGCAAGACGGCCTGTTGCTTGAATTCGGCGTTGCCAATGGCGATTCCATCCGACACTTGGCGGCCCGCACCGGCCGGACGATCCACGGTTTCGACAGCTTCGAGGGGCTGCCCGAGGACTGGCCGGGCCGGCACGAAGGCAAGGGGCACTATTCCACCGGTGGCAACATGCCGCCGGTGCCGGCGACGGTTCGCCTGCACAAAGGCAGCTTCGACCAGACCTTGCCGGCATTTCTAGCCGCTGAAGACGGTCCCGCCGCCCTCATACATATGGATTGCGACCTCTACGCCTCGACCAAGACCGTGTTTGACGCCCTCGCCGGCCGCATCGGTCCCGGCACCGTGATCCTGTTCGACGAGTATTTCAACTTCGTCGGCTGGCGCGAACACGAGTTCAAGGCCTTCCATGAGTTCCTGGCGGAAACCGGCTTCGGCTACCGATACCTGGCCTGGTCTTATCAGCAGGCGGCGGTGATTATCGAAGCCAAGGCTTGAACGGCTCTTTGGCGGATTACTTGGCCGGTGCCTGATCGCACTTCAGCCCGTTGACCATCAACACCGGGTAGGTGAATCCGGCACCGTCGCCGCTGTCGATGAGCGCCGCCGGGATCCAGCCCAGGCCGAAAATCAGGTTGCCGATGAGCCCTTCGTTGTAGCTCGACGCATGCGTCGATGTCGCGGTCCGGCCATCCTTTTCGCAAACGATGGTCAGGTCGCCGTAGGCCCTTCTGATTTCCACGGAACCCGGCGTTGATTGGACAAGGTATTTCCCCTTGCTGTTCGAAAGCCGGCAAATGGCTTACTGGCATGCCGGCGTGTCGATCATCACGGTCTGGGTCTGCTTTTCGACGATCGACGCGCAACCGGCGAGGCCAACGGCGGTCAATGCCGTCGCTCCCAGGAAACCTCTGAAATGATTGCGGATTGGTTTCAAAATTGGAAATTATATCAGTTAGTTAAGTAAGGTTGGCGGTGAGGGTGACCGCCTAACTCTTGTTTTTCCCTGTAAGCGGCTGTTCGCCACCATAGGGAATCTCCCCCAGTTTTCTGACGTTTTCAATCTTTCTCGTTTGTCACTGTACGCTGGCGTAAGCGGCAAGCAAGCGTTAAAATATGGGTAGAGAAACGCCGTACCCATATTTCTAGAGGCTCTACCCATAAATGGCCCGCTCGATACACCGCCTAACCGCCCGCAAGGCGCAGACCGCAAAAGGCCCTGTCCTATTGTCGGACGGCGGCGGGCTCTATTTGCAAGTGACCGAGGCCGGCAACCGTTCTTGGATATTCCGCTACACCGGCCTCAAGTATGAACGCGACGGAAGCCCCAAACTCAATCCCGATGGAACGCACAAGCGCGGCCTCAAAGACCACGGCCTTGGTTCCTTGCGCGACGTGTCCTTGGCGTCCGCTCGCGTCCTGGCGGGCGATTGTCGGGACGTTGTGAAGGCCGGCGGTGATCCCGTCGAGGATAAGCGCGCGAAGCGCCAGCAAGCCGCAATCGAGGCAGCCAAGGTGCTGACGTTCAAGGAATGCGCCGAGCGCTGCATTGATGGCCGCTCGGAGGGCTGGAAAAACGACAAGACGCCCGCGCAATGGCGGGCCTCGCTCGAAACCTACGCCTATCCCGTCATAGGCGCCCTGCCCGTACAATCCGTTGACGTGAACCACGTCATGCAAATCCTTGAGCTGATTTGGTACAAGAAACCCGAGACGGCATCCCGCGTCCGTGGCCGCATAGAGAACATTCTCGATTGTCCGTCATCAAAACATTTGGGACGCCTGAGCCTGTATTCTAACAGAGGATCT
>JAYPEK010000012.1:0-83555 GCA_038125725.1 Rhodospirillaceae bacterium
GGTTGCGGCGGATGTAGGCGATGATCGCCTCGTCCATCTTGTCGCCGCCGACGCGAACCGAGCGCGAATAGACGATGCCGCCCAACGACAGCACGGCGACCTCGGTGGTGCCGCCGCCGATGTCGACGACCATGGAGCCCGTGGGCTCGGTGACCGGAAGCCCGGCGCCGATGGCGGCGGCCATGGGTTCCTCGATCAGGTAGACTTTTCTCGCACCCGCGTTCTCGGCCGAGTCCTGAATGGCGCGGCGTTCCACCGCCGTCGAGCCCGACGGCACGCAGACGACGACCACCGGGGCGGCGAAGCTCCGGCGGTTGTGCACCTTGCGGATGAAATACTTGATCATTTCCTCCGCCACTTCGAAGTCGGCGATGACGCCGTCTCGGAGCGGGCGGATGGCGCGGATGTTGCCGGGCGTGCGGCCGAGCATCTGCTTGGCCTCCTCGCCGACGGCCAGCACCTGCTTCTTGCCCTTGACCTCGGCGATGGCCACCACCGAAGGTTCGTTCAGGACGATGCCGCGGCCCTTGACGTAGACAAGCGTATTGGCCGTGCCCAAATCAATGGCCATGTCGGCGGACAGAAATCCGAAAAGTCGCGAAAACATGGATTCTCGTTAAAGAAAAAGGGTCAACGAAAGATTAATGCGGCGCCGCCCGGGAAAATAATTTCCCAGGCGACTCCGCATTTATAAAAGCTTGCGCGGTACGTTACTAGGCCGAAAGCGCCGCCGGTGCGGTTTTTTCCCGTTTCACCAGCAACTTATTCAAGGCATGCACATAAGCCCGGACGGAGGCCACCATGGTGTCGGTGTCGGCGCCGGAGCCGGTGACGGACTTGCCGTTCTCCTCCAACCGCACGGTCACCTCGGCCTGGGCGTCGGTGCCCTGGGTGACAGCATGCACCTGATAGAGTTGCAGCCGCGCCGTGTGCGGGAACAGTTCCTTGACGCAGTTGAAGGCGGCGTCGACGGGGCCGTCACCGGTGGCTTCGCAGGATTTCACCTCACCGTCGACGGACAGTTCCAGCTTCGCCTTCGGCGGCTGGTGCACGGTGCCGCACATGATCTCCAGGCTGGTCAACTGGATGCGGTTCGATTCACTCATCACCCCGTCGTCGACCAATGCAACGATGTCTTCGTCGAACACGTCCTTCTTCAGGTCAGCCAATTCCTTGAAGCGGCGGAAAGCGTCCTGGCGGGCGTTGTCGCCCAGATCGTAACCCAATTCCTTCAGCTTCTCGTTGAAGGCATGGCGGCCGGAATGCTTGCCCAGCACCAATTTGTTGGCGGTCAGGCCGACCGATTCGGGGGTCATGATCTCGTAGGTGCGCACGTCCTTCAAAACGCCGTCCTGGTGGATGCCGGCCTCATGCGCGAAGGCATTGGCGCCGACGATGGCCTTGTTGGGCTGCACCTGGAAGCCGGTGACGCTGGAGACCAGCCGCGATGCCTTGGTGATGTCGGTGGTAACGATTTCGTTTTCGAAGGGCATGACGTCGGCACGGGTGCGCAGCGCCATCACGATCTCTTCCAACGACGCGTTGCCGGCACGTTCGCCGATACCGTTGATGGTGCATTCCACCTGGCGCGCACCGGCACTGACGGCGGCCAGCGAGTTGGCGACGGCCAGGCCCAAGTCGTTGTGGCAATGCACGCTCAGGCGCGCCTTGTCGACGTTCGGCACCCGGTTCATCACCGTGCGGATCAGGGCGGCGTATTCCTCCGGCACGGTGTAACCCACGGTGTCGGGAATGTTGATGGTGGTGGCGCCAGCCTTGATCGCGCTTTCCACGCACTGGCACAGGAAATCGATTTCCGTGCGGGTGCCGTCCTCGGCCGACCATTCCACGTCGTCGCAGTAGTTACGCGCGCGCGTGACGCTGTCGATGACGGCCTGGTGCACTTCCTCGGGCTCCATCTGCAGCTTCACCGACATGTGCAGCGGGCTGGTGGAGATGAAGGTGTGGATGCGTTTGCGCTCGGCCGGTTCCAGGGCTTCGGCGGCGGCGTCGATGTCCATGGCGCCGGACCGGGCCAGGGAGCAGACGACGGAATTCTTAACCACCTTGGCCACTTCGTTGACGGCCTCGAAATCGCCGGGCGACGCGATAGCGAAGCCGGCCTCGATGACATCGACACCCATGCCTTCCAGCATCTTCGCGACGCGCAGCTTCTCTTCCAGGTTCATGGAGCAGCCGGGCGATTGCTCGCCGTCACGCAAAGTGGTGTCAAAGATGATGACCCGGTTCGGGTCCGTGTCGGTAAAGTTATTCATGATGTGGTTCCTTCGGTTCGACTTAGGTTAACGATCGAGTTGGATGGGATCGATCCCCTGAACGCGGCCACCGTTGGGCGGCTCACAGACTGCGCTCAGGGGCACCTAAGTCGAAGCGCCCCTGCCGGGATAAGCAGAAGCGAAAGGGAAAGCGCCATGAACAGCCCATGGGTCGCGGCGCCCAACTGGGCGGCGGCGTCAATCAACGAAATGTGCATCGCGTCGATCATGGGCTTGGCGCTGTTCCAAACAATTTTTCCGGCCATGGCCGAAACTCCTCGAGACAAAACACCTTTTTGTCGACGGTTGTCAACCTGAATGTACCGGAATTGTGCCCCGCGCGGCCTTGCGGAAGCGTTAACGGCGACAGCCACCCCGCCGGCGCGCATGCGAAATGGTTCGGCGTTTGACCCTATTTTGCCGGGCGGACCGGTAGGTTTTCGAGCCGAACATGGCTATACTCCCGCTATGATGGCATTAGGGGTCCCTGTCATCGAAGGCGACATCGATATCGTCCGAACCTTCATGGATCCGGCCGAGTCGCCCGTCGCCTATCATCTCGACGCGCTGCGCTATTGGAACGAGCGCCGCGGCGATCGGTTTGCGCCGGCCTGGACCGATCTGTCGCTGATGGATTTCCCGCCGCGCGTGATCCCAATGATCAGCGTCACCGACATCATCGCCGATCCACTCAGCTCCACCTACCGGTTCTGGGGCACCAAGCTGACCGACATTCATGGCGCAGACTTCTCCGGCAAGTCGCCGGCGCTGGTGCCGCCGGTGGCGCTCGGCATCGCCAACACCGGTGGCTGCGGGCGGCTCGTCGGCGATCGCGCCCCGCACCTGGAGGTCAAGGAGTTCCGCAACCTGAACGGCATCCTCGGCCGCGCCCTGGTGCTCAGGCTGCCGCTGTCGGACGACGGCAACACCGTCAACCACGGCCTCAACGTCTATTATTTCGAACCGGCGCGCTCGGACCAGCCGATGGCCGACTTCTTCCAGCAGGTGTTCGACAAATTGCGCGATAGGCCACCACTGAATCCCGGCAACGAAGAGCCCCGCACACCTTAACGGCATGCGGGGCTCGAGCTCTTGGCCGGCAATTGGGGCCGGCAATTGGGGCCGGCGATTGGATCGCGGCTTAGTTCTTTTCCTTGTCGACCAGCGCGTTCTCGGCGATCCACGGCATCATGGCGCGCAGCTTGACACCCACCTGTTCGACGCCGTGCTCGGCGGCGAGGCGGCGCTCGGCCTTGAAGTTCGGCAGGCCGGCCTGGTTTTCCAGCATCCACTGCTTGACGAAGCGGCCGGTCTGGATGTCGGCGAGGACATCGCGCATGGCCTGCTTGGTTTCGTCGGTGATGATGCGCGGGCCGGTCATGTAATCACCGTACTCGGCGGTGTTGGAGACCGAGTAACGCATGTTGGCGATGCCGCCTTCATAGATCAGGTCGACGATCAGCTTCACCTCGTGGCAGCACTCGAAGTAGGCCATCTCCGGCGCGTAGCCGGCTTCCACCAGGGTTTCGTAACCGGCCATGATCAGCGCCGAGAGACCGCCGCAAAGCACGGCCTGCTCGCCGAACAGGTCGGTTTCGCATTCTTCCTTGAAGGTGGTCTCGACGATGCCGGCGCGGCCCGCACCCAGGGCGGCGGCGTAGGAGATGCCGATGTCCTGGGCGTTGCCCGACGCATCCTGAGCGACGGCGATGAGGCTCGGCACGCCGGCGCCGCGCACATATTCGGAACGCACCGTGTGGCCCGGGCCCTTCGGCGCGATCATGAAGACGTCGAGATCGCCGCGCGGCTCGATCAGGCCGAAGTGCACGTTGAGGCCGTGCGCGAAGGCCAAGGCGGCGCCTTGCTTCAGGTTGTCGGCGAGGTGCTCGTTATAGAGCTGCGCCTGACCCTCGTCCGGGGTCAGCACCATGAAGATGTCGGACTGCTGGGCGGCTTCGGCGGCGGTCATCACCTTGAAGCCGTCGTTCTCGGCCTTCTTGGCCGAACCGGAACCTGGACGCAGCACCACGACGACGTCCTTGACGCCGCTGTCGCGCAGGTTCAGCGCGTGCGCGTGGCCCTGGCTGCCGTAGCCGGCGATGGCGATCTTCTTGTCCTTGATCAGGTTCACATCGGCATCGCGATCGTAATAAACTCGCATTTCGTATTTCCCCTCGGTTTTCTAAACCCAAAAAGTTGCTGGCGGCTCAGCCCGCCCGATCCATGGCCTCGGCGCCGCGCGAAATGGCGGCGACCCCGGTGCGCGATACGTCCACAAGGCCCAGCGGCTCCATCAGCTTGATGAAGGCGTCGACCTTGGTCGACTTGCCGACGATCTCGAACACGAACGAGGTGTTGGTGCTATCAACCACGCGCGCACGGAAGATATCGGCAATCCTCAGACTTTCAACCCGCATTTCACCCGAACCCGCGACCTTGATCAGCGCCAGCTCGCGCTCGACGCTGGCGCCATGCAGGGTCAGGTCCCTGACCGTGTGTACCGGTACCAGCCGGCCCAACTGCGCCTTGATCTGTTCGATGATCATCGGCGTGCCGGTGGTGACGATGGTGATGCGGCTGAGCGCGTTGGCGGCATCGGTCTCGGCCACGGTGAGGCTCTCGATGTTGTAGCCGCGGCCGGAAAACAGGCCAATGACACGCGCCAGCACGCCCGGCTCGTTGTCGACCAGGACCGCAATGGTGTGGGTATTCTCGATTTGTGGTTTGGCGTTCACGTTGGTTACTCCGTTGCGGGCCTCAGACCAGGACCATGCCGTCTTCGGAAATCGGCTTTTCGGCCTGGTCGTTGGGACCGAGCAGCATCTCGTTGTGGGCGGCGCCCGACGGGATCATCGGGAAGCAGTTCTCCGCCTGATCCACGTGGACGTCGACGATGACGCCGTTGTCGATCTTGATCATCTCCTTGATGACGTCGTCGACTTCGCTCGGCTTGGTCGCCTGCAGGCCCACCATGCCGAAACTCTCCGCCAGCTTCTGGAAGTCCGGCAGGCTCGACATGTAGCTTTCCGAATAGCGTCCGCCGTGCAGCAGTTCCTGCCACTGGCGCACCATGCCCATGTAGAAGTTGTTGAGGATGAACGACTTTACCGGCAGCCGGTACTGGCGGATGGTCGACAGTTCCTGCACGTTCATCAGGAACGAGGACTCGCCGGCGATGTCGATGCAGAGCGCATCCGGATAAGCGATCTGCACGCCCATGGCGGCGGGCAGGCCGTAGCCCATGGTGCCGAGACCGCCAGACGTCATCCAGTGGTTGGGCTTGTCGAAGCCGAAATACTGCGCCGCCCACATCTGGTGCTGGCCCACCTCGGTGGAGATATAGACGTCCTTCTTCAGCTTGCGGGTGATTTCATACAACCTCTGAATGGCGTACTGCGGCTTGATGACATCGCCCTTCTGCTCGAACTTCAGGCAATCGACGGCGCGCCACTTGTCGATCTGCGCCCACCAGGCCTTCAGTGCCTTGGCGTCGATCTGCGACTGCGAGGAGCGCCACACCTTGATCATGTCCTCGAGCACATGCGCCACGTCGCCGATAATCGGAATGTCGACGGCGACGTTCTTGTTGATGGACGAGGGGTCGATGTCGATGTGGATGATCTTGGCGTCCGGCGCGAAGGCGTCGAGGCGCCCGGTCACCCGGTCGTCGAAACGCGCGCCGATGCAGACCATCACGTCGGAGCCGTGCATGGCGAGGTTGGATTCATAGGTGCCGTGCATGCCGACCATGCCGAGATACTGTTTCTCGGAGGCCGGAAATGCGCCGAGCCCCATCAGCGTCAGCGTGCAGGGCGCGCCGGTCAGTTTGACGAACTGGGTCAGCAGTTGCGATGCCGCCGGGCCGGAATTCACCACCCCGCCGCCGGCATAGATGATCGGCTTCTTGGCCTTGGCCAGCGCCTGCACGGCGGCCTTCACCTGTTTCATGTCGCCCTTGACCTGCGGGTTGTAGCTGCGCGCCTTGATCTTCGATTTGGGCAGGTATCCGCCCATCGCCATCAGCACGTCCTTCGGCAGGTCGATGACCACCGGGCCGGGACGGCCGGAGCGGGCGACGTGGAAGGCCTCGTGCATGACGCGCGCCAAGTCGTCCACGTCCTTGACCAGGTAATTGTGCTTGGTGCAGGGGCGCGTGATGCCGGTGGTGTCGGCTTCCTGGAAGGCGTCGTTGCCGATCAGGTGGGTCGGCACCTGGCCGGTCAGGCAGACGACCGGAATCGAATCCATCAGGGCGTCGGTCAGGCCGGTGACCGCGTTGGTGGCGCCGGGGCCCGAGGTGACCAGCACGACGCCGACCTTGCCGGTCGAACGCGCATAGCCCTCGGCCGCGTGCACGGCGCCGCCTTCCTGGCGCACCAGGACGTGGCGGATACGGTTCTGCTGGAAGATGGCATCGTAAATGGGCAGTACGGCGCCACCCGGATACCCGAAGATATCGGTTACGCCCTGTTCGTCCAACGCCTTCAAGACGATTTCCGAACCGCTCATTGTTTCCTTGGCCATCTTTCTTCTCCGTTCACTCATCAAAAAGCCGGCCCTCACGGCGTCCCAGTCTGCCGTTCGAACCGGTTTCCAGTCTGAAATTCGCGCAACGCCGGGCGTGGCCGGGGGCGCGAGCAGGCGGAACCTAGTCACTCGGACCCGGATGGTCAACACAAAATCCAGAATTTTTGGAAAGTTTTTTTAGATCATTCTTTTTGAAAATTTCGTTACGGATAATTTTGACGTCATAAAATTCTCATGTCGTCAGTTTCTGGTCCAATTCGGCGATGATCGGGCCGGCAATGGCCATGGCTTCGCGTTTGCCCATGCCGGCGCGCAGCTTGGCATCATAGAGGGTGCGGATGACGATCAGGTCGTTTCGCCCGAGCGCCGTCGGCTGGCTTCGGTTATTGAACACGGACGGCTGCACCAGATCGCTATCATTGGGAAGGCCAAGTGCCTGGGTCATTTCCTCCAACAGGCAGGCGGTCATGGCGTCCGGCTTCAACGCGTTGTTGACGACGATGGTCGCCCAGACGATGCGCCCTTCCTTGGCGGCGGTGAGAAAATAACAGACGCCCGGCGCCGCCAGCCGCTTCAGCAGATCCGGGCTCGCGCCCTTGACCAGGAACGGCGCATGCATGGCGAGGCGAGGCACGAACTTGATGAAGAAATTTGGTGGTTTGCCGACCTTCTCGGAGCTCTCCGCCTTGATGCCGCTAACCTGGATCAGGGTCTTCAGGTGCGTGCGGATGATTTCGATGTTCGGTGCCGCGGGGGTCGCATTCTGCAGTTTCAGTTCCTTGCCGCCGCCGGCCTTGTCGATGAGCTTGCCTTCCATGGCGGAAACGTTGATGCGGACGGGTCCTTCCCATTTCTGCACCACCGGCGTGCCCTTCTTCAGGTATTCGGATCCGAACACCACGTCCTCGAAGAATTGGGTCAGGCGTTTGACGTCGGCATCGGCGGCAAGCGCCGGCCGGGTGACGAGAGCGGCGCCGAGCGCCAGGATCATCATCATGGCCGCAGCCTAGCACGATTAGCCCACGGCAAGGAAATCCCGTACCGCGTCGCAGGCATGTTCGATCGCCTCGGCGCCGCCGAAATCCGCGATTGCGACATCCGCCGCCAACTGGTGGCGGTACCAGGTGAGCTGGCGCTTGGCGAAGTTGCGGGTCGCCTGCTTGGCCTTCTCGACGGCCTCCGCCAGCTCGCAATCGCCCGCCAAGTAGCGGCGGAACTCCGGCACCCCCAAGGCCTTCAATGCGGGCAGGTCGGCATCCAGCCCGCGCCCTTCCAGTGCCGCGACTTCATCCAGCGTCCCCAGGTCCAGCATGGCGTCGAAACGCGCGTTGATGCGCGCGTAGAGCGCCGCGCGCTCGGGCGTCAGCACGATCGTCAGGAAACGCGCCGCCAGGGGCGGTGTTTGCGGCTGGTCTTCGTGCCACTCACCAAGCGGCCGGCCCGTCGCCCGCACCACCGCATAGGCGCGCACCAGACGCTGGCGGTCACCGGCAACCAGGCGTTCGGCCGCATCGGCATCGAGCGTCGCCAGCCGTGCACGAAAGGCCTCCCCGCCCTCCGCTTCGTAGAGCCGCTTGGCCTCGTCGATTGTCGCCACCGGCACGTCGGGCACCGGCGCAATCCCCTCCATCAGCACCTTCAGATAGAGCCCAGTGCCGCCACAGACGATGGGAAGCCGCCCGCGCGCACGGATTTCGGCGATGGCCCGCAGCGCCAGCTTGAGCCAAGTCCCCGCCGACGACA
This sequence comes from Rhodospirillaceae bacterium, assembly GCA_038125725.1. Lineage (GTDB taxonomy): Bacteria > Pseudomonadota > Alphaproteobacteria > Rhodospirillales > Casp-alpha2 > TMED8. The sequence goes on from JAYPEK010000012.1 coordinate 8,547, forward strand.
CCTCGGCCACCGATTGAACGCCATAGAGATGATGCGGCACGCGCGCTTCGTCGGCTGGCGTCGGGCGCGCCGTCAGCACCGGCAGTTCGCGGTAAATCTGCATGCTGTCGGCATTGACGATTTCGCCCCGAAACCGTTCCGCCAGCGCCAGCGCCAGCGCCGATTTGCCCGACGCCGTCGGTCCCGCAACGATGACCACCGGACCGCTCATGCGGGTTTTTGCTGCACCGCAACAAAGAAGTTTTGCATCCGCCGACGCCTTCGTCTAAGGGACGCGGTGATGAACGCCGTCCCCAATTTCGTCCTCACCCTCGTCGCCGCTCGCGCACAAGGCCTGACCGAGGCCATTGTCGCCGACGCGGTTGCCGCCCTCAATGCCGAAAACCTGGAAACCGGCACACCCGACTGGCTGGCGCCGGGCCGCGCCTGCGATATTCCGTTCCGGGCCGAGAGCACCTTGGGACTGCGCATTGCCGTGCGCGATGCCATCGACGGCAACCGCCATCGGATCGATTTGCATGCGGGACCCGCCGAGGTCCGGCTCAAGAAGCTGCTGCTGGCGGACATGGATTCGACCATCGTCGCCGGCGAGACGCTCGACGAACTGGCGCATTTCGCCGGCCTGAAGGAAGCGGTCGCCTCCATCACCCGGCGCGCCATGGCCGGCGAGTTGGACTTCGAGGCCTCGGTAAAGGAACGCGTGCGGATGCTGGCGGGCCTCGACGAAGACTTGCTGAAGCGCGCCTACGAACGGGTCGAGTTGACCCCCGGCGCCGAATGCCTGGTGCGCACCATGAAGGCCCAGGGTGCCCGCTGCGTCCTGGTTTCGGGCGGGTTCAAGTATTTCACCAGCCGCGTCGCGGCGCGCGTCGGCTTCGACGCCGACATGGCCAACGACTTCGTCATCGAGAAAGGCCACCTGACCGGCGAAGTGACGGAACCGGTGCTCACCCGTCACGCCAAACTCGATGCGCTCGAGGCGGAAGCGGCTCGGCTCGGCCTGGCGCTTTCGGAAACCGCCGCCATCGGCGACGGCGCCAACGATCTTTTGATGATCAAGGCGGCCGGGCTCGGCGCTGCCTTCCACGGCAAGCCCCTGGTCGCGGAGGTGGCGCCGGCGCGCATCGACTATGGCGATCTGACGGCGCTGCTCTATTACCAGGGACTGCGGCGAGAACAGTTTGTTGTCTGACGCCGACCACCGATGACCGATCACAAGACGTTGGGGTCCCGCGCTAGGGGTTCCCTTTCGTCGACAGAGCGGGAATAATGACGGAAGAGTTGAGGCTCCATGGTTTCCTGACCACCACGGTCAGCTCCATCAGGGAAACGGAGGAGGCCATGGAGCCTCATTCTTGCACGCCGGTGGCATTATAAGCCTTACCCCGGCGCGATCTGTTCGGTCGCACAAATATCCAAAATGATAGAGATGACTTTCGAAGCGAACCTCGGGCAGAGCGTCACGATGGTGCGGCGGCGGTCGCCTTCGTCCTTGGCGCGCTTGGCCACCCCCATCTTCTCCAGCTTGTCGAGCGCCCTGACGACCGTGGTCTTCCCCACCCCGATCTGAAACTGCAGATCGGTGACCGTCGTCTTGCGGCCGCTTTGTTCGTTCAGGATGACCGCCAGCGCGACATCAACGATGGAGCCGTTCTTCTGGCACTGCGTCAGGTCGAAGGCGGTTTCCTCGGCTGTATAGCCGTCGATGAGCGCCACTGTCCGTTTCCTGAATTCGATGAACTGCCGCAGATGCGGCACGAACGCGTGGGTTGATGGGTATTCTGTAACGATGTCCTGCAAGGCCGGTTTTCCGACGGTTTGTTTGCCCCTGTGCCTACAGTGTTATTCGCTTTTTTGAATGTGAGTAAACGATTATCGCGTCCGGAAATGAACCGATACCCGGCCGCCGCACTAAAGGTGGAAGCAGTCAACGGCGATCCACCATTCCCGTTCGTAGGGATAGAGCGCACCCAAGTAGACGTTGCCGTCTCCCTTGACCTCGGTGCCGGGGCGGAAGCCGGGCGCCATGCCGATCAGGATGGTGGAAACGCAGATGGCGTTGCTTTTATAGAGCGCGAAGACATCGCGCCCCGCTACGCTACGTTCGGTGAACTTGCGCGTCTCCTCGGTCTCGGACCAGCCGGCCAGCGTCAACGCGGCGCGGATATGGGCGTGCATGTCGACCAGGGTACGGATTTCCGGGCCTTCGAAATAGGCGCCGGAACCGACGGTCAACAGCCGGCAGATGCGGCCCTTGATGCCGAATTCGTTGGGCGGAAACTCGAACTCCATGCGCCGGAAACCGGGACCGACCGGAAGCCCGTCCTCGAGCGCCCGGCGCACCTCGTTGCACTCCGCCGGCGGCAGCGGTTTCACCAACTGCGCATGTGCCGGCATGGGCCTGAGCGCGCCGACAGGCGGCGGTGCCGTTACCGCCACCGCGAGCGCTATGCCCATCAAGATGATTCGCAACCCCCGCATTCCAGCATATTAGGCGAAAAATCCTTTTCGCCCAAGCCGTTATGTGCAGGCCGGGACCGGAAACCTACTGAATGACGATCTTCGGAGATTCCGCTTCGCGCTGCGCCAAGGTCTGGTCGATCTTGGCCGCCACCGTCACCGCGATTTCCTTGTAGGCCTTGGAATGCTCGGTATCGGGCTGCGACACGACGATCGGCTGGCCGCCGTCCGACGTGGTGCGAATTTCGATATCCAGCGGAATCTCACCGAGGAAATCGCATCCCAGCCGGTCGGCCTCGGCCCGGGCGCCGCCATGGGCGAAGATTTCCGAGCGCTCGCCGCAGTGCGGACACATGAAGTAGCTCATGTTCTCGATGATGCCGAACACCGGCACGTCGACCTTGCGGAACATGTTGAGGCCCTTGCGCGCATCCAGGAGCGCGATGTCCTGCGGCGTGGAAACGATGACCGCACCGGTCAGCGGCACCCGCTGCGCCATGGTCAACTGCGCGTCGCCGGTGCCCGGCGGCATGTCGACCACCAGCACGTCCAACTCGCCCCAGTTGACGTCGCGCATCATCTGCTCGAGCGCCGACTGCACCATCGGCCCGCGCCAGATCATCGGCGTGTCGTCCTCGACCAAGAAGCCGATGGACATGACCTTAATGCCATAGTTTTCCATGGGCTCCAGGTTGCGCCCGTCGTTGGAGACCGGCTGGCCGGTGATGCCCATCATGCGCGGCATGGAAGGACCGTAGATGTCGGCGTCCATGAGGCCGACCTTCTTGCCCGCGGCCGCCAGGCCGAGCGCCAGGTTGACGGCGGTGGTGGACTTGCCGACACCGCCCTTGCCCGACGCCACGGCGACGATCGATTTGACGCCCGGAAGCGGGTTGCCCGTCTGTTGCGGCGCGGTGCCGGTGGAACCGGGGCTGACCGGCTGCGGGGGCTCGGCGGGCTGGCCGCCGGAAGGCTTCTCCGCGGTCAGCACCACGGTGGCGGTCAAGACGCCTTCGAGGGCATGCACGGTTTTTTCCGCTTCCTTGCGCAGGGGTTCCATTTTCGGACCCTGCTCGGGGTCGACTTCGATGGCGAACGCCACGTGGCCGTCCTTCATCTGCAGGCCGCGCACCATGCCGGCAGAGACGATGTCCTGCCCGCTGACCGGATCTTTCACGTTTCCGAGAGCGTCGAGAACCTGCTGTTCGTTGATTTCGGGCATGCCTTGCAAACTCCGCTTGATCGACCGATATTCCCTTTAATGCGCCGACCGTTCGGCGCTTTCGCTATAGTGAAGTAGCGCAAGTTTTCTGATTTACAAGCGCGGCAAGTGAAATAAGCGAGAGAATTTTTTCGGGAAAGGAAGGCGGATGCCCTGGAAATCACAAGGTGGCGGCCCTTGGGGCGGCGGAGGCGGAGGCGGCGGCCCATGGGGCGGCGGCGGCGGTAGCGGCGGCCCGTTCGGCGGCGGTGGCGGCGGCCGAGGCCCACAGCCTCCCGACCTCGAGGAGATGCTGAAACGCAGCCAGGACAAGGTGAAACGCCTGCTCCCTGGCGCCGGCGGCGCCAAGGGCGTGATCCTGCTGTTGATCGCAGTGATCGGTTTCTGGTCGCTGAGCGGCATCTACCGGGTCGAGCCCGGCCAGCAGGGCGTCGAATTGCTGTTCGGCAAGTACGTCAAGCGCACCGCGCCGGGCCTGCACATCTGGTTCCCGTCCCCCGTCGGCGAGGTCATCAAACCCGACGTGGAACGCACCAACACCATGAATATTGGTTTCAGGGGCACCGGCGACGTGGTGCGCGGCACCGGCCGCGACGTGCCGCTGGAAAGCCTGATGCTGACCTCCGACCAGAACATTATCGACATCGATTTCGTCGTGCAGTGGCGCATCAAGAATGCCGCCGACTACCTGTTCAACATCCGCGACCCGGAAACAACGATCAAACTTGCATCCGAGAGCGCCATGCGCGAGGTCATCGGCCAGACCAACCTGGAAGATGCCCTCACGGTGAAGCGTCAGGTCGTGCAGCAGGACGCCAAGGCGCTGCTGCAGCAGATTTTGGACGATTACAAAACCGGCATCGCCATCGCGGAAATCCAGCTCCTGAAGGTGGACCCGCCACAGGAGGTGATCGACGCCTTCAACGACGTGCAGCGCGCCAAACAGGACCAGGAACGCGCCATCAACGAGGCCACCGCCTATAAGAACGACATCGTTCCCCGGGCCAAGGGTGAGGCGCAGAAGATGATCCAGGCCGCCACCGCCTATAAGGAACAGGTGGTGAAGGAAGCCGAAGGTGAGGCCAAGCGCTTCATCTCGGTCTACGAGACCTATCTGGCGGCCAAGGACGTGACCACCCGTCGGTTGTTCTTGGAACGCATGCAGGACGTGCTGTCGAAGTCCGAGAAGGTGATTATCGACAAGGGCGAAGGCACCGGGGGCGTCGTTCCCTATCTGCCGCTGCCTGAACTCAAGAAGCGCTCGGGAGGGCAATAACGATGAAAAAGTTTTCCCTCGCCATCCTCGGCATTCTCATCATCGTCGCCGGCCTGGTCGCGTCGAGCGCGCTGTTCACCGTGCACCAGACCACGCAGGCGCTGATCCTGCAGTTCGGTAATCCGATCCGCGTGGTCCAGGAGCCGGGCCTGCACGTCAAGATGCCTTTCGTCCAGGAAGCGGAATACTACGATTCGCGCATCCTCGATCTGGATCCGCCGGCGCAGGAAGTCATCCTCGCCGACCAGAAACGCGTCAACGTCGACGCCTTCGCGCGTTATCGCATCGTCGACCCGCTGGAGTACCGCAAGCGTGCCCAGACCGACGCCAACTTCCGCGACGTCTTCGGCTCGCGTCTGAACGCCTCCATCCGCGCCGAGATCGGCCGCATTCTCCTGGGCGACATGCTGACCCAGAAGCGCGCCCAGGTGATGGAGATCATCGCCCAGCAGATGAAGGCCTTCGCGCCGGAATTCGGCGTCGAGGTGGTGGACGTGCGTATCGGCCGAACCGACCTGCCGGAAGCGACGGCGCAATCGGTGTACAACCGCATGCGCTCCGACCGTGTCGCGCACGCCGCCCGGCTGCGCGCCGAAGGTGAGGAGCAGAAGCTCCGCATCCAGGCGGAAGCCGACCGCGACCGAACGGTGATCATCGCCGAAGCCCAGCGCCAGTCGCAGATCCTGCGCGGTCAGGGCGAAGGCGAGCGTAACCGAATCCTCGGCGAGGCCTACGGCAAGGACCCGGAGTTCTTCGACTTCTACCGCTCCATGGAAGCCTATGGAGAGGCGCTCGGCGACGGCACCACCATGGTGCTGAGCCCGGACTCGGAATTCTTCCGCTTCTTCGGCTCGATAAAGCCGAAGCCGTAGACGTGGGAGCGTCGTGACCGACTTCTTCACCGCGCTCGCGCTCGCGGTGGCCATCGAGGGAATTGCCTACGCGCTGTTCCCTGATGGCATGAAACGGATGATAGTTTCGGTGCTGGCGCAGCCGAGCGGCAATCTGCGCGCCGCGGGACTCGTGGCCGCCGGCGTGGCGGTGGTGGCGATCTGGCTGATCCGGAGTTGATTGCCAAGGAATGACCCCGGGCACGCCATGCTTAGGCCACAATCGCCTCACATATGAGTGACCGTCAGCGGCCGGAGATTGCGCGCTGAAGGTTAAAGGAATAAACCTGAGCAGGTTTTCGATGAGGAAGAGCACGATGAAAACGCAAACCATGGTTACCGTTATCGGCCGCCCCGCGCTGATGGCGCTGTCGGCGGCGATGATCCTGATCTGGTCGGCCACGGCGCATGCCAAAAGCGCGCCCGAGAGCTTCGCCGATCTGGCCGCGAAGCTGCTGCCGTCGGTGGTCAACATCTCCACCACGCAGACGATCGAGGGTCGCTCCGCCCCGACCATGCCGCAATTACCGCCGGGTTCACCGTTCGAGGACTTCTTCAAGGAATTCTTCGACCGTAACCAGCCGCAGCAACGCTCCAGGCGCGCCACCTCGCTGGGGTCGGGCTTCATCATTTCCGAGGACGGCTTCGTGGTCACCAACAACCACGTCATCGCCGACGCCGACGAGATTTCCGTTATCCTGCACGACGACACCCGCCTCAAGGCAACCCTGGTCGGGCGCGATTCCAAGACCGATCTGGCGGTTCTCAAGGTGGAGGCCGGCCACAAGCTGCCAGCGGTGAAGTTCGGCAACTCGCGCAAGGCGCGGGTCGGTGACTGGGTGGTCGCCATCGGCAACCCGTTCGGCCTCGGCGGCACCGTGACCGCCGGCATCATCTCGGCGCGCGGCCGCGACATCAATGCCGGCCCCTACGACGATTTCATCCAGACCGACGCCTCGATCAACCGCGGCAACTCCGGCGGCCCCATGTTCAACATGGACGGCGAGGTCATCGGCATCAACACCGCCATCTTCTCGCCGTCCGGCGGCTCCGTCGGCATCGGCTTCGCCATCCCGTCCGCCGGCGCCGAACCGGTGATCGCGCAGTTGATCAAGTCCGGCACCGTGAAACGCGGCTGGCTCGGCGTGCATATCCAGGCGGTGACCGAGGAAATCGCCGAGACCCTCGGCCTCGACGAGGCGGAAGGCGCCTTGGTGGCCAGCGTCATCGACGACAGCCCGGCGGCCAAGGGCGGCATCAAGCCCGGCGACGTGATCCAGAAATTCGACGGCAAATCGGTGAAGGAAATGCGCAACCTGCCGCGTATCGTCGCCGAGACCGAGGTCGGCAAGCCGGTCCGCGTCGACATCTGGCGCGAGGGCAAGGCCGAGACCCTGAAAGTCGCCGTCGGCGAGTTGAAGGAAGACGAACAGCAACAGGCCGCGGCAACCCCCGGCCCGTCCGGCGAACTTTCCGTCGACGAACTCGGCATGAAGCTCGCCAACATCAACGACAAGACCCGCGAACGCTTCAAGCTGAAGGACGACGCCAAGGGCGTGGTGGTCACCGAGGTCGATCCCGACGGTCCCGCCGCGACCAAGGAAATCCGTCCCGGCGACGTCATCATCGAGGTCAGCCAGGAGGAGATTTCCTCCCCCGCCGACGTGCGCCGCAAGATCGCCGACGCCGCCAAGGCAGGCCGCAAGTCGGTGCTGCTGCACCTGGAAGGCCAGAACGGACTGCGCTTCGTCGCCGTCCGGCTGCAGAAAGGCTAACCCCGGCCACAATCCCGGCCGAACAAAACGGCGCCCGGAACGAACTCCGGGCGCCGTTTTTGCGTCTATGGGTTCTAGGCCATTCGATCCAGGATCGTGAAGCTGAACGACGGCCCGCCCTGTTCCTCCGGCGGGTGGGTCTGGCGGGCGATCTCCTGCCAGCCGCCTTCGTCCAGTTCCGGGAAAAAGGCGTCACCCGGGAACTCGTCATGGATCAGCGTCAGATAGATGCGGTCCGCCTCGCCCATGGCCTGGGCGTAAATCTGCGCGCCGCCGATGACGAACACCTCGTCGCCGCCCTCGATCTCGGCAATGGCACGCGCCTTCCGGAGCGCCGCCGCCACGTTGTGCACCGCGTCGGCATCCGGCGGCGCGAAACTCTCGTTGCGGGTAACCACGATATTGGCTCGGCCCGGCAGCGCGCGGCCGATGGATTCGTAGGTCTTACGCCCCATGATCACCGGCGCACCCATGGTCACCTGCTTGAAGTACTTGAGATCGGCGGAGATATGCCAGGGCATGCCGCCCTCAAGCCCGATGGCCCGGTTGTCCGCCATGGCGACGATCAGCGATGTGCGCATGGGCTAGAATCCGGACCCTAGACCGCGATCGGCGCGGCGATATGCGGTTGCGCCTCGTAGCCGACCAGTTCGAAATCGTCGAATGTGAAGGCGAAGATATCGGTGACGTCCGGGTTGATGCGCATCACCGGCAGCGGACCGGGCCGGCGGGCGATCTGTTCGTCGGCCTGCTCCAGGTGGTTGGAATAAAGGTGCGCGTCACCCATGGTGAGGATGAACTCGCCCGCTTCCAGCCCCGTCACCTGCGCCATCATCATGGTCAAGAGCGCGTAAGACGCTATGTTGAACGGCACGCCCAGGAAGATGTCGCAGCTCCGCTGATAGAGCTGGCACGATAGCTTGCCGTCGGCGACGTAGAACTGGAACAGGCAATGGCAGGGCGGCAGCGCCATCTCGTTCACCTCCGCCACGTTCCAGGCGGAAACGATGTGGCGGCGTGAATTGGGATTGGTCTTGATGTCTTCCACCACCTTGGCGATCTGGTCGATGGTGGTGCCGTCGGGCTTCGGCCATGAACGCCATTGGTGGCCGTAAACGGGACCCAAGTCACCGTTCTCGTCGGCCCATTCGTCCCAGATGGAGACGCCATGGTCATTCAGGTATTTGATGTTGGTGTCGCCGGCCAGGAACCACAGCAGTTCGTGGATGATCGAGCGCAAGTGCAGTTTCTTGGTGGTCAGCACTGGAAAGCCATCGGCCAGATCGAAACGCATCTGGTAGCCGAACACGCTCTGCGTGCCGGTGCCGGTGCGGTCGCCCCGGAAGGTGCCGGTGCCGCGAACATGTTTCAGGAGGTCCAGGTACTGCTGCATCCGGCCAGTGTAGCCCCCCGCCCCCGGCGCTCCAAGCGGCGGTTGGCGGGTGTGCAGGGGTTCGGGTATAGTCGCTTGGAATCAATTGCTTGCGGGGCCGGCAAATGAAAAACCTGTTCCTTGCGCTCGGCGCTTCGGCGGTGTTGATCGGGACACCGATTCTATCGCCGCCTCAAGCGCAGGACCCGACCCGCCCCATCGCCAACCTGCAGGCGGCGGGCTGGACCGTGGTTTCACGCACGGAGGAGAAGAAGGAGCTTCCCGGCATCGCGCCGTACCAGAACCTGACCCGCGTGGTGCAGGTGGTGCACTACCGCCTGACCAAGGGCGACGAGGTCATGGTCTGCGAGGCCATCTACGATTCGCAGCGCGACCGCTACGACGAGACCTGCCGCCCGGCGAGCCGCTGATGGACGCGACGACAACCCGCATCGCCGCCGAGGATTTGAAGGCGCTCACGGTCCGCGCCTTCGAGCGCGCCGGCTTCACCCAAAAGGACGCCGAGACCACCGCCGAGCTTCTGGTCACCACCGACCTGATGGGCATCTCGACGCATGGCGTGCACCGGGTCGAGCAGTATCTCGCCCGCGTCGCCGCCGGCGTGGTGCCGGCCCAGCCGTCCATCCGCGCCGCCGACAAGGCCGCCTCCATCGCCATCATCGACGGCGGCGGCGGCCAAGGCCAGGTGATCGGCGCGCTGGCGCTGGAGGTCGCCATGACCAAGGCGATCAAGACCGGCATCGGCTTCGTCACCGCCGGCAATTCCAACCATTTCGGCGCCATGGCGCCCTACGGCTTCGCCGCCACGGTGGCGGGACTGATCCTGATTTCCGCCACAACGGCGTCGCCTGCCATGAGCCCTTTCGGCGGCAGGGACCTGCTGCTCGGCAACAACCCCGTGGGCTTCGCCGCGCCCAACAAGCCGGCACCTTTCCTGCTCGACATGGCCTTGAGCGTCGCCGCGCGCGGCAAGATGCGAAAGCTCCGCGACGCCGGCGATGAAATGCCGCTCGGCTGGGCCTTGGACACCGACGGCAACCCGACCACCGATCCCGCCCGTGGCCTAGACGGCTTCATTCAGTTCATCGGCGGCCACAAGGGCTACGGCATGGCGCTGGCGGTGGATATCCTATCGGGCGTTTTGTCCGGCGGGCGCTTCCTCGACGACGTCGGCGACATGTGGGCGGAAAAGGAGCCGCAAGGCGTCAGCCACATGTTCATTGCCATCAACCCCGCCGCCATCCTGGGCCGCGAACTCTACGACCAGCGCATGGCCGCGTTCACCGCCAAGGTGAAAGGCTCGGCACCGTTCCAGGAAGGCGGCGAAGTGTTGCTGCCGGGCGAGCCCGAAATGCGCACCATGGAGGCGCGGCGCCTCGACGGCATCCCGTTGGCGTCGGAACTCTTGGAAACCCTGCACCGGCTGGCAGGGGACTGAGCCCGTGACCCGTTTCGTCGCCGGCCGGCTGTTGGAAAGCCTGGTGGTTTTGCTGGTGATGTCATTCGTCATCTACGGCCTGATCGGGCTGATGCCGGGCGACCCCATCGACGAGATGATCGCCGCCAACCCGAAACTGACCTCCGACGACATCCAGCGCCTGAAAGCGCTCTACGGATTGGATAAGCCGCTGTTGGAACGCTACGGCAACTGGCTGGTGGCGGCGCTACAGGGCGATTTCGGTTTCTCGCGCATTCATGCCCGACCGGCGACCGAGGTGCTGATGCCGCGGCTGGTGAACACGCTGATATTGATGGGCGCGGCGACGGCGCTGGCGTTGGCGATCGCGCTGCCGCTCGGCATCATGGCGGCGTGGAAACCCAATTCCGCCTTCGACTACGGGGTCAACCTGTTCTGCTTCGCCGGCATTTCGGTGCCGCCGTTCTGGCTGGCGCTTTTGGCGATCATCCTGTTTTCGGTGAAGCTCGGCTGGCTGCCGGCCGGCGGCATGGCGACCGTGGGCGAAGGCATCGAAGGCGCCGGCGGCTTCATGGATCGGCTGACCCACATGATCCTGCCGGTCGGCACGCTGGCGCTGCTGACCGCCGGCGGCTTCATCCGCTTCATCCGTGCCTCCATGATCCAGGTGCTGCGCCAGGATTTCATCCGCACCGCCAAGGCCAAGGGCGTCGGCCCGGCGCGTCTCCTGTTCGGTCACGCGCTCCGGAACGCGGTGCTACCCTTCATCACCGTGCTGGCGCTCAGCTTCGGTTCCCTCTTTTCCGGCGCGCTGATCACCGAGACCATGTTTTCATGGCTCGGCGTCGGCAAGATGATCTTCGATTCCGTGCTCGGCAACGATTTCAACCTGGCCCTCGTCGGGTTGCTGTTCGCGACGCTGATGACGCTGATCGGCAACATCATCGCCGACGTCGCCTATGCCTGGGTAGACCCGCGCATCACCGACGCGCCCGAGAGGGCCCGCGCATGACCGCGCCGTCGCTCACCTTCGCCACGGAAAGCCCCGCCCGGCGTATGTGGCGGCGCTTCCTCCGCCACAAATTGGCGGTGGCGAGCGCGCTGTTCCTGATCGTCCTCGCCGTCATCGCCTGGGCGGCGCCGATGAGTGAGCATCTGCTCGGTTTCGACGCTGAACGGGTCGACCTGCTGGCGCGCATGGCGCCGCCGTCCCTCGCCCACCCGCTCGGCACCGACGAGCTCGGGCGCGATCTGTTCCTGCGCCTCTCCTACGGCGGCCAGGTGTCGATGGCGGTGGCCATGGCGGCGGCGTTGGGCTCGGCCGTCATCGGCACGCTGTTCGGGCTATTGGCGGGCTATTTCGGCGGCCGGCTGGACAGCATCCTGATGCGCTTGACGGACGGGGTGATCTCGCTGCCGCTATTGCCTTTGCTGATCGTGCTGGCGGCGATCGACCTGGAAAAGCTCGGCCTTTCCGCCGAGATGGCGGCGTCCGAGAACGCGGCGCTCTACCGCATTGTCGTCATCATCGCGCTGGTCGGCTGGACCACGGTGGCGCGCCTGGTGCGGGCCGAGACGCTGGCGCTGAAGAACCGCGAGTTCGTGCGCGCCGCGGTCGCCTTGGGCGGCTCGTCGGCGCGCATCATCGCCCGCCACATCCTGCCCAACGCCGTTTCGCCGATCATCGTTGCGACGACGCTTTCGGTGGGCAACATCATCCTGTTGGAATCGGTCTTGAGTTTCCTCGGCATGGGCATCCAGCCGCCCATCGCCAGTTGGGGCAACATGCTGACCAACGCCCAGGACCTGATCTGGACGGCGCCGGCGCTGGCCTTCTGGCCGGGCATGCTGATCTTCGCCACGGTCATCGCCTTCAACTTCCTCGGCGACGGGTTGCAGGACGCGCTCGATCCCCGCGCGCTCAACTGACGGCTCAGGCGCGCAGCCACCAGTTGACGATGATGGCGATGCCAGAAACCATCAGCACCGCCAATACCACCTGGGCGAAACGCCCATCGCCGAGCCTGCCGTAGGTCCAGCGTCCGGCCCAGGCGCCCGCTAGCGTCGCCGGCAGCGCCACCAGCGTCAGCCGCCCGACCTCATAGGTGATGAAACCGCCGTAGGCCTGCGACGCCAGCGCCAAAACGAGAATGGTCAGGTTGAAAGACTGGAAGACGCCGCGGCTGGCATCCTTGCCCCAGCCCCGAAGGCTCGCCCAGATCGTCGGCGGCGGCCCGGACAAGCCAGCCAGCCCGCCCAACACGCCACCGGCAAGCCCGACAGCGCCATCCGCCCAGCGCCCGCCCCAGGTGATCTTGGGCGCGGCGCGGCGCGCCAGCATGAAGGCGCAGTAGCCGACAAGCAGGCAACCGGCGAACAGCCGGAACCCCTGCGGCGACACCCAGGCCAGCAGCCAGGTGCCGAGCGGCACGCCGGCAACGCCGCCCGCGACGAACGGCAGCGTGCGGCGCCAATCGATGGCGTGCCAGATGGTCGGCAGGGTGATCGCCTGGGCGACGATGGAACAGGTCACGACCAAGGGCCCGGCGACCACCGGCGGCAACACCTGCAGCCAGAAGTTCAACGCCGTCAGCCCGGTGCCGAACCCGGTCAGCCCGTTGACGTAGCCGCCGGCGAGCGCGCCTAAAAGCACCATGATCTCCATGAATTCCATGCCGGTCCGCATATCACCGGCGCCGCCCGGCCACAAGCTGCGCCATTGCCGGAAAAGGTGGATTTGCCTATATTAGCCCTGCCGGTTCGCCGGCTATGGCGATAAACGCGTTGCGGAATAAGCGTTGCGGACCCGGGGGCAGTGCCCGGCGCCTCCACCAATTCCCTCCCTCAGCAAATTCGAGGGAGCTTGTGGGGGCGAAACAGGATCGACGTGCGTAGTAAAGGCAATGGCTTTCGCTCGGTGGGGTTCCGCCGTTACCGGACCAAACCTTATAGTTGCCAACGACAACTATGCTGAGGCTCGCCTCGCCGCTTAATGCGGTTAGGTGAACCACTGTTAAAGTCCTAGCGGTTAGCACCGTTTAGGCGGGGTTCGGGCGGCACCTGGCAACAGAAGCCGCCCACTTCATTTTTTGCCCCTCAGGCGCCGGGCGCGGTTCTCCGAACCGCTTGGCTTTCGGCCATTCGGCCGGCGCGCCTTGCGCTTGCCTCGCGCCACTGACGCTCGGTTTAACGCGCCCTGTCACACCGCCGTGAATTTCCATTCTGAATCTTGCGACGGGTCTTTCACCGAACGGGCATCCGGGGTAGAACTTGGGCATGGACGACGAAACATTGCGTTACGACCTGTGGATCGAGGAAGCGCTTCGCCAGGTGATCCACCGGGCGCTGGAAATGACCGCCGCCGAAGGGCTGCCGGGTGACCACCATTTCTACATCACCTTCCGCACCAACGCCGCCGGCGTCGAGGTGCCGCCATACCTGCGCGCCCAGCACCCGGACGAGATGACCATCGTGCTGCAACACCAGTTCGAGAACCTGACCGTCGACGCCGACGGCTTCTCGGTCTCGCTCAGGTTCAACGGCAAGCCGGAACTGTTGGTGATCCCGTTCGAGGCCGTCACCTCCTTCGCCGACCCGAGCGTCAACTTCGGCCTGCAATTGAAGACCGTCGACATGGATGACGCCGATTTCGAGGAACTGGCCATCGATCCAGTCAACTCCATCGAGGACCTGGAACCGATCGAAGAGAAACCCGCCGCCGACATGACCGACGAGGACGGCAAGCCGAAAACCGGCGAGGTCATCGCGCTCGACGCCTTCCGCAAAAAATAACGCCCTTGGGCGTTCCTCCTCTGCCAACCTTCCCGAGGACATCATGACCGAGACCCCGCACCACCCCATGTTTCCCTTGGGCGCGGACGACACGCCCTATCGCAAGATCTCCGACGAGGGCATCGGCACCGCGCACTTCGAGGGCCAGGAAATCCTGACCATCAAGCCGGAAGCCTTGACCCGCCTCGCGGCCGAGGCCTACCGCGACGTCTCGCATCTGCTCAGACCCGCGCACCTGAAGCAGTTGGCCTCGATTCTCGACGACCCGGAGGCTTCCGACAACGACCGCTTCGTCGCACTGGATTTGTTGAAGAACGCCAACATCGCCGCCGCCGGCGTGCTGCCCATGTGCCAGGACACCGGCAACGCCCTGATCATGGGCAAGAAGGGCCAGCGGGTCTGGACCGATTTCGACGACGAGGCCGCCATCGCGGCCGGCGTGCGCCAGGCCTACGCGGAGAACAACCTGCGCTATTCCATGGTCGCCCCGATGGACATGTTCCACGAGGTCAACACCGGCGACAACATGCCGGCCCAGTTCGACCTCTACGCCACCGAAGGCGACGCCTATTCCTTCCTGTTCATTGCCAAGGGCGGCGGGTCTGCCAACAAGACCTTCCTCTACCAGCAGACCAAGGCGCTCCTGAACGAGGAAACCCTGACCAAGTTCATCGACGAGAAGCTGCGCACGCTCGGCACCGCGGCCTGCCCGCCCTACCATCTGGCGCTGGTGATCGGCGGCACCTCGGCGGAGATGAACCTGAAGACCACCAAGCTGGCGTCCACCAAGTACCTCGATCACCTGCCGACGCGCGGCAACGAATACGGCCAGGCCTTCCGCGATACCGAGTGGGAGGAACGCATCCTGGAGATCACCCGGAACCTCGGCATCGGCGCGCAGTTCGGCGGCAAATACTTCTGCCACGACGTCCGCGTGGTGCGGCTGCCGCGCCACGGCGCCAGTTGCCCCGTCGGCATCGGGGTGTCGTGCTCCGCCGACCGCCAGATCAAGGGCAAGATCACCAAGGACGGCGTGTTCATCGAACAGCTCGAGACCAACCCGGCGCAGTATCTTCCGGAAATCACCGCCGACGACTTGGGCGGCGACGTGGTGAAGATCGACCTCAACCGCCCCATGGCCGACGTGCTGGCGGAACTTTCCAACTATCCGGTGAAGACGCGCTTGTCGCTTTCCGGCTCGCTGGTCGTGGCGCGCGACATCGCGCATGCGAAGCTGAAGGAACGCCTCGATTCCGGCCAAGGCCTGCCGCAATACTTCAAGGACCTGGGCGTCTATTACGCCGGTCCGGCGAAGACGCCGGAAGGCTTCGCGTCGGGCTCCTTCGGGCCGACCACGGCCGGGCGCATGGACCCCTACGTCGATGCTTTCCAGGCCGCCGGCGGTTCCATGGTGATGCTGGCCAAGGGCAACCGCTCGCAGGCCGTCACCGACGCCTGCAAGAAGCACGGCGGCTTTTATCTCGGTTCCATCGGCGGCCCGGCCGCCAGGCTGGCGCAGGACTGCATCAAAAAGGTGGAACTGGTGGAATACGAGGAACTGGGCATGGAAGCGATCTGGAAGATCGAGATCGAGGACTTCCCGGCCTTCATCGTCGTCGACGACAAGGGCAACGATTTCTTCGCCGAGTTCACCCACTAGGGAGACATTTCCATGAAGGATTCCGACGACTTCCGCACCGAGAAGGACGCGCTCGGCCACGTCCAGGTGCCGGCCGGGCACTATTGGGGGGCGCAGACGGAACGCGCGCGCCAGAACTTCCAAATCGGCTGGGAGACCATGCCGGCGGAACTGATCCACGCCTTCGGCCTGCAAAAGAAGGCCGCCGCGCTGGCCAACATGGAATTGGGCTTGCTGGACGCCAAGCTCGGCGACGCCATCACTCACGCCTGCGACGACGTCATCGAGGGGCGCCTGGACGATGAATTCCCGCTGCCCGTCTGGCAGACCGGCTCCGGCACCCAGACCAACATGAACATGAACGAGGTCATCGCCAACCGGGCCAATGAAATCCTCGGCCAGCCCCTGGGCGCCAAGGACCCGGTGCACCCGAACGACCACGTCAACATGAGCCAGTCGTCCAACGACAGCTTCCCGACGGTCATGCACGTGGCCCTGCTGTTGCTCGGCAACGGCCTGTTGGCGCCGGCGCTGGAACACATGCGGCTCACCCTGGAAGCCAAGGCGGACGAGTTCAAGGACCTGGTGAAGATCGGCCGCACGCACCTGCAGGACGCGACACCGCTGACGCTCGGCAACGAGTTCGCCGCCTACGCGCACCAGTGCCAGCAGAACGAACAGCGCCTGGATAAGGCCTATGTGCAGCTCTACGAACTGGCGCAGGGCGGCACCGCCGTCGGCACCGGGCTGAACGCGCCGGCAAACTTCGACGCCGTCTTCTGCGAGAAGATTTCCGCGCTGACGGACCTCGAATTCAAGCCCTGCCCGGACAAGTTCTATGCCATCGCCGCGCACGACGCGCTGGTGAACCTGTCGGGCAAACTGAACACCATCGCCGTCACCTCCAACAAGATCGCCAACGACATCCGCCTGATGGCGTCGGGCCCGCGCGCCGGATTGGGTGAGATTTCATTGCCGGCGAACGAGCCCGGTTCCTCGATCATGCCGGGCAAGGTCAACCCGACACAGGCCGAGGCGCTGACCCAGGTGGCGGCACAGGTGATGGGCAACCATGTGACGGTCACCGTCGCCGGCACCCAGGGCCACCTGGAGCTCAACGCCTTCAAGCCGGTCATGGTCTATTCGCTGCTGCAATCGACGCGGCTTCTGGGCGACGCCATCAACAGTTTCACCGACAACTGCCTCGCGGGCATCGCCGCCAACGAAGCGCGCTTGCGGCAACTGACCGAGGCGTCCTTGATGCTGGTGACGGCGCTGACGCCGCATATCGGCTACGACAAGGCCGCCGAAATCGCCTTGAAGGCACACGCCGACGGCAGCACGCTGAAGGAAGCGGCGCTGGCGCTCGGCTACGTCGCGGCCGGTGATTTCGATCGCTGGGCCGATCCGAAAACCATGTTGGGAGGGAACGCATGAGCAAGGTCACGCTCGTTACCGGCGGCTCGCGCGGCATCGGCGCCGCCACCGCCAAGGCCTGCGCCGCCGCCGGCCACAAGGTCGCGGTCAACTACGTCGGAAACAAGGACGCCGCCGACGCCGTCGTCGCCGACATCCAGGCCGCCGGCGGCACCGCCATGGCGATCCAGGCTGATACCTCCATTGAGTCCCAGGTCATCGCCATGTTCGATGCGGTCACGGCGGAATTCGGCCCGATCACCGGTCTCGTCAACAACGCCGGCATCAACGGCGGCTCGTCCAGGGTCGCCGATCTTGCGGACGACATGATCGCGCGGGTGCTCGACATCAACGTGCGCGGCTGTTTCCTCTGCGCACGCGAAGCGGTGAAGCGCATGTCGACGAAGCTGGGCGGCCAGGGCGGCGTCATCATCAATATCTCGTCGGGCTCGGCGAAGCTCGGCAATCCGGGGAACGGCGTGCTCTATGCCGCTTCCAAGGGCGCGGTCGATTCCCTTACCGTCGGTCTCGCCCAGGAAGTGGCCGGCGAAGGCATCCGTGTCAACGCGGTGGCACCGGGCCTGACGGAAACCGACATGCCGGCCCGTGACAAGCTCGCCGGGGCCGCGAAGACCATTCCCATGGGCCGTGCGGGCCAGCCCGATGAGATCGCAAACGCGATCCGCTGGCTCCTGTCGGACGAAGCCAGCTACGTCGCCTGCGCCAATCTGCGCGTCTCGGGCGGGCGGATTTGAGCGCACCGGAGATCATCCTCAACGGCCCCGAGGACGCCGCCTTCACCATCTGCCTGGCGCACGGCGCCGGTGCGCCGATGGACTCACCCTTCATGCAGGCCTTCGCCGAGATGCTGGCCGCCGAGGGCTTCCGCGCGGCGCGCTTCGAATTCCCTTACATGGCGGAACGCCGCGTGACCGGGACCAAGAAGCCGCCGAACCGGGCGCCGGTGCTGCTCGATTGCTGGCGCAATGTGATCGCCGAATTGGGGCCGCCGGAACGCCTGGTCATCGGCGGCAAGTCCATGGGTGGGCGCATGGCGTCCCTGGTCGCCGACGAGACCGGCGTGGCGGGGCTGATCTGCCTGGGCTATCCGTTCCATAGCCCCGGCAAGGAACCGGGGCCGAACCGGCTGGAACACCTGGAAAACTTGGCGACGCCGACGTTGATCTGCCAGGGCACGCGCGATCCGTTCGGCACGTCGGAAGAGGTGCCGGGCTATCGCTTGAGTGGAAAAGTTCGGCTACACTGGCTGGAAGACGGCGACCACGGCTTCAAGCCGCGCAAGAAATCGGGGCTGACCGAAGAGCAGAATTGGCAAAGCGCCATCGCCGCCATCGTCACATTCGTCAACGGACTGTAGAGCCATGCAGATACATCACTACTCGGTACGCACCAACGACATGGAGGCGGTTCGGCAGTTCTTTTGCGACGTCGCCGAGCTTGAGCCGGGCGACCGCCCGCCGTTCCAGTTTCCGGGCTACTGGCTCTACGACGTGGCGTCCAACCATCCGGTCGTGCACGTGATCGGTATCGACGGCGACCTCAGCGACGATACCGGCGCCTTCGACCACCTAGCTTTCGACGGTGACGGCGAGCGCTTCGACGCCATCGCCGAAAAGATCGAGAGCCTGCCCTACCCGCACGAGACCCGCGTCGTGCCCGGCCGCGGGCTCAGGCAGATTTTCGTCACCGGTCCGCACGGCATCAAGGTCGAACTGAACTTCCCGCCGGCAGCCTAGCGCCGGCAGGATCCAGATCCTCTAGGGCTTGTAGTTTCCGGGCGTGCAATCGACCCGCGCGCCCGCCTCGCCAGCCAGCTTCGAGCAAGCCCCTTCCAGATAGCGGTCCCAGAACTGCCAATGGACCTTGGCAACGGTCTCGCCCTTCTTTGTCTGCAGGTAATTCCGTGCATCGGTCAGGTAAGGCGGCCCGAACTGATTGAGCACGGCATACTTCGTGACGCCATCGCGAATCCCCTTCAGCACGGCTTTCGCGTCGGTAACCGAGCGCGCCAAGATCGCGCGAACCGCGGTACGTACGACGAAGGCAGCACGCTTGGCCGTGGGTTCAGCCGCCACACGGGCCACGTCCGCAACAGCGCGCACGCGGATCATTTTGAAGGCGAGTTCATAGACTTTCTGCACCTCCTTCATGTCGAAATGATCCTTGTCGTAGTTCGGCACCTTCAATTGCCGAAGCTCGCCGGTTGTCTCGTCCTCGGACACCTTGAACACGGCCGATGCCGCCCGGCGCAGTTCGTACTCAGCGGCGGCGATTGCCGCGAGGGTTTGGCGGGCATCCTCCTGGCTGTCGCTGGAGCGGCGGAACTTGATGTTCAGAATTCCGTCTATGTCACCAGTGTGGTTCAAGGCGGCATAACGCGACAACAGCGCAACCACGATATGGCCACGCAACAGCCGCATGTCATCGCCCATCCCTTTGGCGACGCATCTAAGGCGGTCGTATTCGGACGCGGGGCTGCCATCTTCCTTCAGGCCGCAATTGTCTTTCGTCCGCTCGTCGTCCTTCGGCGTTTCGCGATCCGGTCCGAGATAGCAGGCGAGCATGACGTCAATACTGCCACTGACGATATCTTCGATAACCGGCTGCCGGTCTTTGGCCGGCTTGTCCGCCTGCGCGTCCAACTCCTTGTCCCTGGCAGAAGCCAGTTGAATGCACCGCGTCACCTCGCCGAGTTCGTCCTTGATCGAACCGTCGCCACCCGAAATCAGTCCGCCGCCACACCCGGTGACGCCGAACGCAACAATCAAGACAGCAATCTTCAACCCTTTTGTCATCATGACCTCCGTCAGCAAATTAAGTTTCTCGATGGCTTGTCAACGAACCCGCTCAATCGCCATTTCCATGCCGCCGCTATTGTTCCCGTACATCCAATAGAGATCATTGGCGTAGGCGCAGAACTCGCCGGTTAATGGCGCATCGAACGCGTGACCTTCGACGGCCGCACCGCCAATGGCGAACTCATGCAACCTGCCATCGGCATTGGCGACGACACCGATTAGCTTGAACAGGGGCTCATCGGGCATGCGTTTCCAATGCAGGAGATCGAAGGCCCTCATGTAAAAGGGCTCCGCGTCGATCCATCCATCCAGGTCGGCAGCGGCCGAAGCATCGTGCCATATGGGCGAGCGTTCCTTGGAGCCTGTCGGATTTTTCGCCCCAACCACCGATATCCGGTATGTCTTCCCCATTTCCAACCGCACGCCCGAAGCGTTCCAGCGATCCGCCGCGGAGACGGGAAAAATCGCGACCTCGCCGTCATTTTCGACAGACCTCAATCGGCCCGGATCGACGGCGCCGCACAAGTGTTGCAAATTCATTGCCGCGCGGCCGTTCGCCGTCTCGCCCGAAAGCATCTTCGAACCGGCCGCCAGAACACCGATGAAGATCAGGCAAACAAAAGCCACGGAACCGAGGGCGCTGGCAGTGCGAAAAACCCCCAGCGGGTCCCCCGCGCGGACTTGTTTCACTTGCCGGCGGGCATTGGCTTCATCCCCGAAAACCTTGTCGCAGACGATCCGCCGCGCCGACAGGCAGGCCCGCCAAGTGCCGCGAAGAAAAAACCGGCGCATCAAGAAGAAGGCCACCGCCACCAACACGAAGAGACCGAACCACCCCGGTTTGTCGATGATGGCAACCTGGATGATGCCCTCAAAGGTCTGGGGCAAGATATAACCGGCAACGTCGGCAACGTGCTGCATGAACCCGTCCAGATACACATTGCGGTCGAACGGTATCGCCGGCTCCATCGGCGGGTTCATCCAGAACCAGATCATGCAAAGCACCAACGCCAGCGTACCCTCCACGAAAAAGCGGTGGAGGCCGCGGCGGCGGTTGATCCATTCGCCGATTTTCGACCGGTACCCGCCCCATTCCGCCGGCGTTTCGGTTGCTTGAATAACGCGAAGGTCCGGAGGCATCGGATATTCGTCTGTCGTCACCGCAAACTCGTACGGCAGATTGGTGGGCGCGTATCCTTCCGTCTGGTATTTCATGCGCGAGAACACCGACTGATGAATGCAGATTTTTCCGTTCAGACGGGAATTCCCAGACCAAGCTTGATGGCCGATTTCCCTCCCAGCCATCTGACGTACCCAGCGCTTGAACTTGTTGCCCGCCTCGCGCGGCGTCCGCGCGCACAGATCCTCCAGCGGCCGGGGCGCAAAGCGGTAGAAAATCGCAAATCCGTCGCGGGAATCGTATAGTTTGTCATGCACGAAAGCGTTGTCGCGGACCGCTTGGCGGGCCGTCTTTTCGAACACCAATCCATGGTGCTCGGCGCGTATCATCATCCAGTTCAAGGTGACGTCGGACAGGCCGGCACGGGGATAACCGCCGCCGACATTGGAATGGGCGCCGGAGAACCAGACCTGCTCGACATTGGTGCCTGGCGTCGCCTTCTCGTCCCAGACCCTGGGCCAGAAGGTACGGCGTTGATCGTCCAGGGCGAGCGCATGATGGACGTTTTCAACGCAATTCGCCGGCCCGTAGTCGTAGAAATGATGCGGACTGATCTTGTCAGCGAGCCAATCGATCCCCTCGAATAGTCCATTCACGAACCATGGCCAATCCTGCGGCAGGCCAAGCGCCGACACCGTGTCCCAGATGCCGAGCATTTTCAGCTTCAACCGGCCATCCGGTGCGTAATGTTCATCGACGAACGCGTTTTTCAGGCGAAAGTGCTGTGCTTCCTCCCCGGCTTTCGTGGCCGCCGGCGAATTCTCCCTGCCGCGGAACAGTCCCAAACTGCACCGCGTGTAGACCCGCATGGCTTGATTGATTGCGTCTTGGTAGTCGTCTTCCGATGGATATGCGTCCAACCGCAGCAATCCGCAGGTCTCGATCAACCCGGCAAAGGCCCGCACCGTTGCCGCGCCCCGGCTGAAACCGAACAGATACACCTGATCGCCGGTATCGTAGTGGCGCCCAAGGAAATCGTAGAGGTCGCGGACATTCCGCTTCAGGCCGATCCCGAAGGCGCCGGTGATGGCTTTCCAGATCCTGTTGGTACTGGTCCCGACACCGATGTCATAAAACACAACCTGGGAATCGTTATCGACCGCCTGGTAGATCTTGTAGACATTCGTGGCGGCGCCATGGCCGCCCTTATTGCCGGTCCCGTCCGAGCACAAAACAATATTTCTTGGCATACCCCACCCCGCCAAAACCCCTCTTTGGCGGAAATGGTGTATATTTTATTGCTAAAGGAGAACCCTAAAAAATATTATTGTGTGACACGATACATTTTCCACGCGAATTTTGCGCGAGGCGAGAACCTTGGCAGCGGAATAGGTAGAGCCCCTCCGCGGTTGGGACACGGGAAAACTTCGATCAGCCCAGCTTGAAACCGACCAGGGTCAGATCGTCGCGGCGCGCCTCGCCGTGGTGGTATTCCTCGAAGTCGCGGATGATCTGCGCATGCTGGGCCGCCATCGGCATGCGGTGATAGTCCTTGAGCACGCTTAGCACCCGCCGCTTGCCGAAGGAGCGGCGCTTGGCGCCGCCGATCTGATCGACCAGGCCGTCCGACCACATGTAAAAGGCGGAGGTGGGCCCGATGGCGACCTCATGGGTCTCGAACCGCTGGTCGTCCGGCACCCGGCGGTAGCCCATGCCGGAGCGATTACCCTTGATCTCCTCGATCTCGCCGGCGTCGATGCGGAACAACGAGAACCGGGCGCCGGCGAAGGTCAGGCTGTCGGCGCCGGGCGTGATCAGGCACAGGCTCATCTCCAACCCGTCGTCGGATTCCCCGTCGGCGCCGTCCTGGCTGAGCGACGAGCGCACGATGCGGTGCATGCGCTCCAACAGATCGCCAGGCGCGGCATCCGAGGACTCACTCAATGCCTGATCAAGCGCGCCGGTGGCGATCATGGTCATGAAGGCGCCGGGCGCGCCATGGCCGGTACAGTCGGCAACGGCGATCAGGAAGCTCCCTTGCAACTCCCGCTGCCACACCATGTCGCCGCCGACGATGTCCTTTGGGTCCCAGACCACGAAATGGTCGCTGAACCGTTGCGCCAAGACCGCGTCGGGCGGCAGCAGCGAGCGCTGGATGCGGCTGGCATAACCGAGGCTTTCGGTAATCAGGTCGTGGGCACGGGCCAGTTCGTTTTCGGCCAGTTTTCGTTCCGTCACGTCGACGTCGATGGCGCCGGTGCCGGTCAACTCGCCATCGCCGTCGGCAATGGGAAAGCGCACGGAGGCCCGGTAACGCACCGATCCGTCCGGCAGGTGATCGGTCAACTCCATTTGCTGTGTCTTGCGGGAGGCGATCACCTTGGCATCCGAGAGCTTCACCTGTTCGGCTTGCTCCAACGGCAGGAAATCCTCGGCGCGCCCGCCGATGACGTCGTCGGGCCGGACTCGCGCCCATTCGGCGATCATCCGGTTGATCAGGACATAGCGGCCTTCCAGGTCCTTCAGGTAAATGCCTACCGGCGCGTTTTCGAAAACCGACTTGATCCGCGCTTCGCTGATTTCCAACTCCCGCGTCCGCGCCTCGACCAGTTCCTCCAGACCGTGCTGGTATTCGCGGATTTTCTCCTCCGCCGCCGTCTGCGTCACCTGCAGGTCGTTGAAGGCGCGCACCAGTTGGCCGATCTCGTCGGCGCTCTCCCAGATCACCGGCTCGCGAACGTTCTCCTCGGCCAGTCGCTGAATGGACTTCTGCAACCTGGCGACCGGACGGCCAATGACCCGGTCGGTCATGAACACCGTCGCGCCGGCCACGACAGCCGCCAGCACCAGCATGATCACGGCATCGATCCCCAACCGGCCTAGAAGTTCGCGCTCCACCGTCGCGACGTGAAAATGTATCTCGACCCTGCCGATGATCCGCTGCTCGCCCTCGTTGGCGAAAGTGATCGCGCTTTCCGCGTGGATATGGCGATTGAGGAAGATCGTCGGCGGCTGCGGCAGTGACAGCGCGTGCACGACGGTGTCATTTTCATCGATCACCCGCGCCGAGAGAAAATTCTCGTCGTCGCGCAGCTTTTTGATGGTGGTGATGATGGCGTCGGTGTCCAGTTCCCACATGGGCTGGGCCAGGGCGCCCGCCTGCACTTCGGCGACGTCGACAGCCGTCGCCTCCAGGCCAGCCAGGCGCTCGCGCGCGGCGCTATATTCGATCACCAGGAAAATGCCGAGCAAGCTGGCGCCCACCAGCGGCAGAAAGACCATCAGCAGCTTGGTAGTCAGCGATCTTCCTTGCCGGACGTGGGTCTCGTCAGCCATCAAGCCTCGCTTCTCGGTCTATCCGCCATCATAGGGGCGAAGACCTGAAATTCCAAAGCTTTCACAGGCGCGCCGATGGCGCCCGGCCGGATCAAGTGAGCTCGGCGCAGGCGGCTTGAATACGCCGGCAGGCCTCTTCCAACTCTTCCAGCGAGGATGCGGTCGAAAGCCGGATGTGCGGGCTCAGGCCGTAGGCCTCGCCATGCACGGTGGCGACGCCGGCATGTTCCATCAGGTACATAACGAAGTCGCGGTCGGTCTCGATCACCTGGCCCGCCGGCGTCTTGCGGCCGAGCAGCCCGGCGATGTTGGGATAGGCATAGAAAGCGCCTTCCGGCGTACGGCAGGTCAGGCCTTCCGCCTGGTTCAGCATTTCCACCACCCGGTCGCGGCGGCGCTGGAACGACATGGCGCGTTCGCCGACCAATTCCTGCGGGCCGGTCAAGGCCGCCACGGCAGCCGCCTGACTGATGGAACTGGGGTTGCCGGTGCTCTGGTTCTGCACTTTCGACATGGTCTTGATCAGGTCCGCCGGGCCGCCGGCGATGCCGATGCGCCAGCCGGTCATGGCATAGGCCTTGGAGACGCCGTTGATGGTCAGCGTGCGATCGAACATCTCCGGCGCGACCTGCGCCATGGTGGCATACTCGCGGCCATCGAACAGCACGTGCTCGTAGATATCGTCGGACATCACCAGCACCCGCTCGTGGCGCGACAGCACCTCGGCCAGGGCACGCAGTTCGTCGGCCGTATAGACGGCACCGGACGGGTTGTTCGGCGAGTTCAGCATCAGCCAGCGGGTCTTCGGCGTGATCGCCGCTTCCAACTGCTCGGGCGTGAGCTTGAAATTCGAGTTGTCGCCGCACTCGACGATCACCGGCTGGCCGTCGGCGAACTTGGTCATGTCCGGATAGGCGACCCAATAGGGCGCGGTAATGATCACCTCGTCGCCGGGATCGAGGGTCGCCATCAATGCATTGAAGATCGCCTGTTTGCCGCCGTTCGACGCCATTACCTCGTTGTCGGCGTAATCGAGGCCGTTCTCGCGCTTGAACTTGAGACGGATGGCATCGCGCAGCGCCGGCGTTCCGGCTACCGGCGTGTAACGGGTCTCGCCGGCACGCATGGCCGCCGTCGCGGCCTCGATGACGTGCTCGGGCGTCGGGAAATCCGGTTCGCCTTGGGTCAGAACGACAACGTCCTTGCCGGCCTGGATCAGTTCGCGCGCCTTTTGCGTGGCGACGGAACTGGCGGTCGGCTCAACGCGCTCGGTACGACGTGATGCGTGCGCCATGATGGCTTGTCCCCGTTTGATTCGACAGCTCGTTTTAGACCGATTGGCTCAAGACGCAAGCACGCTGTCGAGGGCCTGGAACAGCCGCTCGATATCGGCCGCGTCGTTGAAGACGTGCGGGCTGACGCGCAATCCCGCGCCGCGCGGGCTGATGTGCACGTTGGCCTCGCGCTTCAAGCGCATGGCGATGTCGGCGGTGCCGCCTAGGGGCAGGACCATGCCGATATAGTGGCCGACCCGCTTGCCGTCCAGGGGCACCGACCAGCCGCGTTCGCGGGCCCGGACAGCGACCATGTCGGTCAAGGGCTGGACGTGCGCCTGGATGGCGGCGGGCGTCCATTCGATGATCTGGCCGAGGGCGGCGATGGCCATCGGCAGGTGGATGAAGTTGTTGACCTCACCCATGTCGTAGCGGCGCGCGCCGGTGTTGTATTCATCGGCGTAACCGATGGTCACCGCAACACCTTGCGGCGCGGCGTGGTTCCAGCGGTGATACTCCAAAGGCTTGCCCTGCTGGCGGTGCGGCGCCGCATAGAGAAAGCCCTGCGTGTAGGGGCACATCAGCCACTTATAGGCCGAAAAGACGAGGAAATCGGGTTGCAGTTCAGACACATCGAAGGGCATGGCGCCGACCGCCTGGGTGCCGTCGATGACGAAGGCAGCACCCAACTCCCGGCAGCGCGCGCCGACCGCCTTGAGGTCCAGCCGGCTGCCGTCCGACCAATGACACGGCGGCAGCGCGGCGATGGCGACGTTCGCGTCCAGGCGTTCCAGGACGGCGCGGGTCCAATCGCCGTCATGCGGCCTCGGCACGAACGTGAGCGAGCCGCCGGTCTCCGCCGCAAGGTTGCGCCAGGAAAGCACGTTGGATGGGAACTGGTCCTGCAACACCAGCACCTTCTGCCCAGACCCGAGCGGCAGGTTGCGCGCGGCGGTTTCGATGCCGTAGGAGGTGGAGTTGATGATCGCCACGTCGTCGACCCCGGCGCCGATCAGGCCGGCGACCATGCGGCGCAGCTTCTCGGCCTCCGCCGGGGTCTGGGTCAGGTCGATGGACCAGGGATGGTACTTGCGGTCCAGCCCTTCCTCGCCGGCGGCGCGAACCGCTTTCAAGAGCGGCGAATAGGCGGCGCAATCGAGATAGGTGACCTCTTGCGGGATATCGAAAAGTTGGCGTTGGTTACTCAGCATCGCAGCTTTCCCCTGCAGCGGTTGACACAGTTAAAGTTGCCGGCGCACGTGTTCGCGATAAGCGATGAACGCCACCGACAAAAGGATCATCGAGCCGCCGATCCAGACGAAGATATCCGGCACCTGATCGAACAACAGATAGCCCAGGACCGAGACGAACACGAGACGCAGGAAATCCAGCGGCGTCACCACATGCGTGGCAGCGAGACGGAGCGAATTCGTCAAGGCCATCTGCCCTGCCCCGCCGAGCCCGCCGACGGCAAGCAGGATCAGCCACTGTTCCGGCGACGGCCAGACCCAGTGATAGAGCGCCGGCACCAACGACAAGGGCGCCATCACCACGGTCATATAGAGGTTGATGGTGACCGCAGATTCGGTGCGGCTCAGTTCCTTGATCATGACCATGCACACGGCCCAACAAAGCGACGAGCCCAGCACCAGCACCTGCGCCAGGCCGAGAGCCTCGAACCCCGGCCGGATGATCACCATAACGCCCAGGAAACCGATCAAAATAGCGGTCCAGCGCCTGAGCCCGACGACTTCATGGAAAAACAGCATGCCGATGATCGTCGCGTAGATCGGCGCCGTGAACGACAGCGCCGCCACTTCCGCCAAGTTACCGATGGTCAGCGCCGTGAAAAAAGCCAGCATGCACAGGGTATTGAGCGTGCCGCGCGCCACCAGCAATCCCAGCCGCTTGGTCCGGAGCGGCGCCAGACCGAGACGCCAGATCCAGGGTGCCAGCACCAGAACGGCAAAAAGGTTTCGGAAAAAGGCGATCTCGAAGGCATGCAGCCCCGATTCCGACGCCATTCGGACACCTGCATGCATGCCAGCCATCAGGGCGGCGTACACGGCCATCCAGATCATGCCCTTCAAATTGTCGGCCGCGTCGACTGAGGCAGGTTGGGAACTCATTGGTGGCGGCGAGCATACGCCGGGCACGCGCACCGGGAAAGCCCCCTGGCCGGTGGACAGGGTTGCACGTGGCTCAACCCTTCAATTGGCCAAACGTGCTGTTGACAAGCCATGGACCTTCCCTTAGGTTCCGCGCTTCCACGCCCGAACGGGGGCGCGACAAGACGTGGGAACCAGACCGATGAAGATCAGAAATTCGCTGAAATCCGCCAAATTGCGTGAAAAAGGCTGCCGCGTTGTGCGCCGCAAGGGCCGGGTTTACGTCATCAACAAGAAAAACCCCCGCTTCAAGGCGCGTCAGGGCTGACGTTTCCGCCTTCGTTCCCTTTCGGGACTGACGCGAACCGCGCCCTCACCGGCGCGGTTTTTTGCTGCCCGTTCACAAGTGTTGAGGTCCAATTGGGGATTGGGTCCGGAGACGCGGGCCACTAGAGTACGGGAGCAAAGGGAGCGCCCATGACCGCCGACCAGAAATCCTACCGCCTGCCCTATGCGATCCTCGCCGCCGGCGCCATCAGCGTCATTCTCGGCATGGGGATTCGCGCCACGCTCGGTCTCTACCTGAAGCCCATGAGCCTGGACTTGAACTGGGGGCGCGAGATCTTCGCCTTCGGCATGGCGCTGCAGAACCTCCTGTGGGGCGCGTTCCAGCCTTTCACCGCCGGCATCGCCGAGAAATTCGGCACCGGGCGGGTCGTTGCCTTCGGCGGCGGGCTCTATGCCACGGGCCTCTACATCATGTCGGACGTGCCCGACCCGCTGACCTTCCACGTTTCCGCCGGCCTGCTGGTCGGTCTGGCGCAATCGGGCTGTGCCTTGGGCGTGGTGCTGGGCGCCGTTGCGCGCGCGCTGCCCGACGAACGCCGCTCCTTCGGCCTGGGCCTGGTCACCGCCTGCGGCGCCGCCGGCCAATTCACCGTGGTGCCCGTCGGCCAGGTGTTCCTGGCACAATGGGGCTGGTCGACCTCCTATGTTTTGATGGCGCTGCTGGCGCTGGTCATCGTCGCCTGCGGCTGGTTCCTGCGCACGCCGAAGGGCGAGTTGGACGGCAGCGGCATGACCGCCGGCGAGCTCGGCCTCGGGGCGCAACTGCGCCTCGCGTCGCGGGATCGCAGCTTCTGGCTGCTGACCGCCGGGTTCTTCGTTTGCGGCTTTCACGTCGCCTTCATCGGCGTGCACATGCCTGCTTTCCTGTCCGACGCCGGGCTGCCGTCGGAGGCCGGCGCCTGGTCGCTGATGCTGATCGGCGTCTTCAACGTCGTCGGCTCGTTCGGCGCCGGCGTGCTGGGCGGCCGCTTCCCGAAGAAATACCTCTTGAGCACGCTCTATACGCTGCGTGCCATTGCCATCATCCTGTTCATCAGTTTTCCCATCACCACCGGCTCGGTCATCGCTTTTTCCGTCGCCATGGGGCTGTTGTGGCTGAGCACCGTGCCGCTGACGTCGGGGCTGGTGGCACTGATGTTCGGCACCCGCTACATGGGCACGCTGTTCGGCATCGTCTTCTTCAGCCATCAGGTGGGCTCGTTCATCGGTGTGTGGATGGGCGGCTATCTCTATGACACGACGGGCACCTACATGCCGGTCTGGTGGGCGGGCATCGTCATCGGCCTGTTGTCGGCGGCGCTGCATCTGCCGATCCATGAGCGCGCCGTGCCGGTACCGGCAAAAGCGTAATGACGCGCGCCGCCAAGCGTGGCAAAATAGCACTCAAGGAATAGAACCAAAGTCGAAGCCGACACCGAAGGAAGGATGGATTTCGCCGCATGAAAATGCCGAAACCCGACGAAACCGTCATCGCCAGGCGGGCGGAAATCATCGCCGCCATGCGCGCCATCGTGCCGGACGAGAGCGTTATCGCCGATGAAGACGAACTGAAGGCGTTCGAATGCGACGGGCTGATGGCCTACCGGCAACTGCCGATGATCGTCGTCCTGCCGGAGACCACCGAACAGGTCTCCCGGGTCCTCGCCTACTGCCACGAGAACGGCGTCAAGATCGTCCCCAGGGGTGCCGGCACCGGGCTTTCCGGTGGCGCGCTGCCGCTCGCCGACGCGATCACGCTGGGCCTCAGCAAATTCAACCGCATCCTCGACATCGATTTTGAAAACCGCTGCGTCGTCACTCAGCCGGGCGTCACCAACCTGGCCATCACCCAGGCGGTCGAGCACGAGGGCTTCTACTATGCCCCCGACCCGTCGAGCCAGATCGCCTGCTCCATCGGCGGCAATATCGCCGAGAACTCCGGCGGCGTGCATTGCCTGAAATATGGCCTCACCACCAACAACGTCATGGGTGTCGAAATGGTGCTGATGGACGGCCAGGTCATCCGGGTCGGCGGCAAGCACCTGGATTCGGATGCCTATGACCTGCTCGGCGTGATCACCGGCTCGGAAGGATTGCTCGGCGTCATCACCGAGGTGACGGTGCGCATCCTGCGCAGCCCCGAGACCGCCAAGGCGGTGCTGCTCGGTTTCCCGTCGAACGAGGCCGCCGGCGACTGCGTCGCCGCGATCATCGGCGACGGCATCATCCCGGGCGGCATGGAGATGATGGACACTTTCGCCATCCAGGCGGCCGAGGAGTTCGTGCATGCGGGCTACCCCCTGGACGTGGCGGCAATCCTGATCGTCGAGTTGGACGGGCCGGAGGCCGAGGTCGAATACCTGATCGGGCGGGTCGAGGCATTGGCCAAGGGCGAAGGCGCCACCTATCTGAAGATCAGCGAATCGGACGAGGAACGCATCCGCTTCTGGTCCGGGCGCAAGGCCGCGTTCCCCGCCGTCGGGCGGCTGTCGCCCGATTACCTCTGCATGGACGGCACCATCCCGCGCGGGCAACTGGCTTATGTGCTGAAGCGCATGGCGGCGCTGTCGGAGAAATACGGGCTTCGCGTCGCCAACGTCTTCCATGCCGGCGACGGCAACCTGCATCCGCTGATCCTGTTCGATTCCAACGTCGACGGCGAGACCGAACTGGCCGAGGCCTTCGGCGCAGATATCCTGAAACTCTGTGTCGAGGTCGGCGGCGTCTTGACCGGCGAACACGGTGTCGGCATCGAGAAGCGCGACCTGATGGGCGAGATGTTCACCGAGGACGACATGAAGCATCAGCAGCGGCTGAAATGCGCCTTCGATCCGGGCCACCTGCTCAACCCCGGCAAGGTCTACCCGACGCTGCACCGCTGCGCGGAACTGGGCAAGATGCACGTCCACAAGGGCCAGCTCCCGTTCCCCGACATCCCGAGGTTTTGAGGGCCGAACCATGAGCGACATCCTGAAACCGGAAACGCCCGAGCAGTTACTGGAAGCGGTGAAGTGGGCTGCATCGGAACAGACGCCGCTGGAACTGCGCGGCGCCGGCTCCAAGGTCGGGCTCGGGCGGCCCATGGGTGAACTTCCCTGCCTGGACCTCTCGGGCCTTACCGGGATCAATTATTATGAGCCGGCGGAACTGGTGATGAGCGCTGCCGCCGCGACGCCGATGGCCGACATTGAGCGCGCACTCGCCGAAAAGAACCAACAACTGGCCTTCGAGCCGCCGGATCTCGGCCGGCTGTTGGGCGGCACGCCGGGTCTGGCGACGCTGGGCGGCACGGTGGCCTGCAACCTGGCGGGACCGCGCCGCATCAAGGCCGGCGCGGCGCGCGATCATTTCCTCGGCTTCCAGGCGGTCAGCGGCCGCGGCGAAGAGTTCAAGTCGGGCTCGCGCGTGGTCAAGAACGTCACCGGCTTCGATCTCTCGAAGCTGATTGCCGGTTCGCACGGCACGCTCGCCGTCATCACCGAGGCGACGGTCAAGGTGGTGCCGTCGCCGGAGAAGGTCCGCACCGTGCTGATCCGCTGGGCCCAAGACGGCATCTACGACCACGGCGGCGTCAAGGCCATGAACGACGCCATGGCAACCCCGCACGAGGTCTCCGGCGCGGCGCATCTGCCGGCCGCGCTGGCCAAGCTTTCGGCCGTCGATTTCGTCGCCGAGACCGGACGCGCCATCACCGCGCTTCGCGTCGAAGGGCCCGGCCCCTCGGTCGAGCACCGCTGCCGCGAGCTGCGCCAACTGCTCGGCAAGTACGGCGCCACCGAGGAGCTGCACTCCGCCAATTCCAAGGTGCTGTGGAAGGAAATCCGCGACGTCAGCTACTTCACGCACGAGCACGACCGCGTCATCTGGCGGCTTTCGGTGCCGCCGGCGGAGGGCTCGCGCGTCGCCTTGAAGATCCTCGAGGGCAATCCCGGCGAAGCGCTCTACGACTGGGCCGGCGGCCTGATCTGGCTGGCATTGAGGCCCCGCGACGACGCCCTGGCCGAGGTCGTGCGGCGCCACGTGGACGCCGCCGGCGGCCACGCCACCCTGTTCCGTGCACCAGCCGAGGTGCGCCGGGAAGTCTCCGTCTTCCATCCGCTCGACCCTGCCGTACAGGCGATCACCAAGCGCATCAAGGAAGGCTTCGATCCGAACGGCATCCTCAACCCGGGACGCATGTACGAGGGGATGTAGACGCCGTGCAGACGCTCTTTAGCCCGGCGCAGTTGACCGAACCCGGCATCGCCATCGCCAACGACATCCTGCGCAAGTGCGTGCATTGCGGATTCTGTACCGCCACCTGTCCGACCTATGTGCTGCTCGGCAACGAATTGGACAGCCCGCGCGGCCGCATCTACCAGTACAAGGAAATGCTGGAAACCGGCCAGCCGCCGACGGCCAAGATGGTGCTGCACGCTGACCGCTGCCTGAGCTGTCTTTCATGCATGACCACCTGCCCCGCATCCGTCGACTACATGCACCTGGTGGACGAGACCCGCGCGCGCATCGAGGAACGTTTCACCCGGCCGCTGCCGGAACGGCTGCTGCGCTGGCTGCTGGCGCTGGTGCTGCCCTATCCGGGGCGCTTCCGCCTGGCGCTGATGGGGGCCTGGCTGGCGAAGCCGCTGGCCGGCCTGATGCCGGGACGGCTGAAGGGCCTGATGCGGATGGCGCCGGCCAAGGTCGAACCGGCGTCCCCCATGGATCGTCCGCAAACCTTCCCCGCCGAAGGCGAGCGGCGCATGCGGGTGGCGCTGATGACCGGCTGCGCGCAGCAGGTGCTGCGTCCGTCGATCAACGAGGCCACCATCCGCTTGCTTACCCGCCACGGCTGCGAGGTGGTCGTCGCCAAGGGTGCCGGGTGCTGCGGCGCGCTGGTGCACCACATGGGCAAGGAAGCGGCCTCGCACGCCGCCGCCAAGGCCAACATCACCGCCTGGCAGGCGGTGGAGTCCGACGGCGGGCTCGACGCCGTGGTCATCAATGCATCGGGGTGCGGCACCACGGTCAAGGACTACGGCTTCATGCTGCAGGGCGACGCCGAGTGGGCGGAACCGGCGAAGCGCATTTCCGAACGCACCCGCGATATCACCGAGGTGATGAGCGAACTCGGCCTCGGCACCGCGACGCTGCAGGCGCCGCCGGCGCTGGTCTACCATTCCGCCTGCTCCATGCAGCACGGCCAGCAGATCACCGAGGCGCCGAAGCAATTGTTGCAGGATGCCGGCTTCCCGGTCTCCTCGCCGGCGGAAGGGCACCTCTGCTGCGGCTCCGCCGGGACCTACAACATCATGCAGCCGGACTTGGCGTCACGCTTGCGCGAGCGCAAGCTCGGCAATCTCAAGGCCACCGGCGCGGGCATCGTCGCCACCGGCAACATCGGCTGCCTGGAACAGCTTTCCGGCGGCGATCTCGTGGTGGTGCACACGGTGGAGCTTCTGGATTGGGCCACCGGCGGGCCGAAACCGCCGGGTCTGGCGTGAACGCCCGCCGTCCACGTTTTCGCTTCGGTGCCTTTGGCGCCTCCCTGCTCTTCGCCCTCTTCATCGTCCTGGCGCCCGACGCCCGCGCCGACCAGAACGACAGCCGGCTACCGATGCTGTTCGCGGCGCTGACGGCCACCGACGACGCCAACCTGGGTGGCGAGATCGCCGCCGAAATCTGGGAAATCTGGCTCAGCCACAACGACCCCGGCATCGCCCACCTGATGAACGCCGGCATCAGCGCCATGCATGACGGCAATCTGCAAGTCGCTTTCGATGCCTTCGACCGCATCGTTGCCGCCGCGCCCGATTTCGCCGAGGGCTGGAACAAGCGCGCCACGGTCAACTACATGCTCGACGACCTGGATGCCTCCATGCGCGATATCGAGCACACGCTTTCGCTGGAACCGCGCCACTTCGGCGCCCTTTCCGGCATGGGCCTGATCTTCGATGCCATCGGCAAGCCGGGCGCCGCCGCCGACGCCTGGGAACGCGCGCTCGCCGTCAACCCGCATATCAAGGGGGCCGGCGATCTGATCAAGGAACTGCGCGAAAAGGAACTGGGCAAGCCTATCTGACGCGGCTTGCCGGAAGCGCCGGCATCGGCCAGACTGTCGGCCGCTTATTTATAGGGAGAACGGCCATGGACAGCGCCTTCGCCGAAGCCCAAGTCGACACGCCCGTGGAACTCTCGAACGATTTCCTGGGCAAGCTCGAAGCCATCGTCGGCGAGCGCCTGAGCACCGCCGAAGCGGTGCGCGAGCAACACGGCCACGACGAATCCTATCATCCCTCGCAGGCGCCGGGCGCGGTGGTGTTCTCGCGCTCGACCGAAGAGGTCAGCGCCGTCGTCTCGCTCTGCGCCGAGGACAAGGTTCCGGTGATCCCCTTCGGCACCGGCACCTCGCTGGAAGGCCACGTGGCGGCACTGCGGGGCGGTGTCTGTATCGACGTCTCGCAGATGAACGAAATCCTCCGCGTCGGCGACGAGGACATGGACGTCACCGTGCAAGCCGGCGTGACGCGCAAGCAGTTGAACGAGTACCTGCGCGATACCGGGCTGTTCTTTCCCGTCGATCCCGGCGCCGACGCATCCATCGGCGGCATGACCGCGACCCGCGCATCGGGCACCAACGCGGTGCGCTACGGCACCATGCGCGAGAACGTGCTGTCGCTGACCGTCGTCCTGGCCGACGGGCGCATCATCCGCACGTCCAGCCGGGCCCGCAAATCATCCGCCGGTTACGACCTGACGCGGCTGTTCGTCGGCTCGGAAGGAACGCTCGGCGTCATCACCGAGATCACGCTGCGCCTCTACGGCATCCCGGAAGCCATGTCGGCCGCCGTCGCCTCGTTCCCGAGCCTGGAAGCGGCCGTCAACACCGTCATCCTGACCATCCAGGCCGGCATTCCGGTGGCGCGCATCGAACTGCTGGACGAACACCAGATGGACGCCGTCAACAGGTACTCGAAGCTCGACTACCCGGTGCAGCCGACGCTGTTCTTCGAGTTCCACGGCTCCCAGGCCGGCGTCAAGGAGCAGGCCGAAACCGTCGAGGCCATCGCCGCCGATTTCGGCTCTTCCGATTTCCAATGGGCGACCAAGGCGGAGGACCGCAACCATCTGTGGCAGGCCCGCCATGACGCCTACTACGCCGCGCTGGCGCTGCGCCCAGGCTCCAAGGGCATGACCACCGACGTCTGCGTGCCGATCTCGCGCCTGGCCGAATGCATCCTGGAAACCCGCCAGGACATCGACGACAGCGGCATCCTGGCGCCCATCGTCGGCCATGTGGGCGACGGCAATTTCCACACGGTGCTGCTGGTGTCACCCGACAACGAGGCGGAGATCAAAAAGGCGCACGATGTCAACGAGCGCATGGTCATGCGCGCACTGGCGATGGGCGGCACCTGCACCGGTGAACACGGCGTCGGTTACGGCAAGATGGAGTTCCTGACCGCCGAACACGGCGAGGCCTTGAGCGTCATGCGCACGCTGAAAACGGCGCTCGACCCCGACAACATCATGAACCCCGGCAAGATCGTCCGTCCGTAAGTCGCCGTGTCTGATCCCAAAACCCAACTTCACGCCATGTTCGAGGCCGCCGTGGCGGCGGCCGACCCGATGCGCTGCGTACCGCCGATGCTGCCCGAACCGCCCGACCCGTCCAAGGGCCGCACCCTGGTACTCGGTGCCGGCAAGGCGTCGGCCGCCATGGCCCAGGCCGTCGAGACGCATTGGCCGGGTGATCTATCAGGGTTGATCATCACCCGCTACGGTTTCGCCCGGCCCTGCGAGCGGATCGAGATCGTCGAGGCCGCACACCCGGTCCCGGACCAGGCCGGCGCCGACGCCGCAAGACGGCTCATGGAGCTAGCCGGCGGGCTCGGTTCGGACGATCTCTGCCTGGCGCTGATCTCGGGCGGCGCCTCGTCGCTGCTCACATTGCCGGCCGACGGCCTGACGCTGGCCGACAAGCAGGCGCTCAACAAGGCGCTGTTGCGCTCGGGCGCCACCATCCACGAGATGAACTGTGTCAGGAAACACCTCTCGGCCATCAAGGGCGGCAGGCTGGCGGCGGCGGTGCAGCCGGCGCGCCTGGTCTCGCTGCTGATCTCAGACGTGGCCGGTGACGATCCTGGCGTCATCGGCTCAGGGCCCACGGTCCCGGACCCGACCACTTACGCGGACGCCCTGGAAATCGTCCGGCGCTACGCCATGGACCTGCCGGCGGCGGCCATGGCGCGGCTTGAAGCCGGCGCCGACGAAACCCCGAAACCCGGCGATCCGGCTTTCGTCAACACCGACGTGCGCATGACCGCGCGCCCGGCCGCCAGCCTGGAAGCCGCCGCCGAGGTCGCGCGCGGCATGGGCTTCAACGTGTTGACGCTCGGCGACACGCTGGAGGGCGAGGCCCGCGACGTGGCCGCCGAACACGCCGCCCTCGCGCGCAAGGTCAAAGCCGGCCAGGGGCCGGTCCAAGCGCCAGCGGTAATCCTTTCCGGCGGCGAGTTGACCGTCACCATGACCGGCGACGGCCGCGGCGGGCCGAACGGCGAATACATGCTGGCAATGGCCGGCGCACTGGCCGGCGAAGACCGGATTTTCGCCATGGCCTGCGACACCGACGGCATCGACGGCTCCGAGGACAATGCCGGTGCCGCCATCGACCCCAGCACCCTGGCACGCGCTGAAAAAGCCGGTCTCGATCCCGTTAAACATCTGAAAAACAACGATTCCTATGGCTTCTTCGACGGTCTCGGCGATC
The DNA here is from genome assembly GCA_038125725.1 of Rhodospirillaceae bacterium. Classification (GTDB taxonomy): domain Bacteria; phylum Pseudomonadota; class Alphaproteobacteria; order Rhodospirillales; family Casp-alpha2; genus TMED8. Next base: position 45,563 of record JAYPEK010000012.1, read on the forward strand.
TGGTGATGACCGGCCCCACTTACACCAATGTGAACGATTTCCGGGCGCTGTTGGTGTTGTCGTAATCCGCCGGACTCTCTACACTTTCCCTCAATCAAATCTTCCAATTACCCCAGGGACATAGGCAGTGCGGAAACTCCTTTGGATTCTTGCCGGTGTCGTCGTCGTCGTGCTCGGCGGCGCGCTTGCGCTTCCCGGCCTCCTCGACTGGAACCAATACAAGGGCATGGCGACCGAAAAGGTCCGCGAACTGACGGGCCGCGAATTGACCATCGCCGGCGACGTCTCCATCGCCATCTGGCCAGCGCCAGCCCTGGTGGCGGAAGACATCATCTTCACCAGCTTGCCCGGCAGCCAGTCGCCGAACCTGGCCAGCGTCAAGGCGGTCGAGGTGCGTGTTGCGCTGGCGCCGTTGCTCAGCGGCCGCGTCCAGGTGGAGACCGTCAAGCTGATCGAACCGGTGATCGAGTTGGAACGACTGGCCGACGGCCGCGCCAACTGGGAATTCACTCCGGCGACCGCCGCCAACGACAACAAGCCGACCGGCGGTGCGTCCTCGGGCGGTGGCGAATCCGCCGAGGCAGCGCCAGACGTGGTGCTCGACAATTTCGCCATCGAAAACGGCACCCTGATCTACCGCGATACCGCCGCCGGCCTCATCGAACCGATCGAAAAGCTGAATGCCACCATTTCGGCGGCGTCGCTGCGCGGACCGATGGAAAGTTCCGGCTCGCTGGTGCTGCGCGGCATTCCGCTGAGCTACTCCGCATCCCTTGGCGAAATCATCCACGACCGCACGGTCCCCTTCAATGCGCGCCTCAATCTCGCCGCCGGCGACTTGAGCGTGCAGGCCGGCGGATCCCTCGTCAATCTGCTCAATGCGCCGCAGTTCAAGGGCAACGTCCGGATTGAGGGCGAAGACCTGAGCGCCTCGCTCGCAGGCCTCGGGCTCGGTGCTCCGGGCGGCAGCGCGCCGCTGCCGTTGAAACTGTCGGGCCAGGTCGTTGCCTCGGCCAAGGCGGCGGAAATCAAAGGTCTCAGCATCGACCTCGCCGGCATCCAGGCGGAAGGGGATCTTCAGGCGGATTTGGGCGACAAACTCCGTTTCGGCACACAGCTCGGCATCAATCGCCTCGACGTCGACAAATTGATGGCGCGGTTGAACGCCAAGCCCGCGGCGAAGGCAGCAACCGATGCCAAGCCCGCCGCCGCGACCGCCAGCAAGGAAGCCGCCCCGCCCAAACCGGCGACGGTCGCCGCCGGACCGGTGCGTTTCCAGCTTCCCACCAATGTCGCCGGCAACGCCATCCTGACGGTCGACGCCATCGGCTATAAGGGCGGCGTCGTCCGTGACCTTGTGCTCAACGCCGAGATGGCCGACGGCATGGTCAGCCTGCAGCAGTTCTCGGGGCAGTTCCCGGGCGGCTCGGATTTCACCATCAGCGGCCGGCTGACCACGCCGCAAGCCGTTCCCACGTTCGCCGGCGACGTGGAGAGCACGGTCAGCGACCTGCGCGGCGTGCTTTCCTGGCTCGAGGTGGCGCCGCCGCCGGTCCCGGCGGACCGGCTCCGCAAACTCGCACTCAAGAGCCAGTTCGTCGCCACGCCCGAACAAGTCCAGGTCAGCGGCGTCGATATGGCGTTCGATTCGTCCCGGCTCACCGGCGGCGTTACCGTCGCGGTGCGCGACCGGCTCGGATTCGGCGCGGCGCTACTGCTGGACCGCATCAACGTCGACGCCTACCTGCCGGCGGAAGCGAAGGCCAGCGCACCGAAAGCAAAAACCGAACCCGGCAGCGCCGGCGCGGCGCCATCCGCCGCGGCGCAGCCGCAGGCCAAGCCGGCGAACCCGCTGAGTGCCCTTGGCGCGCTCGCCACTTTCGACGCCAACTTCAATCTGCAGGTCACATCGGCGGTCTATCAGGGAACGCCCGTCCAGGATCTGGTGGCGGAAGGCACGCTCTATAACGGCGCTCTCGACCTTAAACGCCTGAGCGTCGGCAAACTCGCCGGCGCGTCGGCGAACATTGCGGGCAAGCTCAAGGGTCTGAACGAGATTCCGGCGGCGGAGAACCTCCGGATCAGCGCTAAGGTGCCGGACCTGTCGGCGCTGGCGCGGGTCGCCGGCGCGACGCTGCCGCTGGACGGCAAGAAACTTGGCGCCATCAGCCTCAAGAGCCGTGTCGACGGCAGCCTGCTGGCGCCGACCGTCGACGCCACGACCGGCATCGCCGGCGCCGTGGCCTCCTACAAGGGCCGCGTTTCCTGGATTTCGCTGGGCGATCTCTTGAGCGGCCGGCTGGCGATCAAGCACAACGACCTGCCGACCCTGCTCAATCGCCTGGGCGTCGAATACAAGCCCGCCGGCAAGCTGGGCGGCATCGACCTTGCCGCCGACATCAAGGGCGGCACCGACGCCATTACCCTTTCCGGCCTCAAGGGCGCCATCGGCAAGACCGCCATCGGCGGCACCCTGGCCGCTCAGTTGGCTGGCGCCAAACCGAAAATCAACGCCGACCTCAGGACCGGCGCCTTGAATATCGAGGATTTCCTGCCGGCGCAGAAATCGGCGCAATGGCAAGGTCTGGTGCCGACCCTGATCCCCGCCGCCTGGAGCCCGCAGCACGGGCGCCAAAACAATCCTTCGCCGCTGCTGCACAAGACGGCACGCGGTCAATGGCCGACGGAACCGCTCGACCTCTCGGTGCTGGGCAGCTTCGATGCCGACGTGGCGCTGAAGACACCGGTCATCATCTACGGCCGCTATCTGGCCGAGCAGGCCGACATCGGCGCCAAGATCGCGGGCGGCGTGCTGAACGTCGAGCGCCTGACCGGCGAGATTTTCGGCGGCGCGCTCACCGGCACCGCCCGGGTCGACCAGAACGGAAATCAGGTGCAATCGGCACTCAAGGTCACCGGCATCAACGTCGAGGAGGCGCTGCAGGCCGTCACCGGCGAGGCCGCCGCCAACGGCAAGATGGACGTCGCCTTCGACGTCGCCAGTGCCGGCAAGAGCGTCGTCGCGCTGGTCCAGAGCCTCGGCGGCAAAGGCAACTTCCAACTCAGCGGCATGGACGTGCAAAAGGCGACCCAGGGTTCGCTGCTGTCGGGCCTGCTCGGGTTGTTCACCTCGCTCAATCAACTTGGTGGCAAGGCGGAGGACGACAAAGCCTCCGTCGGTGCAACGTTCGATATCCAGCGCGGCATCGCCACCACCAAGGACCTGCAACTGGCGTCGGCCTTCGGCAACGGCGGCGCCGCCGGCACCATCGATTTGCCCAACTGGACCATCGACTTGAAGGGGCAGGTGAAACTGGCCGAATCCACGCTCATGCGGATTCTCAAGGCCAAGGTGCGCGCGACCAGCAACGCGGTTCCCTTTGCCATCACCGGCTCGCTGGAAGCGCCGAACGTCAAGGTCGACACCAATGCGGCCTTGGGCGCCGGCGTGCCGCTGCCGGGCGCCAATACGATCCTCAATAAGGCGCCGAAGGGTGTCGGCAATATCCTCAAGGGAATCCTCGGTGGCGGGGCTTCGTCGTCGACGGGCTCCGACACGCCGCCGCCGGCGACCAGCGGCGGCCAGGAACCGCCCGCCGCGACGCCGCCGCCACCGCCGAGCAGCAGCCAACCGGCCGAGGATCCGGCGCAGAAGCTGCTGCAGAAGCTGTTCAAGAAGCTTTGACGCGTTCCAGCACGTAGACCCGGAGCGCGCCCGAGAGATTGCCGTCGCGCGCGCTGTCGACCTCGGTGATCAACTCATTGAGCGAGCGGCCGTCGAGCGCCGCGAGACGCTTCAGTTCGTCCCAGAAGGCATCCTCCAGCGATACGCTGGTGCGATGTCCGGCCAGCCGCACCGAATGCTTGCGGATTTCCGTACCGGCCATCGGCCCGTCAATCCATCAGGCCGGGATAGATCGGGAAACGGCGGCATAGCGCTCGCGTCTCCTCGCGCACCCGCGCTTCAGCGACACCATTGTCGCCGGCACCTGCCTCGGCCAAGCCTTCGAGCACGTCAGCGATGAGGCCGCCGATGGCCGAGAACTCTTCCGTCTCGAACCCGCGCGTGGTCCCGGCCGAGACCCCGAAACGCAGGCCCGACGTCACCTGCGGCGGCTCTGGATCGCCGGGTACACCGTTCTTGTTGCAGGTCAGCCCGGCGCGCTCGAGCGCGTCGGAGGCGACGTTTCCGGTGAGCTTGAGCCCGCGCAAGTCGACCAGCATCAAGGGCGTGTCGGTGCCGCCGGCGACGAGATCGATGCCGCGCGCCTGCAAGGCGGCGGCCAGCGCACGGGCGTTGGCCAGTACACGCGCCGCATAGTCGCGGAATTCCGGCTTCAGCGCCTCGCCCAGGCAGACCGCCTTGGCGGCGACGGCGTTCAAGATCACCGAGCCCTGCACGCCCGGAAAGACGCCGCTATTGAGCTTCGCCGTCAACGCCTCGTCGTTCCAGAGCGTCACGCCGCCGCGCACGCCGCGCAGGTTCTTGTAGGTCGTCACCGTCGCCACGTGGGCGTGCGGGAACGGATGCGGATGCTGGCCGCCGGCCACGAGACCGGCGAAATGCGCCATGTCGGCCAACAACCAGGCATCGACCGCGTCGGCGACCTCGCGGAAGGCAGCGAAATCGATGGCGCGAGGATAGGCCGAGCCGCCGCAGATGATCAGTTTCGGGCGGTGTTCCCGGGCCAGGCGCATGACGTCTTCCATGTCGATGCGGCCGTCTTCGGGGGATGTACCGTAGTTGACGACATTGAACCACTTACCCGTCAGGTTGACCTTGGCGCCGTGGCTGAGATGCCCGCCCGACGCCAGGTCCATGCTAAGAATGGTATCGCCCGGCTTCACCAGCGCCAGAAATACGCCCAGGTTGGCCTGCGAGCCCGAATGCGGCTGCACGTTGGCGAAGGCGCAGCCGAACAACTGCTTGGCGCGGTCGATGGCCAGTTGCTCCAAGGTGTCGGCGAATTCGGCGCCGCCATAGTAGCGCCGGCCGGGATAGCCCTCGACGGTCTTGTTGACCATCACCGACCCCAAGGCGTCCAAACTGGCGAGGCTGACCAGATTCTCCGACGCGATCAGTTCGATCTGGTCCTGCTGGCGGGCGAGTTCACCGGAAATGGCGCCATAGACTTCCGGGTCGGTATCCCGGAGATGGGTGGCGAAATAGGCATTCGGGTCGGTCATGAAAATCACCAGAAAGTGCTGAAAAAACCGTTGGGCCATCGGACCCTAACGCGCCAAGATGCGGCGTGACAACGCTAACTTGGACGCAGGCAAAAGCAATGCGCACGTTCTGGGTGATGGCGGCTCTGGCGCTTTTGCTGCCGAGTCAGACATGGGCCGGCAAACCGCAAGCGGTGACCTTTCCAACCGCATTCGGCGGTGGCGCGAGCATCGGTGGATTGCTGGTGGCACCTGATGGCGACGGGCCCTTTCCCACCGTGGTCATGCTGCACGGCTGTTCCGGAATGTGGACGAAATCCGGCAAGCTGCGCCGCCGGCCGGCATTCTGGTCACGCTACCTGAGCGATCACGGCTATCTGGTGTTGATGGCCGACAGCTTCAAGCCGCGCGGACTGGGTTCGCTCTGCTCGGTGCGCGAACGTCCCGTGCTGCCGAACCGGGAACGCCCCTTCGATGCCTACGCCGCGCTGGCCTTCCTGCAAGCGCGAGCGGACGTCGATCCGAAGCGCGTGGCGCTGATCGGATGGTCCAACGGCGCCATGGCGATGTTGTGGACCGTGATGACGGACGCCCAGGCGCGCCCAGTCGAACTGGCGCATGATTTCCGCGCCGCCGTCGGGTTCTACCCGGGTTGCACGGACGTCGGCCGGCACGGTTTCACCAGCCGCATCCCGACCCTATTGCAACTCGGCGGGGCCGACGATTGGACGCCGGCGAAACCCTGTCTGCGTTTGGTTGCGAAAGCCAAGAAGGCTGAGGTGATTTTGGACGCCGACGTCTACGCCGGCGCCTATCATAACTTCGACCATCCAACCGCGCCCGTGCGCGAGATCGTCACCCGCAACAGCGTCTATGCCACGGGCGAGAAGCGGGTGCACTCGGGGAGCGACCCGGTGGCCCGGGAGGCCGCCATCGCACGGGTCACGGAATACTTAGCGCTTCACCTCAAACCGCGGTAAGCAGCGTCACTTCGGAACGATCAGCGCATCCAGCGCCACGCCGCCTTCGGGCAGGGCGAGGAACGGATTGATGTCGAGGCTTTCCAGCCGATCCGCATTGGCCGCCGCGAAAACCGAAACCCGGGCCAGCGTTTCCGCCAGGGTATCCAGGTCCGCCGCCGGGCCGCCGCGCGCGCCGGTCAGCACGTCGAAGGAGCGGATTTCGCGGATCATGCGGTGCGCCTCGTCGACGCCGAAAGGCGCCAGAAGGAAGGTCACGTCCTTCAGAACCTCGACGAAGATGCCGCCCAACCCGAACATCACCACCGGCCCGAAGGTCGGGTCGCTGTTGACGCCGATCACCGTCTCGACGCCGCCCGACACCATCTCGCAGACGGCGATACCATCGACGGCGGCATCCGGCGCATGCTCGCGCGCGCGCCCCATCAGCGTATCGAACCCTTCGCGCACAGCCGCTTCGCCGGCAACGCTCAGCAGCACACCGCCGATCTCCGTCTTGTGCTGGATATCGGCCGACGCGATCTTCATCACCACCGCCCCCGGCATGCCGGCCGCCGCCGTGGCGGCCTCGTCGGCGCTGGCGGCAAGCGCCTCGCGGACGACGGGGATCCCCGCCGACGCCAGGACGCGCTTGGCCTCGACCTCGCTCACCGCCGTTACCGGCACGGCCAGGGCGCCGGCCGGCAGTTCCGGCGGCGCGGCACCCTCGCCCCGATCGAAGCTTTCGCGAATTTTACAAAGCGCCGCCAGGCTGGCGACGGCACGGTCGGGGGTATCGAACACCGTATGGCCTTCCGCGTCGTAACGGCTGGCGACGTCTTGCGACATGATGATGTTGAGCGAGATTGCCTTGTTGGGCGCGGTCTCGCGGGTTTTCCGGAAATGCGGCAGCAAGGTATCAGCGACCTCGTGGCTGCCCGACACCGGCGTCAGGAACGAGGCCACCGCATCGCAGTCGGTCTCATTGAGGATGATCTCGAAGGTCTTCGGCACCATTTCCGGGTCTTCCATCGCCGTCGCGGTGATGTCGACCGGATTGCGCGCCGACGCAAAGGGCAGCATTTCCATGATCTTCTTCTGCGCCCGGGCGGGAAGTTCCGGCACCTCCAGGCCGTGTTTCACGGCGCTGTCGGCCATCTGCACGCCGACGCCGCCAGAAATGGAGAGAATGCCCAGCCTGCGGCCTTCCGGATAGATGCCCATCTGGCAGGCGTAGGCGACGTCCATCATCTCGTCGGTGGTGTCGGCGCGGTAGACGCCGTATTGGCGGAACAGCGCATCGACGACGGCGTCCGAGACGGCCAGCGATGCGGTGTGCGATTTCGCCGCTTGGGCTCCGGCCTCGGTGCGGCCGACCTTGAGGAAGATGATCGGCTTCCTGGCGGCGCGGGCCTTGGCCAGGGCATTGCGCAGCCCCTTCGGGTCGTTGACGCCCTCGGCATAGACCACCAGCGTGTTGACCTCGTCACGATCGACCAGGAAATCCAGGCATTCGGCGACGGTGATGTCGACCTCGTTGCCGGTGGTGACCCAGTGCGACAGCCCGATGCCGCGATTGCGCGCCAGCGAATAGAGATGCGCGCCGAAGGCGCCGCTTTGAGAAACGATGGCAACGGAGCCCGGCTCCGGCATGGCGTCGAGGAAGTTCGATGAGAAGGTGGCGCAAACGCCGCTTTGCACGCTGGCCGCGCCCAGGCAATTGGGTCCCAGAAGCCGCACGCCGGCGTCGCGCGCGGCGGCACCGAGTTCTTCCTGCATGGCGCGGCCTTCGTCACCCATTTCGGCGAAACCGGACGAGAACACCACCGCCGCCCGCACGCCCTTGGCGGCGCAATCGTAGAGCGACTGCTTCACGAAGCGCGCCGGGATGGAGAGAATCGCCAGATCCGCGGTGCCGGGAATATCGGCGATGGAGGCGAAAGCAGGCTTGCCCTGGACCGTGTCGCGCTTCGGGTTGATGGGATAGATCGGCCCCTCGAAACCCGCTTCGTGCATGTAGCGCATGACGCGCCCACCGACCCGGCGGATTTCGTCCGTCGCCCCCAAAATCGCTACCGACGACGGGTTCAGCAACCCGTCCAGCGTTACCCGGCTCATACATTCCTCCCTAGACGTCAAAAAGCCGGTCGGATTATGGAAGCCGCCCCCCAAAAGGCAATAGAGCGAAGCGCTGTTTTCATTGGGCGAAACCGCTTAGCGCTTGGCGCGACGGCAAATATTTGGCATTGAGAGGGCCATGAACGAGACCGACACCCCCGAAGAGGCGCTGGCCAGCGATTTCATCCGCGACGTGGTGCAGGCGGACGTCTCCGCCGGGCGCGTACAGACCGTCGTCACCCGCTTTCCGCCGGAGCCCAACGGCTACCTGCACATCGGCCACGCCAAGTCGATCTGCCTGAATTTCGGCATCGCCGCCGATTTCGGCGGGCGCTGCCACCTGCGCTTCGACGACACCAACCCGGCCAAGGAAGAGCAGGAATACATCGACGCCATCATGGCCGACGTGCGCTGGCTCGGTTTCGACTGGGGCGAGCATCTCTATTACGCGTCGGACTACTTCGAGCAGCTCTACGATTGGGCCGAACACCTGATCGAAAAAGGCCTCGCCTATGTCGACGACCTGAGCGCCGATGAGATCCGTGAATACCGCGGCACCCTGAAAGCGCCCGGCAAGAACAGCCCCCACCGCGACCGGCCCGTGGACGAGAACCTGGACCTGTTCCGCCGCATGCGCGCCGGCGAGTTCGCCGGCGGCGCCAAGGTGCTGCGCGCCAAGATCGACATGGCCAGCGGCAACATCAACATGCGCGACCCGGTGCTCTACCGCATCGTCCATGCCAGCCACCCGCGCACCGGCGATAGCTGGCATATCTATCCGACCTACGATTTCGCGCACGGCCAGTCGGACGCCATCGAGGGCATCACCCATTCCGTCTGCACGCTCGAGTTCGAAGACCACCGTCCGCTCTACGATTGGCTGGTGGAGAACCTGCCGACGCCGTCGCGCCCGCGCCAGTACGAGTTCTCGCGCCTCAACCTGACCTACACGGTGCTGTCGAAACGCCGGCTGATCCAGCTGGTGACGGAAAAGCACGTGAAGGGCTGGGACGACCCGCGCATGCCGACCATTTCCGGGCTGCGCCGGCGCGGCATTCCGGCCGCCGCCATCCGCGATTTCGCCGCGCGCATCGGTGTCACCAAGTCCGACGCCACCATTGAGGTGGCGCTTTTGGAACATTGCGTGCGCGATCTCCTGAACAAGCAGGCGGAACGCCGCATGGCGGTCTTGAACCCCCTGAAGCTGGTGATCGAGAACTATCCGGAAGGCGAGTCCGAGGAATTGGAAGCGGTCAACAATCCGGAAGACCTCGATGCCGGCAAGCGCGCCGTGCCGTTTTCGCGCGAGCTCTATATCGAGCGCGACGATTTCATGGAGGATCCGCCGAAGAAGTTTTTCCGCCTGGCGCCGGGGCGCGAGGTACGGCTCCGCTATGCCTACTTCGTCACCTGCAACGAGGTCATCAAGGACGCCGCCGGCGAAATCGTCGAACTGCGCTGCACTTACGATCCGGAAACCCGCGGCGGCAACGCGCCGGACGGGCGCAAGGTGAAGGCGACGTTGCATTGGGTTTCGGCGGCGCATGCCGTCGACGCCGAGGTGCGCAACTACGATCACCTGTTCACCCGCCCCGACCCGGGCGCCGAGCACGACGTCATCGAGGACCTCAACCCGGATTCGCTGGACGTGCTGTCCGGCTGCAAGCTGGAACCCTCCCTTGCAGGCTTTGAGCCCGGTAACACGGTGCAGTTCGAACGCCTCGGCTATTACTGCCCTGATCCCGACGGCAGCGCCGAGGCGCCGGTGTTCAACCGCACAATGGGCCTGCGCGACACCTGGGCCAAGATTCAGCAAAAGGGTGGCTGACCGCCGCCCGCGCGTCCGTTAGGCTGGCGCCATGCCGCCGATCGAAATCCTGTTTTTTGTCGCTTTCGCCATGTTCGCGGCCGGCCTGGTCAAGGGCCTGACCGGGCTCGGCCTGCCAGCCATGTCGCTGGGATTGATGCTTTTGGCGGTGGAACTGAAACAGGCCATCGTCATTTTGTTGATCCCGCTGTTCGTCACCAACATCTGGCAAGGGGTGATCGGCGGCCACATGCGCGAAATCCTGGCGCGCCTTTGGCCGATGCTGGTCACCGGCCTCCTGGCCATCTGGTTTGCCGTCGGCGTGATGGTTCGCACCGACGCGGCGGTGCTGACGATCGTGCTCGGCACCATTCTGTTCAGCTATTCCGCCTACAGCCTGGCGACCCCGCAGATCCGCCCGCCCGGCCGCTGGGAGCCCCTGCTGTCGCCCTTGGCCGGCGCCATTTCAGGCACCATCGGCGGGCTCACCGGCTCGCTGGCGGTGCCAGCGGTCCTCTACATGCAGGCGCTCGGCATGAGCCGCGATGCGCTGATCCAGGCCATGGGGGTTTGGTTCAGTCTGGCGTCGGTGGCGCTGACGGTGGCGCTCGGCGGACGCGGCGCGCTGCCGACGGACCTTCTGATCGTCTCCGCCGGTGCCGTGGCGCCGGCGCTGGTCGGCATGGAACTCGGCAGCCGGCTCCGGCGGCGGCTACCGGAACACCTGTTCAGGCGCGTCTTTTTCGGCGTGCTTCTGCTGCTTGGCATCTACATCGGGCTACGCGGCTATCTGCAAATGTGAAATTACGGAGATTGAGGGAGGCAACCGGATGATCATCGACCATCGCACCTACAACATTCAGCACGGCAAGGTCGGCACTTACGTGGAACTGTTCGAGACGCTGGGCCTGCCGATCCAGATGCGCCATCTTGGCAATCTGATCGGCTATTTCGAGACCACCATCGGCCCCATCAACCAGGTCGTTCACCTGTGGGGCTACGAGAGCCTGGCCGACATGGAAACCAGGCGCGCCGCCCGCGATGCCGATCCCGACTGGGCCGTCTACAAGAAGAAGACGGCGGGCATGCTTGTTTCGCAGGAGAACAAGATCGTCAAACCGGCGAGCTTCTCGCCGATCCGCTGACCCGTCCTAGTCGAAACCGAAACCGCGTTCCTTCAGGATCGCCAGCAGCTTTTCGCGCTTCGGCGCCGAGAACTGCTTGCCGACCCGCTCCGCCCAGGGCTCGTCCGGGTCGCGGCCGACGTGGCGATGGTGTTCCGACAGCACGTTCTCATATTCGGCCAAGCCGGCGTCCAGGTCGGGCTCATGATAGGTCTCGCGGTGGATGACCAGGTCTTCGGGCAACCGGGGCTTGGCTTCCGGCTTGGTGTTGGGCCAGCCGACGCAAAGGCCGAAAGCGACGAAAACGCCGTCCGGCAATCCCAGTTCCGCCGCAACGCCCGCCGGATCGTTGCGCATGCCGCCGATCATCACCGTACCGAGGCCGAGCGAATCTGCCGCCAACGACGCGCACATGCCGACCAGCGCCGCATCGATGCAGGCGACCAGGGTCATTTCCAAATGATGCTTGGCGAGCGGCTTGCCGACCGTTTCCGTGACGCCGCTTAGGCGATGGGTGTCGGCGCAGATGGCAACGAACACCGGTGCATCGACGATGTGCTTCTGGTTGCCGGCCATCACCGACAGGCGCTGCTTCCTCTCAGCGTCGCGCACGACGACGAAACTATAGGCCTGTAGGTTCGACGATGTCGGTGCCCGGCGCGCGGCGTTGAGAATGGCGTCGAGCATCTCGTCCGAGACCTCGTCCGGTTTGTAGTCGCGCACGCTGGCGCGATCGCGCAGGACATCGAGAACCGGGGCACCGTGAAGAATATCCGTCATGACCTTGGAAACCTTGATTTCTGCCATACCTGAACCCGCAACTTGCCCGACCCGCACAACCGATACAAGACCCGCGCCGCCCAAGGCACGCCATGACTATAGTAATAAGTTATATTCTATGTTGAATTTCTTTTGCTTTAGTTTGGAGGCCTGATGAATCCGAGCCCGAAACACGACCCTGCCTTCGACAATCTTCTCGAAGACGCCGCGCCGCCGACATTGCTGCTGACCGCAGACGGCATTCTGTTCGGCCACAATGCCGCGGCAGTCGAATTCCTCGGCTCGAACCTGGCCCGTCTTCGCGGTCACGATATTCTGGACCGATTGTCTCTGACGCCCGGCGCGCTATTGAAGGAAATCCGCGCCGCCGTCCCGGAGGCCGTAGAAACCAACCTGTTCCTGGAAATCGAGCGTGGCGGCCATCGCACGCCGCACATGGCGTTGGCCTGGCATTTTCCGCAAAGTCACGATCCGCCGCTGATCAAGCTGACATGGGACCGCCGCGTCGGCGGACGCGGCAGTTACATGTTTTCCGGCGCCGACGGCTCGGCGACACCGGACACCATCGCCAACGAACGCCGCCTGCGCCGCGAACTGGAGGAAACCGTCGAACAGTTGGCGGCCACCAGCCAATTGCTGCTCCGGCGCGAACGCGAAGTGCGGCTCAGCGAGGAGCGCTATGCACTGGCCGTCCAGGGCGCCGGCATCTGGGATTGGAACCTGGAAACCAACGACATCTATTACTCCCCCTATCTGGCGGAAGTGCTCGGTTACGGCTATGACGAATTCCTCGAAGTCATTGGCGAATCGATCAAAACCATCGTCCACCCGGACGACCTGCGTCCCTATCTCCGGACCCTGAACACCCACCTGCAGGCGCCCGAGATCCCCTATTCCAGCGAACACCGCTTCCGCACCAAGAGCGGTGAATACCGCTGGTTCCAGGCGCGCGGCCAGAGCCTCTGCAACGACCGCGGCAAGCCGATCCGCATGACCGGCTTCATCTCCGACATTCACCGGCTGAAAGAGACCGAAGCGGCACTGCGCGAGAGCGAGGCGCGCCTCAAGGAAGCGCAGCGGATCGCCCAGATCGGCGATTTCAGCCGCGACCTGGAGACCGACCGACTGGAATGGTCGGAAGCCGTCTACAACATCTTCGGGCTCAATCCCGATGGGCCTGACGTGCCTTATGACCGGTTCAAGACAATGGTCCACCCGGACGACATCGAACAACTCGAGGCGTCGATCCGGAACGCGGCGGAAACCAAATCCGCGCATCAGTTCGAATACCGGATCATTCGTCCCGACGGGACCTTGCGCTGGATCGCGGTACGCGCGCACGCCATCGCCGATGACGACGGCCAAAGCCGCAAACTGGTCGGCACCGTGCAGGATATCACCTACCAAAAGGACACCGAAGCCGCCCTGAACCGCGCCAAGGAAGACGCCGAGTATGCCAATCGCACCAAATCGGAATTTCTGGCGCACATGAGCCACGAATTGCGCACGCCGCTGAATTCCATCCTCGGATTTTCGGAGATCATTTCCCAGGAAATGCTCGGCAGTGTCCGGCCGCAATACCGCGAATATTCGGTAATGATCCTCGATGCCGGCCGCCACCTGCTGAAACTGATCAACGACGTGCTCGATCTTTCCAAGATCGAGGCTGGCAACCTGGAAATCGACGATGAGACGGTCGACACCACGGTGCTGATCGACGAGGTGCTCGCGCTGCTTTCCCATTCCGCTGAACAAAGCGGCGTGCGGCTGCTCATCCAGGAGCCCGGCCCCGATAGCCTGCGGCTGCTTGGTGACGAGCGCCGGCTGAAACAGATTCTCGTCAACCTGGTCAACAACGCCATCAAGTTCTCGCCCGACGGCGAGGTGCGCGTCTCCGCCGCCTTGGACCAAGGTTGCGTGAACCTCACCGTCGCCGACACCGGCTGCGGCATTGCATCCGCCGATATCCCGATAATCCTCGACCCGTTTACGCAAATCCGCGACAATGCCCATCTGTCCATGGAAGGAACCGGCTTGGGACTGAACCTGTCGAAACGGCTGACGGAGCTGCATGGCGGCGGTCTCGCCATCGAAAGCGAGATCGGCCGCGGCACCGTCGTCACGGCCACCTTCCCGGCCTGGCGAACGGTGGCGGCGCATGAGTGAACGGATCTCGGTTTCGAAAGCGGCGAAACTGCTCAACATCAACCGCGCCGAATTGCGTGCTCGGCTGAAGGCGGCCTCCATCGAGACCTTCGAGGGTGAGGTCGATCTCGAACAGGTGCGCTGCATCGCGCCCGACCTGAAACTCACCGACCAGGAAATCCTCGAACGCGTCCGCATCCTGCGCAACGACACCTCGAAAGCACCGCGCGACGGCCGCGCGGTTTCGGCGCGCGACCTGGAAGCGGAGGTCGGACGGCTGAAATCGGCGCTGGTCATCGAGAAGGAAATGGCGACCCAGTACCGCGACATCGTCGAGGAACTGGGCAAGAAGCTCGGCGACATGCAAACCGCCGACGACGAAGGCGAACGCCGCACCGCGCTGAAGCTCTGCCAATGGCTGCGCGAGAAGGTGACGTCGACCGACTGATATCTTTTCAGTCTCAAGAAAGACAAAACCCCAGGCTTTAGTCTTGTGGGTCCATGGGGGTTTTGATGGTGGGCACGCCCGCAAGCCGCATCGCGGCTTGCCAATCTTAATGTTCGGTCGTGCCCAAAAACAAAACCCCAGGCTTTAGGCCTGGGGTTTTGATGGTGGGCACGACTGGGATTGAACCAGTGACCCCCTCGATGTCAACGAGGTGCTCTCCCGCTGAGCTACGCGCCCGGGAACGGCCACTTGGCGCGACCGCGGCCAGTGTTTTACTTTCTCACCCGGGCGTTGACAAGTCCCATGGCGGATGCTGCCATCGGCTAAGCACGGAACATCGAGAACCGACACCGGGAAACCATGGACGACAGCCAAGAAACGCCCAAGCAACCGCCCAGGCCGGCCTGCGAAGTTCGCGCGCCGGCACGCCAGACGGCGCCCTTGGTATTCTCGTCGCCGCACTCGGGCCGCGACTATCCTCCAGGCTTCGTTGCCGAGGCGAAACTCGATGCCCTACAGCTGCGTCGTTCCGAGGATGCTTTCGTCGACGAGATTTTCGCCGCCGCCCCCGATTTCGGCGCGCCCTTGCTGCGCGCATTGTTTCCGCGTGCCTATGTCGACGCCAACCGCGAGGCCTATGAGCTCGACCCGGCGATGTTCTCCGACGCCCTTCCAGACTATGTGCGCACCCGCTCGACGCGGTTGAGTGCCGGGCTCGGCACCATCCCCAAGGTGGTTGCCGACGGCGCCGTGATCACGGACAAGCCGCTCTCCTTCGAGGATGCCAAGTGGCGCATCGATCGCCACCACGGCGCCTATCACAAGGCGCTGTCGGATTTGCTGGCGGGCTCCGTCGACCGCTTCGGCGGCGTGCTCTTGATCGATTGCCACTCGATGCCGTCCGCCGGGGCGCCGGGCGTGCGCAACCGGGCGCTGAAGAAGGTCGACATGGTGTTGGGCGACAACCACGGCCGCGCCTGCTCGCGCGCCATCGCCGAACTGGCCGAACGGACGCTTTCCGGCCTCGGCTACCGGGTGCAGCGCAACCGTCCCTATGCCGGCGGCTACATCACCCGCCACTACGGCCAACCGGCGGAGGGCCGCCACGTTTTGCAGATCGAGATCAATCGCGCGCTCTATATGGATGAACGCGCGATTCAGCGGAGCCCCGACATGCCCGGCTTGATCCGCGACATCAACCGGCTGATCCAGGCGCTCTGCGACGAGATACCGGACATTCTCGGCGCGCATGCGCCGACGCTGCCGCAGGCGGCGGAATAGCCGTGCCGTCCGCCGACATCCTGATCCGCGACGTCGCCGCGGCCGACATGGCCGAAATTCAAGCGATCTACGCCCACCACGTCCTGCACGGCCTCGCCAGTTGGGAGGAAACACCCCCGGACCTGGCGGAAATGACGGCGCGCAAGGACGCCATCGTCACCGACGGCTATCCCTACCTGGTGGCGGAAACTGACGGCCGCATCGCCGGCTACGCCTATGCGTCGAAATACCGTCCGCGTCCGGCCTACCGCCATACGGTGGAAAATTCCGTCTATGTCGCGAACGACACCCACCGGCGCGGCATCGGACGAGCCCTGTTGGACGCGCTGATCGAACGCTGCACCGAACAGGGTTTCCGGCGCATGGTGGCGATTATCGGCGATTCCGGCAATGCGCCCTCGATCAAGCTGCATGAACGCCTAGGCTTTCTTCCCGTCGGTATCATTCCGGCCTGCGGCTTCAAGCATGGCCAATGGCTCGATCAGGTGATCATGCAGCGCCCGCTCGGCCCCGGCGAAACGACCCTTCCCAGCGTTTAAGGCTTTTGGCATCGCTCTTGCGACGGTTTCACCGGGTAACAACGGTGGACGACCATGATCGCACGTACGGCATTCGCATTCCTGATCCTCGCCCTGGCGCCGCAAGCCACCTCGGCAACCCCTGCCGACAAGGGGCAAAGCATTGATAAACCGTGGAAAATATGCGCCCAGGCAGTACAGGCGGCGGAGCGCCGCGAAGGCATTCCGCAGCACCTTCTGAAGGCCATATCGCAAGCTGAATCGGGGCGCTGGAGCGCCGAAAAGCAGGCAAATATTGCCTGGCCCTGGACCGTAACGTCCGGCGGAAAGGGCCGTTTCTTCGATACCGAAGCGGAGGCCCGCGCCGAAGTGGAAATCCTGCTGACCCAGGGCGTGCGCAACATCGACGTCGGCTGCATGCAGGTCAACCTGATGTACCATCCGGAAGCCTTCGCCAACCTGGCCGAAGCCTTCAACCCCGACGCCAACGCCCGCTACGGCGCCAAGTACCTGCGCGCCATGCACGACAAGACCGGCAATTGGCGCGAAGCGGCGGCGCATTACCACTCGACGACGCCCCAAGCCGCGGCGCGCTATCGCACCAAGGTGGTGCGGTTATGGAACGCGGCCCGCCAGATCAAGCCGGAGCCCCAACCGGTGCCGGTGGTCGAAACCGCCCAAGCCAATGCCACCAGCACCGACGACGCCGAGCCCGGCCGGACGCGCCCCGCACTGGTCGATTACGCGCTGATGGACCGGCTCAACGATTCCTTCCGCGACCGAAAGTCGGGGAATACCGGCGAGGAACTGGCCGATCGTGCCGCCTTCCAAGCGCACCAGCGGCGCGAACAGTTGAACGCCTGGCGTGAACAGCAGGTGGGCGGCATCAGCCTGGTGCATCTGGCCAACATGCGCCGTGCCGAGCTGGCGCAGCGGAGCCTGCGCCAACGCAACCGGGTCAGCGCCGAGGACCGCGCCGATGCCTTCGCCGAGCGCCGCCAGTCGCAACTCGCCGCCTGGCGGGCGCGCAACAGCGATCCGCATTTCAACGCATATCCGACCGAAGGTGCTGGAAACTAGGCTTCGTAATCCATTTGTTGATTGGCGAAGTCGCCCTTGCCGGCAGCCTCGATCCAGTCACGAAAGGCGAAGTCCTCGTGCCGGACGTGCTCGAACAGCCAGGACCGCAACCAGTTCTGCGCCGCCTCGCCGGGCCGGAAATCCGCGTCCAGCAGCATGTCGTCCCAGATTTCCTGCAAATCGTCGAGCAACCGCCGATGGGTGGCGAAATGCCCTTCGTTGCCTTCGTAACCAACGGCTTCGAGCATCCGCTCTTCGCGGTCCAGGTGGCGATAGATGCAGTGTTCCATGGCGCGAAAGGAATCATGGACGGCGGAAGTGCCGGATTCCGTGTCGATGGTCGAGAGAAAAGCATTGATCAGACGCACGATCTCCTTGTGATCGCGGTCCACGTTGGGGATGCCGGTTAGAATCGAGTCGTCCCAAACAATCATGTGTCGCCGGTCTGCCGTCTATTGTTTGCCCTCTCCCTGCAACGGCCAGTTTAGAGACTTCCCAGGGTAGGGAAAGGCAAAGCTTCAGATGATTCCCTTGCGTGCCAGCTCGGCGCGCTCCTCGGCGGAAAGGCCCAGGCGCTCGCCATAGACCTCGTCGTTGGCATCGCCGAGCGTCGGCCCCAGCGACGCCACCTCGCCCGGCGTTTCCGACAGCCGGGGATAGACCGCCGGCACGACCACCTCGCCGATGCCGGGTACTTGGACGCTCAGCATGTCGCCACGCGCCTCGAAATGCGGGTCCTTGAAGATGTCGGCCACCGAATTGATCGGCCCGGACGGGACCTCGTTGGCGACGCAGCGCGCCATGACCTCGTCACGCGGCATCGACGAGGTCCAGTCGGTGACCTCGCCAATCACCGTCTCGGCGTTGGCCAGGCGGGTTTTCTGCTCGCCGTAGGCGTCCCACAAATCCGGGCGCTGCATGGCGGCGCAGAGCCGCTCGAACATCTTGTCGGTGGTGCAGGCAATGGCCATGAAGGTGCCGTCGGCACAGGGGAAGTGGCCATGCGGGCAGGCATTGACGGTGCCGGTGCCCTCGGGCTCGCGCACGTGGCCGGTACGCGCGTAGCGCGGCACCATTTCGTCCAGCACGCGGAACACCGACGCATAAAGCGCCATGTCGACCATCTGACCGCGTCCCGTGGCATCGCGATGGCGCAGCGCCATCAGCACCCCGATGGCGCCGTACATGCCGGTGATGTAGTCGCCGAGCGATGTCGAGCCCGGGGTCACCGGAATTTCGCCGGGCAAGCCGGAAAGATAGGTCAACCCGCCGACCGCATGACCAATGCGCGCGAAGCCTGGCCGATCCTTGTAGGGGCCGTCCTGGCCGTAACCCGAAACCCGCAGCAGGATCAATCCCGGGTTGATTTCCGACAGCACGTCCCAGCCGAGCCCCCACTTTTCCAGTGTGCCGGGGCGGAAGTTTTCGCACACCACGTCGGCATCGGCGACCAGACGCTTGAACAGCTCCGCACCCTCGGGCTCTTTCAGGTTGAGGGTGATGGAATGCTTGTTGCGGGCCTCCGACAGCCAGGCGAGGGAGCGGTCCGCGTCCTCGGTGGCGGTGCCGAAACGCCGCCATGGATCGCCGCCCTTGGGGTTTTCCACCTTGATCACCTCGGCGCCAAACTCGCCCAGGATCGACGCCGCGTGTGGCGCCGCGATGAAGGTGGCGATGTCCAGCACCCGGACGCCGGCCATGGGTTTATTCGAGTCGCTCATTACCATTTCCCCTGATAGGCCCTGACCTGGCGCGGATAGATCAGCCGCCCGATCACCTCCCGGCACCAGCAATAGAAGATCTTCTTGTCCATGCGGTTCTTTACCGGCGCCCGCCACACCGGCTGGCGCTGGGACCGAAAGCAGTATTCGGCGCGGCGCATGTGGAAATCGTCAGTCACCACCAGCACCTCGGACCAGCCACGTCCCTTGATCATCTGGGTCGAAAAGACCGCGTTCTCCAGCGTCCGTGTGGAGCGTTCTTCCTTAAGGACCGCCGCCTCGTCGACACCGGCGGTGCGCGCCAGTCCGGCCATGGTTTCCGCCTCCGGCACCTCGGAGACCGTGCGCCCGCCGGACATCAACAAGTATGGCGCCGCGCCCTCTCGCCACAGTCGCACGCCCTCGGCGACGCGGCGCTCGATCACCGGACCGGGTGAGCCATCCGGCATCTGCGCCGCGCCCAAGACGACGATGACGTCATATGTGTCGGGCCGGGCGCGCGCCATCTCAGGCCTTGAAAGTGGCGTCCGCCTGCATGGCGAGGCCGCCGGCGTTGGTCGTCGCCCAAAGCCGCGCGCGGCCATCGTCGGTGGGCGATCCGTTGACGGTAAAGGGGCCGATATCGAACACCGGGCTCATGGCGCGGTAGTCGAAGCGCGCCAGCGGCGCGTCGGGGCGTTCGCGCCGGCAGAGGTCCATCAGCAGCGTCGCGATCAGGGGCCCGTGCACGATCAGGCCGGGATAGCCCTCGACGCCGGTGACGTAGGGCTGATCGTAGTGAATGCGGTGGCCGTTGAAGGTCAGCGCCGAATAGCGGAACAGCAGCACCGGGTCGGGCGCGATGGTGCGCGACCACTCGGCCCCCTCGGGCGCGGGCTTTTCCGCCGGTGGCGGCGCGTCCGGGTCGGCGGCGTCGCGGTAGACGATATCGTGCTCCTCGCGGATACATAGGCCTTCCGCGCCGAATACCTCGTGCTGGACGACGACGAACACCAGGTTGCCGCTCTTGCCCTGCTTGTGGCTGACATCGAGGATCGTCGAGCGCTTGCGCGCCGCATCGCCGATGCGGAGCGGCGCGATGAACTCGATACGCCCGCCCGCCCACATGCGCCGCGGCAGCGGCACCGGCGGCAGGAAGCCGCCGCGCCGGGCGTGGCCATCGGGGCCGATCTGGCTCATCGGCGCCATCGGCAGGAAGTACATCCAATGCCCGGCCGGCGGCACCTCATCGCCAGTCTTTGGCTGCATGGCTTCCGGCCTGTCGAGGGTCGCCGCGTAGCCGGTCATCTGCGCCGGCGCGATCAGGTCTTCCAGTTCTTCCGACTTGCCGATCCAGGTTTGCAGGTGCTCGATGTTGACGGTCACGGCTGGCCTCCTAGAACGAGCGCGGCAGGCCGAGCACATGTTCGGCGATGTAGCTGAGGATCAGGTTTGTGGAGATCGGCGCCACCTGGTAGAGGCGCGTTTCGCGGAACTTGCGCTCGACGTCGTATTCCTCGGCGAAGCCGAAGCCGCCATGCGTTTGCAGGCACATGTCGGCGGCTTTCCACGACGCGTCGGCGGCCAGCAGTTTCGCCATGTTGGCCTCGGCGCCGCAATTCTCGCCGGTATCGAACAGGTCGGCGGCACGCTCCACCATCAGCGAAGCGGCCTGGGTCTCGGCGTAGGCGCGGGCGATCGGGAACTGGATGCCCTGGTTCTGGCCGATGGGGCGGTCGAAGACCTTGCGGTCGTTGGCGTAGTTAGTGGCTTTTTCGATGAACCAGCGCGCGTCGCCGATGCATTCGGACGCGATCAGGATGCGCTCGGCGTTCATGCCGTCGAGGATATAGCGGAAGCCCTTGCCCTCCTCGCCGACCAGGCAGGATGCGGGGATTTCCAGGTCGTCGAAGAACACCTCCGTGGTGGCGTGGTTGACCATGGCACGCAGCGGATTGATGGTCAGGCCGTTGCCCTTGGCATCGCGGATATCGATCAGGAACACCGACATGCCGTGATGCGGCTTTTCGCCGGCATCGCGGGGCGCGGTGCGCGCCAGAAGCAGCATGAAATCCGAATGCTCGATGCGCGAGGTCCAGACCTTTTGGCCGTTGATGACGTAGCTGTCGCCCTTTTTCACCGCCGTGGTGCGGATGCGCGAGGTATCGGTGCCCGACGTCGGCTCGGTGACGCCGAAGGCCTGCAGGCGCAATTCACCCGACGAGATCCCCGGCAACAGCATGCGTTTCTGTTCCTCGTTGCCGTGCCTGAGCACGGTGCCCATGGTGTACATCTGCGCGTGGCAGGCGCCGCCGTTGCATCCTGACGCCTGAATTTCCTCCATCACCGCCGCCGCTTCCGACATGCCGAGACCGCTGCCGCCGTATTCTTCCGGGATCAGGCAGGACAGGAACCCCGCTTCCGTCAGCGCGCGCACGAATTCGCCCGGATAGGTGCGGTCGCGATCCTTTTCGCGCCAATATTCGCCCGGATACTGGCTGCAAAGCTGTGCGACGGCGTCGCGGATGTCCTGGTGTCGTTGGGTCATGCCCATTCCCTCCCTCAATCGGCTGCGGCCTCTGTTTTAATGGCAAAGACCGGGGCCGACAACGCCGCAACATCAAGCGCTTGTGATTCCCGCGAACGGCCGCCAAAGGCTTAGACTTGCGCAATGCCACGTATAGGGAGGCCATATGTTCAAAACCCGCCGGCCAACACGCCGACGCCTGCTCGCGATGCTGGGATCGGGCTCGCTGCTGGTCCCGATGTCGCGGACGGGCACCGCCGAGGCCGCATCCATGCCCATCGTCCAACCCGACCCACCGACGCCTGACGCCTTCATGGCGCGCGCCTTCGCCATGCACCGCCGAGCCATCGAGAGCGGCGACCAGCCCTACGGCGCCATCGTCGTCAGGGACGGTCGCATCATCGGCGAGGCGGCGAGCCATGTGGTCGTGCTGGATGACCCAACCGCGCACGCCGAGATGGAGGCCATCCGCGATGCGGCAAGGCGGCAGGGTTCCGGCACGCTTGCCGGCGCGGTGCTCTATTCCACTTCCCACCCCTGCCGCATGTGCGAGGCCGCCGCCTACTGGGCCGGCATCGAACGCATGGTGCACGGCCGCGGCCTGAGCGACGCGGGAGAGCCCAGCCTATGCGGCTGATCCTGGTCCTGGCGCTGTGGCTGATCCAAATGCCGGCGATGGCCGCCGACAACGCCCTGATCGACGCCGCGGCGCGCAACGACGTGGAGGCGCTTGGCAAGCTGGTCGCCGCCGGGAGCGACCTGGAAGCCCGCGACGCCACCGGACGCACGGCGCTTTTGGCCGCCACCCACGCCAACGCCATCGAGGCGGCGCGTATCCTGATCGACGCCGGCGCCGACGTGAACGCCATGGACGATATCGATGACAGCCCCTATCTCCATGCTGGCGCCGAAGGCCGGCTGGAAATCCTGGAGATGACCTTGGCCGCCGGTGCCGACTTGAAGAGCGTCAACCGCTATGGCGGCACCGCGCTGATCCCGGCGGCGCATCACGGCCATGTGGAGGTCGTGCGGCGGCTGCTGCAGACCGAGACCGACATCGATCACGTCAATCATCTGGGCTGGACGGCACTATTGGAGGCGGTGATCCTGGGCAACGGCGGGAAAGCGCATACGGAGATCGTGCGGCTTCTGGTGACGGCCGGCGCCAACGTGGACATCGCCGACGCCGACGACGTCTCACCCCTCACCCACGCGGAACGGCGGGGCTTCCGGGAAATCGCCCAGATCATCCGGGACGCGGGCGGCGGCTAACCCCAGAGTGCGGCGGTCGGCGGCGCCACGCTACCGCCGTCGAAGACCAGACCCGGCTCGCGGTCATCCTTCAAAATCAGCGGCCCGTCCAGGTCGACGAACTCGGCGAACGACGCCAGCATCATCGCCGGTGCCATGGCGAGCGAGGTCCCGACCATGCAACCGACCATGATCTTGAAGCCCGCCGCCTCGGCCGCGCGCGCCAGATTGAGCGCTTCGGTCAGGCCACCGGTCTTGTCGAGCTTGATGTTGATCATGCCGAACAGCCCCTGCAGCGCCGCCAGGTCGTCGCTGGTGTGGCAGGATTCATCGGCACAGAGCAGCACTGGGCAGTCGTAACCGGCCAGATCGTCGTCGGCATCGGCGGGCAAGGGCTGCTCGATCATTTCGACGCCGAGTTTCGCCATTTCCGGCGCCACCAATTTCAGGAGATCGATATCCCAGGCCTCGTTGGCGTCGGCAATCAGCCGCGCATCCGGCGCGCCAGCGCGCACCGCGCGTATGCGCTCTAGCGCCAGTTCCGCGTCCAGCTTCACCTTGAGGAGCGGCGCCGAAGCCAGTTCCGCCGCCGCGGCGCCCATGGCATCGGGTGTATCGATGCTCAGCGTCTGCGCGGTCAGGGCCGGTTTCGGCTCCGGGACCTCGGCTAATTTCCAGACCGGCACCCCATCCGTTTTCGCCTGCAGATCCCATAGGGCGGCGTCGATGGCATTGCGCGCGGCGCCCGGCACGGTCACGTACCAAAGCGCGTCACGCTCCAGACCGCCCTCGATGGCTGCTGCCTGGTTGCGGATTTCGCTCAGCACCTCATCCACGGTTTCGCCGTAGCGTGGATAGGGAACGCTTTCGCCACGTCCCACATGGCCACCGTCGGTGATTTCCACCACCACCACCTGCGCTTCGGTTTTGGTGCCGCGCGAGATGGTGAACGGCTTGGCCAGCGGCCAGGTCTCGGTACGGACCGCGAGCTTCCTCATGAGAGCGCATCCACCAGCTTGCCGACGCCGGTGGCGACGGGATCGACGGCGGGCAGGCCGTGCTCGTCCTCCAGCGCAGCCAGATAGGCGGGGCCTTCGCCGGCGCTCATGTTGTGGGTGTTGACGGCGATGCCGATGCATTTCGCCGCCGGATTGGTGAGCCGCGCGGCGGCCTCGTTGGCGGCGACGCATTCGGCGATACCGGGTAGCGGATAATCCGGCAGTCCCCGCATGTGTTTGCGGGTCGGTTCATGACAGAGCACCAGGGCGTCCGGCTGCGCGCCATGCAGCAGCCCCAGGCTGACGCCGGCAAAGGAGGCATGGAACAGCGATCCCTGCCCCTCCACCAGGTCCCAATGGTCGGGGTCGTTGGCGGGCGTCAGCCACTCCGTGGCGCCGGAAATGAAGTCGGCAACCACAGCATCGACCGAGACGCCCTGGCCGGCGATGAAAATGCCGGTCTGGCCGGTGGCGCGGAAGGTCGCCTTCATGCCGCGCGCCTGCATCTCGCGCTCGAGCGCCAGCGCCGTATACATCTTGCCGACCGAACAGTCGGTGCCGACCGGCAAAAGCCGCTTGCCCGGCCGCTTGACGCCCGACGCCACGTCGAAGGCGCGGGTCGGGTGGCGGGCATCTGTCAGCGCGCGGCCATGCTTCGCCGCCGCCTCCGCGATGGCCGGCACGTCGGTCAGGCGGTTGTGCAGGCCGCTGGCGATATCGAAACCGATCTCCAGCGCGCGCACCAGGACGTCGGTCCAGGTCCTGCCGATGACGCCGCCCCGGTTGGCGACACCGAGGATGATGGTGCGGGCACCGGCCTCATAGGCGGCTTCGAGGTCCATGTCGGGCAGGCCGAGATCGGCGTTGCAGCCATCGAGACGAAACTGGCCTAAGCAGATATCAGGACGCCAGTGCACCACGCCGGCGGCGGTCTTGGCGGCCAGTTGGTCGGCGGCGTCGCCGAGGAACATCAGGTAGGGTGTTTTGAGGGCCATGTGGGTTTCCCCTTGAGCTGAGCGATTTTCCTCAGATTAGCGCAAGCCGCGGGCGCCGCAAACCGGGCTTGGCTGAGCGCCGGGCAATCGCTATACAAACGCCGAACCGAGCATCCGCCGAAGGAGCAGATCATGGCCTATGTCATCGCCCCGCCGCCCGTCGCCGCCGTCGCCATTGCCGGCAGTGACGATGAGTTTCCGGTCAACCGGGTTTACTGTGTCGGGCGCAACTACGCCGACCATGCGCGCGAAATGGGCCACGATCCCGACCGCGAACCGCCGTTCTTCTTTGCCAAGGCGCCGGAGAATTTGGTGGCGGCATCCGAACTGGATGGCGGCGGCGATTTCCCCTACCCGTCACAGACCCAGGACGTTCACCACGAGATCGAACTGGTGGTGGCGCTGAAATCCGGCGGCGCCGACATTGCCGAGGCCGAGGCGCTGGATCATGTCTGGGGCTACGGCGTCGGCATCGACATGACGCGGCGCGACCTGCAGGGCGAGGCCAAGAAGATGGGCCGCCCGTGGGATGTCGGCAAAGCCTTCGACCACGCAGCCCCCATCGGCCGGCTGCACCCCGTGAGCGAGGTCGGGCACCCGGCACAGGGCCGCGTTTGGCTCGAGATCAATGGCGAGCTGCGCCAGGAAGGCGATCTCAACCAGTTGATCTGGAACATCCCGGAGACCATCGCCTACCTGTCGGGCCTGTTCACGCTGCAGCCGGGCGATCTGATCTATTCCGGCACCCCCGCCGGCGTCGGCCCGGTGAACAAGGGTGACGTGCTGACCGGCGGCGTCGAGGGACTGAGCGGCGTCAAGGTCACCGTCACCTGAGCGATTTCCCCCGATTCCCCCGCGTTTTGTTTGAGGTGCCGGCACGGCGCTGTTTCAGCACTGTCAAGATTCCATAATAAAGCACGTATTTTCAATAACTTGAGAATCCGTCGAGGCCGGCCACACGGAAATTTGACGCTGCCCCGATTCTCCCGCTACCAGATGGGCCATGAACCAGGGAGGACACATGTCCGGCTTTTCTTGGCGCCGCTTCGGATCGGTTTTCGGTCTGGTATTGGGAATTTCGGTTTTCCTGCCAGACCTTACCTGGGGCGAGGAAATCGCGTCCGCGCGCGCCAAGCGGATCGGTCATGCAACCATTAATAAGGTTCTACTCAATGGTCTCCGCGGCGGCCGGGGCAACCCGGTCGCCGTGAAGGCCGGATCGCGGATTTCCGTCGATCTCGGGTTCAATTCCGACTCCTCGGGCTGGTGCCCGAAATGCTCCAATCAGATCGTCGTCGGTTATGCCCTGAAGCGCGGCAAGCGCCTGGAACGGCTGCCGGGTGGCCAATGCGTCTATTCGGCCAGCGGCCGCCATCACCGCGAGCGCGTGTCGTTCCGCATGCCGGCGCCGAAGCATCCCGGCCGCTACGTGGTTGTGGTCTCGGCACCACAGGCCTACAACTGCACCAAGGCACTTCGCTGGCGCGCCCGGGTACAGAGCGTCGCCGAACTGCAGGTTCGCTAACCATTTTTCCTGCCCAGAAATCGCCTTATTTCGTCCATGGATTGGCCATCTGACCGTTCCATATTGGTGGCAATCGGAACCACCATGGAGACGATCATGTTCACCTACCGGCTCGAAGGCCCGCTCGATCTTTCGAACGTCATGGAAACCCTGGAACGCCTGCGCACCAAGCTAACCAGCGAAGGCGCTCTTTCCCTGGATCTGAGCCGCGTCACCTGGATCGACAGCGCCGGCCTCGCCGGTCTGGTGCGGTTGCTTTCCGAAGCGCGCCGCATGGGCGCCGAACTGCGTCTGTCCGCGGCCAGCGACGCCGTGCACCGAGCCTTCCGTTTTGCCCGGCTGGAAACGCTGTTTCCGGTGGAGACGGCGGCGGACGCGGCGCCCGCTTAACCGGCCTTGGCTTTTTCCGCCAACAGGTCGTCCACGTAGAACCCCTGGAACATTTGAATGCCGAGGTCGTGCGCGACCTGCAGGCCAAGTTCGTCGTCGAGCCGGGCCAGCACCACGACGGTGCCGGCGGCCTGCATGGCGGCGATCTCGTCTTTGTATTGCGGCAGCACGGTCTCCGCCCCGCCGCGCCAGAACACCTTGGCGATATTGGCGTTCAGGCGTGCCAGGTTCACCACGCCGACGGTTTCGGGGAAGATAGCGTCGACGGCGATGGTGCCGCCGCGAGACCGGATCAATTCCGCTGCCACCAGGTATTCGTCGAAATGCTGCAGGATGTTGGCCTGGCGGAACTCGAACACCAGGTTCGAGAACACCGAATAGTCGTCCTCTCCCATGAATTCCTGGAACGAACGGGTAAAGACGCTTTCGACGTTCAGGTTGATGGAACACTTGGCGCCGGACGGGTTGATGGCGTCGTAGGCTTCGACCAACAGTCGGTCGAGGGTCAGGGTCAACTGGTTGAACAGGTTGCCGGAGCCGCGCAGTTCGACCTTCTTGAACACGTGCTTCTTCAGCATGTCCATGCCGACCAAGTACTCGTGCATGACCTGCTGCGGTTCCTGGCCCGGCTTGATGGCGGCGATCTTCTGGCTGCGGATAAACACCTTGGCGAACTGTTCCGGTCCCAACTGCCGGTTGACGCCGATCACCAGGGAGATGTCCTCCTCCTGCAGGCGGCGCAGCGATTGCACCTGCTCGGCGACGGGCTTGTCGGAGCTTTCGACCAGCCGGCCGATGATCTTTTTCGCCGTTGCCATTTTCTGGCGCAGATCGAACACGGCGACCAGGCGGGTCTGGTCGACCATGCCGAAATTTTCCGGGAAGTATTCCTGGATCAACCGGAGCAGCGTTACCTTCAGGTCCGAGTTGATGCGGACCTGGTTGTATTCGTCAATTCCGGCCAGGAAGCCTCGCTCCGAATAGGCAAGTTCATAAACCTCGACGTTGTGGCGATCACGGAACTCGACCAGGGCACGGCGAAAGTCGGTCCAGAACTCGTCCGGTGCATTGCTCAGGGGCAGCATGCTCAAGGACACGACGAGCAAGGTATTCTTGCCCGTCGGCGGCGACGGCATCGCTTCCAGCCGGAGCAGCAGGTCATCCGCCTTCCCGGCCCGGTCCATCGGTATTTCAGAAGCCACGTCGGCGTGTCTCCGTAGATCGTTCGCGCGTCTCCCCGGAACGCACGTTCGGTTTTTTCCGATCATAGACCGGCAAACGCCTGAGCCGAAAGGATAAAAGGTCGAACGTCAGGCGCGAATCCGCGCCCCCATCGGGTCGTAGAACGGCTTCAGCGATGCGCGCGCCGCGTAGCGCACACCGGCCACCTCGATCTCATAACGTCCGGCGGCGATGAAGTCCGCGTCAACCCGCGCTGCGCCCGAGATATACCCGAGCCCAACCGCGCCGCCGAGCGCATGGCCATACATGCCCGAAGTGATGTAGCCGGCGATGGCGCCGTCCCGGTAGACGGGTTCATTGTGATAGAGCAGCGGTTCCGGATCCTCGAGCAGGAACTGCACCAGACGCTGCGAGACCCCGGCGTCGCGTTGTTCGAGCAGGGCTTCGCGGCCGATGAAGCCGCCCGGCTTGTCCCAGGCGACGGCGAAGCCCAAGCCCGCTTCCAGCGGCGTTTCCTCGTTCGAAATATCATGGCCCCAGTGGCGGTAGGCTTTCTCGGTACGGAGCGAATTGACAGCGTGCATGCCGATCTGGAGAAGCCCGAAATCGGTACCGCCCTCGACCAGGGTTTCGTAAACATGCGGCGCGAATTCGCTCGGCATGTAGAGCTCCCAGCCGAGCTCGCCCACATAAGTGATCCTGGACGCTCGGACATGGCCGTAACCCAGTTCGATCTCCTGGCTGGTGGCGAAGGGGAAGGCATCGTTGGAAAGATCGGCCGGCGTCAGCGGCGCCAGCATATCACGCGCCTTCGGCCCCATCACAGCCAGCACCGCCAGGCCCGACGTCACGTCGGTGGCGATGGCGCGGGCGTCGGCCGGGATGTGGCTGGTCAGCCAATGAAAATCGCGCGTCTGCGAGCCCGCAGACGTGACGATCAAATAGTCGTCTTCGGCCAGGCGGGTGACGGTCAGGTCGGCCTCGATGCCACCGCGTTCGTTCAGCCACTGGGTATAGACCATGCGCCCCGGCGCCACCGCCACGTCATTGGCGCAAATCCGGTTCAGCACCGCCTCGGCGTCCAGACCCTGAAGGCGGTATTTGGCGAACGACGTCATGTCGATCAGGCCGACGCCTTCGCGCACGGCCATGTGTTCGGCGGCCGAATGCTGGAACCAGTTCTGGCGGGTGAAACTGTATTGGTATTCCGGCTTCACGCCCTCCGGCGCATACCAGTTGGGCCGTTCCCAGCCAGCGACCTCGCCAAAGCAGGCGCCGGCGGCGGCATGCTTGTCGTGCAAAGGCGTGCGCCTGACACCGCGCGCCGTTTGGTACTGGTAGAACGGCCAATGCACGGCATAGAGCAGGCCCAACGTCTCCTTCACTCGGTCGTGCAGGTAGCGGCCGTTGGATTGAAACAGCATGTTGCGGCGGATATCGACACCGACCAGGTCCATCGGCGGCAGCCCGTCCCGGATCCATTCCGACACCACCTTACCGATGCCGCCGGCGGACTGAATGCCGATGGAATTGAGCCCCGCCGCGACGAACAGGCCTTCGACCTCGGGCGCCGGACCCAGATGGTAGCGGTCATCGGGGGTGAAGCTCTCGGGGCCGCAGAAGAAGGTCTGGATACCGGCGGTCTCCAGCGCCGGCATGCGCTCGATGGCCTGCATCAGGATCGGCTCGAAATGATCGAAATCGTCCGGCAGTTGGTCGAAGCAGAAATCTTCGGAAATGCCGTCCATGCCCCAGGGCTTGGCCACGGGCTCGAAGGCGCCGAGCAGGATCTTGCCGGCGTCTTCCTTGTAATAGGCACAGGCATCGTAGTCGCGCAGCACCGGCAGGTCCGGCGTCACGCCGTCGAAGGGCTCGGTGACGATGTAGAAATGCTCGCAGGCATGCAGCGGCACATGCACGCCGACGCTGGCGGCGAGGAAGCGCGTCCACATGCCGCAAGCCAGCACCACGGTATCGGCGGCGATCTCGCCCGCATCGGTGACAACACCGACGCAACGGCCGTCCTCGACGCGGAGCTCCGTCACCTTGGTGTTCTCGAAAATCTGCGCCCCGCCAGCCCTGGCACCCTTGGCCAGCGCCTGGGTGATACCGACCGGATCGGCCTGCCCGTCGGAGGGGATGAAGGTGCCGCCGACCAGCCCGTCGGTGCTGATCAGGGGATAGAGCTCCTGACACTGTTCAGGCGTCAGCACGTCGACCGCGAGACCAAACACCTTGGCCATGTCGGCGCGGCGCTGCAGGTCCTCCATGCGCCCGGCGCTTGTGGCCAGCGACAGCGAGCCGTTGATCTTGTAGCCGGTGGCCTGGCCGGTTTCCTCTTCCAGATCCAGGTAGAGTTCGGCCGTATACTTGGCCAGCTTGGTCATGTTCTGGGAATCGCGAAGCTGCCCGATCAGGCCCGCCGCGTGCCAGGTGGTGCCCGACGTCAGTTGCTTGCGCTCCACCAGCACCACGTCGGCGATGCCGATCTTGGTCAGGTGATAGGCGATGGAACAGCCGATGACCCCGCCGCCGACGATCACCACTTGCGCCTTGTTCGGCAGTTGCTTGGCCATGGCCCGGCTCCCTTATTCCTTGGTATCCATCCAGATGGTCACCGGCCCTTCGTTGGCCAAGTGAACCCGCATCTCGGCGCCGAACCGCCCGGTCTCCACCGGCAACCCTTCGGCCCGCAGGCATTCGCAGAATTTCTCGTAGAGCGCCTCACCCAGTTCCGGTGGTGCGGCGCGCGAAAACCCCGGCCGGTTACCCCGGCGCCAGTCGGCGGCGAGGGTGAACTGGCTGACCGCCAGCGCGGCCCCATCCACATCCCGGACGGAAAGGTTCATCTTGCCGGCATCGTCGGGGAAGATGCGCATGGCGGCGATCTTGCGCGCCAGGAAGGCGGCTTCGTCCGGCCCGTCGTCGGGATCGGCGCAGACCAGGATCAAAAGCCCCCGCCCGATGGCGCCGACGGTTTCGCCCGCGACCGTGACGCTGGCTTCCGACACCCGTTGCAGCAGGGCCTTCATCGGCGCGCCCTCCCGGTGTCAGTGGCCGGTATCGTGGCCCGAGTGGAAGTTGAACACGGCCCCTTCCTTGATGCCGCTCGGCCAGCGCGCGGTGACGGTCTTGAGCCGCGTGTAGAACCGCACCCCTTCCATGCCATGGATGGAATGATCGCCGAACAGCGACGCCTTCCAGCCGCCGAAGGAATGGTAGGCAACCGGCACCGGGATCGGCACGTTGACGCCGACCATGCCGATGTTGATGGATTGGGTGAAGTCGCGCGCCGTGTCGCCATCACGAGTGAAGATGGCGGCGCCGTTGCCGTATTCGTGGTCGCGGGCCAGGCCCTTGGCCTCTTCGTAGCTCCCGGCGCGGACGACGCTGAGCACGGGGCCAAAAATCTCGTCCTTGTAGATGGACATATCGGGCGTGACGCGGTCGAACAGCGTGCCGCCGACGAAGAAACCGTTTTCGTAGCCCTGCAGCTTGAGGCCGCGGCCGTCGACCACCAAGTCGGCGCCGGCGGCGACGCCTTCGTCGATGTAGCGTTCGATCTTCTGCTGCGATTCCAGCGAAATCACCGGACCCATTTCGGCCGCACTGTCGGTGTAGGGACCGATCTTCAGCGCCTGCACGCGCGGCGCCAAGCGTTTGACGAACTCGTCGGCCGTCTCCTCGCCCACCGGCACGGCAACGGAAACCGCCATGCAGCGCTCGCCGGCGGAACCATAAGCGGCACCGATGGTGGCATCGACGGCCTGATCCATGTCGGCGTCGGGCATGATGATCATGTGGTTCTTGGCGCCGCAAAGCGCCTGTACGCGCTTGCCGTTGGCCGAACCGGTTTCATAGATGTAACGCCCAATGGCGGTGGAACCGACGAAGCTGATGGCGCCGACGGTCGGATCGGTGAGCAGCGTATCCACCGCTTCCTTGTCGCCATTGACGACGTTCAAGACGCCTTTCGGCAGGCCGGCATCGATCAACAGTTCCGCCAGCCGGAGCGAACAGGACGGATCCTTCTCGGACGGCTTCAGGACGAAGGTGTTGCCGCAGGCCAGGGCCACCGGGAACATCCACATGGGCACCATGGCCGGGAAATTGAACGGCGTGATCCCGGCGCAAACGCCAACCGGCTGGCGTACGTTGAAGCTGTCGACATCGCCGGCAACCGATTCCGAATAATCGCCCTTCAGGAGATGCGGAATGCCGCAGGCGAACTCCACCACCTCGAGGCCGCGCGAGATCGAGCCCTTGGCGTCGTCGATGGTCTTGCCGTGCTCGGCGGAGACGATCTCCGCCAGTTCCTGCATGTGCGAATTGATCTGGTCGCGGAAGTTGAACATGACCTGGGCGCGTTTCGCCGGCGGCGTTCCCGCCCAGCCCGGCAGCGCTTTGGCAGCGGCGGCAATGGCGGTGCGGGTTTCGTCGGCGCTGGCCAGCGGCGCTTTCTTGGTCACCTCGCCAGTGGCCGGGTTGTAGACGTCACCGCTGCGGCCGCTTTTGCCCGCGACCCGTTCGCCGTCGATGAAATGCCAGAGTTCCTCGGCCATGATCTTTTTCCCCTTCGGCCGCAAAATCGTTCTTCGCGGCTCATGACACGATGCGGCGGCGCGACTGGGCCGCGCCGCCGAACCGATGTTGCGATGATCTTAGATGGCTTCCAGGGTGGCGCGCAACTTGTCGATCATCTCGTCCACGTGCGCCTTTTCGGCGATGAACGCCGGCGCCACGATACCGGTATCGCCGGTGAACTTGACGTGCATGCCGTTCCAGAAGAGGTCCTTTTGAACCTGGGTGCCGAGCGCGCCGGGCGCGCCCTTGGCATGCAGTTCGACCGCGCCCAGGAGGCCGTAGCCGCGGATATCCTTGACGCAATCCATGTCCTGCAGGCTGAAGAGGCCGTCCAGGAAGTAGTCGGTCATGGCGGCCGCCTTGTCGAAGCTGCCTTCTTCCTCGTAGATCTTCTGCACCGCGATGCCGGCCGCGCAGGCTGCCGGGTGACCGGAGTAGGTGTAACCATGGAAGAACTCAATGGCGTTCTCCGGCGCGGCCTCGGTGATGGTCTTGTAGACCTCGTCCTTCACCGCCACCGCGCCCATGGGCTGGGCACCGTTGGTCAGGGCCTTGGCCATGGTCATGATGTCCGGCGTCACGCCGAAGGCCTGCGAGGCGAAGGCGTGGCCGGTCCGGCCGAAGCCGCAGATGACCTCGTCGAAGACCAGCAGGATGCCGGTTTCGTCGCAAATCTCGCGCAGGCGCTCCAGGTAGCCTTTCGGCGGCACCAAGACACCGGTGGAACCAGCGATGGGCTCGACGAACACGGCGGCAATGGTCGACGCGCCGTAGGTCTCGCAGAAACGCAGCAGGTCGTTGGCCAGTTCGGCGCCCGATTCCGGCTGCCCGCGCACGAACAGTTCGTCCGGGTTCCAGGTGTGGCGCAGCGTGACCACGCCCGGCATCACGCCGGAGAAGGTCTCGCGGTTCTTGACCATGCCGGAAAGCGACACGCCGCCGATGTTGACGCCGTGGTAGGCGCGCTCGCGCGAAACGAAACGCGTGCGCTGGCCCTCGCCGCGCGCCCGGTGATAGGCCATGGCCATCTTCAGCGCGGTATCGATGGATTCGGAGCCCGAGTTGACGAAGAACACATGGTTGATCGGATCGGGCGTGATCCGCGCCACCCGGTTGGCCAACTCGAAGGAACCCGGCGTCGAGGTCATGAACGGCGAGGCGTAGTCGTTCTCCAAAAGCTGCTGGTAGACCGCCTCGGCGATCTCCTTGCGGCCGTGGCCCAAGGGGCAGCAGAACAGGCCGGACGAGCCGTCGATCAGCTTGCCGCCCTTGTGGTCGGTGAAATAAACGCCGCTGCCGCCGACGATCAGGCGCGGATCGGCCTTGAATTCGCGGTTGGACGTGAACGGCATCCAGTGTTGTTCGAGGTCGTTGGCCTGGTATTGCATGGCGCAAATCTCCCTAGCACGAATTAAAACGGAGTGGGCGGCCCCCTTGAGTGCCGCATGGGGCTACCTTAAACTCCGGTTTTGGCTCTATCGTAGCGCCAATTACCGGATTTCACCTGGGCCAGACCCGTTCCGGGCCCCGGACCGAGAAATGGATCATGCGTGACAGCCTGTTTCACCTGAGCCGCGTCAACAGCGCCTCGCTGCAGGTACAGATCCGCGAGATGCTGGTCGCCGCCATTCTGGAGCGCCGTATCCCGGTCGGCGAGGCGCTGCCGTCGAGCCGCAAGATGGCGCAGATCCTGGGCGTCTCGCGCAACACGGTGGTGCTGACCTATCAGGCACTGGTCGATGACGGCTACCTGCTGTCGCGCGAACGCAGCGGCTTCTACGTCAATCCGGAAATCGTCGACGAACGTCCGGCGCCGGACAAGCCCGACGTGGTGGCGCCGGATGGCGTGCCGCAATGGACGGCGCGCTACGCCATTCACCCGTCCGAGCAGATCAACAACGACAAGCCGACCAACTGGCGCCGCTTCGACTATCCCTTCGTCACCGGCCAGGTGGACGAGACTCTGTTTCCCATCGGTGCCTGGCGGGAATGTTCGCGCCAGGCGCACGGCCGGCGCGGCATGGACTGGTGGATCGCCGACCGCCGCGAGCAGGACGACGAGATGCTGGTCGAGCAGATCCGCACCCGCCTGTTGCCGAGGCGCGGCATCTTCGCCGACGCCGACGAAATCCTGATCACGCTGGGTGCTCAGAACGCGCTCTATCTGCTGGCCGAGTTGCTGGTGGCGCCGACAACCAGCGTCGCCATGGAGGAACCGGGCTACACCGACGCGCGCAACATCTTCGGCCTGAAGACGCCGCGTATCAGCCTGATCCCGGTGGATGAACGCGGCTTGCCCGTCGACGACCGGTTGAACGGCATCGACTACGTGTTCGTCACGCCGTCCCATCAATACCCGACGACCGCGACAATGCCGATCGAGCGGCGCCATGCGCTTCTGGAGCGCGCGCAATCTCAGGATTTCGTCGTCATTGAGGACGACTACGAGGCGGAAACCAACTACGTCAGCGAACCGACGCCGGCGCTCAAGTCCTTGGATCGCAGCAACCGCGTCATCTACATCGGCAGCTTCTCGAAGACGCTGTTTCCGGGCCTTCGCCTGGGTTACCTGGTGGCGCCCCGGGAACTGATCGCGGAACTCCGGGCACTGCGGCGCCTGATGCTGCGCCACGCGCCCAACCTGAACCAGCGGACGGCGGCGCTGTTTCTATCGCTCGGCCATCACGACAGCCTGGTCCACCGCCTGCACCGCGCCTACCGGGAACGCTGGCGGGCGATGGCCGAGGCCCTGGACGCGCATCTTCCCAATTCCAGCCGCCAGCCGCCGTTTGGCGGCGCCAGCTTTTGGGTGCAGGGCCCGGACTGGCTGGATGTGGATGACCTGGTGCCGGCCGCCGAAGGCCGCTCCATCATGATCGAGCCGGGCACCGTGCATTACGGCGGCTCGTCGCCGCCGACCAATTTCTTTCGCTTGGGCCTCTCTTGCATCGGGCGTGACCTGATCGAGCCGGGCGTCAAGATGCTCGCGGAAGTCATCGCCGGGCTGCGGCGCTGACCCGATCTGGCTCCGGTGATTGCCGCGATCTGGACCTACCGTGAGGCCAGCCGCTTGAGACACAATTGGCGGACAATGAGACGAACCGGCCGCGCCGATAGTGGTGCGCCGGCGGCTTGTTTTTTGGGACGGGAGGAAGCCGCGCCATGAAGATCGGTGTTCCGAAGGAAATCAAGAACCACGAGTACCGGGTCGGCATGACCCCGACATCGGTGCGCGAAGCGGTGCATCACGGCCATGAGGTGGTGGTCGAAACCGGCGCCGGCGTCGGCATCACCGCCACCGACGACGACTACCGCGCCGCCGGCGCCGCGGTGCTGGAAAGTGCCAAAGAGGTCTTCGCCTCGGCCGACATGATCGTCAAGGTGAAGGAGCCGCAGGCCAGCGAGCGCAAGATGCTGAGGGACGGCCAGGTGCTGTTCACCTACCTGCACCTGGCGCCGGACCCGGATCAGACCCGCGACCTGCTCGACGCCGGCGTCGTCGGCATCGCCT
The DNA here is from genome assembly GCA_038125725.1 of Rhodospirillaceae bacterium. Taxonomy (GTDB): domain Bacteria; phylum Pseudomonadota; class Alphaproteobacteria; order Rhodospirillales; family Casp-alpha2; genus TMED8. Next base: position 81,652 of record JAYPEK010000012.1, read on the forward strand.
ACGAAACCGTCACCAGCGCCCAGGGCGGCCTGCCATTGCTGGCGCCGATGTCGCAGGTGGCCGGCCGCATGTCGATCCAGGCCGGCGCACATTTCCTGGAACGCGAGGCCGGCGGGCGCGGCGTGCTGCTGGCGGGCGTGCCCGGCGTCAAGCCGGCCAAGGTGGTGATCGTCGGTGGCGGCGTGGTCGGCGAGAACGCCGCTTACATGGCCGTCGGCATGGGCGCCGACGTGACCGTGCTCGACCGCAATGTCGATACCATGCGCTCGCTCGTGCGGCGCTTCGGGCAATCGATCAAGACGATCTATTCCACCCAGCTCACGCTGGAAGAGGAAATCCTAGCCGCCGACCTGGTTATCGGCGCGGTGCTGGTGCCGGGCGCCGAGGCGCCGAAGCTGATCACCCGCGAGATGGTTGCGGCCATGAAAACCGGCTCGGTGATCTGCGACGTGGCCATCGACCAGGGCGGCTCGGCCGAGACCTCCAAGCCCACCACCCATGCCGATCCCACCTTTGTCGTCGACGAGGTGGTGCACTATTGCGTCGCCAACATGCCGGGCGCGGTGTCGCATACGTCCACCTATGCGCTCAATAACGTCACCCTGCCGTTCATTCTGGCGCTTGCCGACAAGGGGCACCAAAAGGCGCTGCTCGACGATCCGCACCTGAGGAACGGCCTTAATGTCTATCGCGGCCACGTCACCCACAGGGCGGTGGCCGAGGACCTGAACTACGACTACGTCGACCCGGTGTCGGCGCTGGGGGAATAGGAGACCCGATCTGGTTGCGAAAATCTGATAAATTTGACGATACGTCTCATTTTTTCGGATTTTGACGCTTGACGAGAAGTGGATTTCTGTGGTTTTTATGCGGAAATCTTAAATTTAGTAACATTTTGTCTCATTATTGGGATTTTCGGCAAGGCGCCGGGGCCCATTCGGAGGATACGACATGACCAAGATGAACACGGAAGAGGCCTTCGTTAAGGTCTTGCAGATGCACGGCATCGAACATGCCTTCGGCATCATCGGCTCGGCCATGATGCCGATTTCGGACCTGTTCCCGAAAGCCGGCATCACCTTCTGGGACTGCGCGCACGAATGCAACGCCGGCATGATGGCCGACGGCTTCACCCGCTCGTCCGGCAAGATGGCGATGATGGTCGCCCAGAACGGCCCCGGCATCACCAACTTCGTGACCCCGGTGAAGACCGCCTACTGGAACCACACGCCGCTTTTGCTGGTCACCCCGCAGGCCGCCAACAAGACCATCGGCCAAGGCGGCTTCCAGGAAATCCCGCAGATGGCCCTGTTCGAGGACATGGTCTGCTACCAGGAAGAAGTGCGTGACCCGACCCGCATCGCCGAGGTGCTGAACCGCGTCATCACCGAAGCCTGGCGCGGTTCCGCCCCGGCGCAGATCAACGTGCCGCGCGACTTCTGGACCCAGATCGTCGACATCGAACTGCCCAACCCGATCATGATCGAACGTCCGGCCGGCGGCCGCGGCGCCATCGCCGAAGCCGCCAAGCTGCTGTCGGAAGCCAAGTTCCCGGTGATTCTCAACGGCGCCGGGGTGGTGCTGTCGAACGGCATCGAGGCTTCCAAGCAACTGGCCGAGCGCCTGTCGGCGCCGGTCTGCTGCGGGTACCAGCACAACGACGCCTTCCCCGGTTCGCACCCGCTGTTCGCCGGCCCCTTGGGCTACAACGGCTCCAAGGCGGGCATGGAACTGATTGCCAAGGCCGACGTGGTGCTGGCGCTGGGCACGCGCCTCAATCCGTTCTCGACCCTGCCCGGTTACGGCATCGACTACTGGCCGAAGGACGCCAAGATCATCCAGGTCGACGTCAAGGCCGAGCGCATCGGCCTGACCAAGACCGTCGACGTCGCCATCCAGGGCGA
>JAYPEK010000013.1:0-55702 GCA_038125725.1 Rhodospirillaceae bacterium
CTCCGCCGCTGCGGCTGCGCCGGCCCAGCAGCCCGCACCGGCCGCCCAGCCGGCACCGACACAGCAGGCCGCGGCCACGCTGCCTGCCGGCACGCCGAAGGAGCAATATAGCTACGCCTTCAACCTGTTACGCCAGACCAACTACGACCAGGCGGAAATCGCCCTCAAGCAGTTCATCGCAGAGCACGGCGACCATGCGCTGGCCGGCAACGCCCGCTACTGGCTGGGCGAGACCTTCTACGTGCGCGCCGACTTCCAACAGGCGGCGCAGGTGTTCTTCGATGGTTTCCAAAGCGATCCCAAGGGACCGAAGGCGCCGGATATGCTGCTGAAGCTCGGCATGTCGCTGGCACAGTTGAACAAGAAGACCGAGGCCTGCGCCACCTATGACAAGGTGGCCGCCGACTTCGCCCAATCGTCGAGCCGCATCAAGACCGCGCTGGAACGCGAACGCCAGCGCGCCGGCTGCCAGTAGGCTTCGCTGCAGGCCTTGGCCGACAGCGTCTCCGCCGCCGTCTTCGCCGACCGCATGGCGGCGCTCGGCCCGTTCGAAACCGACCCGCATCTCGCTGTCGCCGTCTCAGGCGGCTCCGACAGCATGGCGCTCGTGCTGCTGGCCGATGCCTGGGCGCGGGAGCATGGCGGGCGGGTGACGGCGCTCACGGTCGATCACGGCCTGCGCGCCGATGCTGCCCGCGAGGCCCGGCAGGTGGCGGACTGGCTCGCGGCGCTGGGTATCGATCATCACATTCTCCGCTGGCGGGGGCCGAAACCCCAAGCCGCCATTCAGGCGCGGGCGCGCGATGCGCGCTACCGGTTGCTCGATGACTGGTGCGCCGGTGCCGGTGCGCTGCACCTGCTGGTCGGCCATACCCAGGACGACCAGGCGGAAACGCTGATGATGCGGCTTCGGCGCGGCAGCGGGCCGGATGGGCTGGCGGCCATGGGGCGTGAGCGGATGCTGCACCACTGCCGGCTGTTGCGGCCGTTGCTCGATCTGCCGCGCCAGGCGTTGCGGGATTTCCTGTCCACGCACGGGCAGGGGTGGCTCGATGATCCCTCCAACCGGGACACGCGTTTCGAACGCGCCCGGCTGCGGGATGAAATGTTGGAGACCAAAGCTCTGGCCGAAAGCGCGCGCCGCTACGGCCAGGCCCGCCAGGTGTTGGAGCGCGAGACGGCGCGGCTTCTGGCGGCGAGTTGCCGCTTCCATGCGGCGGGGTACGCGACGTTGGCGCGGGACACCCTGGCCCAGGCGCCGGAAGATTTGCGCCTGCGCGCCCTGGCCCGGGTGCTGATGGCGGTGGGCGGCCTCGAGCACCGTCCGGCGCGGCGCCGGGTGGAACGGCTGGCGATGGCGCTCGGCGCTGAAACGGCGCCTGCGCTCACTCTCGGCAACTGCCTGGTGACGGCGGTGGACGGCGATGTCCGGGTGTTCCGCGAGCGGCGCAACCTGCCGGCGCCCTTGGTGCTCGACGGTGGGCCGCTGCATTGGGACCGGCGGTTCTGGATCGCGGCGGCGCCGGCGGGTTACCAACTCAGGCCGCTCGCGCCGGCGGACCGCACGGCGCTCCGCCGCGAGGCGCCGGAAATCCTGCAGTGCGCGCGCCTGCCGGAAGCGGCGTTCTGGGGCCTGCCGGCACTGGTTGATGACGGTGGTATTCTCGCCGTTCCGCATCTAAACTACCGCCGTGACGGCGCCGCCGGCGCGGACGGCATGCCGCTTCTGCGGTTCAGGCCACCGGATGCCGCGTCTTTTGTGGCTTTTGGTGTTGCGTCGGCGGGTTTGCACACTATTTCTATGGAGTACGCCGAAGGCGTGCGGGGCGGCTAATGCCCCCAAGACAAGCCACGGAAAGGATGACGACGTGAACTTCAACAAGAACCTCGCCCTGTGGGTCGTGATCGGCCTCTTGGTTTTCGCGTTGTTCAACCTGTTCCAGGGATCGTCCGGACGCGCGCCGCATAACGCGCTGGCGTTCTCCGATTTCGTGGTGGCGGTGAAGTCCGGCGAGGTCAATAACGTCAAGATCCAAGGCAATGCCATCAGCGGCAACTTCCGCGACGGCCGCCCGTTCCAGACCTATGCGCCCGATGATCCGAACCTGGTCAAGACGCTCACCGACCAGGGCGTCAAGATCACCGCCGCGCCGTCCGACGAGGGCTCGCCGACGCTGTTCTCGATCCTGATTTCCTGGTTCCCGATGCTGCTGTTGATCGGCGTGTGGATCTTCTTCATGCGCCAGATGCAGTCAGGCGGCGGCAAGGCCATGGGCTTCGGCAAGTCCAAGGCGCGCATGCTGACCGAGAAGACCGGCCGCGTCACCTTCGAGGATGTTGCCGGCATCGACGAGGCCAAGCAGGAACTGGAGGAAATCGTCGAGTTCCTGAAGGACCCGCAGAAATTCCAGCGCCTCGGCGGCAAGATTCCGAAAGGCTGCCTGTTGGTGGGCCCGCCGGGCACCGGTAAGACGCTGTTGGCGCGCGCCATCGCCGGCGAGGCCAACGTGCCTTTCTTCACCATTTCCGGTTCCGACTTCGTCGAAATGTTCGTCGGCGTCGGTGCCTCTCGGGTCAGGGATATGTTCGAACAGGGCAAGAAGAACGCGCCCTGCATCATCTTCATCGATGAAATCGACGCGGTCGGCCGCCATCGCGGCGCCGGCCTCGGCGGCGGCAACGACGAACGCGAGCAGACCCTCAACCAGTTGCTGGTGGAGATGGACGGCTTCGAGGGCAACGACGGCGTCATCCTGATCGCCGCCACCAACCGCCCCGACGTGCTCGACCCGGCGCTGCTGCGTCCCGGCCGCTTCGACCGCCAGGTGGTGGTGCCGAACCCGGACATCCTGGGCCGCGAAAAGATTCTCAAGGTGCACATGAAGAAGGTGCCACTGGCGCCCGACGTCAATGCCCGCATCATCGCGCGCGGCACGCCCGGCTTCTCCGGCGCCGATCTCGCCAATCTGGTGAACGAGGCGGCGCTGTTGGCGGCGCGCGCATCCAAGCGGGTCGTCACCATGGCCGACTTCGAGGCCGCCAAGGACAAGGTGCTGATGGGCACCGAGCGCCGTTCCATGGTCATGAGCGAAGACGAGAAGAAACTGACTGCCTATCACGAGGCCGGCCATGCGCTCGTCACCCTGCACATGCCGAAGACCGATCCTCTGCACAAGGTCACCATCATTCCGCGCGGCCGCGCGCTCGGCGTCACCATGAGCCTGCCGGAGCGCGATCAGCTGAGCCAGTCCGAAATCCAGTTGAAGTCGCGCCTTGCCATCATGTACGGCGGCCGCATCGCCGAGGAACTGGTGTTCGGCAAGGACAACATCACCACCGGCGCCGGCAACGACATTCAGCAGGCGACCAACATGGCCCGGCGCATGGTTACCGAGTTCGGTTTTTCCGACGAGTTGGGCCCGCTGCGCTACGCCGACAACGAGGAAGAGGTTTTCCTCGGCCATTCCGTGGCGCGCCAGAAGCATATGTCGGAAGCCACCGCCGCCCTCATCGACAACGAGGTGCGCCGGCTCATCGACGAGGCCGAGGCGGAAGCGCGGCGCATCATCTCCGAGCACCGTGACGGCCTGGAGACCATCGCCACGGGGCTGTTGGAGTACGAGAGCCTGAGCGGCGACGAGGTCGAGGCGCTCTTGCGCGGCGAGGAAATCGTGCGTAAGGACGATGACATGGCCACGCCCCCGGATGGTGGCCGCAAGGCCTCGGTGCCGACGTCCGGCGCCGTCAAGAAGGACGGCAAGAAGGACGAAGGCGGCCCCGGGCTCGGCGCCAAACCGCAGCCGGAAGGGTGATGCCCGACGCAAAGCCGGCGGCGCGTTTCGCCGGCTTGGCACTTTCCAAGCCCCGCATCATGGGCATCGTCAACGTGACGCCCGACAGTTTCTCCGACGGCGGCGAGGCATTCCGCGTCGCCGATGCGCTGGCACGCGGCCGCGCCATGCTGGCCGCTGGCGCCGATATTCTCGATATCGGCGGCGAATCGACCCGCCCCGGCGCCGAGCCGGTTTCCGTATCCGAAGAACTCGACCGCGTACTGCCGGTGATCGAGGCCTTGGCGGCGGATGGTGCGCTGGTTTCCATCGACAGCCGCCGCGCCGCCGTGATGCGTGCCGCCGTCGGCGCGGGGGCGCGGATCGTCAACGACGTGACGGCGCTGACGGGCGATCCCGAAGCCTTGGAGACCGTCGCCGGCACCGATGCCGATCTGGTTCTCATGCACATGCAGGGCGAGCCACAAACCATGCAGGCCAATCCCACCTATGAGGATGCGCCGGCGGAGATCCGAGATTATCTGGCGGCGCGGATCGAAACCTGCGAGGCCGCGGGCATCGAACGCGGCCGCATCGCCGTCGATCCCGGCATCGGCTTCGGCAAGACGCTAGACCACAACCTTGAAATCCTGTCGCGCCTGGACGAACTGCATGCGCTGGGCTGCCCGGTGGTGCTGGGCGCTTCGCGCAAGACCTTCATCGGCCGGCTTTCGGGTGTCGACGAGGCGGCCAAGCGCGCACCCGGTTCCATCGCCGCGGCGCTGGCGGCGCGTGCGCTCGGCGTGCAGATTTTCCGCGTCCACGACGTCGCCGAAACCCGCCAGGCGCTCGACGTCTGGGAGGCGATCGCCGACAAAAGGCTTTATTAAGAAAGAAAGCGTAATAAAAAGTGACGCCCTCCGTCCGGCGGATGGCGCTACAATTCGAAAAATTCGCAAGGTTTGATTTCGAAAAATGACCCGCAAGTATTTCGGCACCGACGGCATTCGCGGCACTGCCAACACCGAACCCATGACCGCCGAGGTTGCGCTGCGCGTCGGCATGGCCGCCGGCGCCGAGTTCATTTCCGGCGATCATCGCCACCGGGTGGTGATCGGCAAGGACACGCGGCTGTCGGGTTACATGCTGGAGCCGGCGCTGACGTCGGGGTTCATTTCGGTGGGCATGGACGTGATCCTCGTCGGCCCTCTGCCGACGCCGGCCATAGCCATGCTGACGCGCTCGCTCCGGGCCGATTTGGGCGTCATGCTGTCGGCGTCGCACAATCCCTACCAGGACAACGGCATCAAGTTCTTTGGGCCCGACGGCTATAAACTGTCCGACCGGGTCGAGGCCGCCATCGAGGCGCGCATGGACAACGGCGTCCAGGCGCACCTGGCGGCGCCGGACCATCTCGGCCGCGCGCGTCGGCTCGACGACGTGGTCGGGCGTTATACGGAATACGTCAAACAGACCTTCCCGCGCGGCCTCAGCCTCGACGGCCTTAAGGTCGTGGTCGATTGCGCCAACGGCGCCGCCTACAAGGTGGCGCCCGAAGTGTTGTGGGAACTGGGCGCCGAGGTCATTCCCGTCGGCGTCGAGCCGGATGGTTTCAACATCAATCGCGGCTGCGGTTCAACCGATACCGCCTACATGCGCGAGCAGGTGGTCACCCACGGCGCCCACCTGGGCCTGGCGCTGGACGGCGACGCCGACCGGCTGCTCGTCGCCGACGAGACCGGGCAGTTGGTGGACGGCGACCAGATCATGGCGACCATCGCCGAACGCTGGGCGCGCACCGGCACGCTCATGGGCGGCGGCGTCGTCGCCACGGTGATGTCCAACCTGGGGCTTGAGAAACATCTTGAAGGCCAGGGCCTGGACCTGATCCGCACCCAGGTCGGCGACCGCTACGTGGTCGAGCGCATGCGCAGCGACGGCTACAACCTGGGCGGTGAGCAGTCGGGGCACATCGTGCTCGGCGATTTCGCCACCACCGGCGACGGGCTGGTGGCGGCGTTGCAGGTGTTGGCAGCCGTGGTCGAGGAGGGCGCGCCGGCGTCAGCCGTCTGCCGCCGCTTCGAGCCGTTTCCGCAGCTTCTGAAGAACGTTCGCGTCAACGGCGGCGACGCCATGGCCGACGCACGGGTGCAGGGCGCCATCGCCGACGGCGAAGCGCGCCTGGGGACCGGCGGGCGGCTTTTGATCCGCAAGTCCGGCACCGAACCCGTTGTCCGGGTGATGGCCGAAGGCGAGGACGAGGGCCTGATCGGCGCCGTCGTCGGCGAGATCGCCGACGCCATCGCCGAAGCCGCCAAAGCCGTGGGTCACTGACGGCATGCGCGGACGGGTCCTGATCATTGCCGGCTCCGATTCCGGTGGCGGCGCCGGCATCCAGGCCGACATCAAGACCGTCACCGCCTTGGGCGGCTACGCCATGACCGCGATTACCGCGCTCACCGCGCAGAACACGCTCGGCGTGTTCGGCATCCATGACGTGCCGGCGGCCTTTGTCACCCAGCAGATCGACCTGGTGATGGAAGACATCGGCGCCGACGCCATCAAGATCGGCATGCTCGGCCGCACCGAGATCATCGACGCCGTGGCCGAAGCCCTGGAGCGCTGGGCCGCCGACATTCCGGTCGTTCTCGATCCGGTGATGGTGGCCAAGGGCGGCCATGCGCTGCTTGCGGACGACGCCAATGCGGCGATGCGTTCACGCCTAGTGCCGCTGGCGACGCTGCTGACTCCGAACATTCCGGAAGCGGAAGTGCTGAGCGGCCACGAGATTTCCGGCACCGGTTCCATGCAGCAGGTCGCCGCCGGCCTGCGTGCCGCCGGCGCCGAAGCGGTGCTGATGAAGGGCGGCCACCTGGAAGGCAACCAGTTGACCGATCTGCTGGTCGATGCCGACGGCACCGAGACCTTCACCAGCCCCCGGCAGTTGACCAAGCACACCCACGGCACCGGCTGCACCCTGGCGTCGGCCTGCGCGGTGGGTCTGGCGCAGAGGCTTGGCCTATCGGCGGCGGTGGCCCGCGCGCGCGACTATGTCCAGGAAGCGATCCGCACGGCGCCCGGTTTCGGCGCCGGCCACGGGCCGCTCAATCACCGTCATCCGATTCCGGATTAGATTCTCCGGCCGGTCCCCAGGCGGCCTCGAGCAGCGGCTTCACCACCAGCCCCTTGAGGTCGATCCCGACCCCGCACTTGCACCCCGGGCAGTCCCGGCAGGCGTCGAGGCCGAGCGCCTTGGCGGTCTCCAGTGCCGCCGCGCGGGCCTGCGGCGCGCTCACCGGATCGAGCCGCAGGCGTTGCAGCTTCAATAGCGAGAACGGGTTTCCCCAGCGATAGCCGTCGTTCGGGTCCGGCGGCGGCGCGGCATCCAGATTTCGCTGGTGCATGGGGCAATCGTGCAGGCAGGCGTAGCACTCGATGCAGGCGGTCAGGGCGTGGTAGTCGTCCGGCGCCTCGCGGTTCAATTCGTTGGCGCCGGCGCCGCCGGCAAGACGGCCGATCAGTTGCCGGGCGACCCCGTCGCGGCGGACGACCAGATCGGAAAGGGCGGGCAGCGTCGCCATCGGCGCCAGCGTGTCGCCCTCCTTGACCCGCGCCCGGCAGGCGATGCGCGGCCGGCCATTGACGTCGATGGTGCACACCCCGCAGTTGCGCGCCCGGCAGCCGAAACGAAACGCCAGGTCCGGCATCGTGGTCGCTTGTGCCTGCAGCAATACGTCGAGCGCCATCGGCCGCTCGCCTTCGGCGCGCAGGACATAGGCATAGGGTTCGGTACGCCGTTCGCCTTCGCGCTGGCGCACGAGGTTCACGGTGACCGTGCCGAAGGAACTGTGTTCACTCATATCCTGTACCGCTTATCCCATGACCGCCCGGTAACGGCGTTCCAGCGCCCGGTCGCGCAGCCCGCGCGGCAGCCAGCGCAGCATGCGGGCCTGCATCAGCCGCTTGGCCTTTTGCAGACGCGCGGCGATGACGGTCCCGAGCGGCGTTTTCTCGCGCGCCACCCGGCGCACGCGCCAGTTCCCGCCGGCCGAGCGCGCCACCACGGTGGAGTAGGGTTTGGCCAGGATGGAAATGTCGGGGCGGTCGAGGCGCACATGGCTGCCGACGGAGCCGTCGCGCTCGCGCGCCGCCAGCGCCGTCGCCTGGGCCACGTCGAGCATGTTGGTGAGTTCCACGAATTCGATGAAATCCTGGTTCCACAGCGTGTGCGGCGGAATCTCGATGGTGTCCAGTTGCTGCCGCCACTCGGCGATCAGGGCCTCCATGGCGTCGGACTTGGCTTCCGTGCGCACCGGGCCGATGTTGGTCCAGCTTTCCTGTTGTAGCCGGGACCGCAGTGGCGCGGCGCGCCGATCACCGGTTTGGCCGAAACGGTTCGACCAGCCAGCAATGGTTTCCTGGAAGGCGTCATCGGTTATGGGTTCGGTGGATTTCCGCGCATGGCGGACGGCGCCGGCGCCGGCGCGGGCGCCGAACACCGCGCCTTCCGTGAGCGAGGTCGAGCCCAGCCGGTCGGCGCCGAAGACGCCGCCCATGGCCTGGCCGGCGGCGAACAGCCCGGCAATGCCGAGGCCTCCGTCGCCGTCGCCCTCGCCGCCGACGGAAGAGCCGAAGGCGTCGGTGCGGATGCCGCCCATCAGGTAGTGCGCGGCGGGACGCACCTCCCAGGGCTGTTCGCAATCCGCGACCTTCTTGCCATGTGCCTGGCGCACGTTGGTATAGGCGGGCAGGTTGGTCTCGGTCAGGAACCGCATGAAGTAGGGGCCGGCGCGTTCGCCCTTGGCGTTGGCCGTCAGATCCAGGTAGGCGCCGCCGTTGGGCGTGCCGCGGCCGGCCTCGACGGCGCGCATGATCGCCGCCGCGCATTCGGCGCGCGAGCGCAGCCGAACACCATCGAGGATCATCTTGCCCTTGGCATCGCGCAGCACGCCCAGAAAACTGGCGATCACCGGCTCGCCCGACATCAGCCCTTCATAGGACGGCGGCGCGGTCAGGCAGAACGGCAGGAACTGCAATTGCTCCATGTCCACCAATTCGGCGCCGGCGCGCGCCGCCGCCGCGTAGCCGTCGCCGGTGTTGCCGCGCATGGTGTCGGTCTTGGGGAAATAGAGCGTCGAGAGCCCACCCGACGCCATCACCACCGAAGGTGCCCGCACGGCGACCAGCCGGCCGCCGGCGGCGTGATAGGCGAGCGCGCCCGCGAGGCGCTTTGCGGCACCGCCGCGCGCGGGGTCGGGTTGGGTCACCAGATCGAGCAGCCAGGCATCTTCCAGGTAATCGATGCGGCCCTCGCCGCCGCCCTGGACGATGACGTTCCATCCCGCGTGGCTGAAGGCGACGCCCCGGTTGGCGTGGCCGACGGTGCGCCGCTTGGTGTGGCCGCCAAACGGCAGCGGCCGGGGTTTGGGGCCGTTGCGCTCGGTATCGATGCCGGGCCGCAGGCCTTGCGCGCGGAAGCGGTCGTAGGCACCACGGCTGTCCTCGGCGAAGGCGTCGGTGATCGATTTCACCGCCAGGTCGGCGCCGGCAATGCGGATGTTTTCCGACAGTGCCTCGACGCTGTCGCTGTCGTCGCCGGATTGGCGCACGGTGGCGGCGCCGCCGGAGATCTTGGTGTCGGAGGCGGCGATGGGATCCTTGGAGATCAGCAGCACGCGGCCGCCGGCCTCGGCCGCCGCCTGCGCCGCCTGCGAACCAGCGGCGCCGGAGCCGACCACAAGGACATCCACGTCCCGCCATTCGGTTTCGATCGTCATGCTTGGCGCCTCCCCGCCGCGAACCAACACGCAGCCTCCGTATCATGGAGAAACCGCGCTTGGCCCGCAACGCCCTGCCGGGAAGGCAACCGTGGCCTGGGGTGTTTAGATGGCGTTGAGACCGCCGCCGGGGCCAGTGCGCAGGATATCGCTCAGGACGTCGAGGCCCTGGCGCACTTCGGCATCGGTTTCGGGCTTGGAGATGCCGAGCCGGATCGCGTGCGGTGCCGGCGCGCGGCCGACGGCGAACGATTCTCCGGTCAGCAACTGCACGCCGCGGCGTTCGGCCTCGGCCTTGAAGTCGGACGCCCGCCAGGGTTCCGGCAGGTGCATCCAGACATAGTGGCCGGCCGGGTGGTAGACCGGGTTATGGGGGCGCAGGTATTCGTCGGCGATGGCGAAGCGCTGCGCCATGGCCTGGATCTGCCAGCGCGCCAGCGCCGCGCCGGTGCCGTCGAGGATCCAGCGCGCCGCGATTTCCGCCATCACCGGTGCGGTCAGCCAGCCCGACAGGCGCACCATGGAACGCACGCGCTCGATATGGGCGGCGTCCGGCGCCAGCACATAGCCGACCCTGAGCCCGCCGGCCATGGTCTTGGAAAGGCTGGTGACGTAGTAGCTGCGCTCGGGGATGAAGGTGGAGAGCGGTTTAGTCTGCGCCTGCAGATGGCCGCTCCAGACGTCGTCCTCGATCACCGTGAGGTCGTGCGCGCGCGCCGTTTCCGCCAGTTCCTCCATGCGGCTTTCCGAGGCCATCGCCGCCGTTGGGTTGTGGATGGTCGGCATGCAGTAGAGGAACCGCGCCGAGGTGCGCCGCTGCGCATCGGCCAAGGCTTCCGGGATCAGGCCCTGATCGTCCATGGCGACGGGTTCGAGGCGCAGGTTCAATTGCTGCGCAACCTGAATGAAGCCGGGGTAGGAGAGGGCCTCGGCCAGGATGGTGTCGCCCGGCTGCGCCAGTGCCATCAATGTCACCATGATGCCGTGCTGGGCGCCGTTGGTGATGGCGACTTTGTCGGCATTGGCCGCAAGGCCGGCACGTTGCAGCCACTGGCCGCCGGCGTCGCGGTGGCGGGCCAGGCCGGTGTCGAACTGGTAGCCGACCAACTGCTCCAGTTCCGGCGAGGCGGCGATGTCCTTCAAGGTCTCCGCCAATTGTTGGCCGGGCCGTGCCGTCAGCGCGGCGGCGTGGGCGAAATCGATTTCGCCCTGGCGGTTCGGCGCCAGGGCGATGAAGCCGTCGGGCGGGTTGGAGCCGGGCGCTTGCACGTAGGTGCCGCGTCCGACCTCGCCGCCGACGAGGCCGCGGCGACGTGCTTCCGCGTAGGCGCGGGTCACGGTGCCGAGCGTGACGCCGAGATCGTAGGCGAGATTGCGTTGCGGGGGCAGCTTATCGCCGTCGGCTAGCGCGCCGGCGGTGACGGCATCGGCGATGGCATCGGCGATCGCCAGGTACTTGGGGCCCTGGCGTCCGGCCAGGTCGGGCATCCATATTGTCATGGTGACAATAATTACATTGCCACCAATATTGTGTCAATTATATAGATACAAAATCAACTCAGATGAGGACAATATCATGCAGCACCTGGATTGTATCGATGCCGCCGAACGGCTCGACCGGGACCGCGCCCGGGCGACGTTGGCGCAGGCCATGGGGGCCTTGTGGGAGGCGCCAGCGGCCATCGGCGTGCTGGCCTGGTACGGCATGCTGGTCTGGCAGCGCCGGGCCGACATGCGGCGTACGCTCGGGCAGCTGGGCCAGCGCGAACTCGCCGACATGGGCATCAGCCAAAACTGGGCGGCGCGCGAGGCGGCGAAGCCGTTCTGGCGGGCTTGATCGCCTGGGCCTGAGCGTGTTCGATGATCGCATGAAACCGGAACCCACCGATTTCGAGCGCTCGCTGGAGCGCCGCACCCAGGCCATAACCGAGGCCTGCACCGCCTGCGGCGCCTGCGCCGATTCCTGCCCGACGCCGGGCCTCGTCGGTATCGAGGCGGCGGCGGAGACGCTGACCGCCGGCGTGGTGGAGATCCTCAAGGGCGGTGACGGCAATGCCGACGCCCAGCGCTGGGCTACGGCCTGCTGCGGCTCGGGCCATTGCCTGACGGTCTGCGAGCACGGCATCAACCCGCGTTTCATGCTGATGATGGCGCGCGACCGGTTGAAGGCGATGCTGCCGACGGAAAGCCGCAAGGATGCCGGCAAACGCGACTTCCAGGCCATGAGCCGCGCCGCGCGTGTGATCTCGCGCCTGCAATTGCCGGCCGAACTGATGGCGCGCTTGAGCCCGGCATCGCATCCGGAAAGCGCGCCCGACCTGATTTTCTATACCGGCTGCAATATGCCGAAGACGCCGCATATCGGGCTCTTGTGCCTGGACGTGCTGGACCGGCTCGGCGCCAGCTACCAGGTGCACGGCGGACCGGCCAATTGCTGCGGCATCCTGCAGATGCGCCAGGGCGACATGGCCAACGGCGGGCGGCAGTTGAACAAGACCATCGAGCGCTACGCCGCCACCGGCGCGGCGGAAGTGGTCTCCTGGTGCCCGACCTGCCATATGCAGTTCGACGAGGCGGCCGAAACCGACGCCTTCGATACCGCCATGTTCCCGGTCTATTTGGCGAAGCGCCTGGAGGCGTTGAAACCGCTGTTCACCGAGCGCCAGGAAAAGCGCGTGGCGCTGCTGGAGTTCCCGGGTTCGCCCGGCGTGACGGAAAGTGTCGTGGAACTGCTGTCGGCGATACCCGGTGTCCAGGTGGTCGATCTCGACCTGCCCGCCGACCTGCCGCGCGCCGGCTATCAGATGTCCGGCCTTTCGACCGTGCCCGAATACCGGACGCGCTTGCTCGCGGAAACCTTGAACGCCGCCGAGCGGGCGGGGCTCGACATGCTGCTCAGCGTCTACCATGCCGACCACCGGGAACTGGTTTCGCACCAGGACCAGTGGCCGTTCGAGATCGGCAACTACATGGAACTGATCGGCGCCGCCATGGGCATCCGCCACGACGACCTGTTTAAGCGCCTGAAGCTGATGCAGGACGCCGACCAGGTGCTGGCGTCGGTGGCCGACCAGGTGGCCCGGCACGGGCTGGATGCCGAGGAGGTCCGCGATCTCATCGCCCGCGACCTGTTGGGCGAGCAGCACCTGCCGCCGGACCGCGCCCGCCACCCGGTCCCACAAGCCTCCAAACCATGAGCGCCGACGCCCGGGCCCTGCCGGCGGCGCGTCTGCTGCCGGCCTATGGCGTCGGCATGGTGTCGATGGTGCTGTGGGCGGCATCGCCGGCGGCGACACAGTTCATGGTCACCGACATTCCGCCCCTGGCGGCGGGGCTGGCGCGCACCGTGTTCGCCGCGGGATTGGCATTGCCGCTGGCGCTGTTGCTCGGCCTGCCATTGCCCAAGGGCTGGGTGCAATGGCGCCTGGCGCTGATCTCCGTGGTCATCGGTTTCACTGCCTTTCCGCTGATCTATACCTACGGCATCTCGCGCACCTCGACGGCGCACGCGGCGCTGATCCTGGCGGCGCTGCCGGTGATCGTCGGTGCCATCGGCGCGGTGGTCGAACGGCGCATGCTGAAACCCATGTGGTACCTGGGCGTCTGCGTCGCCATGGCGGGCGAATGGCTGTTGGTGACCTCCCCCGAAAGCAGCGGCACGGCGACGCTGGCGGGGGATCTAATCTGCCTGCTGGCCTGCTTTTGCTCGGGCGCGGGATACGTGGCCGGCGCGCGGCTGTCGGCCCACATCGGCACCTGGAGCGCCACTTTCTGGGTGCTAGCCATGGCCGGCGTGGTGCAGTTGCCGCTTCTGGCGCTGGCCGGATGGGAGGTGCCCTGGGGCGACATCGGCGGCCCCGCCTGGGGCGGGCTGTTGTTCATGGCCTTCGGTGTTGGAATCCTCGGCTACGCCGCCTGGTACTGGGCGTTGAAGGAAGGCGGCGTCGTGCGCATGGCGCCGCTGCAATTCACCCAGCCGCTGATCAGCCTTGTGCTGGCGGTGGCGCTGTTCGCCGAGGCGATCACGCCCGCCATCATGGTCGCGGCCGTCACCGTCCTGGCCGGAATCGCCATTACCCGGCGCGGGTGATATACCGAAGTGAAGGGAAACGAACATGCCGGAACTGACAATCGAACAGGTGCGCGAGGGCGCCGACATCGTGCACCGCCACATGCCGCCGACGCCGGCCTATCACTGGCCGTTGCTGTCCGCGCGCGCCGGCTGCGAGGTCTGGGTCAAGCACGAGAACCATACCCCCACGGGCGCCTTCAAGGTGCGCGGCGGGCTGGTCTACCTGACCAAGCTGAAAGAAAGCGAGCCCGATTGCCCCGGGGTCATTTCCGCGACGCGCGGCAACCACGGCCAGTCGGTGGCGCGCGCCGCGTCGGCCGTCGGCATGAAGTCGGTGATCGTCGTGCCGCACGGCAACAACCCGGAAAAGAACGCCGCCATGAAGGCTTTCGGCGCCGAACTGATCGAGCACGGCGACGATTTCCAGGAAGCGCTGGAGTTCACGATAGAGCTCGCCAAGGAACGCGGCCTGCACCTGGTGCCGGTGTTCCATCCGTGGCTTTTGATGGGGGTGTCGACCTACGGCCTGGAACTGTTCGAGGCGCATCCGGACCTGGATACCGTCTACGTGCCGGTCGGCATGGGATCGGGCATCTGCAGCCTGATCACGGTGCGCGATCTTCTGGGGCTCAAGACCAAGATCGTCGGCATCGTCGCCGAGAACGCGCCGGCCTATGCGCTCAGCTTCGAGGCCGGCAAGCCGGTCAATACCAACACCGCCGATACCATCGCCGATGGCGTTGCCTGCCGCGCGCCGGATGCCCGGGCGGTCGAGATCATCTGCGCGGGCGCCGACCGCATCGTCCGCATCGAGGAGGACGAGTTCAAGGACGCCATGGCGGCCTATTTCGTCGATACCCACAACGCCGCCGAAAGCGCCGGTGCCGGGCCGCTGGCGGGATTGCTGAAGGAACGCGACGTCATGGCCGGCAAGAAGGTCGGCGTGATCCTGTCGGGCGGCAATTCCGACGCCCAGTTGTTCCGCGAAGTGCTGGGCCGCGGGCTCGAATGACCAAGGAGCGAACATGACCGAAGAAATTTTCAGGGAAGACGCCTACGCCCGGGCGGCCGAAGGAAGCGTCGTCGCCGTCGGCGAGGACGGCATCGAACTCGACCGCACGATCTTCTATCCCTTGGGCGGCGGCCAGCCCGGCGACACCGGCCGGCTCGTCACCGATGACGGGCGCCAGGTGGCGATCACCGATACCCGCAAGGACAAGGCGTCCGGCCGGCACCTGCATATCCCGGCGGACGACGCGCCGGCGCTGGTCGTCGGCGACCGCGTCACGATGGAGATCGACTGGGAGCGCCGCCACAAGCTGATGCGCATGCATACGCTGCTGCATCTGATCTGCGCCACCGTCGACGCCGAGATCACCGGCTGCCAGATCGGCGAGGACAAGAGCCGCATCGATCTCAACACCGAAGGCAAGCCCGACAAGGAGGAGATCCAGGCGAAGCTCGATGAACTGGTCGCGGGCGACCTCGCCACCGGCGCCAAGTGGATCACCGACGCCGAGTTGGAAGCCAACCCGGACCTGATCAAGACCATGTCTGTGATGCCGCCCATGGGCATGGGCAAGGTGCGGCTGATGGAAGTTGAGGGCATCGACCTGCAGCCCTGCGGCGGCACCCACGTGGCACGCACCGGCGAGATCGGCCGCGTGCGCGTCGGCAAGATCGAGAACAAGGGCAAGACCAACAAGCGCATCAACGTGCACTTGGAGGATTGAGCCAAGACACCGAAGGGGGAGACCGATGGTCGAATACCGCCCGGCGCACCGCGCCGACAGCCCCGCCATCGCCGAGTTGTACCAGATGGCCGCCGGCGGCGTCGCCGATTACATCTGGACGTCGCTGGCGGAACCCGGAGAAACGATCCTGGACGCCGGCACCCGCCGTTTCGCCCGCGAGGGCGAGGCGTTTTCCTACCAGAACTGCATGATCGCCGAGGACGGCGGCAAGGTATTGGGCATAGTGCATGCTTTCCCCATGCTGGAGGTCTCGGAGGTGGGGGACGATGAAGATCCGGTGCTCAAGCCTTATTGCGAACTGGAAAGCGCGCCCAGCCTCTATATCGCCGGCATCGCCTGCTATGAAGACGCGCGCGGCCAGGGCATCGGCACGCGGCTGCTCGATCTGACGCGCCGCCGCGCCATGAGCGAGGGATTGTCGGAACTATCGCTGATCGCTTTTGAAGAAAGCCCGGCCGCCGTGCGGCTTTATTTGCGCGAGGGATTCGAAATCGTTGACCGGCGGGCCATTGTGGCGCACGAACTGATCCAGTACGGCGGCGACGCGCTGCTCATGACCGAGGCGCTGTAGCGTCCGCATTTCGATCCAGGGAGACAATCGACCCATGACCAATTCCTACAACATCGCCGTTATTCCCGGCGACGGCATCGGCAACGAGGTGATGCCGGAAGCCATCAAGGTGCTGGAAGCGGTGGCCGGCAAATACGACCTGGCCTTCACTTTCGACGAGAAGGACTGGAGCTGCGAGCGCTTCCACAAACAGGGCGCGATGATGCCGGAAGACGGTTTGCAGCAGATCAAGGACAGTGACGCCATCCTGCTCGGCGCGGTCGGGTTTCCCGGCGTGCCGGACCACGTTTCGCTGTGGGGGCTGTTGATCCCGATCCGTCGCGAGTTCCAGCAGTACGTCAACCTGCGCCCGGTGCGCCTGTTCGAGGGGATGCCGTGCCCGCTGGCCGGACGTCAGCCCGGCGACATCGACTTCATGATCGTGCGCGAGAACAACGAGGGCGAATATTCCGAGATCGGCGGGCGGCTTTATGAAGGTACAGACCAGGAACTGGCGGTGCAGCAGGCGATCTTCACCCGCCAGGGTACCGACCGGATCATGCGCTATGCCTTCGACCTGGCGCGCACGCGCGAGCGCAAGCACCTCACGTCGGCGACCAAGTCCAACGGCATCATCCACTCCATGCCCTACTGGGACGAACGCTTCGAGGCGGTTTCCAAGGATTACCCGGACGTCACCACCGACAAGTTCCATATCGACATCCTGACCGCGCATTTCGTCCGCAACCCCGATTGGTTCGACGTGGTGGTGGGCTCCAACCTGTTCGGCGACATCCTCTCCGATCTCGGCCCGGCGGTGACCGGTACCATCGGCATCGCGCCCGGAGGCAACATCAACCCGGAGCGTGATTTCCCCTCCATGTTCGAGGCTGTGCACGGCTCGGCGCCGGATATCGCGGGCCAAGGCATCTGCAACCCGATCGGCGAGATTTGGTCGGCGGCGATGATGCTCGATCACCTGGGACAGAACCACGCGGCGGTGGATATCGTTACCGCCATCGAAACCGTGATCCGCGATTCCGACGTCAAAACGCCGGACATGGGCGGCAAGGCGACGACGTCCGAGTTGGGCCAGGCCATCGTCGACGCGCTCTAGGGAAGGGGAACGCCATGGACATTCCGGTCTATCAGGTCGACGCCTTCGCCGACAAACCGTTCGCCGGCAACCCGGCGGCGGTCTGTCCGCTCGACGCCTGGCTGCCGGATGCCACCCTGCAGTCGATCGCGCTCGAGAACAACCTGTCGGAAACCGCCTTCACCGTGGCCCGCGGCCCCGGCGACTACGAACTGCGTTGGTTCACGCCGAAGGCCGAGGTCGATCTCTGCGGCCACGCGACGCTGGCGACGGCGTCGGTGCTGTTCGAACAGCGGGGCGAGGCTGCCGCCGCCATCGCGTTTCAGACGCGCAGCGGCGAACTGCGCGTCGGGCGCGACGGCGATCTCCTGGTCATGGACTTCCCGGCGCTGCCGGCCGAACAGGTGCCCGTGCCGGAAGGGCTGGTCGATGCACTCGGCATCGAGCCCGTCTATTTCCTGCGCGCGGTGAAGAACATGGCGGTGCTGGAGCGCGAGGACCAGGTGCGCTCCGTCGAACCGGATTTCCGCTACATCGCCGCCATGCAGGGGATGGGGCTGATCGTCACCGCGCCCGGCGATGCAAGCGACTGCGCATCGCGCTATTTCGCGCCGCATGTGGGCGTCGACGAGGATCCGGTGACAGGTTCCGCGCATTGCACCATCGTGCCCTATTGGGCGGAACGATTGGGCAAGACGGACATCCATGCGCGGCAGGTTTCGGCGCGGTCGGGCGATCTGTTCTGCCGGATGCTGGGCGAGCGGGTGGAAATGGCCGGTCGCGCGGTGCTGGTGCTGGAGGGGACGCTGAAGCTGCCATGATCGACGGTTTTGAAATCCGCGCGGCGGTCGGCGATGCCGACATGGCGCGGGTTCGCGAGCTGTTCGTGGAATACCAGGATTGGCTCGGGGTCGATCTCTGTTTTCAGGATTTCGAGGCCGAACTGGCGGCATTGCCCGGCATCTACGCGCCGCCGGAAGGGCGCCTCTATCTGGTCTTCGATGGCGGCGACGAACGCCTGGTCGGCTGCGTGGCGCTGCGTCCTCGCGATGGCGGCAGGGCGGAAATGAAGCGGCTTTACGTGCGGCCCGATTGGCGCCGGCGCGGGCTCGGACGGCATTTGACGGAGATTTGCCTGACGGCGGCCCGCGAAGCGGGCTACCGCGAGCTTTGCCTCGATACCCTGGCGCAGTTGCAAGCCGCGCGGGCGCTCTACCGCGACATGGGATTCCGCGAGGTCGACGCCTATTACGACAACCCTCTGGACGGCGTCACCTATATGGCCATAACATTGTAACCATTAGTTTGAGAGCGTTAAGGAGTTCGTAAGGGCGGGGAGCTAGCGTGAACCCAATCGCATGCAGTGTTACACATGCATGTAAGGAACGAACAGGAGCAACGCCGTGAGACGTATCACCCTGGCCCTGCTGTGCACCTTGATGGGGGCCGTGTTCTGGACCGGTGCCGCCGAAGCCCAGTCGGTGGAGCGCAAGCGCTCCTACGGCTTGCGCGAGCAGGGCGAAGGCCATATCCAGATGCGCTCGATGATCGCGCCTGTGAAGCGCTCGGCGAACAGCAGTCGCGTCTACAACACCACGGTGACCGTGGTCCTGACCGTGCGCGACAATTCCAAGGTCGGCGCCGTCTGCAACAAGGGCCCGAGGATTTCCGATGCCTTGCTGCGCGCCTGGTACAATCAGCCGATGACCGTCGATTACCTGTACGACCGGGGCAGCCGCGGCAATACCAAGATCGACTACCGCCGCACGCCGGCGCAATTGCAGGAAGACAAGCGCCTGATCGATACCGTCAACCTGGCGCTGGGCACCCGCGATGTCAGCGGCATCCTGGTGCTAAAGGGCGCCCTGAAGATGGGCGGCGGCACGGTGACCAAGCTGCCGTTCTCCAGCGTCAACGGCTGTGACGAACTGCAAGAGCAGGAAGAGCAGAAGAAACCGAAGTAAAAGAATCCTAGTCGGAGATTCGCGGATTTCTGCGCTTTTGCATCTTCCAGGTTGCCTCCGGCGACGGCCGCAAATTAGCAAAAAATGCTTTGGTTTCAACGGGTAGTGTGCGTTTTCCTAAAAAAGCACTATACTTGGTATATTGTCCCCCGTATTTTTTACCTTGGTGTATTTTTATGTTCGGGCCGCAACAGGCCCGAGGGGGGCCGGAAACGTGCCAGCCGTTTTGAATAGCAAATTCAGGGTCTTGATCCTGGTCCTGGTGGTCAATCTGGGACTTGGCGGCTGCAGCCTGATGCAGGGGCAAATGTTCGACGAATCCTTCTGGGCCGGCTCGCCGTTCCAGGAAAACGTCGAGGCCGAGCTGGGAATCGCCGAACTGGCGAAGGGGAACTACATCACCGCCGAAGCGCACTTCAAGAAAGCGCTCAGGCGCAACGCCCGCGACATCGATGCATTGATCGGTGCCGGGATTCTTTATCAAAACACCGGTCAGATGACCAAGGCCCGCGAGATGTACGAGGCGGTGCTGGCGTTGCGTCCGGACGAGGCGCAGCAGTTCGTGGTCTGGAACTCGATCACCACGCGGCCGGCCTCGCAGATCGCCAGCGTCAATCTGTCGCTGCTGGAGAGCGGCGTCACGCCCGGCCAGCAGCAGCCGGCACCCGGCGCGGCACCGTCACCGATGGTCAACCAGCCCGTCACCGGCGCGCCGGCGGCTTCCGCCATGCTCGGGCGCTCCATCCCGCAGCCGCAACCCGGCCCGATGGCGCAGCCGAGCAGCCTGGGCGCCGGTAATGCCATGGCCCAGCCCGGTGGCGCGGGCGGTGTCGCGTCGTTCGAAGGCAACGACGCCAACATGATGTCCCGCTTCGCCACCCTGAAGGCGCTGCGCGATCAGGGCCTGATCACCGCCGACGAATTCGCCAGCCGGCGCCAGACCAACATCGGTGCCTTGCTGCCGCTGACGTCGCCGCCGCCGGCGGCGGGGCTGGAGCGCCCGGTGCCATCGACGAAACAGATCGCCGGGCGCCTCCGGGCCATCGGACGGGCGCTTGAAATGCGCGCCATCTCTGTTTCCCAGCACGCCGCCGAGCGCAACATGATCCTCGATGCCATGATGCCCTCCGCCCCAGTTGTGGTGGCCAATCCGGCGGTGCCGCCGAAAGGCCTGATGGAGGCGGCCGATTCCGTGCGCCGGCTGGAGAAGCTGCGCAACGACGGCTTCATCAGCTCCGACGAATACGCGCGCGAGCGCCAGGCCATCGAGCTTTCGATGCGCCCGGCCCAGCCGGCCGCCATGGCCAAGCCGATGGCGGCGCCGTCACAGGCGGTGGCGGGGTCGGCAAAGCTGGAGAAGAAGGAAGAGATGGCCAAGCCGGCCGGGCCGCAGCCCGCCGTGCATCTGGCGTCCTACCGTTCGCAGCAGCAGGCGGAGCGCGGATGGGCCCAGATCAAGCGCGCCCATACGGCCATTCTGGGTAAGCTTGAGCATGAGGTCTCGCGCGTCAATCTTGGTTCCAAGGGGGTCTACTATCGCCTCAAGGCCGGTCCGTTCAAGGACGCGGCCGCCGCGAAAAACGCCTGCGGCCAGCTCAAGCGCCGCCGCCAGTTCTGCGAGCCCAGCATGATGGACGCCGGCTGAGCCGCTTCCGCTGTCACCGATCCTGACGTACAATGTGGTTTCCGGGCCGCGAGGCCATCGCCGGAGCCACGATTGTGAGCCGCTTTTTCGGAAACCAGATCGTCATCGAGCCCGAGCGGATCGACTATCCGTTGGCGCGCATGGTGTACGACTATTGGCTGTCGCTCTGTCATGACGGCCGCCATCCGGGCTGGGCGGATTTCGACCTGATGGCCATCTACAAGGCGGCGCCGTTCATGACCGTCAAAGACGTGGAGGACGCCGAGGACGGGGGCACGGAATTCCGCAACCGCTTCTTCGTAACCGGGCTGCGCGAGGTGTTGGGCTTCGACGGCACCGGCAAACGATTGAGCGAGAACTACTCCGGCGACGCCCTTGAGATGGTCACCGCGATCTGCCGGCAGGTGTGGGAGAGCCGAGCCGTGGTGCAAAGCAACGGTCGGGTGGTCTGGGCGGAAGATAGGGACTTCATCACCTATTCCTGCCTTTACATGCCGCTGGACGGACCGGTCGCGGGGGAAACGACGCACCTGGTCAGTGTGTTCGATTTCAACGTGTTCTAGGGGACAAAAGGCCTATCGGTTGGCCAGCAGGTAGAAGAACAGCCTCGGTTCCTTGTCGTTCTCGTTGGCGACGATACGGGTCAGCGGGGTGGCGATTTCGAGACCGGAGAACACCGACTTGGTGATGCCGAGGCGCACACCGCCTCCCGCCGATGACAGGCTGGCGTGGTCCTGGAAATCGGTGGCCTCGGTTTCCCAGACGACACCGAAATCATAAAAGCCGTAGACCTGATAGGAATCGAGATAGGGCCAGGACAGGAACTTGCCGTACTGAATCTCGATGGCGCCGGCGGCGGCATGATCGCCGGAGATCTCACCGGAATCGAAAGCGCGACCAAACTGGGTGCCGCCCAGATAGAACTCCTCGCTCGACAACAGCCACCGGTCCGCGCGCTGCCCCGCCACCGACAATTGCACCGTCCAGGTCTTGCCGATCTTCTGGCGCCGGCTGGCGGAAAGCATCAGCTTGGTAAATTCCGCCCGGCCATTGGTGCGCGACGGCGCGCGCGACTGGCTCGGATATTCCCCTTCCGATGCGCCGAGGATGTCGAGACCACGCGACAGTTCCAATGACAGGCTGTTCTGTCCGTCGAGGCTGTCATTCAGGTTGTAGTCGGCGCCGAAACGGAGAACCCGCAGGCGGTCGTCGAACTCCCGTACATTGCTGTCATCCTGGCGCTGGTTGACGACGTCGAACCGGCCCGAAATTTCCAGGTTGTGGTCGCGCGAGCGGATCAGTGGGTAGGCGAGACCGAGGACGGCCCGGGTACTCTTGTTGCCAAGGTTGGTTTCATCGTATTGGGCGCCGACGTCGGCGACGCTGTGCGAGGCCGATACCCAGCCGCGCAGTCCCTCGGAGCCGATCCAGTGCTCCTGGGTCACTTGCACGTAGACCAGCTCTTCCGGTGTGGCGGGAATGGTGAACAGGGTCACGCCCGTCCGCGTGCCGCCGAGCGCGCCGGTGTTGAGGTTGGCATTGAGCAGCGCCTGATAGCGGCCGACGGCGCGGGTGCCGCGGTTGTCGATGCTGGCCGAGCCGTCAAGCGTGCGGTCGCTCATGCGCATCACCAGTTCGAATTCGCCTTTGGCCGAATCGATGGGATTGAGCGATCCGTCGACGGTGGCGCCCGGCAGGTCGTCGATCAAAAGCATGTAGCGCTCCAGGTGCGCCAGCTGTGCGGGGCGCGCCTCGGTGATCTTGTCGGCGTAGCGCTTCACCAGTTCACCGCGCCCGCATAGATCGCCCTCGAACCGAACCCGGGTGATGGCGCCTTCGGCGATGCGGATGCGGAGGATGCCGAGCGCCAGGTCCTGCGGCTCGGCGCTGGCGGTGGCCAGGAAATAGCCGTCGTCGCGGTACTTCTGGGTGATCGCCTTGACCAGATCTTGAATCTGCGCCAGCGACACCTGGCTCGCCATCAGGGGTTCACAGAGGGGCGCGAACTCGGCGACCGGATAGACACTGGCGCCAATGACCTCGACGCCGGCCAAGACGAACTCACCTTCGATGCCGTCCGGTTTCAGGTCCATGGTGGGCAAGGCGGGGATAGTCGCCGGCTTTTCCTCCGGTGCTGGCGCCGCGGGTTTGCGAATGCGGTTCTCGATCTTGCCGGGTTCGACGCCGGAGGGCGTGGCGTTCTGCGCGCCGGCGGGCGTGGCGGCCAAGGCACTCAGGAGCAGCGCTGCCGATAGGCTGCTCAGGGCAAAAGAGACTGATGATCGGTGTCTCAATTTCTGGCCTGTTAAGATCATTTCCCCCGGGCACCGGCTCGTTTATCCTCACTCGCTATATATCTCAGATGGTGTAGGAAAATCCAACCTACATATCACCGAGTGGGAATATGTAACTATTTACATTTCGACTTCGAAACGATATCATCATGTATAAATCTTAGAATAAACATCATTGCTCTGCATGGGAAACTGGCGATATCTCCTAGAGACATTCGTAGGGGTCGAGTTTATGTACGGTCAAGGTCTGCGGGGCGAAAAATTCCTTAAATTTCTTATGGTTATGGTCCTGGCGCTCGGCGCCGGCCTAGCGACGGCGATATTCGCGCCACCGCAAGTTGCCGCCGGCCAGCCGGCGGATTGGCGGGTTCTTTCCGTCACCAACGCAGAGATTCGCCTGCCGGGCGGCGGCTGGCAGCCGCTGGATGGGAATACACAGTTAGTTGCCGGCGCGGAGATTCGCGTCGCGGCCGCGGGACGCGCTGTCCTGGAAAGCGAAGGCGATCAGTTGACGCTGTCGCCGAACAGCCGCATGAAACTGCCGGCCGGTGCCGAGGCGCGCGACCAGAGCGTGCTGCAGTCCGTCGGCACCATCGTCTATAAGATCAGGAAGCGCGCACGGCAGTTGCTGCAGGGCGTCTCCACCGGCGCACAGCCCCTGGCGCCGGGAGAAACCCCGTTCAAGGTCGGCACGCCTTATCTGGCGGCGGTGATCAAAGGAACCACTTTCTCGGTCAATGTCTCTGCACAAGGCGCGGCGCTGCACGTGACGGAAGGCTTGGTCGAGGCGATCTCCGCCTCCACCGGCGAGCGAGGCCTGGTGCGGCCGGGCCAGACGGCGCGCGTTGGTTCGCTGCCGGGCGCGGCGCTGAGCATCAGCCATGGCGGCCAGACACGGGGCCGGCCGGCCGGAACCCAAGCCGCCGGCGACGAAGCCAAAGCCGGCGACGACGGTGCCGCCAAGGCGCAAGGCGCGGCGAAGGGCCAAAGCGCCCAGGCGCCCGGCAAGGGGCTCAAGGTCGCTGTCGGTAGCGGTCGCGTCGACGTGGCGAAGTCTTCCAAGGGGCTGTTGCGCGCCAAGGGCGCCGGATCGTCGGTCGCGTCCAATTCGCGCAATGTGCCAGGCAAGAAAACCGTCAAAATCGGCGGCAAGCCGGTGACTCCCGGCCAGTTGACGGCTGGTCTCGGCAATGTCGCGATTCCCGGCCTGCTGCCCAACGGCAAGACCTTCCCGGGCGGCGGCAATGCCGGTGGGAATGGCAACGGCAACGGCAATAGTGGCGGCAGCAACGGCAGCAACGGCTGCAACGGCAACGGCAAGAAGCCCGGGTGCTGACGCGGTGACGCCGATGACACCGGATCGTCCGCGACGGGACGCCACCATGATGGAGGACGCCGGGTGAGCTTTTTCCGCCCAGTCGATGCGGATTCACCGCTCCCTGCCAGTTGGCGCGCGCGCATCCCCTACGCGGTGATTTTCCTGGTCGTCGTCCTGGCCTACGCCTGGGACGGACTGGAGCGCGTCGAATTCAACCTGATGGATTCGCGTTTCCGCCTGTCCGACCGGCCGGCGTCGGGGCAGGTGGTGCGGGTCGGCATCGATAGCCTTTCCTTGCGTGAACTGAACGAGTGGCCGTGGCCGAGGCGCCACCATGCCGAGGTGGTCCGCCGCCTGAACGATGCGGGTGCGGCCCGGATCGTCCTCGATATCGATTTGAGTTCGGTCTCGCAGGCGACCGACGACGCCATGCTGGTGGAAGCCATCCGCGATGCCGGCGGCAAGGTCGTGCTGCCGATGTTCAAGCAGCGCGCTGCGCAATCGAATACGACGGTCTACACCGAGCCACTGCCCATGTTCCGCGCCGAGGCCCAAACCGCGTCGGTCAACGTACGGCCCGAGGTCGACAGTCTGGTGCGGCGTTACAACCGGGTTGAGGCCTGGGACGGCGCCTTCGTGCCCAGCTTGGCGACGCAGCTTTCCGGGCAACTTCCGGAACGCTTCGATCCCTTCTACCTGGACTATTCGATCCGACCGGAAAGCATCGACTACCTCTCCTACGTGGACGTTATGCACGGGCGGTTCTCCGCCGCCGCCGTGGCCGGCAAGACGGTGGTCGTCGGCGCCACGGCGGTCGAACTGGGCGATATGCTCGCCGTGCCGATGTTCGGCGCCATCAGTGGTTCGCTGTTGCAAGCGTTGGCCTATGAATCGCTGGTCATGGGACGCGCCATCGAGCGTAGCGCCCCGGCCTGGAGCTATATCGCTGGGTTGCTCGTGGTGATGTTCGCCGGCGCCATGTTCCCGGTTTGGGGCTGGCGGCGCGGCCTGATCGTATCCGTGGCGCTGGCTGCCGGTGGCTACGGCACGGCCGCCTGGGTGCAGTATCTGATGCCGCTCAGCCTGGATATTTCACCGCCCTTGCTGATCGTGGGGCTGAGTTACCTTTGGAGTCTGATCGAGAAGCTCGACCTGCAGTCGCTGCGTCTGTTCAAGCAGCACATGGCCGCCGTGCACCGGCGCGCGATGATGGAGACGGTGGTCGACGAAAGCTTCGACGGCATCGTCATCACCAACGACGAAGGCCGGGTGGATTTCGTCAATCAGACCGCCTGCAAGCTGCTCGGCTTGCAGGCCACCGACATCGAGGGCCGCAACATCCATCGTTTCATGCCGCGCGTCGCGCCGGTGGATGAACCGGACGCCCAGGAAATCGATACCCGCGCGCATGCCGTCGTCAAATCCCGGCAGATGACCGTCGAGAATACCGACGGCAGCCGCATTCCGGTTGAATATTCGACGACGCGGGTATTCCTGGCACCGGGGCAGAGCCCGTTCGAACGCCGCACCCAAGGCCGCTCGGTCTACGTCTACACCATCCATGACATGCGTGAATCCAGGAAGGCCCAGCAGGCCCTGCGCACGGCGGCGGAAAAGGCGGTGGCGGCGGACCGGGCGAAATCGGAATTGCTGGCCAACGTCAGCCACGAGCTGCGCACGCCGCTGAATGCCATCATCGGTTTCTCCAGCGTCATGCAGACGGAAATGTTCGGCCCGCTCGGCAATTCCAAGTACAACGAATATGTCTCCGATATCCTATTCAGCGGCGAGCACCTGCTCGACTTGGTCAACAACCTGCTGACCGTGTCGCGCATGGATTCCGGCAAATACAATCTGTCGGAGGAATACAACGACCTGGGCGCGCTGGTGGAAAAGTGCTGGCACATGATTTCCGCCAATCCGAAAGCGACGGATATCGAGTTCCAGGCCGTGATTTCCAGCGACTTGCCCAGGGTTTGGGCCGACAGCAACAGCATGATGCAGGTTCTGATCAACTTGATCGGCAACGCGGTCAAGTTCACGCCTGCCGGCGGCGCCATCAAGGTGCTGGCCTACCAGGAAGATTCCGGTGCGGTGACGCTGGTCGTCGCCGATACCGGTATCGGCATCGACGCGGAAGACATCGCCAAGATTACCGAACCCTTCGAGCAGGTGGCCGAGGCCACCAGCCGCGATCACGGCGGTGCCGGGCTCGGGCTCTATATCGTCAAAAAGCTGGTGGAGATGCACCGCGCCAAGATGGACATCTCCAGCGAGCCCGACATGGGCACCCGCATCGCCATTACCTTCCCGCGTGAACGCTCCGAGGGCCTCGACAACGTGATCGAGCTGCGGAGCGCCGGCGAAACCAAGATCGAGAGCAGCGCGTAAAGCCGCGCCCAGTCGCTTTCCCGTCAGATCATTCGAAGCTGCCGCCGCGCCCGGCGCCGTCCTTGAAGCGCGCCGCGCCGCTTGCGGCTTCCGAGCGTTTGGCGGCCTCGGCGCCGTCGGCTTCTGCAACCAGGCGCTCGGCTTCGGCGGCATCGAAGGCGGCCCAGGCCGCCGCCCGGTCGGCGCGCGTCGCCAGCGGCGGGAAGGCGGCGATCTCGCTTGCCAGGGCGATTGCGGCGGGCAGGGCTTCGCCGGCTGGGACAACGCGATTGGCGAGCCCGATGGCAAGCGCTTCGGTGGCATCCACCGGCCGTCCCGTCAGCAGCATGTCCAGTGCCCGGCCACGGCCGATGACGGCTGGGAGCCGCGTCGGCGTGCCGTCGCTCATGGGGACGCCGAAGCGCCGGCAGAAGACGCCGAACACGGCGCTCTCGCTGGCGATGCGCAAATCCGCCCATAGCGCCACGCCGAGCCCGCCGGCCACCGCATGGCCTTCGACGGCGGCGATGACGGGCTTGGCGCAGGGCCTGGCCAGCGGGCCGTCGGCGCTGGCCCAGGGCCGGTAACGGGCTTGTGTGTCCGCCATTTCGCGGAGGTCCGCGCCGGCACAGAAGGCGCCGCCCGCGCCGGTGATGACGGCGGCGCCGATGGCTGCATCGGTTTCGATGCGGTGAATGGCGTCCTGCAGCGCGTCCAGCGCGGCGGCGTCGAGGGCATTGCGGGCGCCCGGCCGGTCGATGGTGATGACCGCGACAGCGCCGTCGGTTTCCAGGCGAAGGCCTTCGGTTGTGCTGTTGCTCACGCCACCTCGACCACGCCCTGTTCGGCCAGTTCGTCGACCTTGGCGCTGCCGTAGCCCAACAGGTCTTGCAGGATCTCACGCGTGTGCTGACCCAGCTCCGGTGCCGGGTCGGTGCGGATTTCCGGTGCCGCCGATAAATGCGGCGGGGTGCGCGCGAACTTGTAGCTGCCGACCGCCGGATCGTCGATATCGACCAGGACGCCGCGCTCATGCGTATGCGGGTCGTCGAACACGTCCTTGGTGTCGTAGACAGGTCCGCAGGGCACCCCGGCGCCGTTCAGCGCATCGGACGCGGACTGGCGCGTCTGGGTGGCGAACCAGGTTTCCAGGATCGGCTGCAGGAAGGGAATGTTCTGGCAGCGCGCGGGACCTGAGTTGGAGCGCGGGTCCTCCTTCAGTTCCGGATGACCGATGGTCTCCGCCATGCGGCCCCAGATGATGTTGTCGGGCACGTTGACGGCGATCCATCCGTCCTGGCACTGGTAGGCGTCGCGCGGCCAGATGTTCTTGGGCTCGCCGCGTGAGTTGACCTGGCCGGCAACCGAATAGAGCGCCATCTGTGCCTCGTTCAACGCCACCATGTTGTCGAACATGGCGCTGTCGACCATTTGCCCCTTGCCGGTGCGCTCGCGCATGAACAGCGCCTGCATGATGCCGTAGGCGGTGATCTGGCCGGAATAGATGTCGGCCATGCCGTAGATGGTCCAACTCGGCGGTTTGTCGGCGAAACCGACCATGTTCATGATGCCACTCATGGCCTCGGCGACGATGTCGAAGGCGGGGCGCGGCGCATAGGGACCGGTGTGGCCCTGCAACTGGCCGAAGCCCGAGATCACCGCCCAGATCAGCCGCTCGTTGAGGCGGTTCATGTCCGGATAGCCGAGGCCCTGCTTGTTCATGGAGCCGGGCCGCAGGTTCTCCACCACCACGTCGGCCTTGGCGCAGAGATCGCGGAAGACCTGTTGGCCTTCCGGCGCGCGCAGGTTGAGCCCCAAGCTTTTTTTGTTGCGGTTGTAGGCCATGAAGCCGGCCGCTTTCCTGTGGCCGTCCTTCTCGGCGAAGGGCGCCATGGCGCGCCTGGGATCGCCGGAGCCGGGGCGTTCGATCTTGATCACCTCGGCGCCGGCGTCGGCCAGGAGCATGGTGCAGTAGGGGCCGGCCATGTACTGCTCGAGGCCGATCACCCGAATGCCGTCAAGTGGGCGCATCGGCTTAGTCGCCGATCCACTCGACCAGGGTGGAGACGCCCATGCCGACGCCGATGCAGAGCGATGCGACGCCATAGAACGGCCGCTTGGCGCCCTTGGCGCGGCGCTCCATCTCGTTCATCAGGGTGACCATGATGCGCGTGCCGGAGCAGCCGAGCGGATGGCCGAGCGCGATGGCGCCGCCGTTGACGTTGAGCCTGTCCGCGTCGATGCCGAGCTGGCGCTGGCAGCCCATCACCTGGGCGGCGAAGGCTTCGTTGATCTCGAACAGTTCGATGTCGTCGACGGTGAGGCCGAAGCGCTTCAGCAGCTTCTGTGTCGCCGGCACCGGGCCGTAGCCCATGACGCCCGGATCGACACCGGCGGAAGCCGAGCCGACCCAGCGCAGTTTCGGCTTCAGGCCCAGTTGCTCGGCACGTTCGGCGCTCATCACCAGCGCCGCCGCGGCGCCGTCGTTGATGCCCGACGAATTGCCGGCGGTCACCGTGCCGTCCTTTTTGAAGCTGGGGCGCAGCCGGCCCATGTCCTCGGCGTCGGTGGCCAGCACCCATTCGCCGTTTTCGTTCTTCATGCGCGGGTGTTCGTCGGTGTCGATGATGATCGGATCGCCCTTGCGCTGCGGAATGGCAATGGGGTGGATCTCGTTCTTGAAACGGCCCGACGATATGGCATCGACGGCGCGGCGGTGGCTTTCCACCGCGTAGGCGTCCTGTTCCTCGCGGGTGATCTGCATCTCCTCGGCGATGTTCTCGGCGGTCATGCCGAGCGACACGATGGGATACATGGCGTCCATCTTCGGGTTCTCGTAGCGCCAGCCCACGGTGGTGTCGTACATCTTCGGCGGCGCGAAGGTCGGCACCCGGTCGGGTTTCGGCATCGACCAGGGCGCACGCGACATGCTTTCCACGCCGGACCCGATGAACACGTCGCCTTCGCCGACGATCACCGACTTGGCCGCCTGGTTGAGGGCCTCCAGCCCTGACGCGCAGTTGCGGTTAACGGTGACGCCCGGCACCTCGATCGGGAAGCCGGCCAACAGCGTCGACATGCGGGCCACGTCGCGGTTGTCCTCGCCGGCCTGGTTGCCGCAGCCGGCATAGACGTCGTCGATGATGGCCGGGTCGATGCCGGTGCGCTCGATCAGGCCCTTGTAGACCTCGGCCAGCAGGTCGTCCGGGCGTACGCCCGACAATCCGCCGCCGAACTTGCCGATGGCGCTGCGCACGCCGTCCACGATGACTACGTCTCTCATCTCAAACTTCCTCTCGTCTGGGTATCTTCGAGTTAATTCAGTTTTTGCACCGGCGCGGGCATGACGGCGCCGGTGGGCGCCGGAGCCGGCTGGCCGCTTGGTTGTCCCCTGGGAGACACCGTCACCGTCACCTTGGATCCGGTAATGGTGCCGCTCTGGATGGCGATGGCCAGTACCCTGTCGGCGGTGGCATAGGTCAGGATCGATGTCGGCGCGCGTACCGAGGTCACTTCCTGCCAGCCGTAATTGCTCAGGTTCTGGCGGTAGAAATCGAATAGCTGGCCAGCGTTGCCCGACGCATCCAGCGCCAGTTGCCCGTACCAGGGGTCGTTGCCGAAGACCAGGGTCTTCTCCAGGTCGATCTTGGTGCCGGACGGGATCGGGATATCCGGGAACTGGCTGTAGGCTGACGCGGCGGCAGCGCTTTCCGTTCCCTGGCTGCTTGAGGTGCCGGACGACGACATGATCGGCGCCGTGTTGGCGCAGGCGGCCAGTGTCCATGCGCAGAGCGCGACAAGTGCGGTAATGCGTGTGTGCAACGCCATGTGCGGGCGTCTCCCCCGGGGCTGTCCCAATGTATCAGTTATAGCCCGCTTTCGCCGCGAGGCCAATTCCCCGTAACCTCCCAGACATGCGTTTCGGCCGGGTTTTCCAGGCCGGTTCGATGGTCTAGTCTGAACATGGCGGAAGGGGAGAAAGCCATGGTGAAAAGCCTGTTCGACAAGGTCTGGGACCAGCATGTGGTCGCCGAGTTGGGCGACGGCGCGGTGCTGCTGCATCTGGACCGGGTGATGTTGCACGATCTCAGCGGTTACCGCGCGCTGAAGATCTTGGAGGAGCGCGGCGAACGTGTCGTTCATCCGGAACTGGCGCTGGGCGCGCCGGATCACACCGCGCTGAGCGCACCGGGCGCGCAGACCGCGGGCGAGCCCTACGGCCGCGTCGGCCCGGAGTTTATGGAACTCTGCAAGCGCCACGGCATCCGCGCCGAGGGTGTCGACAGTCCGGGGTTCGGCATCCTGCATGTGATCGGCCCTGAGAAGGGTCTGACGCTGCCGGGCGCGACGCTGGTTTGCGGCGACAGCCATACCTGCACGCATGGCGGCCTGGGCGCGCTCGCCTATGGCATCGGCTCGAGCGAACTGGTGCATGTGCTGTCGACCCAGACCATCATCCAGAAGAAACCGATGCGGATGCGCATCCGTTTCAACGGCGCGCCGGCCAAGGGCGTGACGCCCAAGGACATGATCCTCTACGTCATCGGCCAGGAGGGCACTGCAGCCGGCACCGGCTATGCGGTGGAGTACGCCGGCGACGCTATAGAACAAATGGGTGTCGAAGGCCGCATGACCATTTGCAACCTGTCCATTGAGATGGGCGCCAAGATCGGCATGGTGGCGCCCGACGACATCACCATCGATTTCCTGAAAGGGCGCGAACATGCCCCCAAGGGCGCCGACTGGGACGCCGCCGTGGCGCACTGGCGGTCGCTCAAGAGCGACGCGGACGCCCAGTTCGACCGCGAGATCGAGGTCGATGTTTCCGAGATCAAGCCGCAGGTAACCTGGGGGACCAGCCCCGAGCACGTCGTTGCCATCGACGGCGTCGTGCCAGACCCGGACGATGCTCCCGACCCTGACGCCCGGGAGGCGCGCCTGGCGGCGCTGGATTACATTGGCCTCCAACCCGGTCAATCGATGGAAGGCGTGCCGGTCGATTGGGTGTTTATCGGGTCCTGCACCAACAGCCGCATCACCGATCTTCGGGCGGCCGCCGAGATCGTCAAGGGGCGCAACGTGGCGGGCTCGCTCACCGCTTGGGCGGTGCCGGGCTCGGCGGCGGTCAAGGCGCAAGCCGAGGCCGAGGGCCTGGACCGCGTGTTCACCGACGCCGGGTTCGAGTGGCGGGCGGCGAGTTGCTCGCTCTGTGTCGGCGCCAACGGCGAGACGCTGGCACCTGGCCAACGCTCGATCTCGACGTCGAACCGTAATTTCGTCGGCCGCCAGGGACCGGGTGCGCGCACCCATCTGGCGAGCCCGGTCATGGCCGCGGCGGCGGCGGTCACCGGTGCCATTACCGACGTGCGCAAATTGATGGAGTGAGAGATGCAGCCCTTCACCAAACTGACCGCCATCGCCGCGCCGCTCTACCGCGCCAATATCAACACCGACATCATCACGCCGATGCAGTACCTGGTGGGCACGCCCAGGGAAAGCATGGGCGGTATCGCCTTCGCGCCCTGGCGCTTCAACGAAGACGGTTCGGAAAACCCGGATTTCGTGCTCAACCAGGAACCTTTCCGCGAGGCGGAAATCCTTATTGCCGGCCCCAACTTCGCCTGCGGCAGTTCGCGCGAGAGCGCCGTCTGGGCGCTGCAGGGGCTGGGGATCCGGGCGGTTATTGCGCCCGGGTTCGGCGGCATTTTCGCCAACAACTGTTACCAGTCCGGTATCCTGCCGGTGGTGCTGCCGGAAGACGTGGTCGCCGGCTTCGCCCGCCAGGCGGAGGCAGCGCCGCATACGGCCCGGTTCACGGTCGATCTGGAAAACTGCCGGGTGATCCCGCCGCAGGGCGAGCCGGTGCCGTTCGAGGCCGACGCGCTCAGGCGTTCGGCGCTGCTGCAAGGGCTCGACGATCTCGGCATGACCAAGACCCGTGTGACGGAAATCGCCGCCTTTCAGGAAGCCGATCGCGAACGGCGGCCTTGGATTTATCCCGGCAGTTGATTTCGCCATGGATGTTGCGAAACTGGGCCGGCAGGAGACGCATTCGGAGGGGAATGCCAGAACGTGCCTGATACCAAGACCCTGACCGAAACGGAAGCGGCGCCCGTGTCGTCTGCACAAGCGGCGGACGACGCCGTTTTCCGTCGTCTGGCGGATGGGCTCAGCCAGGGGATATTGGTGTCCCGGGACTTCAAACCGCTCTACGCCAATCAGGCCTTTTCCGAATTGTTCGGCTACGACGCGCCAGATGAAATCGTCGCGCTTGGAAGTGTCGATCCGTTACTCAGTGAAGACTCGATGCAGACCCTGCGCCGCGACCGGGAGAAGATGTTTCGTGGCGAGCCGATCACCGACGGCTACGTGTTGCATGGCCTGCGTCGCGATGGCGGCCACATCTGGCTGCAAAACCGCCCCGTTTTGATCGATTGGGTCGACGGCCCGGCCGTCTGCACCACCATGATCGACGTCACCCGCCAGGTCGACACCGAGCGCGCGCTGAAGGCCAGCGAGGAAAGCTATCGGCGGATGTTCGAGAACGCGCCGGAAGGAATCTTCCGCACGACGCTGGATTTCAAGTTGATCGAGGTTAATCCGGCGTTGGCGGAAATGATCGGTTTCACCGAACCCGATGAAATGAAGAACGCCGTCAATGACGAGAGTTTTGAATTCTATGTCGATCACGACGACCTGAAGCGTCTGGTCGAACGCCTGACCAATGAGAGCCAGGTCAAGGACCACGAGGTGCAATGGCGCAGGCTTGACGGCACGCCGATCTGGGTTTCGCTGAGCGCCAACCTGGTGGGCGACGGCGATGGCGACTCGGCCTTTTTCGAAGGCACCGCCGTCGACGTCACGGAGCGTTTCAACGCCACCCAATCGATGTTGTTCGCCAAGAACCAAGCGGAACTGGCGAACCGGGCCAAGAGCGAGTTTCTCGCCCACATGTCGCACGAGCTGCGCACGCCGCTGAACTGCGTCATCGGCTTTTCGCAGATCCTGATGGAGGAGATGTTCGGTCCCCTGGGCGGCGACAATTACCGGGGCTATGCCAAGGACATCAACTCCGCCGGCAACCATCTGCTGCACCTGATCAGCGATATCCTCGACATCTCCAAGATCGAGGCGGGGGAATTGGAACTATCCGAAACCCAGGTCGACGTCGGCGGCATCCTGGTCGCCTGCATGAAGATGATGCGCGACCGCGCCGACGAGGGCGGCCTGGTGCTCAGTGTCGAATTCGATCACGACCTGCAGGAGATTTTCGCCGACGAACTGCGCATCAAGCAGATCGTGCTCAACCTGTTGTCCAACTCCATCAAGTTCACCGAACCGGGCGGACGGGTGACGGCGAGCGCCTATGTCACAGATGCCGGCGGCATGGCGCTCAGCGTCAAGGATACCGGCATCGGTATCGCCGAAAAGGACCTGCGGCGGGTGCTGTCTCCGTTCGAACAGGTTCGCGATCACCACATGGTGTCGCAGGAAGGCACCGGTCTCGGCCTGTTTCTGACCCAGGCGCTGGCGCATATGCATGGCGGCCAATTGGAGATCGAGAGCGAACTCGGCAAAGGCACCCAGGTGACCGTGACGCTGCCGCCCGAACGGGTACTTACGCCAGCGACGTAAAGATTCCGCGCAGCACCTCGTCCACCTTGTCCGGATGCATCCAGCGCGCGACCACCACCATGTCCTGATCCGGCGCGATCCAGACGATATTGGTGCCGGCGCCGACAGCCGCGTAGGAACTTTCTGGCAATCCCGGCCAATGGCTTTCATCGGCATTCAGCCACCACAGAAACCCGTAATTGTCGCGGATCGGGCAGGGGCTGCGGAGCTGCTCGCACCAGCCTTCCGGCAACAACTGTTTGTCGCCCCACATGCCGTCCCGGTGCACCAAGAGGCCCATGCGCGCATGATCCAGCGACGAGATGTGGATGCCGCCGCCCCAGTGCGTGCCGCCGGGCACCGACTGCATGCGCTGGCCGTCGATTTCCACCCAGGAATTCTCGTAGCCGTGCCACGACCAGGTTGCCGACGCGCCGATCGGGTCCATGACCCGTTCCTTCAGGACGTCTGGCAGCGGCCGCTTGAAGGCATGCAGCAAGGAGAGGCCCAACAGGTTGACGCGAACGTCGTTGTATTCCCAGAAGCTGCCGGGCGCCTGCAACTCGCGCTTCTGGCCCTTGCGGCTGTTGTCGGAACCGGGGCCGACCTCGCGGAAATGATCGACCTGGTCGGGCTTGTCGAACAGTGTCCCGCTCCATTCGCTGGTCTGGTTCAGGAGATGCCGCCAGGTGATGCGGCTGTTGTGTTCGGATTGGAACAACTCACCCTCGACCACGTCCGCCACGGGCGTGTCGATGTCGGCGATCAGGCCTTCGGCGACGGCGAGGCCGGTGAGGATCGAGAGATAGCTCTTGGCGATGGAAAAAGTCATGTCGACCCGTTCGGGCTCGCCCCAGGTGGCGGCGATACGCCCGCCCTTGACGACCACGCCGTTCGGCCCGCCGCGCGGCTTGAAGACGCCAAGCGGTTTGTTCCAGGGTTCCGGCTCCTGGTCGGTCAGGCCCGGCACGTTGTCGGCCACCGACAGATCGCGCGGCCAGGTGGTTTCCGTCTCCAGCGCGTATTGGGTGGCATCGGCCAGGCGGGCCGCATCGAAGCCGGCGTCGGCGGGGTCGATCCGCTGCCAATCGGGGTCGTGTCCTGGGGTGTAGCTCATTCGGGGTCTCCCGGTCGGTTGTGTTCCCATTGCATGATGACCTTGAGGCGCGCGCGCTCGGCCTGAGCGATGTGGGCGCGCGCGGCCCGTTCGGCGGCTTCGGCGTCACGGCTTTCGATGGCGGCCAGCAACTCGCGGTGTTCGGCCAGCGCCGATTCCGGCCGCCCCGCCAGAGCATAAGTGGTCGACGGCAGTAGCGCCATCGAATCGCTGAGCGCGTTCAGCGCTTTCAAAAGGAAGCGGTTGTGCGCGGCGTCGTAGATGCCCTGGTGGAACTGGCGGTTGAGATCGGCCAGGCGGTCGGCATCGGTCTCGCCCTCCGACGCGTCGAGCAGGTCCTGCAACACGGCGATCTGCGAGGCCGCCGCGTGGCGCGCCGCCAGGCCGGCGGCGCTGGCTTCCAGCACCTGGCGCATGGCATAGAGCTCCACCATCTGCTGCTGGTCCATCTTGGCGACGACGACGCCGCGCCAGGGTTCCATGGTCAAAAGTCCGTCGGCCTGCAATTGGCGGAAGGCCTCGCGCACCGGCGTGCGGCTGACGCCCAATGCCGCCGCCACCTGGGTTTCACGCATGCGTTCGCCGGGGGCGTAGCGTCCGTCGCGGATGGCCTGGCGCAACGTGTCCAGGACCTGGCCGGCCCGCGATTGGTTCGCGGACCGGCCTCCCCCCCCACCACGGGACGAACCGGACATGGCGGCCGTCAGGTAAGGGCCGCGCGCCCGGCCGCTTCGCCCGCGGTACGACCGAAGACAGCGCCCGACGTCAAGCCTGTGCCGCCGGGATAGTTGAAGTAGAAGATGCCGCCGACCAGTTCGCCGGCCGCGTAAAGGCCCGGGATCGGCGCCAGGTCGACGTCGGTGACCTGGGCGGTCTGCGGCTGGATACGCAGTCCGCCGAAGGTGAAGGTGATGCCACAGGTGATCTGGTAGGCCTCGAACGGGCCTTCGTCGATGGTGTTGGCCCAATGCGATTTCGGCACCGCCAGGCCTTCCGTGCAGCGCCCGTCGAGGACCGTCGGGTTGAACGGAACGTCGGTGCGCACGGCGGCGTTATAGGCCTTCATTTCATCCAGGAAGCCCTGCTTGTCGACACCTTCCAGCTTGTCCGCCAGTTCTTCTAGCGTGTTGGCGGTCACCTTGGTGACCTCGCGGATGCGGTATTCGTCACGCAGCAGCTTGATCACCTTCTGATCGAAGACCTGCCAGGCGAACTGATCGGGCTGGTTGAGGATGACGTGGCCGTATTTGGCATAGGTGTAGTTGCGGAAGTCCGCGCCTTCATCGACGAAGCGCTTGCCGGTGGCATTGACCATGACGCCGAACGGGTAGGAGTGCTTCTGGAAATTGTCGCCGACCGCCAGGTCGCCGAACTCCGGCGCGTTGCGGTCCCAGCCGACCGCGTGGCAGCCGGACCAGTTGCCGTAGGGCGCGGCGCCGATATCGAGCGCCATGGAAATGCCGTCGCCGGTGTTGAAGCGCGATCCGCGCACCTTGGCCAGGTCCCAGCCGGGACCGAGATAGCGGGTGCGCATTTCGTGGTTGGCTTCGAAGCCGCCGGCCGCCAGCACCACCGATTTCGCCGCCACTTCGAAAATCTCATTGCCGCGTTTGACCCGAACGCCGGTCACCTTATGGCCATCGTAGATCAGCGACAGGACGCGCGTGCCGTATTCGACGCGGATGCCCGACGCCTTGGCGATCTTGGTCTCTTCCTCGATGATGCCGGGCCCGCCGCCCCAGTATTCGGTGCAGAGCCCGCCCCAGAAACGGAACTGGCCGTCCACCTTGAAGGCCTGCCGGCCGTAGCTCGGCACGAAGCGGATGCCGCGCCCGCGCAGCCACTTCAGGGTCTCGAAGCTGTTGCGCACCAGGTGTTCGCAAAGATCCGGGTCGGTGCGGTACTTGGTGATGCGGAACATGTCGTCGAAGAACTGGTCTTCGGGATAGACGTTGAAGTCGGTGTTGGACAGTTCCTCTTTGGTGAGATCGGGCATGATCTCGCGCACGTCGTCGATGCCGTTATAGGCGAACCGCACGGCGCCGGCGGTGAAGCGGCTGTTGCCGCCGCATTCGTCCTCGGGCGCGCGTTCGAACATACAGACGCTGGCGCCCTGTTCCTGGGCGGCGAAGGCGGCGCAAAAGGCGGCGTTGCCGCCGCCCACGACGACGACATCGGCTTCGATTTTGCTCATTGAAATCTCTCCCCGGGGTTTTTTGTGTACACTTGTATACAATTTGCCATCGCCAGGGACGCGTGTCAAACTGAGCGCCGATTTCAGAGGGGGAGGAACTGATGGTCGCAAGAGAACTGGCCGAATACGCCGCCAAATTGGTGAGCGCGGAACTGGGCGGCGACGTCCTGCACGACACCAAGCGCTGCGTGCTCGATACTTTCGCGGCCCTGCTGGCCGGCGCCCCCAACCCGCCGGCGACCCTGATGGTCGAAGCCCTGGAGGAAGAAATCGGCCATGGCCGATCGGCGCTGGTGCCGTCCGGGCGGCTGACGACCATCCGCACCGCGGCGCTTATCAATGGTGCCGCCGCCCACGCCATGGAAGTCGACGACATCTTCCGTGACGGCATCTACCATCCGGGACCGCCGGTGGTGGCGGCCGCTTTGGCCGCATGCCAGGGGCGCGGCATGGACGGCGCGCGGTTTCTGCGCGCGGTGATCGCCGGCTACGAGGTCTCCAACCGGGTCGCGGCCGCCATGCAGCCGATGCACTACAAGTTCTGGCACACCACCGGGACCATGGGGACCATCGGCGCCGCCGCCGCCACGGCCGTGGCGCTCGGCCTGGATGCGGCCAAGACGCGCGACGCGCTGGCCAATTCGGTGACCATGGCGGCCGGCTTGCAGCAGGCCTTCGCCACCGATTCCATGGGCAAGCCCATCCATGCCGGTAACGCCGCCCAAGCCGGCGCCACGGCGGCGATTCTGGCGGAAAAGGGCGTCACCGGCGCGGAGGGCATGTTCGACGCGCCGAAGGGGTTCGGCAACGCCATGAGCCATGATGTCGATTGGGGCCCTGTGGTCGACAGCCTGGATAAGGAATTCACCATCCAGCGCATGACCCAGAAGAACCACACCTGCTGTGGCCATACCTTTGCCGCCATCGATGCGGTGCTGGCGCTGAAGGCGGAACACGGCCTCACCCCCGACAACGTCACCGCCATGACCGTCGGCACCTACGCCAAGGGCGTCGAGATCTGCGGCACGCCCGATCCGAAAACGCTCTACGAGGCCAAGTTCAGCCTGGAATACACCATGGCCGCCGCGCTGGTGACCGGGCGCGTGCGCTTCGCCGCCTTTACCGATGAGTTGCTGCGCGATCCGGTGATGCGCGCCAACATGGCCAAGATCACCTGCCATGTGGACGAGGCGGCGGAAGCGGCCTTCCCGAGCCGCCGCTCGGCGGTGGTGTCGATCACCACGGCGGACTGGCGCAGGCTTGAGCACTATTCCGCCACCCGCAAGGGCGACCCCGACAATCCGCTGAACGATGCCGAGTTGGAGGACAAATTCCGCGAAATGGCGGAACCGGTGATCGGCGCCGATGCCGCCGAGGTTCTGCGCCAGAAGGTTTGGAAACTGGACGAGATCGGCGATCTTTCGGGTCTGTTCGCCTAAAGCGTCTTACCCAGGCTCGCCCACATGGAGAGCCGCAAAAGCAGTTCGCGGCGCTTCGCGAGGTCACCCTCGGCTTCGCGCAATCTGGCCTCGAAGGCCTGCTGGTCGGCCGGATCGGCGGATTCCAGGTCTTTCTTGTTCTGGATCGAGACCCGCTGCACGTACTCCATGGCGACACCGCGGCGCTCGTCGGAATAGCGCTGCAGCAGTTCCGGCCCGGCTTCGCCCTTCAGCACCGGCACCAGCTTTTCCGCCAGGTTGAAGGAATCGTGGATGCCGCCGTTCATGCCCATGCCGCCCAGGGGATTGTTGATGTGCGCCGCGTCGCCGGTGAGGATCATGCGCCCGGAAACGTAGGTATCGGCGACCCGCTGGTGCACGTTGTAAAGCGTCTTGTGCACGACCTCGTAAGGTGTCCCCTTGTCGTGCACCCGCGCCATGCGCGCCTGCACGCGGGCATCGGAGAGGATGTCGTCGTCTTCCTCCTCGGCACGGGTCGGGAACATCACTCGCCAGAGCCCGTCCGGGATTTCCAGCAGGAAGTACCATTCCTCGGCGTCGGCGACGTAGCTCACCGACGACAGCCCGTCGAACACCTGCTTGAAGTCGAACGGCGTCGAGACGACCAGGAAACGTTCCGGCCAGGTGAAGCCGTCGAAAGGGATATCGAGGGTGCGGCGCACGATGGAGTTGGCGCCATCGGCGCCGATCACGTAACGCGCCTCGTAACTCGCCTCGCCATCGTTGATCTCGACCCGGACGCCGTCGGCGTCCTCGGCGACGGTGGTGGCCTTGGCGTTGTAGACGATCTCCACATTCGGGTAATCGGCCATCAGGTCGCGCAGGACGTAGCAGAGCTTGTACTGCTCCGCCTGTACCCGGTAGGGGTGTTGGGTCAGGTCTTGGATGTCGTTGAAATCGAATTCGGCGATCCGGCCCTGGCCATGGCGGCGATACTGCACCGTCGGCGCCACCAGGCCCTGTTCGATCAAGGGTGCCGCCGCGCCGAAGGCTTCTTCCAGCATGTCCAGCGACGACGGATGAAAGGTGGAACCGCGCAGGTTCTTCGGGATCTGCGCTT
Source organism: Rhodospirillaceae bacterium (assembly GCA_038125725.1). Lineage (GTDB taxonomy): Bacteria > Pseudomonadota > Alphaproteobacteria > Rhodospirillales > Casp-alpha2 > TMED8. The sequence continues at coordinate 40,056 of JAYPEK010000013.1, forward strand.
CCGCTTCCAGCACCTTGGCGCGCAGGCCGGCTTTCGCCAGGTGCAGCGCCAGGACCATGCCGGCCGGGCCGGCGCCGATGATGATGGCATCCAAGGGCTGGGTCATGGTTTCCGCTCCTCCCGCCTAGCGGTTGCCCTTGCCGGCGCCGGTATCGCCCGCCCGCGCCGCCTGTAGGGGATCGGCCTCCAGTTGGGCGCGGATGTCGGGCGGGATGACGATGGTCTCGCGCGTGTCGGTGCGGAAATAGATGTTCACGCATTCCGCCGTCGCCTTGCATTCGCCGTTCAGGAACAGGCCGTAACCGGTGGTCATGGACTTGTTGCCGAGCTTCAAGATACGCGCGCCCACCTCCATGGTGCCGGGGAAGTGCGCCTCGTTGCGGAAATCGACGGCGATGCGGGCCAGGATGAAATCGATGCCGGGGTGCTTTTTCGGATCCAGGACGCCACCCAATAACGCCACCCGCGCCACCTCGATGTAGGTGGGATAGGTGCAGTTGTTGATATGCCCGAGGTCGTCCTGGTCGCAGTAACGGATGGTCACGGGCGTCCAGAAGGCGAAGGATTGGGGATCGGTCAGGTCGATGTCAGGGGCTGCGGTCATGTTGGTCTCGGCTAAAGGCTGTCGCGGCCCCGCATGTTAGTCAGACGGGGCAGGGATGAAAACATCGCGGTTGACCGAATGGACCGGCTGGCGGAAAACAGTCGGCGGGACAATCGCGCAGGAGAGACGCATGTCGGAGGGGACGCCCGTGAGCGCCGCTGCCGCCGCCAAGGCCATGGCGGCGGGTGAATTGACCTCGGAAGAGTTGGTCCGTTCGTGCCTGGACCGTATCGAGGCGCGCGAGGCCGATGTCAAAGCCTGGGTGCATGTGGCGGCCGACGCGGCACTGGCCGAGGCGCGAACCCTCGATGCTTCCCGCGCGCGGGGCGAGATCAAGGGACCGCTGCACGGTATTCCGGTCGGCCTCAAGGATATCATCGATACCGCAGATATGCCGACGGAATACGGCTCCAATCTGTTCGCCGGCCATCAGCCGGAACGCGATGCCTTCGTGACCAAGCTCCTGCGGGATGCGGGCGCGGTGGTCCTGGGCAAGACCGTCACCACCGAGTTCGCCATGTCGGGGGCGCGCGCCACGCGCAATCCGCACGACCCGGGCCGCACGCCGGGTGGCTCGTCCAGCGGTTCGGCGGCGGCGGTGGCGGACGGCATGGTGCCGGTGGCGCTGGGCTCGCAGACCGGCGGCTCGATGATCCGCCCGGCATCGTTCTGCGGCGTGCATGGCTACAAGCCGACCTTCGGTTCGATTTCGCGGACGGGCGTCTTTTCGCTGTCGCGGCGCCTCGACCATCTGGGCACCTATGCCCGGTCGCTCAAAGACCTGGCGCTGGTGTCCGATGCGGTCATGGTGCACGACGGCGAAGATTACGAGATGCGCTATCACGCCGGCCGCGACCTCACGGGCGCGCTCGCCGCGCCGCTGGAGGCCGCGCCCCGCATGGCGGTGTTCAAGGGTGCGCCCTGGGCAACCTTGGAAGCGGGCACGGAAGACGCCTTCAACGCGCTGCTACAGCGCCTCGGCGGTGTCGGCGACATCGCCGTGCCGGCGCCGGTGGACGAAGCCCTCGACGTGCACGTCACCATCATGGATGCCTCGACCGCCGCCAATCCGGGGCGTTACCTGGCCGATGCCGACAAGCTGCTGGCCGAAACCGTGAAACGCATCTCCGCCGGCGCCGGCATTGCCGCCGCCGACTACGTGGCCGCCATTGACAAGGCGGAGGCCATCCGGCATTCCCTCGACCGCCTGTTTGCGGACGTCGACGTGCTATTGACGCCGTCGGCGCCCGGCGAAGCCCCCGAGGGGCTAACGTTCACCGGCAATCCGGTGTTCCAGAAGATCTGGACGCTGGCCGGCATGCCGTCGCTGAACCTGCCTGTGATGACCGGGCCGAACGGGATGCCCATTGGCCTGCAGGTGATCGGCCGGCGCGGGCGCGATGCGGCGCTTTTTCAGGCCGCGAAATGGATCGAGGAGCAGCTTTGATGATCGACCGCGACCGGCAATGGCGTTCGCTGATGGAAATGGCGGAGATCGGCGCGACGCCGGCGGGTGGTGTCTGCCGCCTGGCCTTGACCGACGAGGACAAGCAATCGCGCGACCTGTTCGTCAAATGGGCGGATGAGGCCGGTTGCGACGTCCGCGTCGATCGGGTCGGAAACATCTTTGCGCGCCGCGCCGGCACCGATCCGGATGCCGCGCCCGTGGTCACCGGCAGCCATTTGGACTCGCAGCCTCTTGGCGGCAAATTCGACGGCCCCTATGGCGTGCTTGCCGGTCTTGAGGTGGTGCGCGCGCTCAACGATGCGGGCACCGAAACCCGCGCCCCCATCGATATCGTCTGCTGGACCGACGAGGAAGGCTGCCGCTTCACCTCCAAGACCATGGGCTCCATGGTGTTTGCCGGGTTGCTTTCGGAGGCGCAGGTGCGCGCCGTCCCCGATCCCGACGGCAAGACGTTCGGCGACGAGCTGGAGCGCATCGGCTATGCCGGCGCCGAGCCCGTCGGCGGCACACCGGTGAAGGCCTATTTCGAAAACCATATCGAGCAGGGACCGGTACTGGAACAGGCCGGCGTACCGGTCGGAGCCGTCGTCGGCGCCCAGGGGCAGCGCTGCTTCCTGGTCACTGTGACCGGCGAGGAAGGCCATGCCGGCACCGTGCCGATGGTGCAGAGGAAGGATTCGTTCCTCGGCGCGGCGCGCATGACCGATGCGGTCAACCGCGCGGCTTTCCAATTCGATCCGGTTCCCGTGGCGACTGTGGCGCATGTGCGCGTGCGGCCCAATTCCCGCAACACCATCCCCGGCGAGACCGTCTTCACCATCGACAGCCGCCACCGCGACGCCGACGTGCTGGCCGCCCTGGAACAGGTCATGCTCGGCGATATCCGCAAGATCGCCGACGACATGGGCCTTGGCGTCGATATCCAGCAGACCTCGCTGGCCGCGCCGGTGGCTTTCGATGAGAACTGCGTCGCCGCCGTTCGCCGCGCGGCGGCCGACAGCGGCATCACCTGCATGGATGTCTTCTCCGGCGCCGGCCACGATGCCTGCAAGATCGCCAGCATCGCGCCCTCGGGCATGATCTTCGTACCTTGCGAAAAGGGCATCAGCCACAACGAGGCGGAGAACGCTACCCCCGACGACCTCGCCGCCGGCACCCGCGTGCTGATGGGCGCCATCCTCGAAGCCGCCAACACCCCCTGATCGGATTCGGTGGACAGCCGCGGCAAACTGCTGATATCCGCCATGTGCATATATAACATAAAAAAATAGTAAATAATATATAATTCACATTAATATTGACGTATTTAAAAATTTAAAACATATAAATACTGTTTATAATTTCATTTCCGCCTTTGCGCGGATGGTTGGAGGGGGCCATGGAACGCTTCGTCATCACGGCTAACGACCTGCGCAATGGGCAAGCGGTTTATCTGACTGCTGCCGGCGACTGGTCCTGTTGCCTGGATGATGCGCGGACCTTCACCTTGGACGAACGCGCCGATGGCCTGGCCCTTGGGCGACAGGCGGAGGATCTCCAACGCGTCGTCGGCGCCTATGAGATCGAGGTCGAGGAGGGGGATTTTGGTCTCAGGCCCGTGCGTTTGCGCGAACGTATCCGCGCCTTCGGCCCCTCGACGCACGCCGATTTCGCCCGCGCCGATGCGCCCGGCCACCTGAACCATGCGGACGGCGTCGAGCCCGTCCGCTTCTCGGAGCGATAACCATGTACCGATACGACGAGTTCGACCGCGCCCTGGTGCAAGAACGCGTGGCGGAATTCCGCGACCAGGTGGCGCGCCGCCTGTCCGGTGAATTGACCGAAGACCAGTTCAAGCCGCTTCGGCTGATGAACGGCCTCTACCTGCAGCTCAACGCCTACATGCTGCGGGTCGCGATTCCCTATGGTGTGCTGTCCGCCGATCAAATGCGCGCGCTGGCTCGGATCGCCCGTACTTACGACCGGGGCTACGGCCATTTCACCACCCGCCAGAACATCCAGTTCAACTGGCCCAAACTGGCCGACGTGCCGGACATGCTGGCGGAACTGGCGGCGGTCGAGATGCACGCCATTCAGACCAGCGGCAACTGCATCCGCAACGTCACGGCCGACCCGTTCGCCGGCGTCGCCGCCGATGAGATCGAGGACCCGCGCATCTGGGCCGAGATCGTGCGTCAGTGGTCGAGCCTGCACCCGGAATTCTCGTTCCTGCCCCGGAAGTTCAAGATTGCCGTGTCGGGCTCGGCGCGGGACCGCACCGCCGTGCGGTTCCACGACATCGGCCTGATCCTCCGCCGCAACTGGGACGGCGAGGTCGATTTCGAGGTGCTGGTCGGCGGCGGCATGGGGCGCACGCCGATGATCGCCAAGACCATCCGCGCCTTCCTGCCGAAGCGTCATCTGCTCAGTTACCTGGAAGCGATCCTGCGCATCTACAACCTGATGGGCCGGCGCGACAACAAGTACAAGGCGCGCATCAAGATCCTGGTGCACGAGCTTGGTATCGCCGAACTGGGCGATCTCGTGGAGGAGGAGTGGCTGCGTATCCGCGATGGTGCCCTCGAATTGCCCGACACGGAGATCGCGCGCATCGAAGCGGCTTTCCGACCGCCCGTTTACGAAGACCAGCCGGCGGAAAATCTGAAGGTCGCGGCCAAGGCATTCGAAGACCCGGCTTTCGCCTGCTGGCTGCGCGCCAACGTCACCGGCCATCGCCAGCCGGGCCATGCCATCGTGACGTTGTCGCTGAAACCCGAAGGCTTGCCGCCAGGCGACGTGACGGCGGACCAGATGGACGCCGTCGCCGACCTGGCCGAGCGTTTCAGCCTGGGCGAGCTGCGTGCCACGCATGAGCAGAACCTGGTGTTTCCGCATGTGCGCCGCGCCGACTTGTGGGCGCTATGGGGCGAGCTCTCGGAAATCGGCCTCGCGACCGCGAACGCCGGGTTGCTCGGCGATATCATCGCCTGCCCGGGGCTGGACTTCTGCGCGCTCTCCAATGCGCGGTCGATTCCGGTGGCGGAACGCATTTCCATGCGGTTCCGCGACCTTGTCCGCCAGCACGACATCGGTGAGCTCAGGCTCAAGATTTCCGGCTGCATCAACGCCTGCGGCCATCATCACGTGGGCCACATCGGCATTCTCGGCGTCGACCGAAAGGGCGAGGAATACTACCAGATCACGCTGGGAGGCGCGGCCGGCGAGGACGCGGCGGTGGGACGCATTATCGGCCCCGCGGTCTCGTCGGCGCGCATCGTCGATGCCGTCGAGGCCATCGTCGAGACCTACATGACGCATCGCCGGGACGGCGAGCGCTTCATCGATACCTACCGGCGCGTCGGCGAGGCGCCCTTCAAGGACCGCATCTACGGAGGTGAATTCGATGCCGCTGCTTAAAGGAGGCAAGCTCACGCCCGATCCCTGGACCCTGATTTGCGATGACGATGCGATCCCGGGCGAAGGCGCCGTGATCGTCAGCCTGAAGCGCTGGCGCGCGGAACGCGAGCGGCTGATCCTCAGGGGCGGGCCTTTGGGGGTGCGGTTGACGGCCGACCAGACGCCCGGCGAGTTGGGCGAGGACCTGGAGTTCCTGGACCTGGTGGCGCTCGAGTTTCCCGCCTTCACCGACGGCCGCGCCTATTCCAACGCGCGCCGGCTGCGCGAGCGCTATGGCTTCGAGGGTGAGGTGCGGGCCGTCGGCGACGTGCTGAGGGACCAATACCGCGCCATGCACCGCTGCGGCTTCGATGCGCTGGAGGTGCGCCAGGGCGAGACCGAGGCGGATTGGCAGCGCGCCCTCGGCGCCATCACCACGTCGATGCAGCCCGCCACCGATGGTGAAGAGACGGCATTGTCACTGCGCGAACGGCGGCTGGCGGCCGGCTAGCCGCGCCCGTTGCCGATGGTGAACAGCGCGATGGCGGCGATGGCCAGCGCCACGGCGGCCATGTGATAGAGGTTGAACGGCTCGCGATAGATCATCACGCCGACGACGATGGTGGTGGTCAGGATCGACATCACCGCATAGAGCGTGTACTGCGCGGCGCCGTAGTTATTGTAGAGCAGGAAGAAGCCGATATAGGTGAGCACGAAGCCAATGCCGGCGACGACGATCATTTTCCAGTTCTGCGCCAGGTAGTCGGCGTCGCCGGCGGTGCGGGTCACCAGGGCGGCGGCGATGAACAGCACGGCGCAGACCGACACGGCGCCGGCCACGAACAGGAACGGATTGATCGGTGCCGGCGCGGCGCGCTGGCCGAAAACGAAGATGCCATTGCCGAGCGCCGCGATGGCGGCGAACAGTAGCGGTTTCAGCATGCGTCGGTCTCCGGTGCGTGAATTTCTCCCGCTGGAACCCTAGGCGGCGGCTTGATGCGAGGCAAGGCGTGCGCTCTACTGGCGCCATGAAAATCATCGAAATCCGCGAGACCACGGCGTCTCTGTCGTCGACCATGCGCAACGCCATGCTCGACTTCTCCAAGATGACGCTGAGCGTCGTCGCTGTCATTTCCGACCAGATAAAAGACGGCCGCCCCGTTGTCGGCTTCGGCTTCAATTCCAACGGCCGTTATGCACAGGGGGGCGTGCTGCGCGAGCGCATCATTCCGCGTCTTCTGGAAGCCGATCCCGAAAGCCTGCTGGATTCAACGGGCGCCAACATCGATCCGGCCAAGGCCTTCGCCGCGATGATGAAGAACGAGAAGCCCGGCGGCCACGGCGAGCGCGCCTTCGCCGTCGGCGCGCTGGACGCCGCGATCTGGGATCTGGTGTGCAAGATCGAGGAAAAACCGCTCTACCGCGTCGTCGCCGAGCGCTGCAATGAAGGGCGCTACGACGCCCGCGTGCCGGTCTATCCGGGCGGCGGCTACTACGATCCGGAAAAGGGTCTGGCCGGTCTCAAGGCGGAAATGCAGGGCTACAAGGATGCCGGCTACACCTTGATGAAGATGAAGGTCGGCGGCGCGCCGATCCCCGACGACATGGCCCGCATCGAGGCGGCGCTGGAGGTGACGGGGGCGGGCGAGTTCTTGGCCGTCGACGCCAACGCGGCGCTTGATCTCGAGACCGCGCTCAAATACGCCGGCGCCATGAGCGCCTATGGCCTGGCCTGGTTCGAGGAACCCATCGATCCCTTGGACTACGCTGCGCACGCCGAATTGGCGGCAGCGGCCACCATGCCCTTGGCGACGGCGGAGAACCTGTTTTCGCTGATCGATGGGATCAACCTGATGCGTCACGGCGGGCTCCGGCGCGACAGGGACTGGCTGCAGTTCGACCCGTCGCTCTGCTATGGGCCGAGCCAGTATATCGCCATCGTCAAGGCCGGCGAGGAACTGGGCTGGAAGCCGGAGCGGCACGGCCCGCATGGCGGCCAGCAGTTGGGCCTGCACCTGGCGGCGGGGCTGCAACTGGGCGGCACCGAGACCTATCCGCTGGTGTTCCAGCCGTTCGGCGGCTTTGGCGACGATACCGTCATCGAGGACGGCCTGGTGGCACCGCCGGACGTGCCGGGCCTCGGCGTCGAGACCAAGCGCGAGCTTTTCGAGACCGTGCTGAAGCCGCTAGCGGGCCTGGAGTAGGCCGAGCACGTCTTCCGCGATCGCCAGCGACGAGGTCAGGCCCGGGCTTTCGATGCCGAACAGGTTGACCAGGCCGGGAACGCCGTTCTCGTTCGGGCCCTGGATCAGGAAATCGTCGATGTATTTGCCGACCTCGGGGCCGTTCAGCTTGGGGCGGATGCCGACGTAGCCGGGTGACAGCGCGCCGTCCGGCAGACCGGGCCAGAAGCGGCGGATGGATTCGTAGAAGCCGTCGATGCGGCTTTCGTCGACGACATAGTCGGGGTTCTCTATCCACTGCGCGTCGGGGCCGAACTTGGTCTGGCCGCCGAGATCCAGCGTCGAGTGAATACCAAGCCCGCCGACGAAGGGCACCGGATAGATCAGGTGCGAGAAGGGGCTTTTTCCGGACAGGATGAAATAGTTGCCCTTGGCCTTCAGCTTCGGCTCTTCCGGCACATGCTCGGCCGCCAGCCCTTCCAGGTTGGCCGCCAGCCGCATAGCGCCGTGACCGGCGGAGTTGATCAACTCGCTGCAGGCCAGTTGCATCGGGTGCTCGCCGCCGACGTCGAGAATGAAGCCTTCGTCGGTGACGCGGCCGCGCTCCACCGGGCTCGAAAGCGCCAGCATGGCGCCATGGCTCTCGGCGTCGCCCTGGTAGGAGAGCATCAGCCCATGCGTGTCCACCAGGCCGGTGGAAGGCGAGAACAGCGCCTTCACCGCGCGGACGTTGGGTTCCATCGCCTTGAGTTCGGCGCCCTCCACGAAGCGCAGATCGTCGACGCCGTTGACGATGCCGCGCTGGCGGATGTTCTCCAGCGTCTCCACCTCTTCCTCGGCGGTGGCGACGATCAGCTTGCCGAGGCGGGAATGGCCGACGCCGTGGCTTTCGCAGTAGTCGTACATCATCCACTTGCCCTTGACGCAAAGCCGCGCCTTATGGCTGTCCTTTTCGTAGTACATGCCGCCATGGATGACTTCCGAGTTGCGGGCACTGGTCTGAGTGCCGATGGCGTCCTCGCTTTCCAGCACGATCACCTCGCGGCCGCTCATGGCGAGCGCGCGGGCGATGGCGAGGCCGACCACGCCGGCGCCGACGACGACTGTTTGTACCTGTTCGACCATGTCTTCGATCCGTCTCCTGGGGGCTGTTCGGTTAAACGTTTTCGTTCAGATAGCTGTGATGGCGGCTGTCGCAGCGGCTGACGCGCCATTCGACGGGCTCGCCATCAAGGGTCTCGGCGATGCGGTCGATCTCCAATAAGGGCGTGCCGGCCTCGATGCCGAGCAGCTTGGCATCGGTGCGCGTTGCGGCGACGGCCTTGAGGCTCTCAACCGCTCGGTGAATGGTGACGCCGTGGCTGACCTCGTAGAGCTGATAGAGCTCGTTCGGGATGTCGCCATCCGCGCCGAAGCCCTCGAAGCGCTTGGCCGGCAGCACGATGGTCTCGGCGATGGCGGCGCGGCCGTCCAGGAATCGCACCCGCTTGAGCACGAAGACCGCATCGCCCCCACTAAGACCCAGGCGCTGGACTTCCTTCTTCGTCGCCCGCCGCCGGGTGTTGGAGATCACGTCGCTTCGGGGCGGCAGCCGTTTGATGCCGTCGGCGCCGGCCAGGTGGAAGAAGTGATAGAGCTCGCGCTCGGCATTGTGGGTGGAAACGAAGGTGCCGCGGCCCTGGTGGCGGACCAGCAGGTTGGCGCTGCAGAGCTCGTCCAGCGCCTTCCTCACCGTCCCTTGCGAAACATTCACCTGGCGCGCCAGTTCGGTCTCGGCCGGCAGCCGGTCGCCCGGCGTCCATTCGCCCGACACCACGCGCGCCACGATCAGGTCCCTGACCTGTTCGTAGAGCGGTCCGTTGCCCGGTTGCGCGTGGAAGTCCGTCATGCCGCATTCCCAAAATTCTTATATAAGAGTTATATGAATTGGTTGACTCGCGCAAGGGAATCCATCACCTTTCCCTGGCCGACACCGCAACCGATTTTCATTTGGGGAGAGACATGGCAGGCGACATCAACAAGCGCATCGTCGACGACCTCGTTGCCAACGGCATCGAGTTTGTCACCACGGTGCCCTGCAAGCAGCTCGGCGGCGTCATCGCCGAGCTGGAAACCCGCAACGACATCCTGCACGTTCCGTGCAACAAGGAAGACGAGGGCATAGGCCTTTGCGCCGGCGCCTTCATGGGCGGCAAGAAGCCCTGCATCATCATGCAGAACACGGCGCTTGGCGTCACCTTCAACACGCTGGCGACGCTGATCCAGTTCTACCAGATCCCGCTGCCGATGCTGATCAGCTTCCGCGGCGAGTTGGGCGAGCGCATCGCCTGCCAGGTGGAGATGGCGATCCACACCAAGCCGCTTCTGGCCGAATTGAACATCCCGACCTATCACTTCCACCACCCCGACCAGGTGGAAGAGTTCGGCGACATCCTGGCCTATACCCAGATGTGCGCGAAACCGACGGCGATCCTCACCGACGCCATGTTCTGGAGCCGTGCCCAATGATCCGCAGCGAAGTCATCAAATCCATCATTCCGGTGATCACCGACGAACTGGTGGTCTGCAACATCGGCCTGCCGTCGCAGGAACTGTTCATGTTCGACGACCAGCCGACCAACTTCTACATGCTCGGCACCATGGGGCTCTGCTCGTCGATCGGTCTTGGCCTCGCGCTGTCGCAGCCTTCCAAGGTGATCGCCATCGACGGCGACGGCTCGATCCTCACCAACCTGGGGACCTTGCCGACCATCGCCAACAACGTTGCCGACAACTTCGTTTTGCTGATCATCGATAACGGCAGCTACGGCTCCACCGGCGACCAGCCGACCTACGCCGGCAAGAAGACGTCATTGGCGGAAGTTTCCAAGGCCTGCGGCTGCGAGAACGTCGTCGAGTGCCAGGCGGAGGAGACCGCCGACGTGCTCAAGGATGCGCTGGCGTCGAACAAGATGACGATCATCGTCTGCAAGTGTCAGTCCGGGAACATTCCGGTCGGCGTCATCGACATCGCGCCGGTTTCGATCCGCGACCGCTTCATGGCCGAGGTCAAGCGCCGCGCCGGCGCCTGATTTCTCCAGGCTTTGCTTTCCGAAGAAGGCCGTTCCGGGCTATCCTGGAACGGCCTTTTTCATTTGACCCGGGAGCGGCCATGCCTGTCCGAATTCTCTTCGCCCTGACCCTGCTTGCCGGCGTGATGGGTGTCGGCGCGCCGGCGTTCGCCGACGGCAAATACCAGTTCATGAAGGCGACGGAGAGCCGGGTCTGGCGGCTGAATACCGAGACCGGTGAGATCACCGTCTGCTCGCTGGCCGGAGAGAACCTGGTTTGCACCACCAGTTCCAAGGCCGCGACGCCGGACGCCAAGACCTACGCAGAAATGCAAAAGGACAAGGCCGATGCCGAGCGCGAATGGGCGGCCGAGCGCAAGAAGCGCGAGGACACCCAGATGAAGATCATCGACCGGTTCCTGGCGTTCTTCCGCGAGCTCCTGACGCTGAGCCGAGAACAGGAAGGCTCTGGCTCTTAGGAGCACCGCGCGCATGAAGTTCGACGACAGCGATCTCGATTGGGCCGCCCGCGAGGGTCTGATCGACCGGCAAACCGCCGACAGGCTGTCGCAAGCCTTCGCCAACCGCCGCACCGACCGGCCGCGCTTCGATGCCCAGCACGTTGCCTATTATGCCGGCGCGCTGCTGGTCATCGGCGCCATGGGCTGGTTCATGGGGGTTGCCTGGGAGGACCTGGGCGGCGCCGGCATCTTCTTCATTTCCGTGATCTACATGCTCGGCTTCGCCGCCGTCGGCTGGCGCTTCTGGAACCGGCCGGCCGGTCGGGTGATGGGCGGCTTGCTGGTCACCATTGCGGTTGCCATCACGCCGCTCGCCACCTACGGGCTGCAGCGCTGGACCGGATTTTGGCATGGCGACGATCCCGGCCAATACACCGAATTCCATCATTGGATCAGGAGCGGCTGGCTGGCCATGGAACTGACGACCATCGCCGCCGGCCTGATCGCGCTCAGGTTCGTGCGGTTTCCCTTCGTCACCGCGCCCGTCGCCTTCGCGCTCTGGTACATGGGCATGGACCTGACGCCGATCATCGCCGGCTCGGAAGATTTCGATTGGGAACTGCGCAAACAGGTGTCGCTGTGGTTCGGGCTGGCGATGATCGCGGCCACCTACGCCGTCGACCGGCGCACCCGCGAGGACTTCGGTTTCTGGGGCTATCTGTTCGGGTTGATCGCGTTCTGGGGCGGGCTGACGCTGATGGATTCCGATTCCGAACTGGCCAAGTTCGGCTATTGCCTGATCAACTTAGGGCTCATCTTCGCGTCGCTGTTCTTGCGCCGCCGCGCCTTCCTGGTGTTCGGCGCGCTCGGTGTGTTCGGCTACCTGATGCATCTGGCGGTCGAGATATTCGAGGATTCGGTGCTGTTTCCCTTCGCGTTGACCGGGCTCGGCATTGCCGTCATTTGGCTCGGCGCGGTGATCCGCCGTCGCGGCGCCGAATGGGAACGCGCCGTCATTGCCGCGCTGCCGCCGGCGCTGCTGCGCTTGCGCCCGCAAGCGCGCGGCTGATCACCAGTAGCTGAGCGAGTCCCGGAACATTTCCCGGATCATCGCCTTGTCGACAGCCATCGGCGCCATTTTCACCAACCGCTGCTGGGCGTGGGTGCGCTCGGTCAGCGCGTCCAGGTCGTCCTCCGAATAGCCGACGCCGCCGTTGCCGTTGGGCATGCCGGTTTCGCGCATCAGTTCGGCGACGCGTGACGCCAGGATTTCGCCGGCATCGCCGGGCGCTGCGCCGGAAACGTCGGCGCCCATCGCCTCGGCGGCCGCCAGGTGGCGGTCCGGGCAGGCGGCGGCTGTCTTGCGGAACACCGCCGGTGCGTTGACGATGACGGAAATGCCGTGCGGCACCATCGGGTGGTTGGATTTCCAGCCCTTGGGTTCGTAGTCGCGCACCAGGCCCGCCACCGCATAGGACATGGCATGCGGCATGTGGCAGCCGGCGTTGCCGAAGCCGATGCCGGCGAGCATGCCGGAAAAGGCCAGGGCCTCGTAGGTGTCCGCCGTCGGCGCCTTGACCGCCTGCACCAGGTTGGCGCCGATCAGGCGGATGGCTTCCAGGCAGTTCAGATCGCTCATCGGGTTGGCGCCCTGCGACACCGGGCGCTTGGTCGGGTCGGGCGCCGGCTCACGCTGGGTGTAGGGAAGGGCGGTGTAGCTTTCGATGGCGTGGGAGAAGACATCGAAGGCGTTGGCGGCGACAATCTCGGAGGGCAGCGTCTCCAGCGTGCTCGGATCGATGATGCCGAGATCCGGCTTCAGCACCGGATTGGCGATGCCGGTCTTGGCCTCCATTTCCAGCAGATCGAAGATCGCCATGGCGGTGCATTCGCTGGCCGTGCCGAACGTGGTCGGGCAGGCGATATGCGGCTTGATCGGGCCGGGCGCGGCGGCGGCCGAACCGATCGGCGCGTTGACGTAGGCCAGGAAGTCGTCGACCGGATAGGTCGCGTAGAGATTGGCAGCCTTGCAGGTATCCATGGCCGAGCCGCCGCCGACGGAGACGAAGCCGTCGAAATTGCCCTCGGCGGCAAAGCGCGTCGCGGCCTTGAACGAACGGTCGGTAGGCTCGACCTCGACCTCGTCGAAGACGACGGCATCGATGCCGGCCTTGGCCAGCGCTTCCTTGGCGACGGCGACGGGCGCCAGTTTCGCCACCTGCGCGTCGGTGAACAACGCGACGCGGCTCATGCCCAGCGCCTTGGCGTCGTAACCCAGCTCAGTTAGCGCGCCGCGGCCGAACTTGATCCTCGGCGGTGACACGGTGAAGGCGGTATCGCCGCCTGCCGTCGGTTCGAAATAACTGTCGAGGGCCATGGCCTCACTCCCCGGTTTGATTGCTTTTCCATATTGTGCGGTGCGGCAAGGCGGCGATCAAGCGCCCCATGGACGCCGATGGACGCCAGGCGGCGTCGTCGGTACCATGAACGGATGAGCATCCTGACGACCACGCTCGGCGCCTTCCCGAAACCCGCTTGCCTGCCGGAGTTCGATTGGTTTCAGGCCGAAGGCGGGCCCGACACCGCGCATCCGACCGCGCGCTACGCGGAAGCCATCCGCGAAATGGGCGACGCGGCGGAGCGCCTGTTCCGCGAGGCCGCCGGCCAGGTCATCGCCGACCAAATCGAGGCCGGCATCGACATCGTCACCGACGGCGAGGTGCGGCGCGAGAATTATATCTATTACCATTGCCGCCATCTGGCCGGATTCGATTTCGAAAACCTTTCCGAACAGGACGTGCGCGGCGGCAACTACCGTGCCTTCCTGCCCACCATCCGGGGTGACGTGAAGGCGCTGGATGCGTTCCTGCCGCATGATTTCGAGGCGGCGCAGGGGTTGTCCGCGAAGCCCGTTAAGGTGACGCTGCCCGGCCCCATGACCATCGGTGACAGCGTCGCCGACGCGCATTACGGCGACCCCGCGACGCGCGGTGCGGCGCTGGCCGAAGCCATCAACGTCGAGGTCCTGCGCCTGGCGGAGGCCAGCTGCAAGCATATCCAGATCGACGAGCCGCTGTTCGCGCGCAAGGTGCCGGAGGCCCTGGATTACGGGCTTTCACATCTGGAACGCTGTTTCGAGGGCTGCCCCGAAGACGTGCTGCGCACCGCGCATATGTGCTGCGGCTACCCCGATGCGCTCGATGTGCCGGATTATCCGAAGGCACCGAAAAACTGTTATTTCGAGCTGGCCGAGGCCTTGGACGCATCGAGCGTGCAGGCGATATCCATCGAGGACGCGCACCGTCCCAACGATTTGAGCCTGCTTTCCATGTTCAAGCGGACGACGATGATCTTCGGTGTCGTCGCCATCGCCAAAAGCCGGGTGGAGAGCGCCGACGAAATCGCGGCGCGGCTGCGGGCGGCGCTCCAATATATTGATGCCGAACGCCTAATTGCCGCGCCGGACTGCGGGCTCGGGCTGTTGGGCCGCGACCTGGCACTGGCGAAGCTTCGAAACATGGCGGCGGCGGCACATGCCATCGGCTGAATTGGTTTCCGCTGTATACTTCGATCACGAAGATTCCATTTGATTTCTGGCGCCCGCTTGGGTCTTTTTAGGGGGTGAAGTGGGTAACGAGGGAGCCGCAGAGTGGTGATTCGGCAAATTCCCATCGTCATTCTGTTGTTCGTCATGGCTTTCGCCGGGCCGCTCAAGGCTGACGACGCCGCCGACGGTGCAAAACAATTCATCGAGGGCCTCGCCGACGAGGCCGTGCACTCGCTGGCCGCGCCCGATATCGACCGGGCCGAGCGGCACAAGCGATTCCGCAAGCTGATGCTGGAGAACTTCGCCTTCGAGCGCATTGCGCGCTGGGTGCTCGGGCGGTATTGGCGGCGTGCCACCGAGGCGGAACGCGGCGAGTACATGAAGCTGTTCGAGGACATGCTGGTGTTCGTCTACGCCGACCGCTTCGCCAAGTATTCCGGCGAGAAGCTCGATGTCGGACGCGCTGAAACACGCGGCGCCAACGACATCCTGGTGCATTCCAAGATCGTGCGGCCGGACGAACTGAAGCCGGTCGAAGTCGCTTGGCGCGTCAGCATGCAGGACGAGAAGTACAAGATCGTCGACGTCATGGTCGAGGGGCTGAGCATGGGCCTGACCCAGCAGAAGGAATTCGCTTCGGTCATCCGGCAGAACGGCAACGGCGTTCAGGGCCTGCTGGATGAGCTGAAAAAACGCATCGACGCCAACTCTTGAGCGCCGGCAGTCTTTCCAGCGTCGAAACGCCGTCCGGCAAGGATGCCGACACCGAGAATTTTCCGGTCGGCTCGATGCTGCTGCCGAAGCCGCTGCGTCCGCACATCGCCGTCTTCTACCGCTTCGCCCGTGCCATCGACGATATCGCCGACAACCCCGCACTGTCGCCCGCCGACAAGATCGTCCGGTTGCAGGGCTTCGAACATGCGTTGCTGGGCGAGAACGCGGACGACACGGCCTATACC
>JAYPEK010000013.1:55712-83089 GCA_038125725.1 Rhodospirillaceae bacterium
GCCTATACCACCGGCTACCGAATGCGCGAGAGCCTCGCCGCCACCGGCATCACGGCGCGCCATTGCCTGGATCTGATCGACGCCTTCAAGCAGGACGCGGTGAAATCGCGCTACGCCGACTGGAACGAACTGATGAGCTATTGTCAGCGTTCGGCGGCGCCGGTCGGGCGTTACCTGCTGGATTTGCACGGCGGCAGCCGCGACGGCTACGGGCCCTCGGATGCGCTTTGCAACGCACTGCAGGTGATCAACCACCTGCAGGATTGCCAGGACGACTACCGCGAAATGGATCGGGTCTACCTGCCGGTCAACTGGCTGCGCGAGGTCGGCATCGGCGTCTCGGCGCTGGATGCACCGAAGGCCTCGCCGGCGCTGCGCCATGTGCTGAACCGTTGCCTGGACGCCACCGAACCCTTGATGGCCGAAGCCCGGCGATTGCCTGGCGGCCTCGTCAACCGACGGCTGGCGATGGAATCGGCGGCCATCGTGCGCATCGCCGAGCGGCTGATGGAGTTGCTGCGCCAACGCGACCCATTGGCCGGGCGGGTCAAGCTCAGCAAGCCGGGGTATCTGTGGCAATGCCTGCTGGGTGCCGGCGGCGCCGCCCTCGGAGGGCGCTAGGTGGGGGCGCGCTAGGTGGACTGGATGCAGCTGCTGTTCTGGGCGGCGCTGGTGTCGCTGGCGCTTTGGGCCGGCATGGTCATGGTGCACCGCCGCTTCTGGCGCGCCGACCAGCGGCTTGATAAGGCCGGCGAACTTGCTTCCTGGCCCCGGGTGACGGCCGTCATTCCGGCCCGCAACGAGGCCCCGACCATCGGCCGCACGGTGGGCTCCTTGCTGGCGCAGGACTACCCGGGTGAGCTTTCCGTCATCGTCGTCGACGACAACAGCGACGACGGTACCGCCGAAGCCGCGGGTTCCGACCCGCGCCTTCGGGTGATCCCCGGTGCGCCGCTGGCCGACGGCTGGACTGGCAAGCTCTGGGCTGTCAGCCAGGGCGTCCGGGAAGCAGGGACGGCACCGGACTACCTGCTGTTGACGGACGCCGACATCGAACACGATCCCGGCAACCTGAAGCGCCTCGTCTACAAGGCCGAGACCGACGGCCGGCATCTGGTGTCGCTGATGGTGAAGCTCCGCTGCGAGAGCTTCTGGGAACGGTTGTTGATTCCGGCCTTCGTGTTCTTCTTCCAGAAGCTCTATCCGTTTCCGGCGGTCAACGATCCGAATTCCCGCATCGCCGCGGCGGCCGGCGGCTGCATGCTGGTCCGGCGCGAGACGCTTGAGGCGGCCGGCGGCATCGATGCGATCCGCTCGGCGGTCATCGACGATTGCGCCCTGGCGCGGCTGATCAAGAAACGCGGCTCCATCTGGCTCGGCCTCGCCACCCGGACGCGGAGCCTCCGCGCCTACGACGGCCTCGTGGAAATCTGGGACATGGTGGCACGCACCGCCTACGTGCAACTGCGCCATTCGCCGCTGGCGCTGGTGGGGACGCTGGCCGGCATGGCGGTGATTTACCTGGTGCCGCCGTTGGCCTTCGCCGTCGGCACGGCATTGCGCCAGGGTCCGCTGGCGTCGGCGGGAATGATCGCCTGGCTGTTGATGGCGCTGGCCTACGCGCCGACGTTGGCGCTCTATGGCCGATTCGTCGCCTGGGCGCTGGTGCTGCCGGTGTCGGCGGGGCTCTATACGCTGATGACTCTGTCGTCGGCGATGCGTCATTGGCGGGGCCGGGGGGCTGGCTGGAAGGGCCGACACTATGGGTGACGCCATGGGTGACGGGGACGACAGCCTCGTGTATCCATGGCGGTCATGATCGCCGAACAAAATGCCGAACCCGAGATCGATCCCGCCGTCCACGCGGAGGCCGTGGTGCGCCGTGCCGGGACCTCATTCTATTGGGCCATGCGCCGGCTGCCGGCGGCCAGGCGGCGTGCCATGTTCGCCATCTATGCGTTTTGCCGCGAGGTCGACGACATCGCCGACGACGAGGGCGACGAGGCGGGCAAGCGCCTGCGCCTGGCCCAATGGCGGGGCGAGATCGAGCGCGTCTTCGGCGGCCATCCGCGCGGGCTCACCGGGCGTGCCCTGGTGCCGGCGGTAGAGGCCTTCGATCTTGGGAAGGATGATTTCCAGGCGGTCATCGCCGGCATGGAGATGGACGCCGGCGACCGGGTGCGCATCGCCGACATGGACGAACTGACGCTCTACTGCGACCGCGTCGCCTGTGCGGTGGGGCGGCTGTCGACACCGGTGTTCGGGCTGCCCGCCGAGGTGGGCGAGAAGCTCGCCTTCGCCGAGGGGCTGGCGCTGCAACTGACCAACATCCTGCGCGACGTCGCAGAGGATGCCGAGCGCGACCGGCTCTACCTGCCGGCCGATGTACTGGCCGCGCATGACATCACCGAGACCGATGACCTCAACGCCGTGCTGGCGCATCCGCGCTTGGCCGATGTCTGCGACGTGCTGGCCGGCGTCGCGGAAATTCATTTCAAGGACGCCATCAAGTTGGCCGCCGGCTGCCAGCGCGACCGGGTGCGTCCGGCGATGATGATGCTGCAGGTTTACCACCGTATCTTGAAACGCCTGCGCCGGCGCGGGTTCAACGACCTGCACACACCGGTGGGGCTGGGCAAGGCGGCGAAGCTCTGGGTGGCGTTCCGCTACGGGGTGCTGTGAGCGGCCGCGTCCATATCATCGGCGCCGGCATGGCCGGATTGGCGGCGGCGGTGCGCCTCGCCGAGGCTGGCGCCCAGGTCACGCTTTACGAAGCGGCGGGTCACGCCGGCGGGCGCTGCCGCTCGTTCCACGACCGCCAACTCGACCGCGTCATCGACAACGGCAACCACCTGGTCCTGAGCGGCAACCATGGCATCGGACGCTTTCTACGCCTGACCGGCTCGGACAGCATGGAAACCGCCGAGCGCGCCGAGTTCGACTTCGTCGATCTCGCCGACGATACCCGCTGGACGCTACGCCCGGACAGGGGCGCCATCCCCTGGTCTGTATTGTCCAGCCGGAGCCGGGTGCCGGGCACGTCGCTCGGCGATTATCTGGGCGCCTGGCGGCTGGCCCGTGCTGGGGCCGGTGACAGCCTGGGCGATTGCCTGGCGACGGAGGGCCTGCTATGGCGGCGGTTCTGGCGCCCGCTGGCGGTTTCGATCCTGAATACGGAACCGGCTGAGGCCTCGGCCCAGTTGATGTGGGCGGTGATGAAGGAGACCTTCGGCCGGGGCGAGGCCGCCTGCCGGCCGATGTTCGCCCGGCGGGGGCTGAGCGATGCGCTGGTGGACCCGGCGCTCCGATACCTGGCCGCCGCCGGCGCCGAGGTGCGGCTCGGTGATCGTGTGCGCGCGCTGCATGAGGAAGCGGGCGCCATCGGGCGAATCGGTGCCGGGGAAGAGGTGCGACTGGGCGCATCGGACCGGATCGTTCTGGCCGTGCCGCCGGCCGGGGCGGCGGGACTGATCCCGAATCTCCAGGTGCCGACGGACTTTCAGGCCATCGTCAACGGGCATTTCGTCACCGACGGGATGGCGGGGTCGGAGCGGTTCCTCGGCGTCGTCGGCGGCACGGCGGAATGGGTTTTCCGGCGTGGCGACGTGATTTCCGTCACCGTCAGCGCCGCCAGCGCCTTGGCCGAGCGAACCGATGACGAGATCGCGGAGACGCTCTGGAACGATGTCAGCCGGGCGTTACAGTTGCCTCCGGCCGAGCCGGCGCGCTGGCGCATCATCAAGGAAAAGCGCGCCACCTTTGCCCAGACCCCAGCCCAGGCGGCTAGGCGGCCGGGCGCCGGGACCCGCTTCGCCAACCTGTTCTTGGCCGGCGATTGGACCGATACGGGCCTGCCGGCGACCATCGAGGGGGCGGTGCGGTCCGGGTTTCGCGCTGCCGAGGATATCTTGAAGTGTTGGAAATAAGTGCCTCAGGCCTTGTTTTTGTAACGTTTTTTTGACACAAAACCCGCTTATATGTTTTCGAGAATGAACCCGGATCGGCGGCTCCGCGCGTCATATCGCATGGCCCGGCGATGGTTCGAAAAAGCCGCCGCAAGAAGGCCGCGAACATGGTGATGATGGACCGTGAGATTTCCCCCGCCGACCGCGCCGAGGCCTCCGACGAACGCGAGATCGACGGCGTCATCGAGGACGCGCGGACCTGGCTGGCCGGCTGCCAGGCGGACGACGGCCATTGGGCGTTCGAACTGGAAGCCGACGCCACCATCCCGGCGGAATACATCTTCCTCAATCATTTCCTCGGCACCATCGACGACGAGGTTGAGGGCAAGCTGGCCAAGTACCTGCGCTCGATCCAGGAAAACCACGGCGGCTGGCCGCTCTACCACGACGGCGATTTCAACATGAGCGCCTCGGTAAAGGCCTACTATGCGCTGAAGCTGGCCGGCGACGACCCGGACGCGCCGCACATGGTGCGGGCACGCGAAGCCATTCTGTCGCGCGGCGGCGCCGCCAAGGCCAATGTCTTCACCCGCATCGCGCTGGCGCTGTTCGAGCAGGTGCCCTGGCGCGCCGTGCCGGTAATGCGGGTCGAGGCGCTGTTGCTGCCGAAGTTCTCGCCCTTCCACATGGACAAGGTCTCCTACTGGTCGCGCACCGTGATGGTGCCGCTGTTGGTGTTGGCGGTACTGAAGCCGAAAGCCGCCAATCCGCGCGGCGTCGATATCCGCGAACTGTTCGTCACGCCGCCGGAGCGCGAGCGCAATTACCTGGTCAACCCGACCGGCCACTGGCTGGGTTCGCTGATGCTGGCGGTGGATGCCGCGGTGCGCCCGTTCGAGGGGCTGTTCCCGAAGGCACTGGAGCGCCGCGCCATCGACAAGGCCATGGATTTCGTGGTCGAGCGGTTGAACGGCGAGGACGGCCTCGGCGCTATCTTCCCGGCCATGGCCAACGCCGTGATGGCGTTCCATGCGCTCGGCTATGCGCCGGATCATCCGCATTACCAGATCGCGCGTGAATCGATCGACAAGCTGTTGGTTTTCGACGGCGACCAGGGCTACTGCCAGCCCTGCCTGTCGCCGGTCTGGGACACCGGCCTCGCCGCGCACGCGATCCAGGAAGCGGGCTGCGGCATCGATGACGCCGAACTATCCAAGGCCGCCGACTGGCTGGTCGAGCGCCAGGTCACCGACGTCGCCGGCGACTGGGCGGTGAAGGCGCCGGGGCTCAGGCCCGGCGGCTGGGCCTTCCAGTACTGGAACGATTACTATCCCGATGTCGACGACACCGCCGTTGTGGTGATGGCGCTGCACCGCGCCGATCCCGAGCGCTACAAGGAAGCCATCGAGCGCGGCGCCGAGTGGATCCTCGGCATGCAGAGCGCCAACGGCGGCTGGGGCGCCTTCGACATCGACAACGAACACTATTTCCTGCAGCACATCCCCTTCGCCGATCACGGCGCGCTCCTGGACCCGCCGACCGCCGACGTCAGTGCCCGCTGCCTCGGCATGTTGGCCCAGTTGGGCTATGCGCCGTCGCATCCCGCCGTCAGCCGCGCCGTCGACTACCTGAAGGCCGAGCAGGAGGCCGACGGGTCCTGGTTCGGTCGCTGGGGCAATAACTACGTCTATGGCACCTGGTCGGTGCTCTGCGCGCTCAACGCCATCGGCGAGGACATGCAGGCGCCCTATGTCCGCCGCGCCGTCGATTGGCTAAAGGCGCGCCAGAGCCCGGACGGCGGTTGGGGCGAGGATTGCGCCAGCTACTGGCAGTCGCGACGCGATGAGGTTAAAAGTTCGACCCCGTCGCAGACGTCGTGGGCGGTGCTTGGCCTTATGGCGGCGGGAGAAGTCGACAGCGTCGCGGTCAAGTGCGGCATCGAGTACCTGCTCAACAGCCCGCGCGAAGGTGGCAAGTGGCGCGAAGAGTATTTCAACGCCGTCGGTTTCCCGCGCGTCTTCTACCTGCGCTACCATGGCTACAGCGCGTTCTTCCCGCTCTGGACCCTGGCGCGCTACCGCAACCTGCAAAAACAGAACGACAAGTATCCCCGGTTCGGGATGTAGGCCGTGAGCGTCGGTGTCATTTCCGGCCTCCGGCGCGAACTGGATTGCCTGGGCGCGGTGGGCGATCTCCTGACTTACAGCGGTGTCGGCCCCGAAAAGGCGGCGGAAGGTGCACGCCAACTGGCGGCTGAGGGCGCGCGCGCGCTGGTCAGTTTCGGCGTCGCCGGCGGCCTGGCGCCCGACGTGGCGGCCGGCTCGCTGGTGCTGGCCACCGCCGTCATTGACGGCGGCGCCACCATCGCCACCGATGCCGATTGGCGCGACGACTTGAAGGCGCATCTCGCGGTCGACCTTCCGGTCGCGCTGGGGCCGCTGGTCGGCGTCGACCGCATGGTGCCGTCGGCCGAGGCGAAGCGTCGCTTGCATGCCGATACAGGCGCGCTCGCCTGCGACATGGAAAGCCATGCGGTGGCGCGCGTGGCACGCGAACTGGGCCTGCCGTTCATGGTGATTCGCGCCATATCCGATCCGGTCTGGCAGGGCGTGCCCAAATGGGTGCTCAAGTGCCTGACGCCGGACGGCAGCGTGAATGGCAAGGCGCTCGCCTGGGCGCTGGCCAAGCGGCCCTGGGCGCTGCCGACGCTGCTGCGATTGGGTGGGGATTCGAAACGCGCGTTCGGCGCTTTACGCGGCGTCGCTCGCCTGACCGGTCCCGGCCTGGGATTTGGCTTCGGCGGCTAGGCGGGCCTCTTCTTCCTGGCGCTGCTGGGTCATGGTCTTGACCAGTCCCTCGAACACGAACTCCGCCGGGCGCTGGTTCTCCAAGGAAACCTCGGGCGCCATTTCGCCCTCGGTTCTGACGCCCGAAAGGAACACTTTCAGCGCCTTCAGCGGATGCGCCACCGTGTCGGCGACGGCAGTGGCTTCATAGCCGCAATGCACCATGCAGTTGGCGCATTTCTCGTA
The DNA here is from genome assembly GCA_038125725.1 of Rhodospirillaceae bacterium. Classification (GTDB taxonomy): domain Bacteria; phylum Pseudomonadota; class Alphaproteobacteria; order Rhodospirillales; family Casp-alpha2; genus TMED8. Next base: position 62,650 of record JAYPEK010000013.1, read on the forward strand.
GTTGCCGGTGCCGTAGGCGTCCCATTCGGTTTCGTCCATCAGCGCCTGGAAACTGGGCGCGTAGCCCTCCGCCAGCAGGTAGCAGGGGCGCTGCCAGCCGAAAATATTGCGCGTCGGGTTGCCCCAGGGGGTGCAATGGTAGGTCTGGTTGCCGGCCAGGAAATCCATGAACAGGGTGGATTGGCTGAACTTCCATTTCTTCGCCGCCGGCCGGCCCAGGAGGTCGCGGAACAACTGCTTGGTCTTGCGCCGCGTGAGGAAATTCTCCTGGTCGGGCGCGCGCTCGTAGGCGTAGCCGGGCGAGATGGTGATGCCTTCGACCTTGAGGTCGTGGATGCAGAAGTCGAAGAACTCGGACGCTTCGTCGGCGTTCATCTGGTCGAACAGCGTGCAGTTGACGTTGACCCGGAAGCCGCGCCGCCGCGCCTCGCGGATGGCGGCGACGGCCTTTTCGAAGGTGCCGTCCTGATCGACGGCCTTGTCGTGGTGCGTCTCCAGCCCATCCAGATGGACGGAGAAGGTGAGGTAGGGCGTCGGCGTGAACAGATCGAGTTTCTTCTCCAGCAACAGCCCGTTGGTGCACAGATAGACGAACTTTTTGCGCGCCACGATGCCGTCGACGATGGCCTTGATGTCGCGATAAATGAGCGGCTCGCCGCCGGGGATGGAAACCACCGGCGCGCCGCATTCGTCGACGGCGTCCAGGCACTCCTCGACGCTGAGGCGCTTGTTCAGCACCTGGTCCTCATAGTCGATCTTGCCGCAGCCCGGGCAAGCCAGGTTGCAGCGGAACAACGGTTCCAGCATCAGCACCAGCGGATAGCGGTCATTGCCTTTCAGGCGCTGCTTGGTGATGTAAGCGCCGACGCGGAACTGCTGGATCAGGGGAACGGTCACGGTTCGGTTATCCTACTCGGCGGCGCCGGCAACCGGCCCAGGAGTGGGATCGGCAAGTTCGCGCGGCAGCTTGAAAATGACGTTTTCCTCGACGCCGGTGAGCGGCTCGACCTCGACCTTGCCGAAATCGCCGAGCCGCTTGATGACGCCCTGCACCAGTTCCTCGGGCGCCGACGCGCCGGCGGTGATGCCGATGGTCGCGACCCCCTCCAGCCAGGCGGGATCGAGGTCGCTGGCGTCGGCGATCAGGTAGCTCGGCCGGCCCATGGAGGCGCCGAGGTCGCGCAGGCGGTTGGAATTGGAACTGTTCTGGGCGCCGACCACCAGGATCAGATCGACCTGCGGAGACAGCGCGCGCACCGCGTCCTGGCGGTTCTGGGTGGCGTAGCAGATGTCTTTCACGTCGGGACCGATGATCGATGGAAACTTGACCTTCAATGCCTCGATGACGTCGCGGGTATCGTCGACGCTGAGCGTCGTCTGGGTGACATAGGCGAGGCCGTCGGGATCGGCGACGTCGAGGGCCTGCACGTCTTCCACCGTGTTGACGATCATCACGCCGCCCGGAATCTGGCCGCGCGTGCCTTCCACTTCGGGGTGGCCGGCATGGCCGATGAGGATCACTTCACGGCCCTTGCGCACATGGTTCTGGCCTTCCTTGTGCACCTTCGAGACCAGCGGGCAGGTGGCGTCGACCACTTCCAGCGCTCGCTCGCGCGCCGCCTCGACAACGCTGGCGGCGACACCGTGGGCGCTAAAGATGGCATGCGCGCCTTCCGGGATGTCATCCACCTCCTCGACGAAGATGGCGCCCTTGGCCCTGAGCGAATCGACCACGTGCTTGTTGTGGACGATTTCGTGGCGGACATAGACCGGCGGGCCAAAGCGGTCGAGCGCGCGCTCGACGATTTCGATCGCGCGTTCGACGCCGGCACAGAAGCCGCGCGGGCTCGCCAGCAGGACTTTCAATTCTTTCGCCGTGTTTTCCGCCATGGGCCGGTCACTCCATTCCCTTGTCATTGAAAATAGGGATGAAAGGCATAAAGGTGAAGGCCTTCTATACAAACCGGGGCGCCATGGCCAGGAGAAAGCCGGCCGAAGGGAGCCTGGCGATGGAGACGCGCAGCATGATTCTGGTCACCGGAGCATCGGGATTCGTCGGCGCCGCGGTGGTGCGTGCGTTGCTCGATCGTGGCGACGACGTCCGCGTGCTGGTGCGTCCGACCTCGGATACCCGCAACTTCCAGGGCCTCGACGTGGAAGTGGCGTTGGGGGATTTGCTGCGGCCGGAAACCCTGGCACCGGCTGTCGAGGGCTGCCAGGCGCTCTACCACGTAGCTGCCGACTACCGGCTTTGGACCCGCAACCCCGACGCCATGTTTCGGGCCAACGTGGCGGGCTCGGAAGCCATCGTGCGCGCCGCCATGGCCGCGGGGGTGGGGCGAATCGTCTACACCAGTTCCGTCGCGGTCCTGGGGATCGTTCCGGGCGGCGAGGCGACCGAGGAGACATCCGTCACCTACGCCAACATGATCGGCGCCTACAAACAATCCAAGTTCCGGGCCGAGGAAGCGGTGCGCCGCCTGATTGCCGACGAGGGCGCGCCGGTGGTGATCGTCAATCCATCCACTCCCGTCGGTCCGCGCGACGTGAAGCCGACCCCGACCGGACGGATGATCGTCGAGGCCGCGTCGGGACGCATGCCGGCCTACGTTGATACCGGCCTCAATATCGTTCATGTGGACGATGTGGCGGCGGGGCATCTTCTTGCGCACGACAAGGGGCGTATCGGCGAGCGCTATATCCTGGGCGGTGAGAACATGGAACTGCGCCAGATCCTCACCGAAATCGCCTACGTCGCCGGGCATCGCGCGCCGAAGGTGCGGCTGCCGCACAACCTGGTCTTGCCGATCGCCGCCGTGGCCGAGGCCTGGACCCGGCTCACCGGCGGCGATGAGCCGTTTGCCACGGTCGATGGGGTCAGGATGGCGAAGAAGAAAATGTACTTCTCTTCCGCCAAGGCGCGGCGTGAACTCGGCTACGCACCGAGGCCGGCGCGCAAGGCCATCGTCGACGCGGTCAAATGGTTCATCGACAACGGCTATTGCACCTGACGATGGCTGGCCTTAAGACCCTTGGCGCCAGCGCTAGAAATTAGAGGTACGGATGAAAGCACTGATGCTCGCCGCCGGTCTCGGCCGCCGCCTGTTCGGGGATGAAAACCACGAGCCGCCTAAGGCGCTGCTGCGCTTCGAGGGGCAATCGTTGCTGGAGCGCCACATCGAGCTGCTGCAGGCACACAACATCGAGGAACTGGTGTTGGTCGTGGGCCACGAGAAGGACCTGTTGCTGGACGAGGCGCATCGGGTGTCACACCCGGGCTTCGTGCGCTCGTTCGAGAACCCGCGTTACCGCGAGGGGCCGATCCTGTCGCTGGCCACCGGCGAACAGGTGCTGCGGTCCGGTTCCGACGTCTTGTTCATGGATGCCGACGTGCTCTATCACCCGCTGCTGCTGGAGAAGCTTCTGGTCTCGCCGAAGCGCAGTTGCTTCCTGATCGACCGGGAATTCCAGTCCGACGACGACCCGGTGAAGATCTGCCTCAAGGACGGCCGCGTGGTGGATTTCGGCAAGATCGTCGACGCCGAGTACGACACCGTCGGCGAATGGCCTGGTTTCATGAAGATGGAGCCGCGCGTCGCTTCACTGGTGATGGACGCGGCGCTCGAGATCATCGCGTCCGGCGAGATCGAGGGCGCCTACGAGCGCGCCATGCGCGCGGTGCTGATGAGCGAGCCGGAAGGCACCTTCGGCTTTGAAGACGTGACCGGCATTCCGTGGGTGGAGATCGACTACCCGAGCGATCTCAAAAAGGCGACGTCGAAGGTGTTCCCGCGTATCGGCGACTACCTGGCGGAGATCGTCGTCAAGGAAGCCGACTAGGCTCTAGACCCTGAAGACGTAGCTCTTGTCCGGGTCGCGGTCGATGTCGGGCGGGAAATTCTTGTGCTTGTCGGCGTAGTATTGCGCCATGTGATCGCCGGCCGACGCCCGGTTGTAGGTGGCGTAATAGATGCGCCGGACCCCGTCGCTCAGGTTCGGCTCCGACTGATGCGGCGCGTAGCAATCGAAGAACACCACGTCGCCGGGCTCGGTCGGGCAGGGGACGAAATCCATGCCCTGCATGTCGGCGTCGGTCAGCGGTTCCCATGACCGGAACACGCCTTCCTGGTGGCGCCCGGCGCAGAGTTCCAGGCAGCCGTTCTCCAGCGTCGCCGCGTCGACGCTGACCAGCGCGCTGATGAAGAAATCGGCGTAAACATCCCATCCCGCCTGGCTGTCCTGATGCGGCTTGAAGCCATCGCCGCCGGGCATCTTGAAATTGATCTTTTCCTTGAACAGCGCCGCGTCCTCGCCGAGCAGCTGGCCGACGGGTGCGGCCAGCGCCTCGGTGAGTTCCTTAAAGCCGGCATGGAAGGGGGCGATGTTTTCGATGCGGCTGACCAGGTCGGCGTCGTCGCCCTTTAGGCTCTTCTCGTGATAAACCCAGTGCTTGCCGGATTCTTCCGGCCGTGCCAGCAACTCGTCGCTCCAGCTCGAGATCGTCGCCATTTCGTCGGCGGAAAAGCCGCGGCGCAGCACCAGGAAGCCGTCCGAATGGAAGGCCTGGACCTGTTCGTCGGTAAGGATCGGAATGTTCAGCATCGCGCGGAATATATGGCCGCCCGGCGGTGGCCGCAAGCGCTCAACGCCGGCGCCGCAAGGCGAAGAAAACCAGTGATACCGCGACGAGGTAACTCCAGGCGACCAGCAGCGATGCCATTGTTCCCAAGTGCACGCCGAAGGCCGGATAGCTCCAGGGCAGGCTGGCGACATAGCAGATCACCGAACCGATGCCGATGGGAAATCCCTTCAGCAGCGCGTTCACGTGGTCGGCGGAATAGGTGACGTTGACGATCAGCATGGTCGGTAGCAGCGTCATCGGAAATCCCATCAAGACGCCGGCCCAGGCCGGCCCCAGCACCGAGGCGACGCCGACCACCGACAGCACCATCGCCGCCGCCAGCCCGGCGCGCAGCGTCAGCAGCCTGAGCGTCAGGCGCACCGGGGTCGCCACCTTGACGTCGAGCGCCCGGCGAAGCGCCAGGCCGGCCAGCACCGCGCTCGTCACCGACAGCGCCAGCGCGCCGACAAGGTCGAAGTGAATTCGGCTCAGCACCATCGACACCGCGAGCTGCGCGGCAAGGCTGGCGGCGCAACTGTTGACGACCTGGAAGCGCCCGCCCCGGCGTGCCACCTCGTGGTAGACGGCAATGAACACCATCACCCCGGACATTCCCGCGACCGCGTGCGGGATGGAGGCGACGACGAAGGGGATGCCTTCCTCCAGGCCGAGGATGTAGTAGGAGATCAGGCCGCCCAAGGGCGCGCCGGAGACGATTCCGGCGACGCGCGGGCTCAGACGCTCGGCCAAGAGCGACATGGCCAGCACAATGCCGCCCGCGAAGGCCGCCTTGATGGCAAGGTAGACGAAAAACATCCCGGTATCCCCAAGAACCGCGAAGCGAGTGTAGGGAGCGTCCGGGCCGACCGCAAGCGGCGCCGCGGCGAGCGGGAACGCGAGCGAATCCCTGGAATATCCGGTGAGATGTGTTATATGCGGCCATCGCCTTTAATGCCGCGAATCCAGAACCTTAACAGGGGCAAATCATGGTTACGACCCACGCCGCTTCCGCCGATCCCGCGCGCGCGCCGCGCTCCAAATTCCGCCAGCTGCGCGACATGCTGAATTCACCGGAGCTCGAGTTCATCATGGAGGCCCACAACGGCCTCTCCGCCAAGATCGTCGAGGAGACCGGGTTCAAGGGAATCTGGGCGTCGGGGCTATCCATGTCGGCGGCGCTCGGCGTGCGCGACAACAACGAGGCGTCCTGGACCCAGGTGCTGGAAGTGCTTGAATTCATGGGTGACGCGACTCAGATCCCGATCCTGGTCGACGGCGACACCGGCTGGGGCAACTTCAACAACATGCGCCGCGCCGTCACCAAGCTGTGCCAGCGCGGCGTCGCCGGCATCTGCATCGAGGACAAGCTGTTTCCGAAGACCAGCTCGTTCATCGGCGACGGTCAGCCGCTCGCCGACGTCGACGAGTTCTGCGGCAAGATCAAGGCCGGCAAGGACAGCCAGACCGACGACGATTTCTCCATCGTCGCGCGTATCGAGGCGCTGATTTCCGGCTGGGGCATGGATGAGGCCTTGCGGCGCGCCGAGGCCTATCACGCCGCCGGCGCCGACGCCGTGCTGATACACTCGAAAAAGGCCACCGCCGACGAGGTCCTGCAGTTCACCCGCGAATGGGCCGGACGCTCGCCGGTGGTGATCGTGCCGACCAAGTACTACGCCACCCCAACCGACGAATTCCGCGACGCCGGCGTGTCGCTGGCGATCTGGGCCAACCACAACATGCGCGCCGCCATCAGCGCCATGCGCGACGTCTCGGCGCGGATTTTCCGCGACCAGAGCCTGGCCGGCATCGAGGCCGAGGTGACGCCGGTCTCGGACGTTTTTGCGATCGCCGGCAACGACGAACTTGCCGACGCCGAGAAACGCTACCTGCCGGGGAACGACAGCGCGCCGGGCGCGGTGGTGCTGGCGGCGTCCCGCGGGGCGGAACTGGGCGAACTGACGGCGGACCGGCCGAAGTGCATGATCGACGTGCGCGGCCAGCCGTTGCTGCGGCGCCTGACCGGCAGCCTCAAGGCGGCCGGCGTGCGCAATATCACGGTGGTGCGCGGCTACAAGAAGGACGCCATCAACCTGCCGTCCATCGATGTCGTCGACAACGACTTCTTCGCCACCACCGGCGAGGCCGCCAGCCTGGCCTGCGCCATCGAGCGCATCCAGGGCGAGACGGTCATCGCCTATGGCGACATCCTGTTCCGCCAGTACTACCTCGACCAATTGCTGGAGGCCGACGCCGACATCATCGTCGCCGTCGATGCCTTGTGGGAGACGCGCCAAGTGCGTGCCGCCGATGCTGTGCGGGATTTCGTCCAATGCTCGAAGCCGTTTTCCGGCGACTACCTGGACGACGAACCGGTGACGCTGCAACGCATGGCCAACGACCTGGACGCGCAACAGGTGCACGGGGAATGGATCGGCCTTGCGCGCCTGTCGGCCAAGGGAGCCGAATTGGTGCGCGACGCCCTGGAAGCCATGCGCGCCGATGGCTCCCTGCACACCGCCTCGACGCTTGATCTGTTCAGCCGCATCGCCGATGCCGGGCATCAGGTGCGGGTGCTCTACGTGCCGGGGCAGTGGATGGACGTGGACGACGCCACCGACCTGATCGACGCCGGTAGGTTCCTGTGATCTCAGCCGAGGCCTTTCTGGCGCCGGTGCGCGCCGCCGGGTTCGATTTCTTTACCGGCGTGCCATGCTCGTACCTGACGCCGCTGATCAACCGGGTCATCGGCTCGGACGCCTACGACTACGTCGCCGCCGCCAGCGAGGGCGAGGCTGTCGCCATCGCCGCCGGCGCCTGGCTGGCCGGCAAAAAGACCGTGTTCATGTGCCAGAACTCCGGCCTCGGCAATGCGGTCAATCCGCTCACCTCGCTCAACTTCCCGTTCCGCATCCCGACGCTGGCGGTCGTTACGTGGCGCGGCGGGCCGGGCCTCAAGGACGAGCCGCAACACGAATTGATGGGCAAGATCACACCCGACCTCCTCGACGTCATCCGGGTGCCGAACGAACTGTTCCCGAAGCGGCTCGAGGATGTCGAGCCGGTGCTCGGCCGGGCGCTCGATTACATGGCGCGCGAGCAGCTTCCCTATGCGCTGATCATGAACAAGAGCGACGTCGCCGATGACGGGCTTGACGTGGAACCGGTCGCGGCGCCGGCGCCGGGCGAACTGGAAGACCGGCTGGACGGTGCCCCGCCGACCCGCTTCGCTGCTCTCGAAAGGCTGTTGGGCATTGTCCCGGAAGTCGCCGCGATCATCGCCGCCACCGGCAAGTGTGGACGCGAACTGTTCACGCTCGCCGACCGCGACCAGCATCTCTATCAGGTGGGGTCCATGGGCTGCGCCGCTTCCATGGGGCTCGGCGTGGCGCTCAATGCCGAACGGCCGGTGATCGTGCTCGACGGCGACGGCGCCGTCCTGATGAAGATGGGGACGCTGGCCACCGTCGGCGCCTACGCACCGAAGAACCTTGTGCATGTCGTGCTCGACAACGGCACCTACGATTCCACCGGCGGCCAGCCGACCACGTCGGGCGTCGTCGATTTCGCCGCCGCCGCCGTCGCCTGCGGCTACGCGCATGGCTACCGCTGCGATGGGCTGGATGGATTCGAGGCGGCGCTGGCGTCGTCGATCCGCCGCCCCGGTCCGCACCTGATCCACCTGAAGATCCAGCCGGGCTCACGCGACAACCTGGGCCGCCCGACGGTCAAGCCGGCCGACGTGGCGCGTCGCTTTCAGGCGTTTCTGGCGGGCGGGGAGGTTTCCCGGTCATGAGCCACAACACCTGGATCCACAAGCTGTCGCGCGTCACCATCGTCAACCCGCTGGCCAAGACCCGCGTGCATCCGAACCACTTGACGGCAGCGCGTCTGGCGCTGGGGCTGGCGGCGGTCGCGGGTTTCGCCACCGGGGCGACGCCCTGGGTGCAGGCCGGCGCCGTGGCGTTCCTGCTTTCCATACTGTTCGACCGCGCCGACGGCGATTTGGCGCGGATCACCGGGCGCACCAGCCCGTTCGGGCACAAGCTCGACCTGTTCGCCGACTCGCTCTGCAACTCACTGATCTTCGTCGGCCTCGGCGTCGGGCTCAGCCACGGGCCCTATGGGCTCGGTGCCGTCGTCATGGGGGTGACGGCGGGTGTCGCGGTGGCGGCGATCCTCGGCATGGTGATCCGCATCGAGCGGCTGGAAGGCGCGCGCGCCGCCGAGATCGGCGGTGTCGCGGGGTTCGATCCCGACGACGCCATGGCGCTGGTGCCGCTGGCGGTGCTGTTCGGCGCCGCCGAGGGATTGCTATTGGCGGCGGCCATCGGCGCGCCCTGTTTCGCGGTGTTCTTCCTGATGCTGTTCCGGCGCAAATTGTTCGGCGAAAAGCAGGGGTGAGCTATCGATGCCGCTTCAGCCGCGCCAGTTCCCAAAGCGCCCACAGGCCGTAGACGGCGGCGCCGATGCCGGCGGCGATGAAGAACGGATAGAGCCAGCCCGCCCAGGTGATCGGCGCCAGCAGGTAGATGCCGTCCTCCAGTTCGAAACCGGCGAACCCGGGATAGCCGACGGCCTCGCCCTCGTCGGTGTCGATGTCGTCGTGGGCCTGGTCGATGCCCAGGTTGGTGAACACCGACCCCAGCGCCGAGACCGACGCGGCGGCGCCCAACGCCAGCGCCCAGTGGCCCAATTCGCTGTCGCGGAAGCCCAGACCCATGCAGATGAACAGCGCGCCGTAGCTCAAGCCGCCAGACGCGTAGTCCAGGTAATACCCCAGCTTCGACTTCATGTTCTTCTGGCGCGCCAGTTCACCGTCGAAATGATCGAGAAAGCGCGCCAGCACGAACAGACCCGCGCCCCAGTTGGCCCAGTAGGCCGACCCTTCGGCCAACATGGCCGCACCCGCCATGGCCACGAACAGCGTAGCGATGGTCAGTTGGTTGGGCGTCACCGGCGAGTGCACCAAGGGCCTCACCAGCACGCGGGCGATACGTTGATCCCAAGGTTCCATGGGTCGCTCCCGACAATCGCGCCAACCTGTCGAGAGGCCGGGGGCAAGTCAAGCGCGGGCTCGGGCGCGCGGAGGATATGCCATGGCGTTTGAGCACGCCGCCGCCGGCTACCGGCGTTTCCTCGGGCTTTGGGTGCGGACGATCAGCCGACATGCGAAATGGGTTCTGGCGCTTTCGATATTGCTCAGCGCCGCTTCGGTCCTGTATTTCGCGACCAACCTGCGCATCAACACCTCGACCACCGATATGCTGTCGAAGGACGTGCCGTTCCGCCAATATGCGCGTGAACTGGACGCTGCCTTCCCGCAAAGCGGCGACACCCTGGTGGTGGTGATTGAGGGCCAGACGGCGGGGCTCGCCGACGATGCGGCGCTGGCGCTGGGCGCGCGGCTGCGCGCCATGCCGGCATTGTTCGAAGACGTTTATGACCTGAGAGGTGACGCGTTCTTTCGCGAGAACGGATTGCTCTATCTCTCCGTCGACGAACTCTATGAACTGAGCGATGCGCTCGTCGACGCACAGCCGTTCCTGGGCAGGCTCTGGCGCGAGCGCAACCTGGCCGGCCTGTTCGAGATGATCGGCCTGGCCGCCGACGAGGCGGCGAAGCCCGACGGTCAGGCGCTGGCCGGCCTGGCCGCCGTCTTCGCCGCCATCGCCGACGTTGCCGAGGCCGAGACCAGGGGCGAGGTCAAGTTCCTGGCCTGGTCGGGAATGCTGGCCGGCAAGCCCGGCGAGGCGGAGCCGGCGGACGACCGGCGGCGCTTTATCATCGTCAAGCCGAAGCTCGATTTCGGCTCCCTGAGCCCGGCCGAAGACGCCATGGAGACCATTCGCAAGCTGGGCCGGGAAATGGGCATCGACGTGGCGCACGGCCTCAATCTTAGGCTCACCGGATCGGCGGCGCTGGAGGAGGAGGAACTGGCCAGCGTCGAGACCGGCATGGGGCTGGCGGCGGTGATCTCGCTGGTGCTGGTGCTGGTGATCCTGGTTGCCGGGCTGGGTTCGCTCAGGCTGGTGTCGGCGACGTTGGTAACGCTGATCATGGGCCTCGTGTGGACGGCGGCCTATGCCATCCTTTCGGTGGGATCGCTGAACCTGATCTCGGTTGCCTTCGCCGTACTGTTTATCGGCTTGAGCGTCGATTTCGGCATTCACTACGGGCTTCGCCACCGGGAAGAACTGGCGGCCGGCGGCACGAATGCGGATGCGCTGGCGCGCGCCGCCGAGGGGGTCGGCGGGCCGTTGACGCTTTGCGCCGTCAGTGCCGCCATCGCCTTTTTCGCCTTTCTGCCGACCGATTACGTGGGACTGGCGGAACTCGGCGTCATCGCTGGCAGCGGCATGTTCATCGCGCTGTTTGCCAATCTGACGGTGTTGCCAGCGCTGCTGGCACTGTTCCCGCCGCCCGCCGGCCGAGCGCCCGCTGTGGCGAATAAGGCCATCATGGCGCGCGGGCGCGCGCGCTTGGTGCTGATTGCCGGCGCGGTCCTGAGCCTAGGCGCGGCGGTGCTGGTGCCGAAAACCGCTTTCGATTTCGATCCGTTGAACCTGAAGGACCCGACGACAGAATCTGTGGCGACGCTGCTCGACCTGATGCGCGACAACGCCCAGAACCACTATTCCGCCGAGGTCCTGGCGCCCGACATCGCCGCCGCCGATAAGCTGGCGGCGGAAATCGCCAAGTTGTCAGAGGTCGATAGCGTGCGCACGCTATCGAGTTTCGTGCCCAAGGGGCAGGCGGAGAAACTTCCGATCATCGCCGACATGGCGCTGTTTCTGGGGCCGGCCCTGGCGCAGTCCGTCGACCCGGAGGCGCTCGATATCAGGGCACGCCACGCTGCCTGGGTGGAATTGAAACCGAAGCTTCAGCGGCTGGCTGAATCACACGGCGATCTGGCGGCGAGCGCGACGCGTCTGATGGCGGCGCTGGACCCGGTGATGACGAAGGGCGGCGCCATGCTGGAGGCGCATCTGCTGCAGGGGCTCGCGGGCCGCCTAGAAAGCCTGAAGGCCGCTCTGAAAGCGCGGCCGGTGACGCTCGAGACCTTGCCTGAAAGCTTGCGCCAACGCTGGCAGGCGGCGGACGGCCGCGCCCGCATCGAGGTCTATCCGAAGCACGACCTGCGCACGCGCGCGCCGCTCGAGGCCTTCGTCACCCAGGTGCGCACCCAAGCACCGCGCCTTTCCGGCACGCCGGTGACGATCATGGAGGCCGGTCGCACGGTGCTCGGCGCTTTCATGCAGGCGGGCGCCATCGCCGCCGTAGGTATCTGCCTCTTGCTGTTCGCAGTGACGGGGCGGCTCGCGGACGTCGCGCTGGTGTTCGTGCCGGTGTTGTTGGCCGGCGTTTGGACGATGGGCGTCACGGTGCTGGGCGGGCTCGCGTTCAACCTGGCCAACGTCATCGTGCTGCCGTTGCTGTTTGGGCTCGGTGTCGCCGGCGCCATTCACCTGGTTGCGCGCTCGCGCGCTACCGGCGGGTCGGTCGCCGCCATGCGCACCTCGACGCCGCGCGCGGTGGTGCTGAGCGCGCTCACCACCATCGGATCGTTCGGCTCGATTTCGCTTTCCCATCATCCCGGCACGTCGAGCATGGGTGTCTTGTTGATGATCGCCATTTCCGCGACCATGTTGGCGACGCTGGTGTTCTTGCCGGCGCTGATGCGACTGCTGCCGGGAGAGAAATAGGCCATGGCACCGATGACGGCCCACGCCTTTCCGTTGATCCGCCACCTTTCGAAATGGGTGACGCCGGTATTGTTGCGGATGCCCGTCAGCGCCAACCAGGTGACGACTCTGTCGCTGGTGCTCGGCTGTTGGGCCGGGTGGGTGCTGACCATGGGCGGGCAGGGGGCGGCGCTGCAGGCATCGGGATTACTGATCGTCGCCTATATCCTCGACAACTGTGACGGCGAAGTGGCGCGGGCGCGCGGGCAATCGTCGAAATTCGGTGCGGCGCTCGACGATTTCACCGATTGGGTCGTGCATAGTGTTTTTTTCCTGGGGCTCGGCTGGGGCCATTCCCTGGTTACGGGCGATCCCTATTGGTGGTGGTTCGGCATTGCCGCGGCCGTCGGCGGCACCATCAACTATGCCCTGGCGCAATGGTTTTCGGCGCGCGAGGCCGAAGTGCCGGAAGCGGAGGGCGACGACGCACCGGCGGTGCCGACATCGGTCTTCGGTTGGTTCCTGTTCGCGTTCCGCGAATTGGCGCGGGCGGACTTCTGTTTCCTGGCGCTGATCCTGGCGGCACTGGACCTGCTTTGGCTGTTGCTGCCGGCAGCGGCGATCGGTGCCCAGGTCTATTGGCTGACCGGCTTCGTACGCGAGGCGCGGCGTTATCATGTCTGAAGCCGCCGCTGGTCCGCGCCTCGGATGGCTGTGGAAGCTTCTGTTCGTCGCGGCCGGGCTCGGGCTGCTGGCGGCGGTGTTCTCGGAGGTCGACGTCGATGCGGTCTGGCGAAGCGCCGCCGCCGTCGGCGCCTGGGGCATGGCCGGCGTGCTAGCGCTCTATCTGTTGGCTTTCTCCGTTGATTCCGTGAGCTGGCTTTTGGCTTTGCCGACGGCGCCCGTGAGCGGCCGCTGGATGTGGCGTGCCTGGGCGGTGCGCATGGTCGGCGAGACCTACAACAACATCACGCCCGCGGCATCCATGGGCGGTGAGCCGGTGAAGGCGGTGCTGCTGAACCGTCACTATGGCGTCTCCTTCCACGACAGTGCGGCGTCGCTGATCCTCGCCAAGACCATCAACATGGTCGGTCTTTGCCTGTTTCTGATCGTCGGCTTCTGGCTGATGATGCAGTCGGGCAAGCTCGCCACCGGCTACAAGCATACTGCCGCCGTCGGTTTCGCGGCCCTGATCGCAGCGACTGTCTTGTTCTTCGCCGTGCAGCGCTTGAGCGTCTCCAGCCGTGCAGGCGGCTGGCTCGGCCGGCGATTCCTTTCCGGTCGGTTGGATGCGGTGATCGACAAAATCCGGCGCCTGGACGAGACGCTGGTGCATTTCTACACCCGCCACGGCTGGCGCTTCGTGGGCGCGCTGACGCTGGCGGTGATCAACTGGCTGCTCGGCGTGGTCGAGGTCTATTACGTTCTGTGGATGCTGGATGCGCCGATCACCTGGACCGAGGCCTGGATTATCGAGGCCGTGGCGCAAATGGTGCGTTCGGGCACCTTCTTCATCCCGCTGTCCATTGGCGCGCAGGAAGGCGTGTTCCTGCTGATTGCCGGCGCCATCTCCGGCCAACCGGCGCTCGGCCTGTCGGTTGGGCTGGTGCGGCGGTTTCGCGAGGTGATCTGGATCGCGGGCGGCTATGCGTTGGGCGTCTGGTATACGGCGCGGCGGCGGAGTGAGGGTGCCTAACCGGCCTTGCCTTGCATGGCGCGGGCCTTGCCGTTGAGCATGGCGATCAGGCCTGCGATGCCGTCGGATTTCAGCACTCTGCGGTATTCGGAGCGGCGCACCGCCAATTCGCTGATGCCGCCGTCGAGTACCACGTCGATGATGCGCCAGCCGCCGTCGATCACCTTGGTGACGTAGGTCAGGGCCACGTCCTCGCCGTCGGGATTGACCAGTCGGGTGTCCACCAGCCGTGTCTCCTGCGGTCCATCTTTCACCGAGACGGTCTCGAAACGCTGGCCGGAATAGCCGTCGAAGCGCGATGCATAGGTGGCGATGGAAACCTTGGAAAAGGCATCGACCAGCGCGGTCTTCTCAGTCTCGGCGGCCTTGCGCCAACTGGCGCCGGCGGTGATCTGGGTCATCAGGCGCAGATGGAAGGCGTCGGTGACGGCCGGCGCCAGTTTGTCGTAGCGTCCCTGGTAGCCGAGCGCCTCGGCGTTTTTCATTACCTGGATCAACTGGTCGTGGAAGGCCGTGACCAGGGTCTCGGGCGGTGTCGCGCTTTCCGCTGCGCGCGCCCCCGCCATGGCGGTGAGGAACAGTCCGAAAAACAGTAAAAGAGCGGGAAGCGGCCGGCGGTGCCGGGAGCGAGCGACAGGGGACAAGAAATGGGTTCCGATCCGGATGGCAGTTGATGGGGCTTATTGGGACATAAGCTCGTCGGCCTTACTGTTCAACAGCGCAATCAGGGCCGGGACGCCGCCTTTCTTGAGAACCAAGTTGTATTCCGAGCGGCGCACCTTGAGTTCCGAGATGCCGTTGTCGACGATGACGTCGATCATGCGCCAGCCGCCGTTGAATTGCCGGGCGATGTAGGCGATCTGGATCTTTTCGCCGTCGGTCTTCAGCAGATGGGTCAGCACAAGTTTGGTCTGGCTCGGGCCCGGTTTTTCGTCGGTGACGTGGAAGGTCTCGCCCGAGTAGCTGCTGAATAGCGTCGCCAGGGTAGCGACGCTCATGCGGCGGAAAGCGCGCACCAGCGTCTCGCGTTCTTCCATGGTGGCGCGGCTCCAGTACTGGCCGGTGGCGATCTGTGTCATCAACGGCAGGTGGAAGGAGCGGTCGACCGTCGGTGCCAGGCGCTTGAAGCGCTCGGTGACAGCCAGTTGGTCAGCGACTTTCATGACCTCCAGCAGCTCGGCCTGGAAGCGGCGTGCTGTCTCGGAGGCTGCACCCGATTCGGCGCTCGCTGTCGGATTGCAAAGGATTGGCACGGCCAAAATCAGTGCCCCCGTCAATCGACGGGCTGTCGAAATCACTTGTTTCATGGTTGCTCTTTGCTCCCCTTTTTTCTCGGCCCCCGTGCAAATCGCCAGTATTTCCGCCAACTTCGACGGTATTGTGCCAACTCTATGACGGTTTTGCAAAAATGTCACAGCGTGGCCGAAATCTCGATTCCGAGGTTGCGGGCCCCAGCAACTTGCCCTAAAAGTGTTAAGAAATCGCAGCCGTAAAGCACGCGACAACTGCGGGCTGCGCGGCACGCCACGGGGTTTAAGGCGAGGTTCTAAGGGTTTGACCGTTTTGAAGCGGATTATTGTACCGACGGCCGGATTCCTGGCGCTGTTGTCTGTTTTCGCCTTCTCGCCCGCATATGCGGCCGGGGACGGGGTCAAATCGGACGGCATGGCGGACGGGCCGAAACGGATTCTGCTGGCCCAGAACAACGGCGACGACGACGTCAACGACCCCCTGGAGCCCATCAACCGGGTGATCTTCCAATTCAATGAAGTGGTTCAGGATGCGGTGCTGCGTCCCGTCGGCCGTGCCTATAACGAGCACATTCCGGCCACGGCCCGGCGCGGTGTCGGCAACTTCCTGCATAACATCTCCAGTCCGGTATCGGCGGCCAACAGCCTGTTGCAGGGCGACGTGAAGACCGCCTATGAGATCATGATCCGGTTCCTGATCAATTCCACCGCCGGCCTTGGCGGCCTGCACGATATCGTCAGCGAATTGGACGGTGAACTGCGTGATGAGGATTTCGGCCAGACGCTCGGCGTTTGGGGGATCGGCGAGGGGTTCTACCTGGTACTGCCGATCTTCGGCCCGTCGAACCCTCGCGACGCCATCGGCAAGTTCCTGGTTGACCCCTATTTCAACGTTGCCAGCGGCGCCATGACCGATACCTCGACCGCCGCCGATTATTCGGAAAAGGCTGTGAGTGGCGTTGACGAGTATGCCGGCGTGGTCGATGAGTTGGACCAGATCAAGAAAACCTCGGTCGATTACTACGCGGCAATCCGCAGCCTCTATCGCCAGAAGCGGAATTCCGAGATTTCCAACGGTGAGAATCTCGACCTGCCGCCGATCCCGAACCTCAGCTACGACGTGATGCCCGAGGATTTCAATCAGCCTTTGGCCGGCAGCTCCAGCATCAGCCTGCGCTGATCCGCTGCGTCGCCGAAACGCGGCGGACTCCCAAAGAAAACATGCGGTTTGCACTGGAATTCCAGCGCCTATGTTTGCCGTGGCAATTGGAACAAAGGAAGAACATGCTTGACAAATCCGCACGGCATAGTATATTTAATCCAACCTTGGATGCCGAAGTCGGGTCCAGGGGACGTTAAAGACCGCGCCATCAGCCGCCGCATGGGACTGGTCGGGCGCAAACCGCAGATCGCTTCGAGCAAGGAGGATTTGGGCATGCGAAAGCACATCTCTGCATTCTGGACAATCGACCGTTTCTGTCTTGTGTCGCACCGCGCGTCTCAGGGCGATGCCAGTCGCGGCAATGTTTCCGCGGCGCACGTCTGTTGATGCCCGTTTTCCGGCCGCATCCGCGGACCGGACAACATTGCCCCATTTCTGACACAACCAGCCTTTAAGACAGAGACAAGGCTCAGAAAGACCTAGAGGATCATATCATGTCGAATATCGCGCTTCCCGCCGTTCCCGTTGAAGGAGGCCTGTCCCGCTACTTCCGTGAGGTCTGGCGCTTCCCGATCCTGGCCAAGGAAGAGGAACAGGCGCTGGCCATCGCCTGGCGCGACCACGAGGACGTGGACGCCGCGCACAAGCTGGTGACGTCGCACCTGCGTTTGGTTTGCAAGATCGCCATGGGCTACAAGGGCTACGGCCTGCCGATGGCGGATCTGGTTTCGGAAGGCAACATCGGCCTAATGAAGGCCGTGAAGAAATTCGATCCGGACAAGGGCTTCCGGCTTTCCACTTATGCCATGTGGTGGATCAAGGCGGCGATCACCGAGTACATCCTGAAATCCTGGTCGCTGGTCAAGCTCGGCACGGTGGCGTCGCAGAAGAAGCTGTTTTTCAGCCTGCGCGGCATCAAGTCCAGGCTCGGCGTCTCCGACATGTCCGACCTGAGCGACGTCGACGCCCGGCTGATCGCCGATCACACCAACGTTTCGGAGGCCGACGTCAAGCAGATCAACAGCCGGCTCAGCTCCCGCGACATGTCGCTGAACGCGCCCGTCACCCAGGAGGACGAGTCGACCACTTTCCAGGATACCCTGGCCAGTGACGGCCCCAGCCCCGAGGCGGCCTACGCGGAAACCGAGGAGTTCGGCTACCGCCACCAGATCCTGCAGCGCGCGCTGGAGGAACTGCCCGATCGCGAACGCGAGATCATCATCGAGCGCCGGCTCAAGGACGATCCCGCCACGCTTGAGGAACTGGGCGAGGTCTACGGCATCAGCCGCGAGCGGGTCCGCCAGTTGGAAGCCCGCGCCTTTGCCAAGATCGAAAAGCTTGTCCGCGCCGCCGTCGACGGCGACGTGGATGGTGCTTCCAGCCGCGCCATGGCACCGGCCTGAGCGGCGATCATCCCCTGAAACCGCCGGCGAGGTCCGATTGATCCACCTGTTCACGGATTTCGGTCTCGCCGGTCCCTATATCGGCCAAGTCAAGGCGGTGCTGGCACGTGCGGTTCCGGGCGTGCCGGTCATCGACCTCCTGTCCGACGCGCCCGCGTTCGACGCCAAGGCCGCCACATATCTGCTGGCGGCGTATGATTCCATCGCCGCCGCCGGCGATGTGGTGGTGGCGGTGGTCGATCCCGGCGTCGGCTCGGCGCGTGCCGCGCTGGCGTTGGAGGCGGATGGCGTCTGGTACGTGGGGCCCGGCAACGGCATCTTCGAGGCCGTTCTGGCGCAGGCCGATGATGTGCGGGCCTGGGAAATCACCTGGCGGCCCGAGGACGCCTCGGCGTCCTTTCATGGCCGTGATATCTTCGCGCCGGCGGCGGCGCGCCTTGCGGCCGGCAACCCGCCCGAAGACGGCGACGGCTGGTTCGAACCGCTTGATCCCCGGGCGCTCCGCAAGGACTGGCCGGTCGATTTCGAGGCCGTTGTCTACGTCGATAGGTTCGGCAACCTAATCAGCGGCGTGCGTGCCGGCGCGCTCGCCCCGAAGGATACGCTGGCCATCGGCGGCGTGCCGGTTTCCAGGCGCCGGACCTTCTCCGACGTGGCGCCGGGCGACGCCATCTGTTACGCCAATTCCAACGGCTTGATGGAGGTCGCCGTCAACATGGGCCGTGCCGACGCGCACTTCGGCCTCGGGCCCGGCGACCCGCTAACGATAAGCCGGGAGTGAAAACTCCCGAGCCGGTTGCACACCGTTTTTCAGACTATCGAAGGTTGCTTGACTGGCCTGGGAATTTCCTGTCTCTGGACCGGAAAAGCCTGTGGCCACGGGGGATTTCCTCGGGTAAGAATTGGTTCGGTATGTCGTTAAAGATCAAATTTTGGGGGGTCCGGGGCAGTATCGCCTGTGCATCACCGGATCACATGAAATACGGCGGAAACACCAGCTGCATCGAAGTGCAGGCGGGGGACCATACGTTCGTCATGGATGCTGGCACCGGTATCCGCAATTTCTCCAAGGTGATCTTGGAGCGCGACGTGCGCAAGACCTACCTGCTGCTAACCCACACCCATTGGGATCACATCAACGGCTTCCCGTTTTTCATTCCCGCCTACGACCCGAAACGCTCGATCACCATCCGCGCCGGCCACCTGAAACACCAGGGTGGCGTGCAGAACGTGCTGTCGACGCAGATGCACAACCCCATGTTCCCGGTGCCGCTGGAGGCCATGCAGGCGGATCTGGTGTTCGAGGACTTTGAGGCCGGCGAGGACTTCAAGCTGTTCGAGGACGTGCAGATCCGCACCGCGCCCCTGAACCACCCGAACGGCGCCACCGCCTACCGGGTCGAGCACAAGGGCAAGGCGGTGGTCTACGTTACCGATACCGAGCACGTGCCGGGCAAGCCCGATCAGAACATCCTGTCGCTGATCGAGGGCGCCGACATGGTGATCTACGACAGCACCTACACCGAAGACGAATTTCCCGAAAAGATCGGCTGGGGCCATTCCACCTGGAACGAGGGCATGCGCCTTTGCCAGGCGGCCAACGTCAAGAAGATGGCCATTTTCCACCACGATCCGGAACATACCGACGACTTCATGGACCGCCTCGCGGAAGAGGCGCGCGACGCCTGGGAAGGCAATTTCGTCTGCCGCGAGAACATGGAAATCATCCTCGACTGACGCCGGTCAGCCGGGCCGCAATTCCAAAAATCTAGATTAGTTGCCGGCCGGGGCCGCCTGCGGTTGCGCGGGCGCATTGGCGGGTGCCGCCTGGCTGGCTGGTGCCTGGCCGGCCGGAGCCTGACTTGTGGGTGCCTGGCTTGTGGGTGTCTGGCCGCCCCGCACCTGTTTCAGCATCGCCTTCAGGTTGGCGGACTCGTCGCAGCGTTTCTGCTCTTCCAGGTTCATGCGCTCGAGGCGCATCTGGATGCGGCGGTTGGTGGCCTGGTTTTCGGGGATCGGCTTGCCCTCGGCGTCGCGGTTCGGAACCTTGGGCTGGGTTTCGGCGCGGCCGACGGCGCGGAACCGGAACGGCTGCAATTCCTGGCCGATCATGAACCGCGTCACGGTGGACGCGCGCGCCGCCGAAAGCTCCCAGTTGGAAGGGAACATGGCGGTCTTGATCGGCAAGTCGTCGGTATGGCCTTCGACGTTGATGTTGAAACACGAGAACTTCGGCGCCCCCAGCATCACCCCCATCTTTTCCAGCACCGGCAGCGCCTGCGGGCGCAGTTCGGCGGAGCCCGGCTTGAAGAAGGCGCCGGAACGCATTTCGATGGTGATGCCACGCGCATCCTGCGACACCTCGACCGCCTGATCGGCGTTCATGTCGAAGACGATGTCCTCCAGTTCGATCTTCAATTCCTGGGTCGTCGTCGCCTGCTGTTCCTTGCTGCCGACGTTCGACGCGATCGCCGCCACGGCTTCCTCATAGGCCGGAATGTCGAACTCGGCGAAGGTCAGCAGCATGACGAAGAACGCCATCAGCAGCGTGATGGCGTCGGCATAGGTCGTCTGTCCGTCATCAAAACATTTGGGACGCCTGAGCCTGTATTCTAACGGAGGA
>JAYPEK010000014.1:0-79002 GCA_038125725.1 Rhodospirillaceae bacterium
ATCCTCCGTTAGAATACAGGCTCAGGCGTCCCAAATGTTTTGATGACGGACAGTCGCGCTTCAACTGCATCTCGGCCTCCTTCGGCCACCAATGGAAGATGAACGGCACCGCAACGGCGAAACCGTTCTCGGCGAAGCGTTCGGCCTTATGTAGGGTCACCTCATCGTTCTCCAGCCCCGTATGCCCGACCGGAATATGTTGGGCCAGGACGATCCCCGGGAACGGCCCCGGCCCGTCCGGCGCGTACATGAAAACTTCCATCGGGTTGCCGTTGACCTCAACGATGTCGATACGGTGCATGGCTGGCTCCTCCTCCAAAGCTCGGGCCATTCTAGGGGCGACCACGGCCCGCCGTCACGGGGGTCACGAAAATTTCTTTTGCACGGGGTGCCGCGTTTGCTACGGCTATGCACATGAGCGATCAACGCGGCGAATTCGGGTCGCGCCTGGGGTTCGTGCTGGCGGCGGCCGGCTCGACCATCGGGCTCGGCAACATCTGGCGCTTCCCCTACGTCGCCGGCGAAGGGGGCGGCGGCGCCTTCCTGGTGCTTTACCTCGCCATGGTGTTCACGCTGGGCCTGTCGATCATGCTGGCCGAGATCGCCATCGGCCGCGCCGCGAAGCGCAACCCGGTCGGCGCCTTCCGCACCCTCAAGGGCGGCGGCTGGACGGGGCTCGGCTACCTGGGTGTCTTGGCCGCCTTCGTCATCCTGTCGTTCTATTCGGTGATCGGCGGCTGGACCCTGGCCTACGTGGTGGCGACCCTGGGCCCCTTGCTCGATGCCGCCGACGCAAATGCCTTCGGTACCTATTTCCGTGATTTCACCGCCGATCCGCTCGAGCCCGTCCTCTATCACGCGCTGTTCATGGCAATGAGCGCCGGCGTGGTGCTGGGCGGCGTGCGCGCCGGCATCGAGCGCTGGGCGAAACTGTTGATGCCGGCGCTGTTCATCATGCTGGTGGCACTCTGCCTGCGCGCCGTGACGCTGCCGGGCGCTTGGGCCGGGGTGGAATTCTTCCTTGTGCCCGACTGGCAGCGCATCAACGCCGCCACCGTCAACGCCGCCATGTCGCAGGCGTTCTTTTCCATGTCGCTGGGCATGGGCTGTTTGTTGACCTACGGCTCCTATCTCTCGTCCAAGGAGCGCCTGCCGGGGATCGCCGTCACCGTCTCCGCCCTCGACACCATGATCGCGCTGATGGCGGGTCTGCTGATCCTGCCGGCGACCTTCGCCTTCGGCTTCGATCCCGCATCCGGGCCGGGGCTGACCTTCGTCACGTTGCCCGCCGTCTTTGCCGAGATGCCGCTGGGACACCTATTTGCGCCCTTGTTCTTCGCGCTGCTGGCGATCGCGGCACTGACGTCGAACGTCTCGCTGCTGGAGACCGCCGTCGCCTACCTTGTCGACGAAAAAGGCGCCGGGCGACGGGCCGCCACCGCCGTCGCGGCGGGCCTCGGGTTCGCCGTTGGGGTGCCCTCGGCATTGGCCTTCGGTCCGCTCGCGGATGCGACGTTCGCCGGCATGAGCTTCTTCGGACTGATGGAATATCTGGCGACCAACCTGTTGATGCCCATCGGCGGCATCGGCATCGCTGTCTTCGCCGGCTGGGCGATCCGCGAGCGTATCCGCCGCGAAGTGCTGGGCGACGGCGCCGAGCCGCCCTTGGCGCGGGTCTGGGGATGGATCCTGCGCTGGGTGGCACCGGCGGCGGTGGCCTGGATCCTGATCACCGGGCTATAGCTTTCCCGCCTTTTTTCGGCATACTCGGACCATCGGAAATCAGCCAGGACGGGGGAACTTCCGGCATGGACCTCATGGACCCGCAAATCTGGGCCAGCCTGTTGACGCTGACGGCGCTGGAGATCGTTCTCGGCATCGATAACGTCATCTTCCTTTCCATCGTCGTCACGCGGCTGCCGGCCGAACAGCAGGCGCGGGCGCGGATGCTCGGGCTGATGGGCGCGCTCGGCTTCCGGATCGCGCTGCTGGCCAGTCTGGTCTGGATCATCGGCCTGACCGCGCCGATCTTCACCTTCCACGACTTCGCCTTCTCCTGGCGCGATTTGATCCTCGGTGCCGGCGGGCTGTTCCTCCTCTACAAAGGCACGCTGGAAATCCACGAGACCGTCGAGGGCGAGCATGACGAGGACGGCGCCGGGCGCAAGACCATGACCTTCGCCGCCGCTATCTTCCAGATCATGATGCTGGATATCATCTTCTCGTTGGATTCGGTGATCACCGCCGTCGGCATGGTGCAGAACCTGCCGGTGATGATCGCCGCCGTAGTGATCGCGGTGATCATCATGATGGTGGCGTCGGGTCCGGTGGCGAATTTCATCCAGGAACACCCGACCACCAAGATGCTGGCGCTGAGCTTCCTGTTGCTGGTCGGCGTGGCGCTTTGCGCGGACGCGCTGCATTTCCACATTCCGCGCGGTTACCTCTACTTCGCCATCTTCTTCTCAGGCTTGGTCGAAGTGCTCAACCTGATGGCGCTGAAACGGCGCAAGCGCGCCCGCGAGGCGGCGAAAGGCTAGGCCGGGGGTTAAGCGGGCTTCAATTCCGGGCGCAGCGCCAGGCAGAGCGGCAGGGTGAGGAATACGCTCGCCGCCAAGGCACTGAGCGCGAAGCTCAAGCCCCAGGCGTCGCTGGCGATGCCATAGAGCAGCGGCGAGGCCGCGCTGGCGCCGGTGCCGAGCGAATAGAACACGCCAAAGGCACGCGCCCGGCGGTCGGCATGGACGAAATCGCCGACCGTGCCATAGAGCACCGACGACGTGCCGTTGAGCGCGATCCCGAGGAAAGGCAGCAGCGCCATGGCGGTGCTCAGATCGGCGGAAAGGGCGGCCAGGATCAACCCGCCGGTGGCAAGCTCGGTGATGACCACAGTGCGCAGGATGCCGAGACGTTCCGCCACCAGGCCGCAGACCAGCTTGCCCGCCGCGCCGCCGGCGAAAATCAGCGCCAGCGCGAACCCGACGCCGGTCACGTCCAGCCCTTTGTCCATCAACAGGAACGGCAGGAAGGTGAGTACACCGGTGCGCGCCGAGCTGTCGATGATGCTGATACCGGCGAGCACCGAGAAGCCGCGCCGGTTGTCGATACCCCAGCCGAGAGGCTTCGGCTTCTCGCCGCCATTGAGGTTGTGGACCGCCCGCGCGGGCCGGGCGCCGGCACCGAAACGCCGGAGCAGGAGATAGACCGTCACCGCGGCGACGAGGCCCACGATACCGGCGAACAGCGAGCCCGACTGCCAGCCGTAGGCGCCGGCGACGGCGGCGACGGTGAACGGCACCGCCACCTTGCCGAGATCGCCGGCGAAATTATAAGTGCCGAGCGCGGCACGGCGCCCCGCCCCCTCGAAAGCGCTGGAGATCACCGACGACGCCAGCGGATGCTGCACCGCGCAGCCGGCACCCGCGATCAACAACAGCGCGGCGAGGCCGGTGAAACCGTCCGCCATGGTCAGCAGCAGGTAGCCCGTCCCGGCGAGCGCCGTCCCAAGCGCCAGCACCAGGCGCTCCCCCAGGCGCTCCGCCAACAGGCCGGCCGGTACCTGCAGGCTGGCGAGACTGCCCGACATGCACATTTTCAAGAACCCGACCTGCGCGTGGCTGAGGCCGAAGCCCGTCGCCCACAGCGGCAACAGCACGAACAGCGTGTCGGTGAAGCCGTCGTGGATGAAGTGCGCGAAGCCGCCGGTCACCAGGGTGCCGCGGCGGCGTCTCTTGGTCTGTTCGGCTGTGTCCATGGCGGCGGAGTTTACAGTTTTGTTAAAGATCGTCATAATTCATTAATTTAGATATTTAATAGGTTTAACCTATGTATTATCTTTGGCTCCGATCCTTTCACGCCGTCGCCCGGCACGGCGGCGCCACCGCCGCCGCGGACGCCCTGGGCCTGAGCCAGCCGACGGTGACCGAGCAGGTGAAGGCGCTGGAGGGGCGCTTCCAAGTCGAACTGTTCCACCGCCACGGCCGGCGCATGACCCTGACGGCGCTCGGCCGGTCGCTCTACCAGATCACCCAGGACATCGCCGGCCACACGGAGGAGGCGATCCGCTTGCTACAGTCCGCCGAGCAGGGGCCCGTCGGGCCGTTCACCATCGGCAGCGCCAACCCCTATTACGTGATGGAACTCATTCAGTTGTTCGGCGATCGCTTTCCCGGCCTGACGCCGAGCCTGGAGGTCAAAAGCCGCGCCGAGGTCATCGCCGGCCTGCTGGATTTCCGCTACGACGCGGTGATGTTCGGACGGGTCGAAAACGACGCGCGCGTCCTCAACCTGCCCTACCGGCGCCAGCGGGTGCTTGTGCTGGTGCCGGCTGCGCACCGCTTCGCCGAACGGCGCTCACTGAGGATGCGGGAACTGCAAGGACAGCCGTTCATCTTCCGTGAAAGCCGCTCGACCGCGCGCGCCGCCTTCGAGACGGCGCTCGATGCGGCGGGCGTCAACGTCCGCCCGGTGATGGTGCTGGACAGCCGCGAGGCGATCCGCGAGGCGGTGGCGCTGGGGCTCGGCTTCGGCTACGTGGCGGAGGGAGAACTGGTGCCGCTCGACCGGGTCCGCGCCGTGCCGGTAAAGGACGCCGAGATGTCGGTCAATTTCCACATAGCCTGCCTGAAAAGCCGTGCCGAGCGGCCGCTGGTCCGGGCCTTCATGGAGACCGCCCAGTCGATGGCCAACTGGCACGGTTGACGGCAGGCCTAGCCCTTCGCCGCCGCGCCGCCGCCGGGGTAGCTTTTGCCCATGCCGAGCGACGGGTCCATCTGCGTACCGTAGGGCGGTATGGGATAGCGAAGCCCCACCTTGCCGATCCCCTGCACCCCTTCCAGGCCGCGCATGAATTCATCCGGCGGCATGGCCAGCAGCATCTCGTCGTCGGCGACGCCGCCGTAGCGCCGCTCCGCATAGCAGGGAATGGAGATCGAGGTCTCGCGCGTCGCCAGCGCCCGGCCCCAACTGTCGGAGCAGGCGCTTTCGCCGGTGATGGTCATGTCGTAGCGCTTGTAGCGCTTCCATTGCAGGCCGTTGACGAAGAGGATGGTCTGCGCCGGCGTGGCGTAGAACAGCACGATATCGGGCGGGTCGAGACGACCCGAACGCAGCGGCGCCACGCACAAACCCGCATACTTGGGCTCGACCCGGGTCATGTCGGCTTGATGCAGGCGCGCGGCCTCGCGATTCTCGAACCAGACCCCGTCCATCTGCTCACCGGTCAGGTAAGCGTCGTCAGGCACGTTGAGGCCGACGATGCCACCGCAGTTGGAATGCATGCGGGTGTTTTCGTGGCGGATGCCGAGCGTGAAGCCCGCCGTCCGCACCTGGCCGACCATCTGGCACATGGTGAAATGGAAATCCGCCGTCGGCGTGCGCACGCCCGGCACGGCCATCATTTCCTCTTCGGCCTCGAACAGCTTCATGCCGATGGGCAGCGTGCGGATGCGCAACAGTTCGATCAGTTTGGCCGCGCCCTCTTTCAGGGCCTCGGCGGAAGTGTCGTATTCGCTCATGGTCGGTTCTCTCTTCGGTTAGCAGTCAGGCGTAATGGTGAATGATCTTCTCGCCGAAGAAGCGCGTGCCCTCCATCGGCGGCATAGGTTGGATGACGACATGATCGACGCCGGCCTCGGCCCAGGCATCGATCCGCTCGCGCACTTGGCCCACATCGCCGATCAGGTTGGCGCCCAGCACGTCCTCGACGGTCGGCGGCACCGGGAAGCGGTGCTTGCGCTCGTCGGCGTACATTTCGGCCCATTTCAGCGTCTCGTCGGGTCCTTTGTCGGCCAGTCCGACGGCGGAGAAGGCGACCTCGAAGGCTCTGTCCGGGCGCTTTTCGCGCATGCCGGCGACGAGGGCGGCAACGATCCCAGGCGCCTTCGAATACATGAACCAGACGTCGCCGTGGGCGACCATCAGCTCCTGCGTCGGCGGCGAATCGCCGGCGATCCAGATCGGCGGATAGGGCTTCTGCACCGGCTTCGGGTTGCAGTAGGCATCCCGCACCTGGAAGTACTTGCCGGAAAACGAGAAGGCGTCCTCGGTCATCAGGCCGCGCATGATCGCCAGCGATTCATCGAGCTTGGCGATGCGTTCCAGTCCGTCGTCGCTCCAGAAATCGAAGCCGTAGGCTTTCGCTTCGGCGCCGAACCAGCCCGATCCCGGCGCCAGGATGACGCGTCCGCCCGTGATCTCGTCCAGCGTACAGGCGATCTTCGCGGTCAGGCCCGGATGGCGGAAGGTGTTGTTGTAAGAGTGGCCGCCCAAGCGCACGCGCTTCGTCAGCGCGCCGATGGCGGTCATCGCCGTCCAGTATTCCAGGATCGGCTTGGAGCGATCCAGGTGCGCGTTCTCGACATGGTCCGGGATCCAGACGGAATCGAACCCCAGGTCCTCCGCCATGCGCGCCATTTCCAGCGCATAGCCGAACCCCGCCGACGCAGCCCCCATCTCGCCCTGCACATTGAGGCGGATACCGAACTTGATCTTGTAGCCCATGGCGCACCCCTCCCGCGTCACACGCTAAAGGGGCCGCCCCAGGCAAGCAACCGCTCGGTGGACAGGGAGCTTCAGGCGGCGAAGCCCGCCTTCAGCGCCTCGCCCACGTGCGACGGCGTATCGAGCACCGTGACGCCCGCCGCTTCCAGGGCGGATTTTTTCGATGCGTAGGTGCCCTTGTCGCCCATGACGATGGCGCCGGCGTGGCCCATCTTTTTGCCGGCCGGCGCGGCGCCGCCGGCGATGAAGGCGGCGATGGGCTTATCCATGGTGGCGGCATATTCCGCCGCCGCTTCCTCCATGGCGCCGCCGATCTCGCCGACCATGGCGATGGCGTCTACGCCCTCGAATGCATCCAACGCCTTTAAGGCATCCAGCGTCGTGGTGCCGATGATCGGATCGCCGCCGATGCCGAGAAACGCCTTGATGCCGAAGCCCGCCGCCGTGATGTTCTGGCACATGAGCGTCGCCAGCGAGCCTGAGCGCGAAATCACGCCGACGTTGCCGGGCTGGAAGATGCGGCTGTTGAAGGCAGGCATGAATCCCAAGAAACACTCGCCCACCGTCACGGTGCCAGCGGTGTTGGGGCCGATGATCGTGGTGCCGCGTTCCTTGGCGGCGGCCATGACGTACATGACGTCTTGCACCGGCACGTGTTCGGTGAGGCAGACGATCAGCTTGGCGCCGCCGTCGATGGCGTCCAAGGCCGCCGCCTTCATGCCGAGCGGCGGGATGAACATGACGGTGGCGTCGACCGCGCCCTCCTTGGCCGCATCGACGACGCTGGCATGCACCGGGACGCCGCAATGGGTGGTGCCGGCCTTCTTCGGATTGACGCCGCCGGTGATGTTGGTGCCGTATTCCTGCATGCGTTCGGTCCAGAAGGTGCCCTGCTTGCCGGTGATGCCCTGGACGATAACGCGGTGTTCCTTGCGACAGATATGCATGATCAAGCCCCCCGGCCGGCGGCTTCCGCCGCTGCTTTACAGGCCGCGTCCATGTTCGGCAGCGGGTCCATGTCGAGTTTCTCCTTCAGCATGGCGATGGCCTCCTCGTCGCCGGTTCCGGCGATGGAGAAGAACACCGGGATATCGGGATTGACCTCGTCCCAGGCTTCCAGAAGCCCGCCCATCATCACGTCACAGCGCGCGAAGGCGCCGCAGAAATTGACCACCAGGCTTTTGACGCCGGGCTTGGCCAGCACCATTTCCAGCGCCGCCCTGCCCTTGGTGTAGGCCTCGCCGCCGATCTCGCAGAAGTTGGCGGGCTTGCCGCCGTAGTGGCGGACCACGTCCATGGTGGTCATGGTCAGCCCCGCGCCGTTGGCGAGCACGACCACGTCGCCTTCCAATTCGATATACTTGATGCCGTGGCCCTCGCCGATACCCTCGAGCTCGGTCAACTTGTCGGGCGTGCCCTTCGGCGCCAGGTCGGGTTGGCGCTTGATGCCGGAGTCGTCCATGACGAATTTGCAGTCCAGCGCCATCACGTCGCCCGAGCCGGTAAGGATCAGCGGATTGATTTCCAGGAGTTCGGCGTCGT
The DNA here is from genome assembly GCA_038125725.1 of Rhodospirillaceae bacterium. Taxonomy (GTDB): domain Bacteria; phylum Pseudomonadota; class Alphaproteobacteria; order Rhodospirillales; family Casp-alpha2; genus TMED8. The sequence goes on from JAYPEK010000014.1 coordinate 8,044, forward strand.
TGGCGCTATAGGCCGCGTAGAGTTTGACCAGCACGTCTGCGACCTTGTCCTCGGCGCCGTCGAGGCCGAGACCATCGACCAGCCCCCGCGCCGCGTCGGCGGAAAGACCATGGCGGATATCCACCGGGGTCTTGCGCAATTTCTCAGGCGTCTCGGCGGCGATTTCCTCGATGTCCATGCCGCCCTCGGTGGAGAACATCACCATCGGCCCCTTGGTTTCCGGATCGTTGAGGATGGCGGCGTAAAATTCGCGCGCGATATCGGACTTGGCTTCGACCAGGACCTTTTCAACGGTATGCCCGCCAATCTCCATGCCGATGATCTTCGCCGCGTGCGCCTGGGCCTCGTCCGGGGTGTCGGCCAGTTGGATGCCGCCGGCCTTGCCGCGCTTGCCGGTCGGCACCTGCGCCTTCACGACGCAAGGTCCGATGGCTTCCGCCGCCGCTTTGGCTTCGTCCGGCGTCTCGGCCAGCCGGCTCGCCGGCACGGCAATCCCCGCCGCCGCCAAGACCGGCTTGGCGGCATATTCCTCGAAGTTCATCCGCTTACTTCCCGTACTTGTTCCAATAGGCGCCGAACAGTTCCTCCTCGGACGGCTTGTCCTCGGGGATGGTGCGCACCAGGTGGGTGATGTTGATGAAGTGCTTGTAGTTCAGGTTCTCGGTGATCGAGTTGCCGGCCCAGGTGCCGCAGCCCATGGTCAGCGTGAAGTTGAGGCCGTTGTCGAAGGAACCGCCGTTGCCGAAGGTATGCGCCTGGTTGACCAGCACGCGCACGACGCGGAGGTCTTCCGCCAGTTCGGTGGCATGCGCCTGGTCCTTGGTGTGGATGCCGACAGAATGCCCCATGCCGACGAAATCCAAGACGTTCTGGACGTGCTGTTTGGCCTCGGCGAAATCAGCAGCCTTGTAGACCGTGAGCGCCAGCGACAGCTTCTCGTCGGAGAACGGGCTGTCCTTGCCGACCGTCAAGCCGTCCTCGACCAGGAAGAACTTGGCCGACTTGGCGGCTTCCGGCAGGCCGCAGGTCTCGGCGAAGACATCCGGGTCCTTGGCGATGACGTGGCGGTTCAGGTGCCCGTCGACCCAGAGCGTTTCCTGGATTTTCTGTTTGTCCTCCGCCGTGCAGCGATAACCTCCGGCGGCTTCGAGCGCCTTGATGGCGTCCTCGTAGACGGCCTCGACGATGGTGACGGAGTTCTCGGACGAACACGACGTGGCGTTGTCGAAGCATTTCGACAGCATGATCTTGTTGGCCGCATCGGCGAGATCGGCGCTCGCGTCGATGATCACCGGCACGTTGCCGGCACCGACGCCGATGGCCGGCGTGCCGGACGAATAGGCCCGGCGGACGTTGTTCTGCGAGCCGGTGCAGACCACCAGGTCCGACTGGTTCATCAGCTGCTGGGTCAGTTGCTTGTTCACGGGGGCCGGCAGCACCTGCACCAAGTCGGCTGGCAGGCCGATCTTTTCCAGCTCGGCGCGCATGTAGTCGACGGTCATCGTCGTGGTCTTGAGCCCGGCCGGCGACGGCGCGACGATGACGGCGTTCCTGCCCTTGATGGCGAACATCGCCTTGTTCACCGGCGTCGCGGCCGGGTTGGTCGAGGGCGCGATGGCGGCGACAACGCCGACCGGCTTGGCGTACTTGACCAGGCCCTTGGCCGGGTCTTCCTCGATGATGCCGACGGTCTTCACCCGCATCAGGTCGCGCAGGCAGCCGAATGTCTTACGCTGGTTCTTGATGATCTTCGAGGCGACATTGCCGAGCCCGGTATCGATGACGGCGATTTCCGCCAGTTCCTGGGCGCGGGCGGGCTCGTAGATGGACCAGGCCAGCGCGGTGACGGCTTCGTCGACGCGCGCCTGGTCGGCGCTTTCGAACTCGTCCATGGCGGCGCGGGCGCGCTCGATCAGGCCGGCGACGATGGCGGCTTCGTCGTTGGCTTCGGCTTTAACGGCGGGTTGGGAATTCACGGGCTCAGTCTCCTTGGAATGAAAGCTCAATCGATGGCGGAGGCGGCGTCGGAATAGGCGGAAGCGCCCTCGCCGTCTCCTTCTTGCAGGTGTTGGATTTCGGCTTGCAGCTTCGCCGCGGCGGAACGCAGCCGGGGCAGATGCGCCTCGGCGGCGTCGAGCGTCAGGCGCGCCGCCGGTGCATGCACCGCGAGCCCGGCGATCACGCGCCCCTCGGCGTCGTGGATCGGCACCGCCAGCGCGATCAGGCCGGCCAGGTTTTCCTCGTTGTTGGCGGCGAAGCCATCGCGGCGGATGCGTTTCAGCTCTTCTTCCAACCGCGCCGGATCGGTGATGGTGGTCTCCGTATAAGCGGTGAGCGGCGCGCTTTCGAGGATGCGCTTGCGTGTGCGGCTGGGCAGGTGTGCCAGCAAAAGCTTGCCGATGGCGGTGGCGTGGATGGAAACCCGGCTGCCGGCGCTGAGTTGCAGCCGGAGCGGCCAATCGCACTCGACCCGGTCGATGTAGACCACCGCGTCGCGTTCCATGACGCCGACGTTGCAGGTCTCGCCCAGGTCATCGACCAGTTGCGTCAGGACGCCGCGCATGGGGGCCAGGCGCGCCGCCGAACGCAGCGCGCCCAGGCTGAGCGAGATCATGCGCGAGCCGACGCTGTAGTGGTCGCGCTCGAAGTCGCGGCGCACCAGGTCCAGGTCTTCCAACTGGCGCACCACCCGGTGCACGGTCTGGCGCGGCAGGTCCAGTTTGGCGGAAATATCGGCGAGGCTGACGGGCCGGTCGCTCTCCAGCAGCGCGTCGAGAACCAAGGTCGCCTTTTGCAGGGCGGAACCGCTCTCTTTCTGTCCGTCTCGTTGCGCGTCTCGATTTGTGTCGGGCATCGACATCTCCCGTCGGCGTGCTATCACTGTTGGCGACCGTTCGCAGAGTGATACATCACAGAATTCGTTTTTTCAATAATTTTTGACGCAATTTGTCTCATTTTTTGTGTTTTTGCTGTTTCTGGATACTTAAAACGTGACCGATTCCGAAACCGCGCCGCCGCCCGCCTTTGCCGACCCCGGCGCCGCCTTTGCCGCCGGGCTGGCGGAGGGCGCCAAAATGCCGGCCATCATGGTGACATCGTCGATGGTCGGGTTCGGCTCGTTGGCGCGCGACAGCGGGCTTTCGCTGGATATCACACTGTTCCTGACCGTCGGCATCTGGGGCTTGCCGGGCCAGGTGGCGATGGCCGAGCTCTGGGCCTTGGGCGCGCCGGTACTGGCCATCGTCGTGGCGTCGTCCATGGGCAATCTCCGGTTCCTGCCGATGGCGCTGGTCACCGTGCCCTGGTTCCGGGGCGACAAGCGCCCGGCCTGGACGCGCTATCTGGTGGCGCAGGTGATGTCGATCAACATCTGGACGCTGTTCATGCGCCGCGCGCCGGACATCGCGCTCGGCGGACGCTATCCCTATTTCCTCGGCGTCGGCGTCATCTGCCTGGTCGGCGGCTCCATCGGCACGGCGCTCGGCTACGTGCTCGCCGGCGAGCTGCCGACGGAGGTGACCATCGCGCTGGTGTTCATGAACCCAGCCTACTTCATGTTCGTCTTTTCATCCGTGCGCCAACGGAACTGCATCATCGCGGTGGTCATCGGCGTCGTCGCCGGGCCCTTGCTACATCAGGTGTCGACGGACTGGAGCGTGCCGCTGACCGGGCTCCTGGCCGGCACCGCCGCTTTTCTGATCGACCGCACCATCGGCCGGAGGGGACGCCATGCAGGGCCTTGAAATGTTCGGCAGCACCGAGCTCTGGCTGCTGGCCGGGCTTTGTTTCCTGGGCACCTTCGTCTGGCGCGCCATCGGCGCCGCCGTCGCCGCCCATATCGATCCCGACGGCATTGTCTTTCAGTGGCTCAACTGCGTCGCCTACGCCATGCTGGCGGGGCTGATCGCGCGCATCCTGCTTTTGCCCATCGGCATTCTGTCGTCGACGCCGACGCTCGACAGGGCCATCGCCATGGCTGCCGGGTTCGCCTTGTTCTTTGCGCTCAAGCGCCATGTATTCATCGCCACGCTGACCGCCTTCCTGGTGATGCTGGCGCTGTCGCTGGCGCGCGCGCACGGCCTGCTGGGCTAGGCCCGCGATGCGCGCCGCCTATGACGTGGTCATTATCGGCGGCGCCGCCATCGGCGCCGCCACCGCCTTCTTCCAGACCCGCCAGCCGGGATTCACGGGTTCCATCCTGGTGCTCGAGAAGGACCCCGGCTACACGCGCTGTTCGACGACGCTATCGCTGGCCTCCATCCGCCAGCAGTTCTCGACGCCTGTGAATGTCGAGGCGTCGAAATTCGGCGCCGAATTCATCAAGTCCGCCCCCGCCACCTTTGGAGAGCGCGGCGAGCTGAGCTTCCGCGAACAGGGCTACCTGGTGCTCGCCGGCGCCGATGGCGAGCCGGCACTCCGCGCCAATCACGAACTGCAGATCTCGCTCGGCGCCGACAACCAACTGATGACGCCCGCCGAAATGCGCCAACGCTTCCCCTGGCTCGCCACCGAGGGCGTGGCGCTCGGCTGCCTGGGGCTCTCGGGCGAGGGCTGGTTCGACCCGCACGCGCTCCTCAACCTCTATATCGCCGAGGCCAAATCCGGCGGCGCCGAATTCGCCAACGCCGAAGCCATCGGCTTCGACATGCAGGCCGGCAAGATCGCCGGCGTGCGATTGGCGACGGGAGAGACCGTCGCCTGCGGCGCCGTGGTCAACGCGTCGGGTATCCGCGCCGACGCCGTCGCCGGATGGGCCGGGCTATCGCTGCCGGTGGAACCCCGCAAGCGCATCATCTACGTCTTCGATTGCCGCGAGAAAGACCAGCTTCAGGGCGCGCCGTTGCTGTTCGATCCCTCCGGCGTCTATTGCCGGCCGGAAGGGCAGGTTTTTCTCTGCGGCCTGTCGCCGCCGGAAGACCAGGATCCCGCCTGCGACGACTTCGAGATCACCCATCATTGGTTCGAGGACGTGATCTGGCCGACGCTGGCGGAGCGCGTGCCGCTGTTCGAGGCGATCAAGCCGGTCAACGCCTGGGCCGGGCATTACGCCTACAACACCCTCGACCAGAACGCGCTGCTGGGGCCCTTGCCCGACGTCCCGAACCTCTATTTCGCCAACGGTTTTTCCGGTCACGGCGTGCAGCAGAGCCCGGCGGTCGGGCGCGGCATCGCCGAATTGATCGCGGAGGGCCGCTATGTGACGCTCGATCTCTCCGACCTCTCGGCCGAACGCCTGCTCACCGGCCGCGCGATCCGCGAAGCTAACGTCTACTAGGCGTTCCAATTCAGGCGCCGAGAATGCTTTCGTAGTCCCGGGTCGCCATCACCTGGACGCGGCGCATGTAGCGGTGTTCGTCCGGGCCATAGTCGGCGACAGCGTTGTGCACGGTGCCGATGTTGTCCCACATCAGCACGTCGCCCTCTGTCCAATTGTGGGCGTAGAGGTAGTTGTCCCGCATCTGGTGGGCGAACAGGAAATCGAGCATCTCGTCGCTTTCCGCCGCAGCCATGCCGTCGATGCGGATGGCGTAGCCCGGATTGCAATAGAGCACGCGCCGGCCCGTCAGCGGGTGGATGCGGAAGATCGGGTGCGAAACCGGCGGTTTCTTGGCCTTCTGCTCGGGCGTCATCGGCTGGCGCCTGGAACCGGGGCGCTTGCGCATCACCTCCCAGAACTTCTCGAAGTCGTGCGTCGCCGTCTTGCCGTCCAGGCGATCCTTGACCTCATCCGGCAGCCCCTCGTAGGCGGCTTGCATGTTGAGGAATTGCGTGTTGCCCAGCACCTTGCCGCCGCGCCTGGGCACCTTGTCGGCAATCAGGATATTGGCCAGCGCCACCTCGTGGCTGTAGGACTGGTCCGTGTGCCAGCCCTGGCCGGCATCGGCGAGGCCCAAGGGCTTGGCGTCTTCCACCATGTTCGAGAGGATCATCACTTCCGGAAGCCCCGGCGCATGCAGGTCGTTGGCGATATTCACCGCCAAGTCGCCGAATAGGCGCCCGAAGCCGGCGAAATCCTCGGTTTCCAATTCCTGGTTCGGAAAACAAAGCACCCCATGCTCGCCGAGCGCACGCAGGACGGAGACGAAATCCGCGTCCGAAAGCCCGTCCGAAAGATCGATGCCCTCGATCCGCGCGCCCAGGGTCTCACCGCTCGGGACGACCTTCATCCGCCCTATTCCTTGGCCCGAATGAAGCGGTTGGCGAGGACACCGATACCGGTGATCTCGACCTCCACGGCGTCGCCGTCGGCAAGCGGCGGCGACACGCCGTCGGTGCCCATCCAGATGACGTCGCCAGGATAGAGGGTGGCGTAGCGGCTGATGCGGGAAATGTAGTGGGCGACGCCGAACAGCATGTCGTTGGTCTTGAACCGCGTCGTCTCGACGCCGTTGACCCGAACCCGAGTCTCCAGCGCATCGAGGTCGACATCGGTCTCGATCCAGGGTCCCATGGGCTTGAAGGTGTCGGTGTTCTTGGCGCGCCAGAGCGTGCGATCGGAACGCTGCCAGTTGCGCTCGCTGACGTCGTTGCCGATGGTATAGCCCAAGACGCAGGAAAGCGCGTCGGCCTCGGACAGGCCCTTGGCCTTTCGGCCGATGACCACGGCAAGTTCGCCCTCGTAATGGATGATTTCCGCGTCCGAAGGCATGACCACGTCCTCGCCGTCGGCGATCAGCGCATTGACGGCGCGGTAGCCGACATCCGCCTGGGTCGGCAGGTTCGGGTCGGTGCCGGCCTTGGCCGCGGCTTCGCGGATGTGCTCGGCATAGTTCAAGCCGACGCAATAGAAGGTCGGCGGCACCACCGGCACCTCGATCTTCACCTGGCTCAAGGGCAGCGACTTTCCGGTGTGTTCGAAGTTGCCAAAGGGGCTGCCCTCGACCGCGATGACCGCATCGTCCTCGACGATGCCGTAGGCGGTCTCGCCGCCGGCGGTGTATCTGATCCAACGCATCGCCGGTACTCTTTAAGCCGCCACCGGTTGGTCGCCGCCGATCTGCGTCCTGCGCATGTGGCGGCGCGCGTCGGCGGGGAAAGCGTCGCGGCGGTGCAGGCAATAGCGGTTGTCCCACATGATCAGGTCGCCGACACGCCAGTGCTGGGTCCAGGCGAATTCCGGCTTCGCCACGTGCGCCCAGATCTCGTCCAACAGCGCCTCGCTCTCGTCGACCGGGAGGCCGACGATATAGGCATTCCTGCGCCGGCCCGGATAGAGCGCGCGGCGCCCGGTTTCCGGATCGCGGCGCACCAGCGGATGCACCGAGCCCGGCACCTGGGAAACGTCAGCGTAGCGTTCCTCGAAACCGTTGCGAAGCTGGCCGGTGGAATTGCGGGTCTTGTCGTGCTTGCACTGCAGCGCCGTGAGGCGAACCTTCATCTCCGGCGAAAGCCCCTCATAGGCGGCCATCATCGAGGCGAAACTGGTATCGCCTTCACCCTCCGGCACCTCGAGGGCATAGAGGGTGCAGGCACGCGCCGGAACCTCGTTGTAGGTCATGTCGGCGTGCCAGTCGGCCTCGCCGTCGCCGAGCCCGCCGATCGGCCGGCCGGCATCGTCCTTCAAATTCGAGATGACGTTGAGCTCGGGATGGGAAGGCACCCAGGTGGTGCCGTAGGGATTGATCGGTGCCTTGTCGAGGGCGCCGAAGTGGCCGCTGAATTTGATCAGTTGGTCGTCGCTGAGCTTCTGGCCGCGAAAGCGCAGCACCAGATGCTCGGCCCAGGCCTGCTTGATGGCGCAAACCTCGTCGGCGCCGATGTCGCCGGAAAGATCGAGGTCTTCGATGTCGGCGCCCAGCGCCGCGCCTGTCGGAACCACCCGCATCAGAAAATCACCCCCCTGAGCGCCGCATGAAATTCGTTCGGCCGCTCCGCCATCATCATGTGTCCGGCGTGGCCGATCAAGTGCACGGCGGCACCGTCGATCCGCCCGGCCAGCGCCTGGCCGCTTTTCGCCGGCGTCATCTTGTCGTCGCGGCCTAGGACGAAGACCGCCGGACAGGCGACCTGTTCCGCCGCCTCGACGGCGCTGCCGTAGTCGTTGCAGGCGGCAAGGTCGCTGCCGAGCACGCCGGCCTTGGAATTCTTCAGCAAAATCTCGCAAGCCCCCTGCACCCACAGCCCCGGCAGCGGATGGCCGCCCTGCTGCGCTTCCGCACCCAGCCCCCAGAAGGTAATCAGTTCCGGCCCCAGGTCCTGATTGGCCGCCGCCGCGGCCAACAGGTCCGGGTGCACGGGCATCGCTTCGGCAACGCCGGTGAGGACCAGGCGCTCCGCCTTTTCGGGATGGCGCGCCGCCACCTCGAGCGCAATCAGCGAACCCATGGAATGCCCGACCAGCGTCGCCTTGTCGATGCCGGCGGCGTCCATAAAGCGCGCCACCCAATCGGCCATTTCCGCCACGGTCGCGAGCGCCGGGCCTTCGGAGTAGCCATGCCCCGGCAGATCGACGGCGTAGGCGCGGTGGCCGGTGTGGGCGATATTGCGGGTCTGGAACTGCCACACGGTGCGGTCCATGCCGGCGCCGTGGATCAGCAGCACGGCGGGATCCCCCGCACTCCCTTCGCGGCTGCCGGTGGCGGCGTGCGCAAGCTTTCCGTCGACGGTGACGTCCATGCTCTCCCCCTCTTCCTCAGGCTTTCTGCGAGGCGCGGATCGCCTGTTTCAGATCGGCGATAATGTCGTCCGCGTCCTCGATGCCGACCGAAAGCCGGATCATCCCCTCGCCGATGCCGGCGGCGGCCAGCGCTTCGGCGTTCATCTGCTGGTGCGTGGTCGACGCCGGATGGATGACCAGCGTCTTGGCGTCGCCGACGTTGGCAAGGTGCGAGGCCAGCTTGACGCTTTCGATGAACTTGCGCCCCGCGGCGCGCCCGCCCTTGAGCCCGAAGCTCAGCATGGCGCCGGGTCCCTTGGGGATCAGCCGCTTGGCCAAATCGTGGTCCGGGTGCGATTTCAATCCCGGATAGTTGACCCACTCGACGGCCTCCTCCCCTTCCAGGAATTCGGCCACCGCCTGGGCATTGGCGACGTGCTTCTGCATGCGGAGCGGCAGCGTCTCCAGCCCCTGCAGGATATAGAACGCATTGGCCGGGCTCATGCAGGCGCCGAAATCCTTCATCCCCTCGGCGCGCGCGCGCATGACCAGGGCTTGCGTTCCGAACTCGTCGGCGAAATTGAGGCCGTGGTAACCGGCGTAGGGCTCGGTCAGGGTCGGAAACTTGCCCGACGCCTTCCAATCGAAACGGCCGGAATCGACGAAAATGCCGCCGATGGCGACGCCGTGGCCGCCGATATACTTGGTCAGCGAATGCATGACGATGTCGGCGCCGTGTTCGAACGGGCGCATCAGGTAGGGCGTGGTGAAGGTGCTGTCGATCATCAACGGCAGGCCGGCGTCGTGCGCCACCTTGGCGATGGCGGGAATGTCCATCACCTCGATGCCGGGATTGCCGAGCGTTTCGCCGAAGACAAGACGCGTATCGTCGGTGATGGCGGCCTTGAAGGCCTCTGGATCGCGCGGATTGACGAAGGTGGTTGTGATGCCGAAGCGCGGCAGGGTGTAGCTGAACAGATTGTGCGTGCCGCCGTAGAGCGACCCCGACGAGACGATATGCCCGCCCTTGTCCATCAGCGTCGCGATGGCGAGGAAGATCGCCGCCATGCCGCTGGCCGTCGCCACCGCGCCGATACCGCCCTCCAGCGCCGCGACCCGTTCCTCCATCACCGCCACGGTGGGGTTGGAAAGCCGTGTATAGATATGGCCCGGCCGCTCCAGGTTATAGAGCGCGGCGGCGTGGTCGGTGTCGTCGAAGACATAGGATGTCGTCTGGTAAATCGGCACGGCGCGCGCGCCGGTGGCCGGGTCCGGCTGCTGGCCTGCGTGCAGGCTGAGGGTATCGAACTTGAGAAATTTCGGCGTGACCATCCCGACGCTCCCAGCTATCTACGGTAGGGGTGGACACTGTAAACAAGGACTTTCGAAATGGCACGCGAGATCAATTCGGTTGCCGTGATCGGTGGCGGGACCATGGGCGGCGGCATCGCCGGGCTCTGCGCGCAGATGGACAAGCCCGTGCTGTTGCTGGAAGTCAGCACCGAAGCGGCCGAAAAGGCGCTCGATCGGATCAAGCATGGCCGTCCGCCCGGCATCGACGACCCCGACAAGGCCGCCAACATCACCCTCGGCACCATCGACGGCGATCTGCACAAGATCGCCGAGTGCGACTGGATCTGCGAAGCCATCATCGAGGACCTGGAAGCCAAGCGCGCGATCATGGAAAAGCTGGAGCCGCTGCGCCGCGACGGCTCCATCGTTTCCACCAACACGTCCGGCATTCCATTGCGCGACATCACCGAAGGCATGCCGGACCGCCTGAAGCGCGACATCGCCGTCACCCACTTCTTCAACCCGGTCAAGGTGATGCGGCTGCTGGAACTGGTGCCGGACGAGCAGACCACCCCCGACGTCATCGAGGCCTTGACCGATTTCTGCAGGGGTACGCTCGGCAAGGGCGTCGTCAACGCCAAGGACACGGTCAACTTCATCGGCAATCGCATCGGCTGCTACTGGATGATGATGGGCCTGCACCAGGCCGGCCAGGCCCTGCACGGCGGGCTTTCGATGGAAAAGGTCGACGCGCTGATGTCCGGCCCCATGGGACTGCCGCCGACCGGGCTCTACGGCCTGATCGACCTGATCGGCCTCGACGTCATGGACCTGGTCGGCCAGAACCTGGCGGTCAACCTACCGGCCGGCGATCTCTGCGCCGAATACACCATCCTGCCGGAACCCGAGCGCGCCATGCTGGCGCGCGGCCAGATCGGCCGCAAGGCCGGTGAGGGTTTCTACCGCATGCAGAAGCTCGACGACGGCTCGCGCAAGACCGAGGTTTTCGACATGCTCAAGGGCGACTGGCGCGACCATCACCCGGCGCACGTGGACCCGCGCCACCTGCACCCGGCGGCCATGTTCGAGGACGACGCCGAGGGCCGCCTCGCCTGGCATATCATGGGCGGCACGCTCCTCTATGCCGCCGGCCTGGTGCCGGAGATCGCCGACGACGTGGTCAACGTCGACCGCGCCATGCGCTGGGGCTACGCCTGGAGCTGGGGCCCGTTCGAACTGATCGACGAGGTCGGCGCCAAGCGCGTCATCGACAAGGTCCGCGCCGAGGGCCACGCGCTACCCAAGATGCTGCAAGTTTTGGAAGACGCCGGCGCCGATGCCTTCTACCGCGACCACGGCAACGAGTACCTGGGCCTCGACGGCCAGTACCACCCGACCCCGCCGGAATAATCTCTACCCTGCCTGCTCGACGATGCCGTCGGCCAGCAACTGGCCGATGCGCGCCTCCGTGAGTTGCAACTCGCGCAGAATCTCAGTGCTATGCTCGCCACGACGGGGCGGCGCCAGATCGGTGGCGTGCACGTCTCGGCCGCCAATGCGAAACGGCAGCGTCGGCACCGTTACCGCCGCGTCACCCTCGCCGCCGTAGCCATGCAAATAGTTTCTCGCGCCAATCTGCGGATCGTCCAACGCTTCCGGAAGCGTGCGCACCCGGGCCGCCGGCACGCCGCCCGCCTGCATCGCCGCCTCCCATTCGACCGCCGTGCGCTCGGCCAGACTTTCCAGCAGCATCGCCTCCAGCGCGTCCGCATTCGCCGTCCGGGTGGCGCGGTCGGTGAAGCGTGGGTCCGAAAGCCATTCCGTGCGCCCGAGCACGCGGGCCAGGGCGTGGAACTGATGCTCCTCGTTGACGCCGAGGCTGATCAGCCCGGCCTTGGTTTCGAAGCTGCCGGCGGCGGGGCTTCGGGAGTTGGCGGCGTTGCCGCGCTGCGTCGGCGCGTTGCCGGTGGCGAGATAATCGGTGACCGACGAACTCATCAACATCATTGCCGTTTCCAGCATGGAGACGTCGATGAAGGTGCCGGCGCCGGTTCGTTCGCGCTCGAACAGCGCCGTCGAAATGGCGAAACCGGCCGCCATCGCGGTGCCGTAATCCATGATCGGCGCGCCGGCGCGGGTGGGACCGGCACCGACAGCGCCTGTCATGGTCATCAACCCGCAGGCGGCCTGGATGTTGACGTCGTAGGCGGGCGCGTCCTCCTTCGGGCCACGGCGGCCGTAACCGGTCATGGCGCAATGGATGATGGCCGGGTTGATGGCGCTGACGGCGGCATAGTCGAGTTCGAGGCGCGCCAGCAGGCTCGGGCGATGGTTCTCGACAAAAACGTCGGCGCGTTTCAGCAGTTCCGTCATCACCAGCCGGCCCTCGGCGTTCGAGAGATCGACAGCGATGGAGCGCTTGCCGCCCGCTTGGGTGAGGTACGACGTGCTCATGGCGCGCGCCGCGCGGTCCTTGTCGGTGCCGCCGCGCACCCGCGTGCAGTCGCCCCGATGCGCGGTCTCCACCTTGATCACCTCGGCGCCCAGCAGCGCCAGGAAATAGGCCGCCGCCGGCCCGGCCAGCACATGGGTGAAATCCACCACCCGGAGCCCCGCGAGCGGGCCCGGCCTGCCGTTTCCTGTGGTCATCGCTGTCTCCTCCCCCATTCGTTCACCTCAGCATAACCGCCACGGGCAGGGCGGCAAGCGCCGCCGATTTCTGTTGCCCGATAGCCCGATTTCCTGCACTCAGGATGGGATCGGGAGGTGGATTTGCGCATCAAGGAACTGTTTTTGGGCATAGCCCTTTTGCTGAGTTCCGCCGGCGGGCTGGTGGTGGAGATCGTCGCCGGCCGGCTGATCGCACCCTACGTGGGGATGTCGCTCTATACCTGGACGGCGATCATCGCCGTGGTGCTGGCCGGTCTTTCGGGCGGGCATTGGATCGGCGGGCGCATGGCCGGGCGGGACGCATCGGATGCCAAGTTGGCACGCGGCCTCGCCATCGCGCTCGGGCTCGCCGCCGCCTCGACGTTGGCGATCCTGGTGCTGGTGCGCCTCCTTTCGGGACCGCTCCTGACCAGCGGCATGGGGCCGGTCTGGGTGGTGGTGATCCTGGCCTTCGCCCTCTTTTTCCTGCCCAGCCTGTTCGTCGGCGTCGTCTCGCCGGTGTTGACCAAGCTCGCCGTCGATGCGCGCCCCGATCAGCCGGGGCCGGTGATCGGTCGCATGTATGCGCTGGGCACGCTGGGCGCCATAGCCGGCACGCTGGGGGCGGGTTATTTCTTCATATCCTGGATCGGCTCCATCGGCACGCTGGTGACCGTCGCCGCCGTATACGCCGTGCTGGCGGTGGGTTTCGCGGCGTCGAACCGCATCGGCGACGGTGCCTGGACGGCGGGTCTCCTGGCCGTTGCCGCCGCCGCCATCGCCGCGCCGGCGGACAAGGTTCAGGCATTCACCTCGCCCTGCACCGTGGAGAGTGACTATTTCTGTATCCGCATCGACGATTTCGCCGAACAGTCGGGCCGGCCGAGCACGCTGATGGCGCTCGATCATCTGGTGCATTCCATCAACGACCGCGACGACCCGGGCCTGCTGTTCAGCCCCTATATCCATTTCGTCGACGAATACACCCGCCAACGCCTGGGCGCCCAGGTGCTGACCGGCGAATTTCGAGCCTTCTTCATCGGCGGCGGCGGCTATTCACTGCCGCGCGCCTGGGCGGCCGGGTTCCCGGGCGCCAAGCTGACGGTGGCGGAAATCGACCCCGCCGTGACCATCGCTGCCCGGGACGGCATGTGGCTCGACACCCTGCACCCGGCGCTCGACATCCACCACCAAGACGCCCGCGCGCTGCTGCAATCGCTGCCCGAAGCCAAGCAGTTCGACGTCGTCTTCGGCGACGCCTTCCACGATATCTCTGTGCCGTCGCACCTGGTGTCGCGGGAATTCCACGCCGAGATCGCCAAGCGCCTGAAACCGGGCGGCTTCTATACCGTCAACGTCGTCGATCACGGCGGCGAGCCTCGGTTCCTGGCCTCGCTGGTGAAGACCCTGCAGCTCGATTTCGATGCCGTCGAGGTCTGGGCGGAGGCCGACGAGTTGGATGGCGCCATTGCGCGCGCCGGTCAGCGCGTCACCTACAACGTCGTTGCGTCGAAGCGGGATTCCGGCCGCCAGCGCCTGCTCGCGCGGATCGGCATCCAGCGCCTGTGGCTGCGCTGGCCGACGGCCGACATGCTGGAACGTTCTCGGGGCCAAACCGTTGTTTTGACGGACGATTTCGCGCCGGTGGACCGGCTGATGTCGAAACTTCTGAACCAACCCGAGTTCTGATCCGCTAACGAACAAGTGAATTTCCGCATTCCGGCTTTATCGCGAGGGTGCATCCGTTCTATAGGATTAGCCCTCGAAAATTCGGAGCCCCGCCATGACCGAAACTCCTGCCGATCCGGACCGGGTCCGCGACAGCGTCCGCGCCGCCTATGCCGACATCGCCACCGGCGGCGGGTGCTGCGGCAATTCCATCAATCCGGTGGCGTCGGAAAAACTCGGCTATGGCGCCGACGATCTGGCGGCGGTGCCGGAAGAGGCCGACCTCGGCGTCGGCTGCGGCAACCCGACCGCCATGGCCGGCCTGAAAATCGGCGAAACGGTGCTGGATTTGGGCTCCGGCGGCGGCCTGGATTGCTTCCTGGCGGCCAAGGCCGTCGGACCGGACGGCCACGTCATCGGTATCGACATGACGCCGGAGATGATCGCCAAGGCGCGCGGCAATGCAAATAAGGGCGGCTACGCGCAAGTGGAGTTCCGCCTCGGCGAGATCGAGCACCTGCCGGTGGCCGACGCCACCGCCGACGTGATCCTGTCCAACTGCGTCATCAATCTCGCGCCCGACAAGGGCCAGGTCTTCCGCGAGGCCTTCCGGGCGCTGAAACCGGGCGGCCGGCTGCATGTCTCCGACGTGGTCGAGACCGACCCGCTACCGAAACACCTGAAGGACGACGAGCGCCTCACCTGCGGCTGCATGGCCGGCGCGGCGTCGATCCGTGATCTCACCGGCTGGCTCAGAGAGGCCGGTTTCCAGGACGTGGCCATTTCCGTCAGCGAAGCGTCGCGCAACTTCATCGCCGAATGGGCGCCCGGCACCGGCGTCGAACAGCACGTGGCGTCGGCGGCCATCACCGCGACAAAACCCGCATGATGAAAGCCATTCGACCGGGGCTCACCGGCCACGCCGAGATCACCGTCGGCGACAAGCACACCGCGCCCTCCATCGGCAGCGGCGAGATCACCGTGCTCGCGACGCCGGTGATGATCAACCTGATGGAAGCCGCCGCGTTGGATGCCATCGAGGAATTCCTCGAGCCCGGTCACCAGAGCCTTGGCACGCATCTGGACGTCAGCCACATCGCCGCCACGCCGGTCGGCATGAAGGCGCGGGCCAGCGCCGAAGTGACGGCGGTG
The DNA here is from genome assembly GCA_038125725.1 of Rhodospirillaceae bacterium. Taxonomy (GTDB): domain Bacteria; phylum Pseudomonadota; class Alphaproteobacteria; order Rhodospirillales; family Casp-alpha2; genus TMED8. Next base: position 23,402 of record JAYPEK010000014.1, read on the forward strand.
GACGGAAACCGCGTCAGCTTCCGCGTCGAAGCCCGCGATGAAGCCGAGAAAATCGGCGAAGGCAGCCACACTCGCGTCGTCGTCAACGTCGAGCGCTTCGACGCGCGCGTGGCGAAGAAGGGAGAGCCGAAAGCCTAAAGCGGCCAGACCCAGAGGATCATCGGCACCGCGACGACCACGACCAGGATTTCTAACGGCAGGCCGAGCCGCCAGTAATCGCCGAACTTATAGCCGCCCGGCCCCATCACCAGGATGTTGGATTGGTGCCCGATGGGGGTGAGGAAGGCGCAAGAGGACCCGATGGCCACCGCCATCAAGAGCGAATCCGGATTGACCCCGATCCTGGCCGCCACCTCGATCGCCAATTGCGCCATCAGGATCGCCGTGGCGGCGTTGTTGATCACCGCCGAAAGCAGCATCGACGCTACCAAGATCAGCGCCAGGATGCCCCAGGCGGGCAGAAATGCCGCCAGCGCGCCGATGCCGCCCGCAAGCAACTGGTCGGAGCCCAACTCCTTCATCGCCATGCCCAACGGCACCATGGCGCCCAGCAGCACCACGACGGGCCAATCGACGCCCCGGTAAAGCTCGCGCGCCCGCATCTGTCCGGTGAGCACCAATGCCACCACGGCGCCGGTGAAAGCGACCGGAATGGAGAGGACGCCGAACACGCCAAGCGCAATCGCAATCGCGAAGATGATCAACGGCACCGGCGTCGGGTCGCGGTGCAACGCGATATGGCGGTGTTCCAGCGGCAGGCAGCCCAGGTTCGAAAGCGTTTCCGGCATGGTTTCCAAATCGCCCTGAAGAAGCAGCACATCCCCCGGCCGCACCTGCACGCGGCGCAGGTGCTCGCGCAGGGGCCGGCCCTGGCGTGCCATGGCCAAGAGGTGCAGCCCATGGCGCCGTTCCAACCCGGCCTGGGCGATGGAGCGCCTGACCAGTGGCGATGCCGGCGTCACCACCGCCTCCATGACGCCGACCTCGGCGCCATCATCGAGCGTCGCGTCCAGGTTGCGGTTTCCGACCAGCTTCAGCGGCGTCTTGTGCAGGATCGCCTCGATTGCCTCGGTGCCGCCCTCCAGGAGCAGGTGATCGTTGATGCGCAAGGGCTCCGACGGTTTCGGCCGGGTGATCTTGAGCTTGCCGCGGATGATCGCGGCGACGGCGGCCTCGCCCTCCGGCGCGGCGGCCAGGATGTCGCCGACGGGCGTGCCGGAAAGGCCGGATTTGCGGGGCACCGAGACCTGGGTGATGTAGTTTTCCACGTCGAAAATATCGGCATTTCCCTTGGCTTCGCGCGTCGGGATCAGCCGCCAACCGTGAAACGCCATGAACAGCGTGCCGGCGGCGGTGACCGCAAGGCCCACCGGCGCGAAATCGAACATGGAAAAGGGCGTGCCGGCGGCCTCGGCGCGAAAACCGGCGACGATGATGTTGGGCGGCGTGCCGATCAGGGTAATGAGCCCGCCCAGCATGGAGCCGAAGGCGAGCGGCATTAGCAACTCGCCGGGTGCGCGGTCGTAACGCTTCGCCGCCTGCATCACCACCGGCAGCAGCAATGCCAGGGCGCCGACGTTGTTCATGAAACTCGACAGCACCGCCACCAGTCCCGCCACCAGGGCGACTTGCAGGTGCGGGCCGGCCTCAATCCCTTCCAGCCAGCGCGTCACCCAGCCGACCATGCCGGAGCCCTGCAGCGCGCGGGAAATCACCAGCACGGCGGCGACGGTAATGACGGCGGGATGGCCGAAGCCCTCGAAGGCGCTTTCCGCCGGCACCACGCCCGCCGCGACGACGGCCATAAGCGCCATCAGCGCCACCACGTCATGGCGCCAGCGCCCCCAGACGAAGAGCCCCAGCGTCGCCGCCAGCACCGCGAATACGTAAGCCTGTTCGAAGGTCATGGGATCAGGGTAATGGTCGTGCCCGGCAGCTTCAACGGAGGTTCTCGGCGATCTCCTGGATCATCTTCTTGAGCACGGCGCGGGCGATGTCCTCGCGGCCTTCGGCGGTCATGACGAAGGCGCCGCGGCCGAAAATCACGTCGTTCCGGTAGTGCTCGTCCAGAGGCTCGCCCATGGGACCGGTTCGCACGCGGCCCGGCAGGTTGACCACCAGGCCGTTGATGGTCACCCGGTGCTGGCGCGCCAAAAGGTGCGCGTCGGCCAAGGGCCGGCCGTTCATTTGCGGGCCGTCGCCCGAGACATCGACGATCTTGCGCCGACCCTCGAAGGCGTTGGAGAGCATCTTCTCGATCCCGAAAATGACCACTTCCGAGATCGAGTTGTAACCCCAGGCGGCGCGCGGCGCCGTGCGCAGCTTGGCGGCAAAGGCGGCGGCCGCCTCGGGCCCGTCGATCAGCATCCAGTCGACGATGGTTTCCTGGCTCTCGGGATCGCCCCATTCCACGTAGGTGAGCGCGATCTTCTGGTGAAAGCCGCCGGCGATGGCGGCGAGAAAGCGCGGATGGGTGATGGCCGAAGCGTAGCCCTCGCGCTGCAGGGCCAGTTCGTCGTCATCGATGGAGCCGGAGCCATCGGCGGCCAGCACCAATTCGACGTCGACCTTCTCCTGCGCCCAGACGGGGCCGCAGACCATCAACAGAGCAAGGACCAAAAATGCGCGCATGGGCGGAGCTTAACACAAGGCCGATAGCCCCGATACAGCCCCTTTCCAGTCCCGGGGCGCGGGCTGGCGGTGCAGCCGCGCCGTCGGATACCAGGGCGTCCTGTCGCCTTCCCGGCCCCAGCGCCAGTCGGGCAGATAGGGCACCAGCACATGCACGGGCTTGCCCATGGCGCCGGCCAGGTGTGCGACGGACGTATCGACCGTGACCACCATGTCCAAGCCGTCGATGACGGCGGCGGTGTCGGCGAAATCGTGCAGGCGGTCGCTCAGGTCTTCGACGCGCGAGCCCTTGGCGTCGGCGGCGCGCTCGCCCTTTTGCAGGGAGATCAGCCGCGCGCCCTTGGGCAGTGCATCGACGAGAGTATCGAAGGGGATGGAACGGAAGCGGTCGTTCGGATGCGTCGGCCGACCGGCCCAGCAGATGCCGATCCGGGGGCCGGCGGCCGCCCCGAGCCGGCGCTGCCAGCGCCGCACGCCGCGCGGGTCGGCTTGCACGTAAGGAACGTCCGCCGGCAGGTTTTCGGGTGTCACGCCGAGCGCACCGGGCAGGCTGGAAACCGGGATATAAGCGGCGAAACTACCGACGCGGTGCCAGTCTTGGAAATGATGGTCGGCGCCGGCAATGCCGTCGAGCAGCCGGGCCAGCGGCGGGCTGCACCCGAACGACAGCCGGGCGCAGCGTTCCCGCGCCAGCGGCAGCAGGCGCACGAACTGCAGGACATCGCCGTAGCCCTGCTCGCCGAAGACCAGCAGCGTGCCGTTCGGCAAGGGCGCGCCGTCCCAAAGCGGCGCCTGGATATGGGGAAAGGGCGCGCCGCCCTCGCCCTTGTAGCGCCATTCGTATTCCACCCAGCCCTCGGCGTACTGCCCGGCGGTCAGCAGGCATTGCGCCAGCAGCAGGTGCACGGCGGCGTTCCCGGGCTCGATCTCGAGCGCGTCGCGGAAGAGCGCGATGGCGTCATCGGTGCGGCCGAGAGCATCCCAGGTGCGGGCGAGATAAGCCTTGGCCTCGAAGGCATGAGGATCGGCGGCAAGCGCCCGGGTCAAGACCGCCTCGGCGGCGTCGAAACGCCATTCGGCGAAATGGGCCTTGCCGGCCTGGATGTCGTCCGTCGCGGTCAAAGACCCGTCATTACCGGTCGAAGACCTGGGTGGCGTCGACGGTCATGTCGCGAGCCGGCCAGCGGCCGGCCTCGGCAGCGACGAGGAAGGCGTCGATCTCGGCATTGAAGCGCGCCGGGTCCTCCATGTTGATCAGGTGCCCGGATTTCGGCGCCACACTCATCCCCGCCGTCGGCATGATGCGCTTCATATGCAGGTTCACGTCCAGGCAGGGATCGTCCTCGTCACCGACCATCAACAGCACCGGCGCGCTAACGGCGGCGAGCTCGGCGTCGAGATCGTAGAGCGACGGCCGGGCCGCCTGCACGGCGCGCATGGTATGAGCGGAGCCCAAGGCGGAATGATCGGAGAGGTGATCGACGAACTCCTGCCAGCCCTTGGGATCCTTGATCTTGAGCTGGATACGGTTGGGCGCCATGCCCATCCCCTCGCCGGCGATCGCGCCGGCGGCCTGCATGCGGTCAGCCGAGGCCAAGGCTTCTTCGATGAAGGCGTCCCGCGTCGGCTTGTAAGCGCCGGAACCGCCCGACGCCGCGACTACGGCGGAGACCCGGTCCGGATGGCGCATGGCCAGCATCAGCGTCATGTAGGCGCCCATGGAGAGCCCGACCACATGCGCTTTCTCGATACCTAAATGATCCAACAGGTGCACCGCGTCGGCGAGCGAGGTCTCCCAGCCATAGGCATCCGCGTCGGCCGGCACGTCGGACGGCGGATAGCCTCTGGCGTTCAAGACGATGCAGCGGTAGCGGCGCGAGAAATAGCGCACCTGGTGTTCCCAGCTTCGGTGGTCGCCACCGAACTCGTGCAGGAACAGGATCGGATAGCCTTCGCCGGTATCCTCGAAATAAAGCTTCACGCCGTCGCGTTCGGTATGGGGCATGGGACCTCCCTGAATTTCCTGACGATTGTTTTAGGCTGCCTCGATCTCGCGGGCGATTTCGGCACCCTTGTCGCGCTCCGCCAGCGCCAATTCGTAGCGCGACTGAAGCGCCATCCAAAGCCTGGGGCCGGTGCCGAGAAACCGCCCGAGACGAAGCGCCGTATCGGCTGAGATCGCGCGCTTGCCATTCAGGATATCGACGATCCGCCCGGGCGGCACCGCCAGCTTTCGCGCCAAGGCATTGGCGCTCAATCCGCGCACCTCCATTTCCTCTCGCAGGAACTCACCGGGGTGAATGATAGCCGCCATTGGTTTCATCCTTTGTGATAATCGACGATTTCAACATCATAGGCATGCCCGCCACGAAAGCGAAAACAGACCCGCCATGGGCCATTGACGATCATCGCCCACTGGCCCTTGCGATCGCCTTTCAATTTGTGAAGGCCGATACTGGCGAGCGGTGCGATTTCGTCGAGCCGCTCCAATTCGTCCAGCAACGCGAGGCGCCGCTCGGCCAAACGGCCGTCCATCCCACGATAAGGATTCTTGCCGTTGCGAAAGAACCGTTCAGTGCGACGCGACGCCCACGATTTGATCATAATACATAACGTAACACGTTATGCATTTAGTGTCATCAGCAGGATTGCACCAGCCGCACGGCGTTCGCGAGCGGCACGGCGTCGTCGCCGAGCAACAGGGCGGAGATTTCGTCTTCCAGCGCCGTGTCCGTGAGCTGGAACGGATCGCGCGGTTTCAGGCGGTGCTCGACCACCAGCTTCGACCACAAGAGCCTCCGCGCGTCGCCGCGCTTAGCATGGATCACGGTTCCCTCCCAGGCCATCAAGGCCGCCGTGGCGGCGTGGTAGAAGGCGCTGGTGACCTGGCGGCACTGGGCCTCGTCGGCCTTCGACGCGCCGATGGCGCCGATGCCCTCGACGGCACGGTCGATATAGCCCTTGAGCTCGGCCCGGTAAGCGTCCGGCAGCCCCTCGGCCTCGTCCAGCCGGGCATGCAGCGCGGCCTGGAACGGCACGTGGCAGTCGTGCTTGGCGACCGCGCGGGTAACGGCGTCGAGCGCGACGATATTCGACGTCCCCTCCCAGATCGAGCCCAGGTGGGCGTCGCGGAGCAGCCGCGGGTTGACGAACTCCTCCACGTAGCCGATGCCGCCCCGCATCTCCATGGCATCGCCGGTGACGCGCCGGCCGTCGCGCGTCGAGCGGAACTTCAACACCGGCGTGGCGATACGCAAGAGCGCCGCCGCCTCCTGGCTGGCGGGCTGGCCGCCGTAGCCCTCGGCCTTGTCCAAGACATCGGCGGTGAAGAACCACAAGGAGAGCGACTGTTCCGCCGGCAACTGGATCTTCAGCATCTGGCGGCGCGCCAGGGGTTTCTCCATCAACGGCTGGCCGAACACCTTGCGCCCGCGCATGACGGCGGTGGAATCGTGCACGGCGCGGCGCATCAGCGCCGACGACTTGATGCCGTTCGAAAGCCGCGACCAGTTGACCATTTCCAGCATCTGATGGATGCCCCGGTCCAAGGGCCCGATGGGGTGCACGACGGCACCCTCCAAGATCACCTCGCCGGATGCCATGGAGCGGGTACCGAGCTTCTCCTTCAGGCGCACGATGCGGTAATGGTTGGGCGAGCCGTCCTCCAGGAAACGCGGCAGCGCGAACAGCGTCAGCCCGCGGGTGCCGTCCGGCGCCCCTTCCGGGCGTGCCAGCATCAGGTTCAGTTCCGCGTCGGCGTTGGAGCAGAACCACTTCTCGCCATAGACCCGCCATTGACCGTCTTCTTGGCGCGCCACGGTGGTCAGCGAGCCGACGTCGGAGCCGCCTTCCTTTTCCGTCATGTACTGGCCGCCCTGCCAGAGCTCTGCGGTGTCGGTGGTGCTCATCTTGGGGATCAGCCAATTCTTGATCTCGTCCGAGGCGAACTTGAGGATCGCGTGCATGCCGGAATCGGTGACGTTGATCGGGCAGCCCAAGCCGAATTCCGCCTGGTTGAACAGATAGGTGAAGGCATGCTTGGCGGTCGCCGGATAGGGCGCCGGCCAGTCCATGATGCCAGCGCGGTGGCTCATGGCGTGGATGCTGAAGGTGCCGTAGGCGGCCTCTTCCAGTTCGCGGTAGGCCGGGTGGTATTCGATCCACTGCTGGTCGCGCCCGAAGCGGTCGCGGTGATGCAGGATCGGCGTGTGGCGGTCGGCCAGGTGTGCGGCTTCGTCCAATTCGTTGGCGACCATGGAGCCCAGCTTGGTCAGCCAGGGCGTCAGGTGTTCCAGCAATTCCGGCGCCAGATAGACCGACAGCAAATCCTTGAGGCCGATGTCGGCGTCGTAGAAGTTCCAGCCTCGGGTATCGGGCGCGAGCGCGGCGGAGCGGTTGGCGGAAGCGTCTGTCTGGCGTTGCACGTTCATGATTGGAACCTCCCACGGATCACGGTCTCGAATGGCCGGAACCTGCGGCCATTCGGCTTGCCGGACAATCGAAAAAACCGTAACTTCGTTTGAGTTTTTCTCAATCGAAAACCGGGAGCGTCACTTGTCCGCGCGAGACCTGCCGCCGCTGAAAGCCCTGCGCGCCTTCGAGGCCGTCGGCCGCCACCGCTCCATCACCCGCGCCGCCGACGAGCTGAACGTGACGCCGGGCGCCGTCAGCCGCCAGGTGCAGTCGCTGGAGGGATGGCTGGGGACGGCGCTTCTGGTGCGCGGGCACCGCAGCATCGACCTCACCGACGACGGCCGGCGCTACCTGGACGAAATCGGCTCCGCCCTGGCGCAGATCGCCAACGCCACGCGGCCGTTCCTGAAGGCGGCACAGAAGCGCCCCTTGCGCATCTGCAGCTACCCGACCTTCACCCAACGCTGGCTGATCCAGCGCTGGAAGGAGTTCAACCGCGCCCATCCGGAGATCGGCTTCGAGTTCTCCACCTCGCTCATGCCGCTGGACGAGCCCGCCGATGAATTCGACGCGCGCATCTGCCTTGGCCACGAGAGCGAGCGCTGGGACGGCTGGGAGGCATTGCATCTCTACCGGGTGGAGATGATCCCGGTCTGCGCGCCGGCATTGATCCAGGGTGCCGGCGGCGCCATCACGGCGAACGATCTCGGCGATTTCTCGCTCATCCGCGGCGCGCCGCGCCCCGACGACTGGGCGCGCTGGCTGAAGGAAAACGGCGTTTCCGGCGTCGACCCCACATCAGGGCCGATGTTCGAAAACTTCAACCTGGCCATGCAGGCGGCCATCGAGGGGGCGGGTGTCTTGCTCGCCGACAAGGTATTGGCCGCCGACGACCTGGCCGCCGGGCGGCTGGTGCAGCCCTTCGGCCCCGGCCGGCGGTCGCGGCACGCCTTCTATTTCGTCATGTCGCGCCAGAAGGCATCCGACCAGCGGCTGAAACTCTTCGCCGACTGGCTCCGGGAGACGGTGGCGGCGGCCGCGCCCTAGAGCGTGTTGACCAGGTGCCCGCCGTCCACCGGCAAGACAACTCCCGTCACGAAGGCGCCGGCGCCGGACGCCAACAGCAACAGCGGCCCTTCCAGTTCCGGCATCTCGCCGGTGCGCTGCATGGGCACGCGGGAGATGATCTGCTTGCCGGCTTCCGAATGCAGGAAATCGCGGTTGAGGTCGGTTTCGAAATAGCCGGGCGCGATGGCGTTGACGCGGATTCCGTAGCGCGCCCATTCGAGCGCCAGCGCCTTGGTCATCTGCGCCACCCCGGCCTTGGAAATGGCATAGGGCAGCAGCCCCTTGGCGACGCGGACGCCCAGGATCGACGAAATGTTGATGATCGAGCCGCCCGAGCCGGCCTCCGCCATGCGCTTGCCGGCTTCCTGGGCGACGTTCCAGACGCCCTTCAGGTTGGTCTCCATCACCCGGTCAAAGGTTTCTTCCGTCAAGTCGATGGCCATTTCGCGGCCCGAGATCCCGGCGTTGTTGACGACGACGCCGACCGTGCCGGCGGCGGCCTCAAGCTCTGCGAAGGCATTGGCGACGCTATCCCTGTCGGTGACGTCGAGGGCAACGGCCTGCGCCGTGCCCCCAGCCTGCGTGATTTCATCGACCACCTCGGCAACGCGGTCGGCGCGCCGGGCGGCGACGCCCACATGCGCGCCGGCGCGCGCCAGGGTCTGCGCGAAATGGCGGCCGAGACCGCTGGAAGCACCGGTCACCAGGGCACACTTGCCGGTCAAATCGAATAGGTCGGTCATGGTCGTCAGAGCTCCTTCACTTTTTCACGCAGTACGTATTTCTGGATTTTTCCGGTGGACGTCTTGGGCAGCGGCCCGAACACCACCGTCTTCGGCGCCTTGTAGTGCGCCATGTGGTCGCGGCAGAAGCCGATGACGTCGTCGGCCGCCACCTCCGCCGCGCCGGGTTTCAGCGTCACGAAGGCACAGGGCGTCTCGCCCCAGGTGTCGTCGGGCTTGGCGACGACGGCGGCCTCCATAACGGCGGGGTGCTTGTAGAGCGTCTCCTCCACCTCCAGCGACGAGATGTTCTCGCCGCCGGAAATGATGATGTCCTTGGAGCGGTCCTTGATCTCGATGTAGTTGTCTGGATGCATGACGCCCAGGTCGCCGGAATGGAACCAGCCGCCGGCGAAGGCGGCCTCGGTCGCTTCGGGGTTCTTCAAGTACCCCTTCATCACCGTGTTGGAACGCACCATCACCTCGCCGATGGTCTCGCCGTCGGCGGGCACCGGGGTCATGGTTTCCGGGTCCATAACGGTCTGTTCGAACAGCGTATGGCAGCGCACGCCCTGGCGCGCCATCTTCTCGGCGCGGGCGTCCAAATCGAGCGCATCCCACTCGTCCTGCCAGGCGCAGAAAGTCGAGGGCCCGTAGGTCTCCGTCAGGCCGTAGGCATGCACCACGTTGAAGCCCATGCGCTCCATGGCGGCGATGATGGTGGAAGGCGGCGCGGCGCCGCCGGTGTAGACGTCCACTTCCTGTTCGAACGGCACTTTGTGCTCATCCGGCGCATGCACCAGCATGTTCAAGACGATCGGCGCGCCGCAGACCAGGTTGACGCCATGGTCGCGGATCATCGGGAATACCTTGGCCGTGTCGACGTTCCTCAGGCAGACATGCGTCCCCGCCGCCGCCGTCACCGCCCAGGTGAAGCACCAGCCGTTGCAGTGGAACATCGGCAGCGTCCAGAGATAGACGGTCTTTCGGTTGAGGCCCCAGACCGCGACGTTGCCCATGGCGTTCAGGAAGGCGCCCCGGTGGTGGTAGACGACGCCCTTGGGGTTGCCCGTCGTCCCCGACGTGTAGTTCAGGCAGATGGCGTCCCATTCGTCGTCGGGCCAGCCGTCGAAGGTGGGATCGCCCGTCGCGATGAAGCTCTCGTAATCCATCTCGCCCAGCAGCTCGCCCGATTCCGACAGCGCATCGTCGATATCGATGACGGTGATGTCGCGCCCGGCTTCCGCCAGCGCCTCCTTGATCACCGGCGAGAATTCCCGGTCGGCGAGCAGGATTTTCGCCTCGCCGTGGTTCAGGATGAAGGCGATGGTCGGCGCATCGAGGCGGATATTCAGCGAGTTCAGCACCGCGCCGGTCATCGGCACGCCCCAGTGCGCCTCCAGCATGGCCGGCGTGTTGGGCGACATGATCGCCACCGTATCGCCCTTGGAGATGCCGCGCTGCGTCAGCGCCGATGCGAGGCGCCGGCAGCGCGCGCCAAATTCGGCGTAGCTATAGCGCGCGTCGCCATGGATCACCGCCGTGCGGTCGGGGTAGACCTGCTCGGCCCAGGCCAGGAAGCTGATCGGCGTCAGCGGCTGGTGGTTGGCCGGGTTCTGCCCCAGCCCCATTTCGAAGATGCCCGGTGGCGTCGACATCCCGTATCCTCCCGTTGTTCGTTCCCTCTTCCATAGCACCCGCGCGCAGCCGGTGAAATACCGCCCGCAACCTTTGCCGTCGATTGCGCCCGGCGCGCGAGCGCGATACAACCCTATCTCCGCATGTGGATGGGGATCTGAACACCGGAGGATGAAGACCATGAGCGACACCACCAAGTACCTGCTGCCTGAAAACCGCATCCCGAAATCCTGGTACAACATCGCCGCCGACCTGCCGGAACCCCTGGCGCCCGTGCTGCATCCGGGCACCGGCCAGCCCATCGGCCCGGACGACCTAGCGCCGCTGTTCCCGATGGCTCTGATCGGCTAGGAGGTGTCGGTCGAACGCGAAATCGAAATCCCCGAACCGGTGCGCGATGTTCTGAAGCTCTGGCGTCCGGCGCCCTTGTACCGCGCGCGCCGCCTCGAAGCCGCCTTGGATACCCCGGCGAAGATTTATTACAAATACGAGGGCGTCAGCCCTTCGGGCTCGCACAAGCCCAACACCGCCGTCGCCCAGGCCTTCTACAACCAGTAGGAAGGCACCAAGTGGCTGTCGACCGAGACCGGCGCCGGCCAATGGGGCTCGTCGCTGGCCTTCGCCGGTAACCTGTTCGGCCTGGCGGTCGACGTCTAAATGGTGAAGATCAGCTACAACCAGAAGCCCTACCGCCGGGCCCTGATGGAGACCTACGGCGGGCGCTGCGTCGCCAGCCCGTCCACCGAGACCGAGGCCGGCCGCGCCATCCTGGCCGAGCATCCCGATTCCAACGGCTCGCTCGGCATCGCCATCTCGGAAGCCGTCGAAATCGCGGCCAAGAACGACGACACCAAGTATGCGCTCGGCAGCGTGTTGAACCACGTTCTGCTGCACCAGACGGTGATCGGCCTCGAGGCCATCGAGCAGATGGAAATGGCCGGCGCCTATCCGGACATGGTCATCGGCTGCGCCGGCGGCGGGTCTAACTTCGCCGGCCTCGCCTTCCCGTTCATCGGGCGCAAGCTGCGCGGTGGCGAAGACCCCCGTGTCATCGCCGTCGAACCGGCCGCCTGCCCGACCATGACGCGCGGCACCTACGCCTACGACTTCGGCGACACAGGCCACCTGACGCCGTTGGTGAAGATGCACACGCTGGGCTCCACCTTCGTGCCGGAAGGCATCCACGCCGGCGGGCTTCGCTACCACGGCATGGCGCCCCTGGTCAGCCACTTGCTCGACCACGGCCTGATCGAGGCGCAGGCCTTCCATCAGACGGCCTGCTTCAAGGCCGGCATCCAGTTCGCGCGGACGGAAGGCATCGTGCCGGCGCCGGAATCGACCCATGCCATCGCCGCCGCCGTCACCGAGGCGCTGGCTTGCAAGGAACGCGGCGAGGCCAAGACCATCCTGTTCGGGCTTTCCGGGCATGGCAATTTCGACATGCAGGCCTATACCGACTTCCTCGACGTCAAGCTCGAAGACCACGCGCATTCGGAGGACGAACTGAAGCGCGCGCTCGGCGAATTGCCGCCGGTGGCGGCCGAGTAGAGGCCGACGTGGCGAAAAACCCTGCGCTGGTCCGCCCCTTCCGTGGGCTCAGGCCAGCGCCGGGCCGCGCCGCCGACGTGGCGGCGCCGCCCTACGACGTGGTCAACGAGGCCGAGGCCCGTGCCGCCGCCGACGGCAAGCCGTTCAGCTTCCTGCATGTGTCGCGCGCCGAGATCGATTTCCCCATCGGCACGGATTCCCATGCCGGCGCCGTCTACAAGAAGGCGCGCGCCAACCTGGACGCCATGGTGGCGACCGGCGTTCTGATCCGCGACGAAGAGCCCTGCTACTACGCGTACCGGCTCAAGATGGGCGATCACGTGCAGACCGGCATCGTCGGCGCCGGCAGCGTTGCCGAATATGACCGCAACCGCATTCGCCGCCACGAACTGACCCGCCCCGACAAGGAAGACGACCGCGTCCGTAACATGGAGGCCCTTGCCGCGCAGACCGGCCCGGTGATGGTGACGCACCGCAAGGACGCCGCCGTCGCCGCCGTCATCGACGCCGCGACGGCGCGCGAGCCGGTCAGCCACGTGGTCGCCGAGGGCGGCGTCGAGCACACCATCTGGGTGATCGACGCGGAAGCGGAGATCGCGGCCTTGAACGCGGCCTTCGACGCCATGGACGCCATCTACATCGCCGACGGCCACCACCGCTCGGCCTCGGCGTCGCGCGTCGCGGCGGCGCGGCGCACGCCGGCCAGCAGCGGAAAAGAGGCGCATGATTTTTTCCTCATCGTCTCCTTCCCCGATGACGAGGTGCAGATTCTCGACTACAACCGGCTGGTGCAGGATCTGAACGGGCTTTCGGAGGCCGAGTTCCTGGCGCGGATCGAAGACGACTTCACCGTCGAGGCGCTCGACGGCGCCCAGCGCCCGGCCGAGGCGCGGCGCTTCACCATGTATCTGGGCGGCCAGTGGTACGGCCTCGGCCTCAAGGCCCCGGTGGCGACGGACGATCCCGTCGCGACCTTGGACATCTCCGTCCTCACCGACCGCCTTTTGTCCCCGGTGCTCGGCATCGGCGATCCGCGCCTCGACGAACGCATCCAGTTCGTCGGCGGTATCCGCGGCATGGCGGGGCTGCAAGAACGCGTGGACAGTGGCGAAATGGCCGTCGCCTTCGCCCTCTACCCGACCTCACTCAAAGACCTGATGGCCGTCGCCGACGCGAACCAGGTGATGCCGCCGAAATCAACCTGGTTCGAGCCGAAACTGGCGGACGGGCTGGTATCGGCGGTGCTGGACTAATACCCGCCCCTATTTCGCCGGCAGCACCCTGAGATAAGCAATAATGGCGTCCAGGTCGTCGGCTTTCAGGTTGGCGTAGTAGCCGTAGCCCATGGGCGGCATCATCGCCGTTCCGTCCGGGCGCTTGCCCGTGGTAATCATCGATTTCAGCTCGGCGTCGGAATAGTGCCCGATCCCGGTGGGGGTGATGTTAGGCGAAACGCTGGTGCCCAAGGCACCATGGAACTCCAGTCCGCCGGCACCGAGGCGGTTCTCAATGTCCGGGCCGCGCGGGCCCATGGGCGAATGACACTCGATGCAGTGGCCGGCCGGCCCCGCCAGATAGGCGCCATAGGCGAGTTTGTCGTCCTTCGCGGGATCGGACACGCCGGCGACCGGCGGTCCGTAGCTTGGCGGCAACGGTATCTTGTAGTTGGATTTCGGTACCGAGTTCTTCACCGGCTTGACGCTGCGCAGATAGGCGACGATGGCCATCACGTCGCGGTCCGAAATCCCGCGATAAAGACCGATGGGCATGGGCGGACCGATGATGCTGCCGTCCGGGCGCCGGCCTTCACGGATCGAGGCGATGATCTCGGCGTCCGTCCAGGTGCCGATACCGGTCTCCTTATCGGGGGTGATGTTGGGGGCGTTGGCGGTGAAGGCCGGATTGACCTCAAGCCGCTGCATGCCGGCCAGTTCCATGCCCTCGATTTCGCCGGCCGGTCCCTTCGGCGTATGGCAGTTGCCGCAGGCAACGATGGAGCGCATCAGGTAGGTGCCGCGCTCGAGCAGGGTTTCTGCTGACGCGGGCGCATAAGCCGCGAGGCTCGCGGTAATTGCCGCCACGAGGGTCGCAGCTTGGTAGGTTCGGCTTTTCATTGTTGTCCCGTCTCCTAGATGAAGCATTCCCTTCGATTAGGGTGTTTCGAATCACGGGGCAATAACGTAAATTCAAATATTAAATCCCGTTTTACAGGATTATGGGGATGGATCAGCTCAAGGCCATGCGTACCTTCGTCGAGGTGGCGAAACGCGGCAGCTTCGCCGGTGCCGCCAAGTCATTGGGGCTCTCCACCTCATCCGTCAGCCGGCTGGTGATGGATTTGGAGGATTGGCTGGGAGCGCCGGTGTTGCGCCGCTCACCGCGCACGCTTGCCCTGACCAGCGCGGGCGAGCGCTTCCTCGAGCGCTGCGCCGCCATCGTCGATGCCGCCGACCACCTGCGCGAAGACGCCCGCGCCCTAAATGACCGGCCGCGCGGCCTCCTGCACGTAGCGGCGGCGGCGATCCCGGCGCGCCAGTGGATCACGCCGCTGCTGCCGGCGTTCCTAAGCGAGTTTCCGGACGTTCGGGTGCAGTTGCACTTGCAGGACCGGCCCGTCAACCTGGCCGAGGAGGGCATCGACGTAGTGCTCCGCATCGGGGAGTTGCCGGACAGTTCGATGATCGCCCGAAAATGCGCGGACGTGCATGTCCGGCTGGTCGCCAGCCCGGCCTTCCTAGAGCGACACGGCCGGCCGGAATCCGTTGATACGCTATCTGCTTATCCCTGCCTGCTCGACCTCACCGGCACCGGCCGTCGGCGCTGGCCGATCGGCCGGGCGCTCAGTCTCGACGGCCCCGTGTCTGCCAACGACGGAGAGATCATTCGCCAGATGGCGCTGGCCGGTTTAGGGTTGGCATTCCTGCCGGATTTCTTCGTCGATGAGGACATCGCCGCGGGCCGCCTAATCGAACTGTTCGCCGATGAGATCGACGTCGGCATGGGCATGTACCTGCTGTTCCCGGCCCGCCGCCAGATCACCCCCGCCGCCCGCGCCTTCGTGGATTTTCTGATGGCGAATATGAAAAAATAGGAATATATTGCCTTTTTCGGAATTTGTGCTATGCACAGTCTTGGACCGCCCATCGCGCGGCGGGGCCGCGCTATTTCACAATCGAATAGGATTTGCACCGGCGCCGATTGTCGTTTGATTGGGGCCGGCAACACCCCTCACCGTCACTCCCGCGAAAGCGGGAATCCAGCAGGCGACTGCGACAGTCTCGCCGTGGGAAAGGATGATGCCTTCGGCATCAAGTGGGTCCCTGCCTTCGCGGGGACGACGGGGGTATTAAAATTGGGTTCGTTCCTGAGATTTTTTTGAAAATCTTTTAGAATCAATCCATTCCAACCCGCGTTTTTCCGCCTCAGGTCCCCCGACCGCGGGTCTCGCGGTAGACGATCAAGAGCCCCGACGCCACCACCATGACCGCGCCCAGCACCTTGACCGCGCCCGGCAGATCGCCCCAGACCAGGAAGCCGAGCGCCGCCGACCAAACGAGAGAAAGATACTTGAACGGCGAGACCACGGCGCCGGCGGCGAGTTGCAGGGACACGACGATGAGGAAATGCGCCATGGTGACGAAGAAGCCTGCCAAGGCGAACAGACCCCACTGTTCCAGCGTCGGCCAGTTGGACCCGAAATCATCGCCGAAGGGCAGCGATACCGCACCACCGATCACCGCGACAATGGAGGTATAGAACATCACCGTCGCGGCGCTGTCCGACGTGCCCATGCGCCGCGTCACGATATCGCGGAGCGCCGAGACCGTGGCGGCCATGAGCGGGAACACCACCCAGGCGTTGAAGGCGTCGGTGCCGGGTTGGATCATCACCACCGCGCCGGCGAACCCCAGCAGAACCGCCGCCCAACGCCAGAAGCCGACCTGTTCCTTCAAGAACAACGGCGCCAAGGCGGTGAGGAACACCGGGCTCATGAAGATCAGCGCGGCGGCCTCCGCCAAGGGCAGGTTGATGAACGATACGGTTACCAGGATGGAGACCGCAAAGGCGACGACGCCCCGGCCCCAGACCGCACGCGGCTGATTGAGATTCAACGTCTGGAGCCCGCCGTTACGCCAAACGAAATAGGCCAGCACCGGAAACGCCCAGATGCCCCGGTAGAACATAATCTCGCCGGCGTGGAAATCGACCACCAACCATTTGGTGATGGCGTCGTTGGTGGCCAGCAGCATGGCGCCGCCGGTCATCGCGGCCATGCCCCAGAGCGTGGCGGATCGGTTTTCCGGTTGGCTCATGTGGGCAAGACGTGGAGGGGCAAGGCGCGGGCGGTCTTCTAGACCGCGCCCCAGCGGCCCGGATTGGCGCCCATGCGCATGGCGCTGGCGCGGCACGACGGGCAGATGCGTTTCTGCGTCGCCGTCGGGTTGAACTTCTTGCCGCAGACGTGACAGTACTGCGCCTGGCGGCGGTCGGGGCCGCGCCGCTCGGCGCCATGGCTGGAATCGTGCGTTCGCCGGTCGGCCTGGCGTCGCTCGACGCCGTCCCACCCGGCAACACCGCCGGCCTTGCCGGCTACGGAAAGATCGTCGTCGGTCATCTCATACCTCGGTCCACCCCTCGTCCCGAGGCTCCCATTATGCCGGTTTTGATCATTCGGGCGAGTCGAACTTATTCAGACTGGTTCCAGCGGCGCGTTGAGGATCGAGCCCGGCACGATCACCCCGCCCCGGTCGCCGATGGTGAGCTGGCCGTAGCGCTCGCGGTAGACCTCCGGCAACGGCCTCGCACCCGGCACCGCCAGCCACAATCGCAGGATATGGCGACGGCGTTCGGGCTCGCCCCATTCCTCGTATTCGGTGCGGTTGTGCAGGATGGTGTGGTTATGCATGAACAGAAGCTCGCCGGCATCGAGCGCGAATTCGAGCCGCAGGCGCGGATCATCGGCCAGCGCGTCCATCATGTCCAGCGCCGCCAGGCGCGCTTCGGTGAAGGGCTCGACGTCGTCGAGCCTGGGCGCGGTGCGGATGTAGTCCGGCGTATAGAGCGCCGAGAGGAAGCCGTCGTGATAGTTGAAGACCGGCATGTTGTAGTGGCTGCGGCCGTCGGCGGTGATCTCGCCCCGGCGGTCGACGGGCAAGGGCCTAACCAGCTCGGCCAGCAGGTCGGGGCGGGTGTCATACATCTCGTTGTAGATGCTCATGGAACTGACGACGCCGGAAAGACCGCCGGATTTCGCCGGGTTGAGGCACATGAGCCCGACCACGTCGCAGGAATCGGTGTGATAGCTCTGGCGCTCGGTGGTCTGGTAGAGCCGCACGTTGCCGTCCTTGCTGGAAAGCCCGAGATCGCAGACGTGGCCCAGGATATGGCCTTTCTTGTTCTGCGAGCGCGCGCTGCCCATGTGGGTGCCGATGCCGTAATACATGGTCGCCGCCATGCGGATGTCGCTCCGGTGCGGGTCGAGTCCACTAACGAGAGCGAACCCCCGGCCATGCAGACACTGCTCCACGACGCGGGCGATCAGCGGCGCGGTCTTGGGCAGCGGAAACTTTTCTCGGGTGATGTCGGCGATCTGGATATCGGCGTCGATCAGCGCGCGGGCGGCGGCCTCGACCTCGGCCACCTGATCGGCGTCCAATTGCAGGCGCCAGCCGCCCCCGCCCTCCCCTTGGGCCTCGATGTCGGCGACGGTCCAGGCGGCGGGTCCGGTGACTTTCGGCGGCAGGTCGTAGGTGGTCATGCTTGGGCCTCAGACCGGTTCCAGCGGCGCGTTGAGGATCGAGCCCGGCACGATCACGCCGCCCCGGTCGCCGATGGCGATGGAGCCGTAGCGCTGCTTGTATATCTCGGGAAGCGGCCGCGCGCCTGGGATCGCCAACCACAGCCGCAGCAGGTGCCGGCGCCGGGCGGCATCGCCCCATTCCTCGTAGGCGGTGCGGTCGTGCATGACGGTGTGGTTGTGAACGAAGGAGAGATCGCCGGGCTCGAGCCCGAATTCGATATGCAGGCGCGGGTCGTCGGCGAGCGCGTCGAGCATGTCGAGCGCTTCCGTCTGCGCCGGCGTCAGCGGCGGCACGCCGTCGAGCCTCGGCGCCGAGCGGATGTAGTGCGGCGCATACAAGGCGGAGAGATAGCCTTCATGGTAGTTGAACACCGGAATCTCGAAATACGCCCGGCCGTCGGCGGTGATCTCGCCGCGCCGGTCGGTGGCCATCGGCTTCAGCAGTTCCGCCAGAAGATCGGGGCGGGCATCAAACATCTCGTTGTAGATGGTCATCGACGAGACTAGCCCGGACAGGCCGCCGGACTTGGCGTTCCTCAGGCACATGAGGCCGACGATGTCGCAGGAATCGGTGTGGTAATTCTGGCGTTCCGTGGTCTGGTAGATGCGCACGTTGCCGTCGGTGGTGGAAAGGCCGAGATCGCAGACGTGGCCCAGCAGGTGGCCCTTGCCGTTCTGCGAACGCGCGCTGCCCATGTGGGTGCCGATGCCGTAATACATGGTTGCCGCCATGCGCACGTCGTCGGCGTAGGCCGGCAGCCCGCGCAGCGCGGCGAACCCGCGTCCATGCAGGCACTCCGCCACCACCTCGTCGATCACCGTTGCCGTTTCCGGCAGCGGGAACATATCGCGGGTGATCTTTTGAATCGGCACGCCCTGCTCCACCAGGGCACGCGCGGCAGCCTCGACCTCGGCCACCTGGGCCGGCGTCAACTCGACGCGCCAGCGCCCCTCGGCGGCGACGTCCGGCCCGTACCAGGCGCTGGGGCCGGTGACTTTCGGCGGCAGGTTGAATTCAGTCATGACGAAAATCTCTCCTGGCCACCGATGATGACGCGTTCGATCCCGGCCGGCGGCTGCACGGGATTCTCATAAGTGCCGCGATCGATGATACGCGCCGCATCGAACAGCACAAGGTCCGCGGCCTTGCCGGGCGCGATCTCGCCCCGGTCCGCGAGGCCGAAGCACTTGGCCGGCAAGCCGGTCATCTTGTGGACCGCCTGGGCCAGCTCGAACAATCCCCGGTCGCGGGCGAAATGGCCGAGGACGCGCGGGAAGGTGCCGTAGAGCCGGGGATGCGGGTGCTTGTCGGACGGCATCCCGTCGGAGCCGACCATGCAGTTCGGATGCGCCAAGATGCGCTCCAGATCTTCGTCGGCCATCTGGAAATAGACCGCCTTGGCCGGGTTGAGGCGCCGGACGGCGATCTCAAGATCGCAGCCCCAGTCGGCCATGATGTCGGCGAGGTCGCGGCCGGCCTGGTCCGGCGCCCCGTCGGCTTCCGTCACCAGGACGCGCTCGGCGACGGCGGCGAACTTGGCCAGCAGGCCCGTGGAACTGGCTGTATAGGGATAAGCGTCGAGATGGACGGATTGGCCGCTGCCGTTGGCGGCATCGATGCGCTTCAGCGTCTCGGCGGACTTGCCCCAGTTGGCGGTGCCGCCGCACTTGTGGTGCGAGATGACGACGCTTGCGCCGCCGCGCCGGCCGATGTCGATGGCTTCCTCCACCGACTGCACGACGGCGTCGGCCTCGTTCCGCATATGGGTGGCGTAGAGCCCGCCGTGATCGGCGGCCACCTTGGCCAGTTCGACGATTTCGTCGGTCACCGACGCCGCCCCCGACGGATAGGCGAGCCCGGTCGAGAACCCGGCCGCGTCGGCGCTCATGGCCTCTTCCAGATGGCCCTGCATGGCGGCGATCTCGTCGTTGTTGGCCTGGCGGTGGATATCGTCCATGGCCGCCGCGCGCAGGTTGGAATGACCCACCAGCGTCACCACGTGAACATCCGGATCGGCCTGTTTGAGGGCGGCACGGTATTCGGCGAAGCTGTCGAACTTCCGCCCGGAACCCGAGCCCAGGAAGATAAAGGGCGGCTCCTTCAACTCGTCGCGCGGGCCGAAGGGTGCGGGCGAGACGCCGCAGTTGCCGACCACGACGGTGGTCACGCCTTGCGCGGTCTTCTCGGGGATGCCCTGCGGGCGCAGCAGCGCCATGTCGTCGTGGGTATGGGTGTCGATGAAGCCGGGCGCCACCGCGAGCCCCGAGGCGTCGATCACCTCATGCGCGGACCAGGCGGAAAGATCGCCGACGGCGGTGATTTGCTTGCCGTCGATGGCCACGTCGGCGGCACGGCCAGGGGCACCGGTGCCGTCATAGACCGTACCGCCCTTGACCAGGAGATCGCAGCGCCCTTCCGCCATCGCCGCTCAGCCCCGGCCGACGAAGGGCATCTTGGTGGCCATGATGGTCATGAATTGGATGTTGGTGTCGAGCGGCAGCGACGCCATGTAGACCACCGCTTCGGCCACCTTCTCCACGTCCATCATGGCTTCCGCCTTGATCTCGCCGTTGGCCTGCTTGACCCCCTTGGCCATGCGCGCCGCCATCTCTGTGACGGCGTTGCCGATGTCGATCTGGCTGACGGCGATGTCGTACTTGCGGCCATCGAGCGAGAGCGTCTTGGTGAGGCCGGTAATGGCGTGCTTGGTGGCGGTATAGGGGGCGGAATCGGGCCTCGGCGCATGCGCCGAGATGGAGCCGTTGTTGATGATCCGCCCACCCATGGGGTCCTGCGCCTTCATCAGCCGGAAGGCCTGCTGGGCGCAATTGAAGGAGCCCGTCAGGTTAACGTCGACCACTTGTTTCCAGCGCTCGAATTCCAGGTCCTCGAACAGCACGCCGGGCGCGTTGAGGCCGGCGTTGTTGAAAACGACGTCGATGCGCCCGTGCGCCGCCTTGATGCGCTGGAACAGCGCCTCGACGGACGCAGGATCGGCAACGTCGGTCGGCACCACCATGGCGCTCCCCGCCGCGTCGCCGGCCATGCCGACGGTCTCAGTGAGCGGCTCCTCGCGCCGCCCGGCGAGCGCCACCGCGTAGCCGGCGCGCAACAGCGCCAGCGCCGAGGCCCGGCCGATGCCGGAACCGGCACCGGTGACCAGGGCGATCTTTGTATCCGTTCCCATGGCTCAACGCATGACGAAGGGATTGGGGGTTTCGGTGGCGGTGGAGATCCAGACAGTCTTGGTCTGCATGTACTCCTGGATCGCCTGCTGGCCGCTTTCGCGTCCCAGCCCCGATTGCTTGTAGCCGCCGAACGGCGCCACGTAGCTGACCGCGCGGTAGGTATTGACCCAGACCGTGCCCGACTTGATCCGCTTCGGAATCTCGATGGCGCGGCGGATGTCGCCGGTCCACACACCGGATGCCAGGCCGTAGACCACGTCGTTGGCGATGGCGACGGCCTCGTCGTCGTCGCGGAAGGGGATGATCGACAGCACCGGGCCGAAGACCTCTTCCTGGGCGATGCGCATCTTGTTGTTGACGCCGGCGAAGATGGTCGGCTCCACGAACCAGCCATCGCCGCATTCGGGCCGCTCGGCCTTGGCGCCGCCCAACAGGCACTCGGCGCCGTCCTCGCGGGCCACATCCATGTAGCCCAGGATCTTCTCGTACTGGGGCATGGTGGTGACCGGACCGACCTGCGTATCCATGGACATGGGGTCGCCCATCTTCGCGGTCTTGGCAAAGTCGACGAGCTTGTCGACGAACTCGTTATGGATCGATTCCTGCACCAACAGGCGCGAGCCCGCGATGCAGGTCTGCCCGGTGGCGGCGAAGATGCCGGAGATGGCGCCCTTGACCGCGTTCTCGATGTTGCAATCGTCGAAGACGATGTTCGGCGACTTGCCGCCGAGTTCCAAGCTGACCTTCTTCAGGCCGGCCGCCGCCTGCTGGTAGACATGCGCGCCGGAGAAAGCGCCGCCGGTGAAAGCCACCTTGGCGACGTCCGGATGCACCACCAGCGGCTCGCCGGCCTCCTTGCCGAAACCGGTAACAACGTTGAAGACGCCCTTGGGGAAGCCCGCTTCGGCCACGAGGTCGGCGAAGGCGAGCGTCGAGGCCGACGTGAACTCGGACGGCTTCACGACGACGGTATTGCCCGCCGCCAAGGCCGGCGCCAGCTTCCAGGTGAGCAAAAGCAGCGGCGAGTTCCAGGGCGTGATCATGGCGCAGACGCCCAGGGGCTCGTGCCGGGTGTAAGTGAAGGTGTCGGGCTTGTCGATGGGCAGCACCGCGCCCTCGATCTTATCGGCGAGACCGCCGAAATAGTAGTACCACTGCGGCAGATACTGGCACTGCATGCCCATTTCGGCGATCAGCTTGCCGTTGTCCTGCACTTCGAGCTTGCCGAGACGCTCGGCGTTGGCGACCAGGATATCGCCGAGCTTGCGCAGCAGATGGCCGCGCTGGGTGGCGTTAAGGCCGGCCCATTCGGGGCTCTCGAGCGCGAGCTTGGCGGCTTCCACGGCGCGGTTGGCGTCTTCCTCGCCACCGCGCGCCACCAGTGCCCATGGCTTGCCGGTATAGGGATTGAAGGTTTCGAAGTATTCGCCGGAGGCCGGTTTCACCCGCTCCCCGTCGATATACATGTCCAGTTTTTCCAGCTCGGCCATGGCATCCTCCCTGCGTGCCGCGTGAATTCCGAGCTAAACGATACCCTCCTCGCCCAACAGCGCAAGCCGGAAGCGGTCCTTCAGGTAGGCGCCGTCCTTGGGCGGCAGCACGAAGGGCAGCGGCTCGGCCCGAACCTTGATAACGAAGACCGCCGGACCGGGCGCGCCCAGAA
The DNA here is from genome assembly GCA_038125725.1 of Rhodospirillaceae bacterium. GTDB lineage: Bacteria > Pseudomonadota > Alphaproteobacteria > Rhodospirillales > Casp-alpha2 > TMED8. The sequence continues at coordinate 46,074 of JAYPEK010000014.1, forward strand.
TATCGGGGATCGCCGCATCCAGTTCCGCCTGGTCGCGGATGGTGGCGGTCGCGGGAATGCCGCTCGCCGCCGCGATGCCCGCCAGATCGGCCTTGTGCGCGGTAGCGGTGGCCTGCATGCCGGTCTCGCCGTAGCGCTCGTTGTCGAAGACGGCGATGGAAAGGTTGGCCGGCGCCTGCACGGCGATGGTGGCGAAGGCGCCGATGCCCATCAGCGCCTCGGCATCGCCGGTGGCAACCAGCACGCGCTTCGAGGGCTGCGCCATGGCGAGGCCGAGCCCCATGGGGATGGCGCCGCCCATGGCGCCCCACAGCGGAAAGATGCCGGGGTTGTCACCGGCGGCGGTGAAGTCCCAGTTGGTGGAGCCGAGACCAGTGATCATCAAAAGATCGTCGCCGCCGGCGCCGAGGATTTGCTTGGCGACCTCGCGGCGGTGCAGTTGGAAGTTGTCGGCGCGGGAAAGATCGGTCATGGCCGTCACTCCTTAAAGGTCTTCACGGGCATCAGGCGCTGGTGCAGCAACAGCGCGCCCACATGCATGCCGACGAAGGCCCGGTGCAGCATGGCGCGGGCCTGGTTGCCGACGTCGGCCGGGTCTTCCACGGTATCGACCATCACGTCCATGGCCCTGAGCGCCGGCTCGGTGCCGCGCCCCATGGGCATCTGCCAGGGATTGAACTCGTGCCACTGGCCGCGCATGGTGATGAAGCTGGCGAACGGAAAGCGGCAGGTGCGCATCAGGCCGATCATGTTGATGCAGTTGCCGACGCCGGACGACTGCATCAGCAAGACGCCGCGCTGCCCGCCGAGCCAGGCGCCCGCCAGCATGGCGATGCCCTCCTCCTCGGTGGTCAGCGGCACGGCGCGCATGTCGTTGTCGGCGATGCAGGCGTCGATCAGTTTCGCGTGGCCCGCATCCGGCACGTACGCGACCTGCTTTACGTCCGCCTCTTTCAAGGCGTCGTAGATGTCTTTCCACCAATCCATGGTTTTACCCTTCTTTCAACTCCACCGCTTCCGCGTCGCGGGCGTCCAATTGCCAACCGCGGCGTGCGCGCTTCCACAAGGTCCAGGCGCCGTACAGCACCACCAGGGTGGCGATCACGGGCCTCGGCACGCCGCCCATCATGTAGAGCGGAACAGCGGCGCCGAAGCAAGCGAATGGAAGATAGAAAAGTGTCCACACCTTGCGGCCGCGATCGCGCTGGAACAGCGGGAAAGCGGCCGAGAACAATGCCACCACCAGGAAGAACAGCGACCAGGGCCGGGTGAAGAAAGGCGTCAGGCTTTCGTCGATGGCCAGCGCCCGGGCGAGATTGAGCTCGGCGATATTGCCCAGCACGACGCCCAGGATCATCGGCGCCAGCGGAAAACCGAACTGACGCATGACGAAGCCGATAATTCCGAACCACAGCAAGCTCCAGAGATCGAAGGTGACGTTGTTGAGCGCGAACACCCCGATACCGCAGAAGCCCAGGATCACGCTCGCCAGCATGTACATGCGGATACGCGTCACCAACACGAACACCCGCAACATGAACGACTGGAAGAAGATCATCATGAAGGTAGCGATGAAGAAGGCGGTGAAGATGGAATAGACCAGCACCGGCTCGTCGGCGATGAAACTCGGGCTCGGCACCACATCGTGGATCAAGAGCGCGCCCAGCATCACCGCCGCGGTCACGTCGCCCGGAATGCCGAGGCCGATCAGGGTGATCAGCGCCCCGCCCTCGACCGCGTTGTTGGAGCTTTCCGGCGCGATGATGCCTTCCGGCGTGCCGGTGCCGAACTTCTCCGGCTCCTTCGACGCCTTCTTGGCCTGGTCGTAGGCCAGGATGTTGGCGACCGAACCGCCGGCGCCGGGCAGGATGCCGGTGAACACGCCGATCGAGGCCGAGCGCAGCACCACCAGCCAGCGCTTGCGGATTTCCCTGAGCGCGCCCAGGTGGTCGATGCGGGCCCGCACGCGGCCCTGGTCGGAAAGCGATTGGCGCGCCTTTGCCGGGTCGCGCACATCGCTGAGAAGCTGTGAAAAAGCGAACAGGCCGATCAGCACGGCGATGAAATCGAAGCCCGACAGCAGCGCATCGGTGCCGAAATCGAAGCGCGCCATGCCGGCCGCGTCGTCCTCGCCGACGGTCCGGACCAATAGGCCGAGCGCGCCGGCAATCAGGCCCTTGACCAGATGCTTGCCGGCGAGACTGGCGGTGATGGTGAGCGCGAACATGACCAGCATGAAGAAGTCCCAGGGCTGGAACTCCAGTCCCACCCGGGCCAACTGCGGCGCCAGAGTCATCAGGCAGATGGCGCTGAAGATGCCGCCGAAAAACGACGACCAGACACCGAGCCCGAGCGCGAGGCCGGGATTGCCGGCGCGCGCCATGGGGAAGCCGTCGAAGGTGGTGGCCACCGACGAAGGCGTTCCCGGAATGCCGGTCAGGATGCCCGCCATCAGGCCGCCGGAAAGCCCGCCGACCATGACGCTGACCATGGTCGCCGCACCCTGTTCGGGTGGCATGGAAAAGGTGAACGGCAGTGTCAGGACCACCGCCATGGCGATGGTGAAGCCCGGAATGGCCCCGGCGATCAGGCCGCCGGCAACACCGATCGCCATGAACAGCATGGTCTTCCAGATCCACAGTCCGGCGAGTGCCTGCTCAAAATGAAGAAAGGCTTCGGCAAGGTAATCAACGAACATCGGCCTGCCTCACGAAGCGTAGGGGTTGTAGATCACGCCCTCCGGCAGCATGACCTCGAGGGCGAAGGTGAACATGCTCCACATGGCACCGACGGCGACCACCGCGATGACCGCATGCAGCAGCAACTGCTTGGGTTGCCAGCCGCCGAGCAGGTTCATCAGCATGAACACGAAAAGGATACCGCCGATCAGCATGCCCAGCACCGGCATGGTCAGCAGATAGAGGAAGAACATGACAAAGCAGATCACCGGATTGCGCCAATAGGCGACGAACCCGGCGAGGCCTGGTTCGCGGTCCGGTGCCTGGCTCACGTCGTCCGGGCCGGCCTTGATCGACTGCACCAGATAGATCAGCGACAGCAGCGTCAGCGCCGCCAGGATGACCCGCGGCCAAGTGGAGGGCATCAAGACGCCGTAGTCCGGCGAACGGATATCGAAAGTCGCCCAAATGAAGACGCCACAGGCGACCAACAGGCAAATGGCAACGATGGAATCGCGATTCAAACGGGTCATGATGAACCTCGTCCTCCCCCATCAAGATCGAAGAAACGGGGAATCCCGGGCCGATGGTTTACACCGGCCCGGGCTCCGCGTTCGGTTTCAGGCGAACAAGACTTACTTCTTCTTGTACATGCCGATCTTGATGGCGACCTTTTCGTGGTCGGCGAAGGTCTTGTCGGCCCACTTGCGGTAATCGGCCGGGCCGACCCACTGGATGCCGGTGCCCTTGGCTTTCATCTGCTTCAGGAGGTTCGGATCCTCGGCGGCCTTTTTCAGGATCATCGCCCAATGGTCGACGATCTCTTTCGGCGTGCCCTTCGGCGCGACGACGCCGCGCTTCAGCGAGTAGGTCATGTCGACGCCCAATTCCTTCAGCGTCGGCAGGTTCGGCAGCGCCGGGTCGCGCTTGTCGGCGGCAATGGCGAAGGCCTTCAGCTCGCCGGCTTCAATGTACTTGCGGCCGGAAGCGACGTTGATAGTGCCGAGCTGGATGGCGCCAGACAACAGCGCGGTCATGCGCTCACGGGTGCCGTCGAAGGGCACGTACTTAAACTTCATGCCGGTCATGTCTTCGAGCAGAAGCCACATGAACTGGCTGGTGGAACCGAAGGTGGCGCCAGCCTTCATGGTGTCGGGCGCGGACAGGGTGACCTTCTTGAATTCGTCAAAGCTGTTCCACGGAACCTTGCCCGAGGCGCCGACGATGTCCGGCGTGTCGGTCAGCAGCGCAACGGTCTCGAAGTTCTCGAACGAGAACGGGATGCGGCCGTTGAGGAAGCTGATGATGGCGCTCTGGTGGATGGCGAACAGCGTGCAGCCGTCGGGCTTGGCCTTGGCCGCTTCCTTGGCGCCCTTGTTGCCGCCCTGGCCGGGAACGGTGACGACCTTGAGCTTCGGAGTCACGTCCAGGTCCTGGATGGTCTTCTCGAAGATGGAGAACAGCACGTGCGTGCCGCCGCCCGCTTTCCACGGAACGATCAGCTTGGCGGTGCTGCAGGGAATCTTCGGCGCCGCCGACGCAGGCGCGGCGGCGATCCCGAATGCCACCGCGGCAGCGGCGACGGAATAGGCGATTTGACGGAATTTCATGGCTTCTCCTCCCTAGGTTTTGCATACCCCGGCATTCTTGGGCTTTCGGCCGGCCGGGTTTCCGTTCCCCCTATCCAGGCATGAACGACGTTTGCCCGTCAAGGCCTACGTGGTATACCAGATGCAAAATCGACACTGGGGACCCCGACACCAAAATGCGAAATCTCGAACTTCCCGGCCGTTCGCCGGCCCACTCTACGGCCGGCATGGCCGCTACCTCGCACACCCTTTCCACCGCCACCGCCATCGATATCCTCCGGCGCGGCGGCAACGCCATGGACGCCGCCATCGCGGCCTGCGCCGTGCAATGCGTGGTGGAACCCGAATCGACCGGCATCGGCGGCGACAACTTCTGCCTCTATGCGCCGGGCGGCTCCGACAAGGTCATCGCCTTCAACGGGTCGGGAAAGGCGCCCATGGCGGCGACGGCGGAATGGTACCTGGAAAACGGCATCCGAGACATCGAACGCCAGTCACCGCATGCCTGCGTCATTCCCGGCGCCATCGACGCCTGGTGCCAGCTCAATGCCGATCACGGCAGCATGGAACTGGCGGAACTGCTGCAGCCGGCCATCGACCTCGCCCGGAACGGTTACCCGGTGTCGTCGCGGGTCAGCGTCGATTTCGCCTCCCAGGCCGATGTCATCGCCAAGGACGAAAACCTGAAACGCGTCTTCATGCCGGGCGGCCGCACCCCCGGCGTCGGCGAGATGCATCACCAGCCGGAACTGGCCGCCACCATGGAGGCCGTCGCCAAGCAGGGCCGCGACGCCTTCTATTCCGGCGAGCTGGCCGAGGACATGGTGAACTACCTGCGCTCGCTCGGCGGCCTGCACACCATGGATGATTTCGCCGCCGCCAAGGGCGACTACGTGGAGCCGATCTCCACCGAGTTCCGGGGCTACCAGGTCTGGCAATGCCCGCCCAACGGCCAGGGCGTCATCGCCTTGCAGCTCCTCAACATCGCGTCCGGGTTCGACACATCCTTGGACCCCCTGTCGGCCGAGCGCCTGCACCTGGAGATCGAGGCCGGGCGCCTCGCCTACCAGGACCGCTCCTTCTATGTCGCCGACCCGACGCAGGCCGACGTGCCGGTGGATGCCATGCTGTCGGCGGAGCACGCCGATACGCTGCGTGCCGCCATCGATCCCGAGCGCGCGATGACAGACCTGCCGCAGCCGACGCTTCCCAACAACAAGAGCACCGTCTACATCACCGTGGTCGACAAGGACCGCAATGCCTGCTCGTTCATTAACACGCTGTTCCACAACTTCGGCGCCGCGCTGATGGCGCCGAAATCGGGCGTCGTCTTCACCAACCGCGCGCAGGGCTTCGTCATCGAACCGGGCCATCCGAACTGCATCGCGCCGGGCAAGCGGCCGATGCACACCATCATCCCTGGCATGGTCACCAAGGGCGGCCAGACGGTAATGTCCTACGGCGTCATGGGCGGCCACTACCAGGCCTATGGCCACATGCACTTCCTGACCCGCTTCTTGGATTACGGCATGGACATCCAGGAAGCCCAGGACGCGCCGCGCATCTTCCCGGAACCGGGCGAAGCCGGCGTGCAGATGGAGGGCACCGTGCCCGCCGACGTGGTCGCCAAGCTGGAAGCCATGGGCCACAAGCGCACCGCGCCGCCGAAACCGATCGGCGGGTCGCAGGCGATCTGGATCGACCACGAACGCGGCATCCTCACGGGCGGCTCCGACCCGCGCAAGGATGGCTGCGCCATCGGCTACTAGGCGGAAGCGGGACCCGGGGGAAATGCCGTGAACACGTTCACCACCCGTCCCGAAATCCGCGGCACCTTCGGCGTCTGCGCCTCGACCCATTGGCTGGCCACCGCCGCCGGCATGGCGGTGCTGGAGCACGGTGGCAACGCCTTCGACGCCGCCTGCGCCATGGGCTTTTCCCTGCAGGTCGTCGAGCCGCACATGAACGGCCCGGGCGGCGAGGTGCCGGCGCTTCTGCGCCGCGCCGGGGAAACCCAAATCCGCGTGCTGTCCGGCCAGGGCCCGGCGCCGGCGAAAGCGACGCCCGAGGCCTATCGCGCGCTCGGCCTCGACCGGGTGCCCGGCACCGGCATGCTGCCGTTGGTGGTGCCCGGCAGCTTCGACGGCTGGATGACGCTCTTGCGCGACTACGGCACCATGACGCCGCGCGCCGTCATGCAGTATGCCGTCGGTTATGCGCGGGACGGCTTCGCGGTGGCGCCCAACTGCGCCAGCGCCATCGACCTCGTCGGACCTTTCTTCGAAGCCGAATGGCCGACCTCCGCCGAGCTCTATTTGAGGGGCGGCAAGGCGCCGGCGGCGGGATCACTGTTCCAGAACCCGGCCCTCGCCGAGACCTACGAGCGCCTGCTATCGGAAGCCGAAGCCGCCGGTGCGGACCGCGAGCGACAAATAGAATCGGCACGCAAGGCCTGGTACCAGGGCTTCGTCGCCGAGGCCATCGACCGCTTCTGCGCCGAGACCGAGGTCATGGATACGTCGGGGCGCCGTCACAAGGCGCTGCTGACAGGCAATGACCTGGCCGGGTTCCAGGCGCACTACGAAGACCCTGTGATGCTCGACTACCCGGCGGCCGGCCATGTCTTCAGCATCGCCAAACCTGGCACCTGGACACAGGGGCCGGTGATGCTGCAGCAGTTGGCCTTGCTGAAGGGCTTCGACCTCGCCGCCATGGACCCGGTCGGGCCGGATTTCGTCCACACCATCATGGAATGCGCCAAGCTCGCCTTCGCCGACCGCGAGACCTACTACGGCGACCCGGCGCATGTGGAAGTGCCGCTGGAGACGCTCTTGTCCGACGCCTACACGGACGAGCGCCGCAAGCTGGTCGGTGACACGGCCAGCCGCGAATTTCGGCCGGGCGCCATCGATGGCTTCGGCCATCCGCCGGTGCTGCACCCGAAGGGCTCGACGCTGAAGGGCGACGGCCCGGAGGGGCACGAACTCGACCATATGTTCATCACCCAGATGGGCCAGGCGCGCGGCGACACCTGCCACCTGGACGTCATCGACCGTTGGGGCAACATGATCGCGGCGACGCCGTCGGGCGGGTGGCTGTCGTCGTCGCCGGCGATCCCGGAACTGGGGTTCTGCCTCTCGACGCGCGGCCAGATGTTCTGGCTCGACGACGGCCACCCGGACCAGATCCAGCCCGGCAAGCGCCCGCGCATCACGCTGTCCCCGTCGATGGCGCTCCGCGACGGCGAGCCTTACCTGGCCTTCGGCACGCCCGGCGGCGACCAGCAGGACCAATGGCCGCTGCACATGTTCCTGCGCCATGTGCATCACGGCATGAACCTGCAACAGGCCATCGACAGCCCCAACTTCCATTCCACCCACGCGCCGGGCTCGTTCTACCCGCGCGAATGGGATCCGGCCGGCGTCAAGATCGAGGGGCGGTTCTCAGACGCGACGCTGGACGAGCTTGAACGGCGCGGCCACCGGCTCTACGTCGAGGGCGATTGGTCGCTCGGCCGCGTCTCCGCTTGCGCGCGCGACGGCAGGCTTTTGATGGCGGCGGCCAACCCGCGCCTGATGCAGGGCTACGCGGCGGGGCGGTAACTCAGTCCGAGAACACGAACACCGGACTGCTCCACGCCTGGAAGCCGTCTTCCGTCGTCACGCAGACCCAGAGCGGATTGTCCTTTGCGGCGTCGAGCGGGATTTCCACTTCCGCCGTGATTTCACGGTGCGGGTTTTCTTCGGGCAGGCGGAAGGCCTTCAACTTACGTTCCAGGCCGCCGGCGTCGAGCACCGCGTCTTCCAGGCCAACATCGGCCAGCGCTAGGTTGAGCGTGCCGTGGTTGGTGACCACGTCGAGGGCGCCGCCGGGCTCGCGGATATCGAGCCAGGCGTCGAAGCCGCCGAAGTTGCCGGTGGTGACGGCCTCGAACAGCACCGTGTCGGCGCCTTGTTGTTCGAATTTGCGCTCCGGGTTCCAGGCGTTGATCTTGGCGAGACGGCGGATATCGGCGCCCTCGAACCGCACCCGGCCGGTCCAATGGGTCTCGCGCCCGCGCCCTCGGTATTCGGCGCCGGCCCACAAGACGCGGATGCGTTCGCCCAGGTCCTTGTCCGAGTAGCCGCGCACGGTCTGGATCACCTCGGTGCCGTTGCGGACCTCGATCCGTTCGATCGGTGCCTGGGCGGCGGCCTCGAGCCTGAGCGTCACGGATTTGGCGCCGCTTTTGACGATGTCGCCCATCATCGCCTCGGTCACTTGCGAGGTCTGGGTGTCGGGGAAGGCGTTGGGATCTTGCTCATAGAGCGTCGCGCCGTCCGGGAAGCCGACACGCACGTCCAGATGCAGCCGCGTGCCGGTGGTGCCGTAGTGATGGCGGCGCTTGAGGCAATCGAAGATGCCGTCGCGGGTGAGATCGTCGGTGAGGAAACAGGTGAGCCCGCCATAGGCGCCGAACGCGCCGGCACCGGGATAGCTCGCGCCGGGCCGGCCCTTGTGGCCGTCGGAATTGCAGACGACGCCGGAGCGGTGACCCAAGGGGAAGCCGTCGGTCAACAGCCACTCGAAGGTGCCCCAGGCGGAATGGATTTCCATCGCCGTTTCCTGGGTCGGATCGTGGGCGTAGGCGATATCGGCGTAGCGCCCGCCGACATGCGCGTAGATGCAGCAATCCTCGTCCTTCAGTTTTTCGAACAGGATATTGGCGTTCTGCGCGTCGGTATCCAGGTCCGAACGGTCGATCAGCAGCGCATGCGAGGAGCGGTGAATCTGCCGCCCTTCCGTGCGAAAGAAGACGTTCCGGTCGCCCCCGACGGCGGTGTTGCCCGACCACTCGTAGCCCGGAAAGGTGACGAAGCGGCGGTCCTGGTGGTATTCGGCGGTGAGGTCGTTCAGATGCGCCCAGAAGGCGTTGTTGACCTGGAAGTCGTTGGCCTGGTGGCTGGTGACATCGAGAAACGCGCAGTCACGTGCGAAGGTGAAATATTCCCGCGCCGTCGTGACCCCGATGGACTCGCCGCTCTGCCCGTGCAGATCGCCCCAATAGCCGCCGTATCGGCCGGCGCGGACGACCAGCGGATGCGAGGCCGCGACCTCGTTGCCGCCTTCGTCCAGGACCCGGATGCGGAGCGTCCCTTCCGCATCGACGCTCAACCCCTCGAAGGTGACGGCTTTCTCGCCCAAGGGATAGTCGAAGGTCGCGGGCAAGCCGTTGACGGGAAGCGTGGTCTCGAAAGTGAATTTGCCCTCCGCCAGGTGGCTCGGGTTGCCCCACTCGTCCTCGGCCTTGAGGCCGAACTGGAAGCTCTCGCCCGGACGGCGGAGCGACGGCAGCACGGCGCGCCAGATCGCCGGCGGCCCCGGCACGACGGATACGTAGGGTGTGCCCGGAATCGGCGTGAAATGGCCGACGGCGCAGACATCGGCCGACACCTTGAACTCGGACGCGGACTCGACGAAGGTCTGCAGCTTCATGCCGGGCGATCCGCCCGAGGTGTCGCCGAAGACGATGGTGATGGTGTCGCCTTCACGCAGGCAGCCGCCGGTGACCCGCGCCGTCAGGGTCTTCCAGCGCGGGCGCGAGCCCGATGCCCGGCGCACATACTCGACGTTCAGCGGCACACCCGAAGAGGTGGAGGCGGTAACGTAGTTGGGCGCCGCCGGATCGCTGGTTTGTAGCGCGCCGCCGTCGCCGTGCATGCGGAAGCTGACGCGGATGGCGCCGGTATCGTCGAGACCATAGCGCCCGACCGTATAAGTGAGGCGGAAGGTCTGGTAGCTCCTGACAGGGAAGCGCCCCTTGGGCTCGAAATCCACATGGCCGTAGAGCACGGGATCCTCGCCCGGTTGCACGGCGGGCCAGGCCTCGGCCACGAGATCGGAATCGGCGAGATTGGGGAAATTGTCGGTCATGGCTGGGGTTCCCGTCAGCAGAAATTCACTGCCGACACTCTATCCCACAGACGAAACCGCGCAAGAAGCCGCGTCGACGGAAATCAGGCCTTGTCGCCGCGAATCCGCATCATCCCTTCCTGCGCCATCGAGGCGATCAAGCGCCCGTCGCGGGAAAAGATGTTGCCGGTATTGAAGCCGCGCCCGCCCGACGACGAGGGCGACACCTGATCGAACAATAGCCATTCGTCGGCGCGGAACGGGCGATGGAACCACATGGAATGATCGAGCGACGCGGACACGGTCTTGCCCGTGTACCAGGTGATGCCGTGCGGCACCAAACAGGTCGCCAACAATGTCGCGTCGGAGGCATAGCCCAGCACGCATTCATGGTGCTCGAAATCCGCCGGCAGGGGATGGCGGGTGCGCGCCCAGTAGCGCTCGAACGGCGGGCCGGGTTCCGGGTGGACGGGATCCTTGGGATCGACCGGGCGGATTTCGATGGCGCGGTCGGCCATGAAGCGTTTGCGTCCGGCTTCCGGAATGCGGTCCAGCAGCGCTTCGCGGCGGCTTTGCTCATCGGGGAGCGTCTCGGGATCGGGAACGTCCGGCATGGGAAGCTGATGCTCGATTCCGTCCTCCACCACTTGCAGCGACACCGCCATGTGATAGATGGCACGGCCGTGCTGGCGGGCAACCACGTGACGCGACGTGAAGCTGCGCCCGTCGCGGATGCAGTCCACGTCATAGATGATCGGCACCTTGGGATCGCCCGGACGCAAAAAATAGGCATGCAGGGAATGCGGCTTGCGGCCCTCGGCGGTGCGCATGGCTGCGACCAGCGCCTGGCCGATGACATGGCCGCCGAACACGCGCTGGCGGTCTTCCTTCGGCGCATGGCCCCGGAATAGATCCGATTCCAACGGCTCCAGGTCCAAGAGATCGAGCAGGTTCTGCAAGGTGCCTGACATAGGTCGCTCTTCTTGTTGCTGTTTTCCCTGGGACTTTTTTAGCCCAAGCCGGGGGGCGGAACACGCGCTTCTTGGCTTCGGCAGGTGGTGACAATGTCACCGACCGGCGTCATCATCGCCGCTATAACGCGCATCGATCAGCCGCGCCGCTGGCGCGCACCAGCAGGAGTTCAATTCGATGAGTATCGATCGTATCGTTTTCGCCGTCGCCGGCCTGTTCATCCTGGCCAGCCTGGCACTCGCGCACTACCACCATCCCAACTGGCTCTGGTTCACCGCCTTCGTCGGCGCCAACCTGTTCCAGTCCGCCTTCACCGGGTTCTGCCCGCTGGCGATGATCCTGAAGAAACTGGGCGCGCGGCCCGGCAACGCCTTCAGCTAAAACCGGCCTTCTTCGCGAAGCATTCCGATCGCGGCGGTGAGCGCATCGGCGCTCGCGTCGAGATCGGCATCATCGTGCGCCGCCGAAACGATGGCGCCCGGCTTCGACGACAAATCGACCCCGTTGACCAGCATCGCCAGGCGGAACAGCGACGCCGCCGGATGCCCGCCGCCCCCGGCCAGCACATCGTGCGGCAGCGCGAACGGGTCGAAGTTCTCCGGGTCGATATCCAGCCCGCCCGGATTGGTGAAGACATAGAGGCTGGACCCCAGCCCATAAGCCGCCCACGGCACACCTTCTCTGGCGAAGACGGCATTCCAGCGCGCCTTCAGCTTCTCACCCTGTTCGTTCGCCCGCGCCGTGACGTCGTCCTCGGCGACGCGGCTCAGCATGGCGACGCCGGCCGCCGCCGACAGCGGGTTGGCGTTGTAGGTGCCCTGGTGCGGAATCTTCTCGAATCCCTTGGCCTCGGCGGCTTCGAAATCGAGCCGCTCGAGGATATCCCGGCGCCCGGCGACGGCGCCGCCTGGCAGCCCGCCGGCGAGAATCTTCGCCAATCCCGTCAGATCCGGCAGGATGCCCCAATGCGCCTGGGCACCGCCCGGCGAGACGCGGAAGCCCGTCACCACCTCGTCGAAAATCAGCACGATGCCGCGCGCTTCCGTCACTTGGCGCAGCATCTTGGCGAAATCGCGACCCAGGGGAATCTGGCCCGAACCGGCGCCGGTGGGTTCCAGGATCACGGCGGCGATGTCGTCGTCGGTCTCGAGGGTCTGCTTGACCGCGTCGGGGTCGGCCGGATCGGCGACGATCACCGCATCGACGATGCCGGGGACGATGCCGGGCACGTCGCGCGTTCCGGAATGGAACTTGGAGCCGAAGGCGACGTGATCCTGCCAGCCGTGGAAATGGTTCTTGAAACGCATCAGCTTGGTGCGGCCGGTGAAGGCGCGCGCCAGGCGGATGGCCAACAGGTTGGCCTCGGTACCCGATGACGTGAACCGGAGGCGCTCCGCCGTCGGTATCAACTGCTGCACCAGTTCCGCCCAGGTAAGCTCCAGCTCATGGCAGGCGGCCGGATGCGTGCCGCGCGCGATCTGGCGGTTGACGGCATCGACCAGGCTCGGGTGCGCGTGGCCCATCAACAGCGAGCCATGCCCGCCGTAGTAATCGATCAGTTCGTTGCCGTCGGCATCCCATTTGCGCGCGCCCTGGGCGTGTTCCACATAGAGCGGATAGGGCCACATGTGGCGCGAATCATGCACCACACCGGACGGAAACAGCTCCAGACCGCGCTGGTGGCGGGCCTTGGATTTCCGCGTCTTCTCCTCGAAGGCGGCAACGATATGGGAATTGGTCAGCGGCGTGGTGTCCATGATCTGCCCGTCCGGCGCAAATGTTTCGGCGGCGGCCATGATAGGCCGCCGCCGAATGAAACAAAACGCCGAATGGGGCCGCTTGGGCGATTAGGACGCCGGCTTATCCTTCAGCATGTCGGCGACGCGCCGGGTCAGGCGGGTCGCCTTGAAGCCCGGCAGCTTGTAGACCCAACCCGCGACATGCTTGTTGATCTCTTCGGCGCGCTTTTGCGCTTCGGGCTTGGCGTCGGCCATCGTCTCGGCCTTGAACCTGGCCCAGGTGCTGTCGTCCTTGGACACCGCGTCGAGGGTCAGGCTGAGCCCGTCGCGGGTCTCGAAGGTGGCCTTGATGGTCTGATCGTCCGGGAATTCGATGGCGCCGGCTTTGCGGGCGTCCTCCAGGTTCAACTGATCGGGGACCCCCGCCAGGTTGTCGGGATCGGTTTCGTACTTCAGCATCTTGCCGTCGGGGATACCGGCCAGGGTGAAGTTCCGCGCCTTGGGATCGGGCTTGGAGACCTCGACCACCTCGCCGTCCGGATGGCGGACGACGGCGCGGGCGATGTCCTTCTCGCTGATGTCGACGATGCCCTCCACCAGCCATTCGCCGGGCCGGACCTCGACGTTGAGTTCACCGGCCGCCAGCCAGCTCTGCGGATCATCGGGCTTGCGGATGTAGAGGCCTTCCTTGCGCGCGCCGACCAGGCTGTAGCGCTTGCGCCCGGCCACCAGGTCGGCCAGCACCTTGCCCTCGGCGTCGAACAGTCGGATGCGCCGCCCTTCCGACTCCTTGCCCGTCGGGTCTTCCACGTGCAGGCGATCGTAGAGTTCGGGCTTCTTGGTCTTCATCTCATAGAAATTGAGATCGGCCAACTGCACCACCACCTTCTCGGCGTTCTTCGCGGCGACCGGATAACCGTCGGCCTCGGCCATCGACCATCCATCCTTGCCGCGCGCGATGGTGAGCGTCTTGTCGCGGTGCTCGATCATCACCTTGGTGACGGCGTTGACCTTGTCGATCAGGCCCGGGAACACCGCCCCCGATACGCTGGTGGTAACGGCGGTCGGATTGGAGGTCAGGGAATAGGCCGCGGCGCCGACGGCGACCACGGTGACGAGCCCCAGAACCATTACGTTTTTCGGTGTCATCTGTTCGTCCCTCCGCTCAGCCGGTTTCCACCACGCCGCCACGGCGCCGCAAGCGCCGGGCCAGCACGAAGATCAGCGTGCCGAGCCCCAGAAGCAGCGGAATGGCGGCGATGTTGAAGAACTTGAGCCAGCTATCGAGGTTGTCGATATCCTTGCGCAGTTCGTGCTGCACGTTGCGGAGCTCCTTGCGCAGCGCCACCATCTTCGTCCGCGCCTCGTCGATCTTGGCACGGTCCTCGGGACGCAGGATCAACTCGCCGCCGGCCTGGATGTTCTCACGCCGGATCATCTTGTTGAGATCGGCGCGGACGCCGTCGAGTTGCTTTTGCAGCTCCTCTTCCTTGTCGCGGAAGCGGCGCTCGGCGGCCTGGCGGATTTCCCGCACCAGGTGGAACGGCCGGTTCGAGACCGTGCGCCCGCGCAACTCGTTCAGCGATGCGCCGCCAGCCAGGTTTTCCAGCGCACTGATGACGAAGTCGCCGTTGTTGGCGAACGGCACCAAAAGGCGCTGACCCAGCAGGTCCTGCACATCGACCCAGAGCTGGTCGTGCAGCATGTCCACGTCGGCAACGACAATGGCCTGCAGGTCGGAGTTCGACTGCGCCAGATGCTTCGGCTTCAGCATTCCGTCCGGATCCTCGGGCGGGCCGTCGGGGAAGGCGCTCTTCACCGGGCCGGAGATGCGCGCCGCGAGCGTCAGCGGTTCCGATCCCGCCTTGAACGAGCGGAACAGGCCGATGACGTCCGGCTGGCCAGCGAACTTGGAGGCGTCGATGGCCATGGAGCGCATGCCGGTATGGATCAGCGGCGTCACCTTAGTGGTGGCATCCTTCAGCGTATCGAGGATGCCGGCGGTGCCGACGTTGATCATCTGCAGGTCAGCCATGGCACCGTCTTCGCGGTCGAAGTTGCCGGGCCGGAGCGACAGCCAGCCGACATAGTCGGCAACGGCCACCTGAGCGCCGGCGCGGATGTTGACCCGGCGGGCGGTGTCGAGGTCGCCGGCGACCTTATCCTTGCGAAGCTCGACGCCCCAGGTCTTCAGCACGTCGGCCAGGTCCGAGCGCCCCGGCGGCTGCATGCCGCGTGGCGGCTTATCGACCTCGGAGGCGGGATCGACAAAGGCCAGCACCTTGCCGCCGCGCATGGCGAATTGGTCGATGGCATATTGGGTCTTCGCCGGCAGGTTCTTCGGGTGCACCAGCATCAGGATCGACACGTCGTCACCGATCACCGGCACGTCGGGGGCAATCGGCTGCACCTCGAAGAACTCGTTGATCTGTTCGATGACGGTCCAGCGCGGGCGCTGGCCGGCGCCGGGCAGGAAGCCGCCGTTGATCGGCAGCGTGCTCAGCACGCCCACCACGGGTTTCTTCGGTGTCGCCAATGCCAGAACCAGCTTGGTGAGGTCGTATTCCAGGAACGATTCCCGTTCCGGCGTGAAGAACGGAATGGTCTCGTGGTCGTCGGTCGAATTCGACGCGGCCAGGCCGAAATAGCCGAGATCGCCCGAATCGTTCAGCGGAATGCCCGTCAGGCCGTAGGAGACGGCGCTGTCCTCGTCATCGGAGAAGGGCTCCGGGTTGAACATCTGCAGGTGGAAGCGCCCCTCGGTCAGGTTGGAATACTGTTCCAGCAGTTCCCGCACCCGTTCGTAATAGCGCGCATGCGGCGGGCTCTGCTCACCCAGGAAGCGGCTGAAGTAGAGCCGCGCGGTGATCGGCTCGTCGACCTTGGCCAGCACCTCGCGGGTGGCATCGGATAGGGTGTAGAGATGGCCTTCCGTCAGGTCCAACTGCTTGGCGCGGAAGGTGGCGTTGGAAAAGATATTGACGGCGAGGAACAAGACGGCGCCCAGCACCACCGCCACGACCGCGAGTTTATGCCGGTTGCCAGAGCTTGAGGTCGCGCTTGAGTTTTGAACGGTCATGGCCTCAGGCTCCCTTCTTGGCGTCGACGGCGACGACGTTGGCAAACAAGAAGAACGCGATCAGCGACGCGAAGAAGATGACGTCGCGGAAATCGATCACGCCCTTGGCGATGGCCCGGAAGTGGGTGAGGAAGCTCATCGAGGCGATGGTCTCGATCAAAAGGTCCGGCGCCCACAGGCGGAAGAAATTGAGCACCAATTCGAGGCCGCTCATGGTGAACAGGAAGCACACCGTGGCGGCGACGATGAAGGCGATGACCTGGTTCTTGGTCAGCGCCGAAATGCACGAGCCGATGGCCAGGAAGGCGCCGGCCATGACCAGGGAACCCACGTAGCTGGCGATAATGACGCCGTTGTCGGGATCGCCGAGCACGTTGACGGTGATCCACATGGGGAAGGTCAGCGCCAGGGCGATGCCGGCGAAGGCCCAAGCGGCGAGGAACTTGCCGAGCACCGCTTCGGTCGTGGAAACCGGCAGCGTCATCAGCAGTTCGATGGTACCGGTCTTGCGCTCTTCCGCCCATAGCCGCATGGAGATCGCCGGGATCAACAGCAGGTAAAGCCAGGGGTGATAGAAGAAGAACGAAACCAGGTTCGCCTGGTTGGAGGTGAAAAAGCCACCGACGTAGAACGCCAGCGCCCCCATCAGGGCGAGGAAGATCACGATGAAGACATAAGCGACGGGCGTGGCGAAGTAGCTCATGAGCTCGCGCTTGAACAGCGTCATGACGTTACGCATGGGCCGTCTCCCCGCCATCTTGTGTGGTGATCTGGCGGAACACGTCGTCGAGCTGGCCGCGCTCCACGTAGAGCTCGCGGATGTCGATGTTGACCTCCCGGAGTGCCTCGCTGACCGGCTGCACGACGTTGCGGCCGGGCTGCGGCAGAACGCGGAAGCGCGCCAGTTCACCCACCATCTCGATATGGTCGACGCCCTTGACGCCGTCGACGCGGATCGCGGTCTCGGCGAACTTCTGCACGTCGGTGCTGCCGACCGCCATTACCAGGGTGTTGTGATTGGGCGACATGGCCATCAACGCGTCGGGCGTGCCGTCGGCGAGCAGTTTGCCGTGGGCGATGACCACGGCGCGGCTGCAGACGGCCTCGACCTCTTCCAGGATGTGGGTGGAAACGATAATCGCTTTCTCCGGCGCCATCTCGCGGATCAATTCGCGCACGTGATGTTTCTGGTTCGGGTCCAGGCCGTCGGTGGGCTCGTCCAGGATCAGCACATCCGGATCGTGCAGGATCGCCTGCGCCAGGCCGACGCGGCGCTTGAAACCCTTCGACAGCGTCTCGATGGGCTGGTCCAGGACGCTCTGCAAGATCACCTTGTCGACGACTTCCGCGATGCGGCGTTTGCGTTCGGCGCCGTTGAAGCCGCGGATCTCGGCGATGAAATCCAGGAACCGGCGCGGCGTCATGTCGCCGTAGGTCGGCGCGCCTTCCGGCAGGTAACCGATGCGGCGCTTGACGCCGACCGGATCGTCGCTGACGTCGATGCCGCCGACGCTGGCGCTGCCCTGTGTGGGCTCCAGGAAGCCGGCGATCATCTTCATGGTGGTCGATTTCCCCGCCCCGTTGGGGCCCAGGAACCCGAGCACCTCGCCCTTGGAGACACTCATGTTGATGCCGTCGACGGCGATGAGATCGCCGAAGTGTTTACTCAAACCTTTAAGTTCGATCATTGCTGTCATGATCCGAAACCACCCGGTCAGTTTATTGTTACGTGAATCCCAGTTATCGCCGCCCGCCAAAGCGAAGGCATGGACATACCCCCTCAGCCGCGCCTGTCAAGGGCGAAAGCCGAAAAGCGGACGATAAGTTATGGAAATAGAACGGTTTTCGGCCGTTCTTGGAAATCTTGATCTGGCCCAACGACATCTCTCACAGTCTCCCCTGTTGCGAAAGAAGTCCAGCGATGTCCCCCACTCGGCCCACGGGCGCGGGCCTCGGTTCCTGTGTTTTTGTTGACCAGGTATTTATCCCGGCGATGCCGGCGCGCAAGTCCCTGCCGAAATTTTTTTTCATGCGCGCCGAACCTTGCCGCCCGGCGCCGCAATGCGTAGAACCTGAAGCCTCGACAACTGATCGGAACCGGAACCCCGTCATGGCCGCAAGCGGATCGAAAAAGGTCGTCATCGCCGCGCTGCTCGGCAACGGCGCGATCGCCGTGACCAAGTTCGTCGCTGCCGCCTATACCGGATCGTCGGCGATGCTGAGCGAGGCCGTGCACTCGGTTGTCGATACCGGCAACCAGGCGCTGATCCTCTACGGGCTGAAACGCGCGGCGAAACCGGCCGACGAAACCCATCCCTTCGGCTATGGCATGGAGCTCTATTTCTGGTCCTTCGTCGTCGCCATCCTGATTTTCGGCGTTGGCGCCGGCGTCTCGATCTTCGAAGGCGTCGCCAAGATGCGCGAGCCGCATCCCGTCGCCAGCGTTCACATCAACTATATCGTGCTCGGCGCCGCCATGCTGTTCGAGGGCGGCGCCTGGTGGGTGGCGCTGAAGGAGTTCCGAAAGCGCAAGGGCGAGTTGGGCTACTTCGCGGCGCTTCGCCGCTCCAAGGACCCGTCGGTGTTCACGGTGCTGTTCGAGGATTCCGCCGCGATGCTCGGGCTGATGGTCGCCATGGCCGGCATCGCCGCCGCCGAATACCTCCAGATGCCGGTGCTGGACGGTGTCGCCTCGGTGATCATCGGCGTCATCCTGGCGGTGGTGGCGATGTTGCTGGCCTACGAGTGCAAGGGTCTGTTGGTCGGCGAGGCCGCCAGGCGGCCCGTGGTCCAGGGCATCCGCGACATCGCCGAAGCCAAGGCCGGGGTCAGTGCCGTCAACGAGCTGCTGACCATGCACCTGGGTCCGGCCGACATCCTGGTCAACCTGAGCCTCGATTTCGAGGACGGGTTGCCGTCCCAGGACCTGGAAGCCGCGATCAGCGAGCTGGAGAGCGAGATCAAGGCCGCCTTCCCCGAGGTCAAACGCATCTTCATCGAGGCGCAGAGCCTGCGCGCGCATCTGCAGGCGATCTCCGCCGGCACCGCCGGCGATTGACGGGCCGCGACGGCACGTCATTTGACATGTATCAAGGCACCATGGCGGGAAATGCGGTTGATTGTGTCCGTCCCGGTTTTTGGCTAGGGTAGCTCGCTTCGCCAGGGCCCCCTTGCCGACGGCCGGCGTGGCAATGAATTGATAACGCTGTCGAGTGCAGGTAACGGGAAGTTCGAACGATGGATTACGAGAGTTTCTTCAAACAATCCGTGGACCAGATCAAGAGCGAGGGCCGCTATCGGGTTTTCGCCGATTTGCAGCGCCATGCCGGCAATTTCCCGCATGCCACCAACCGCCGCCCGGACGCCACCGAGGAAGTCGTGGTCTGGTGTTCCAACGATTATCTCGGCATGGGCCAGAATCCGATCGTCCGCGATGCACTGATCGAGGCCGCCCAGACCTACGGCTGCGGCTCCGGCGGCACCCGCAATATTGCCGGCACCACGCACCTGCATGTGATTTTGGAAGACGAACTCGCTGATCTGCACGGCAAGGAAGCGGCGCTGCTGTTCACGTCGGGCTTTGTCTCCAACGACGCTGGCATCTCCACCATTGCCCAACTGATGCCCGATTGCGTGATCTTTTCCGACGCCTGGAACCATGCCTCGATGATCGCCGGCGTGCGCAATTCCGGCTGCGAGAAGAAGATCTACAACCATTGTGATCTGGAACACCTGGAAAGCCTGCTACGGCAAGTCGACATCGACCGGCCGAAACTGATCGTGTTCGAGTCCGTCTATTCCATGGATGGCGACGTCTCACCCATCGCCGAGATCTGCGATCTAGCCGACAAGTACAACGCCATGACCTACATCGACGAGGTGCACGCCGTCGGCCTCTACGGCGAGAAAGGCGGCGGCATCACCGAGCGCGAGGGTCTGGCCCATCGCTTGACGGTCATCGAAGGCACGCTAGCGAAAGGCTTCGGGCTTTGTGGCGGCTATATCACCGGTTCCGCGGCGCTGATCGACGCGGTCCGATGCAACGCGCCCGGCTTTATTTTCTCCACCACCATGGCGCCGCCGATCATTGGCGCGGCCATTGCCTCGGTACGCTACGTGCGCGAACACAACGAACTTCGCGTCCGTCACCAGGAACGCTCCAACAAGCTGAAGCAGATGATCCGCGATGCCGGCCTGCCGCTGATGGAGGATTCCGTCACCCACGTGGTGCCGGTGCTGGTCGGCGACCCGGTGCTGTGCAAGCAGGCCACCGACATGCTGCTGGAGGACTACAACATCTACATCCAGCCCATCAACTATCCTACCGTGCCCAAGGGAACCGAGCGCCTGCGCATCACGCCGACGCCATTGCACACGGACGAACTGATGGAACACCTGGTGCAGTCCCTGGTCGAGGTCTGGAACCGGCTGGAACTGAAACAGGCAGCCTAAACCCCTACTTCACTTGACTTTGAGAAGAGTGGTCGCTAGATCGTTGCGCATCGAATTCGAGGGAACGGTGCAAGCAAGCGCCGGCTCTCACCAACGGAGACACCGCTCCTGGGCGAGGCGCCCGGAGACCACATATGAGGAGTGAACTGCCATGCAATTCCGTATCGTGACGCTCGCCGCCGCGGCGCTCGCCGTCCTGATGACCGTCGGCACCGCGCAAGCCGCTGACGCCAAGAAGGGCAAGAAGGTCTTCGCCAAGTGCAAGGCCTGCCACACCGTCGACAAAGGCGGCAAGAACAAGGTCGGCCCCAACCTGCACGGCGTCGTCGGCCGCAAGGCCGCCATGGTCGAAGGCTTCAAGTACTCGAAGGCGATGCAGGAATCCGGCCTGACCTGGGACGAAGCGACCCTCGACAAGTACCTGACCAAGCCGAAGGACGTGGTGCCGAAGACCAAGATGGCTTTCGCCGGCATCAAGAAGGCTGACCAGCGCGCCGACGTGATCGCTTACCTGGTGGAAGAAAGCAAGTAAGCGAACCGCCGCTCAACGGTTTTCGAAGCCGCCCGCTTCCTGGTGAAGCGGGCGGCTTTTTCTTTTCCGCCACACTGCCGCCCGGCACTCTTGACTTCGATCAATGCAGGCCCGCCGATGCGCCCGCAAGATCAACACCATGGTAGGTATCGTGGGCGTAATGGAGAAGGAAGACACCGCCGTCCTTTCGGGCGCGGCCCTGTTTACCGGCATCCCATCCGAGGACCTTTCCGAACTTCTCGAACAGTCTCGTGTCCGCAGCCTGCAGAACCGCGAGGTGCTTTTCCGACCCGATCATCCAGCGTTCTGCCTCTATCTCGTGATCCGCGGCAAATTGCAGGTCTACCGTGGCGAGCGGGCCGGCAAGCACGCGGTACTTGCCGTATTCCTGCCGGGATCGGCGGTGGCGCTGGAGGCCGCGCTGGAACAGGGGGCCTACGGCACCACGGCGGAAGCGGTCGGCAATTGCCGATTGATCGAGTTCCCAGCATCGGCCTTTCGTCACGCCGTCGACCGGGGTGGACGGCTCGGCGCCAACGTGGTCAGGGTTCTGGCGCACAACCTGGACCAGGCCTTCCAGCAATTGGAACGCATCCAACTGAAACCGACCAGCCAACGCCTGGCGGATTTCCTTCTCAGCCTGATCAGCGAGAACAAGGGTGAGGTCGACCTGGTGCTTCCCTACGAGAAAGCATTGATCGCCAACTACCTCGGCATGGAACCGGAAAGCCTGTCCAGGGCGCTCAAGGATTTGCAGTCGCTCGGCGTCGACAACCGCGGCCGGCGGGTCCATATCGCCGACATCTCGAAACTCCGGGATTTCTCCCGCATGCCGTCGGCCGGCCAGCGCGCCATCTAGGACACCCCTGCAAGGCCAGGCATCAAGGCGCCGATCTCCTCCGACATTTCATAGACGCTGTCGATCGCCAGGTCCGGCCCGTAGGCCTTGCCGGCCGCAGCGGCGGCGCTTTGTAGGCGTTCGCGGTGGAAGGTCTTGATCGTTTCAGGTAGCGCAAGCGCTCCGGTATCGACCATGCGCAGATAGCCGTCGCCGTCACGCGCCGGCATCAAAGCGCTTTTGCATTCGCGGTTGGGCGACCAGGGCACGTCTAGCGTCCCGGCTTCCAATGCACGCATGGTCCCGACGGCAACGTCGCCTTCACCCATTTCCAACACCCCGTCGACGATTGCCCGCACTTCGGCCTCCAGCACCTCCTTCTCGCGCTCGTATTCCGGCAAGCCGTTGAGGCGCAGGTTCCTGGCCAGGTAAACGCCCATGCGCGTGGCGCGCAGGCCCTCGGCATTTTCGGCCGGTGTCGGAATGCCCATGGCTTCGGCGACGCTCTTGGTGGTGACGCTGACCGCACCGCCGGCGGCGGCAGCGAAACCGCCATAGACCAGAAGCCCGAAAGATTGCGCCCGGTCGGTGGGCCAGGCCCCCATCCAATGCAGCGACGTCACCGTGGTAAAGACATCCTCATACCCCTTGGCCTTGAGATAGGCCTGGGTTTCCGACTGGCAAACCTCGATCGCCACCGCGTCCTGGACCAGATGCAGGCATTGGCCGAGTTCGAGTCCGTATTGTTTGACCCCCTGGGCAGCGGCGAGCAGCGCATCAAGCACGCAGATGGCCACGGCAACGCAGGGCGGAATGTTGGTGCCGGTCAAAAACCCCGGCTGGCGCCGGTGCAACTCGACGCCCATTTCCTGGTAGCGCGCCACCAGCCGGTCCAGGTACTGGTAATTGCGGATGCCTTCCGCCACCGAGGTCTCCTTGGTGTAGGACGTGGTATAGGCAATGCCCGAGCCGAGATAGCCGGTGAAGCCGCCGGCATAGCAGATCTCGCCGGTCAGGCGCGGGAACGATGTGCCGGTAAGCGCGATCACCGGCTTCTCCACCGCCGCCGTCAGTTCGCGGATCTTGCCGACCCCGGCATTGACCACCGGAAAGCCGTTCAGCATGGAGCGTCCGCGCTCCTCCGATTCCGCCGATCCCCTTTCGGCTTCGGCGAAGCGTTCGTTGCGGGTGTAGCTGTCGGTGGTGGTTGGCACCACGTCGGCGAGGCCGTCGCGGTCCAGCGTCACCAGCAGATCCTTATGCATGGAAAACGTGCCGAAGCCGCCGCGCGGCTGCGTCAGGCAGCGCCCCTGCGCGACTGCCTCGCGGGTCACCCAGGCCAGGTTCTTGTGCTTGGGCAGCGCCTTCAGGTATTCGGCTGCCTCCTCCATATCGACCTCGGCGCCGGTCGGCCAGCGCGCCAGGTTTTCCCGGCGCATGGCGTCGAAGGCATCGTCGTCGATGCACGCATCAGTGAGCGGCGGTTGCGCCATGGCTGATCTCTCCCTCCTTATTCGCAAGTTGTCTGAGGCTGCGGCGCGCCAGCGCCAGTGCCGCCTCGGGTGCCGCATCGGCCAGCAGGCCGGCGGCGAACAGCCCGTAGTCCGCATCGACCATCAGCTTCGGCTGGCGCGGCCTGAGGCTCAGCGGCGCATCGGCCCCGGCCAGCGCGCCGGTCAGAACCGCCGCCGGGTCGTCGGCATGCACCAGCACCCCGCCGGTGCCGATGACACAACCGATCTCGCTTAAATCCTTGCCGCGCTGCATGGTCACCGGCCCGGTCGCGGCATAGACGGTCTCCAGCGTGCCGGCGTGACGGGTGACGGAAAGCCGCGTCGCGGTCGCCGCCAGGGCGCGGTCGAAGGCGATTTCATGGGCGTTTTCGACCAGCCACTCGACATCGTCCTCGGTCCGTTGCAACAGCGTCGCGACCTCGTCGATTGAAAGGCCGGCCTCGGCGGCAAAGGCAGCGTCGCCCGCCGCCTCGACCACGTGGCGCGCTGTATGGCGCATGCCGAGATCGCCCTCCACCGTGCGTTTGGCGTAGGGTTCCGGCAGGCCGTGATAGACGACGCCGCTCTGGCTCGGCTCACCGTCGCAGATGGAATGCACATCGGTGGTGGCACCGCCGATATCTATGACCAAGAGCGGCCCGATGCCGCCCGCGCCCGCGTGCCCGTCGGCCAACAGCCTGGCGCCTTTCAGCACCGCCGCCGGCGTCGGCATCAGCACCGCATCCAGGCGCTCGCGCGCCTTGTCGATGCCCTTGGCATGGACGATGTGGGAGATGAACAACTGCCGGATGGCTTCACGCGCCGGGCCGATATTGAGTTCCAGGTGCCGGGGCATGACGTTCTCGGTGGCGATCACCGTTTTACCCGCCGCTTCCAGCCCAGCCGAAACCGTTTCCGCCGACGAACGGTTGCCGGCAACGACGACCGGACAGGCGAGCGCGCTCGCCGCCAGCATCGTTGCATTGTGCTCAATGACCTTTCGGTTGCCGCCGTCGGTGCCGCCGGACAACAGGATCATGTCCGGCGTCTCCGCCACGATGGCGGCCACGTCGGCGTCGGTCAGCTCGAAGGCATAGGTGCCGGCCAGCTTGGCCCCGGCGCCTAGCGCCGCCATGCGCGCCGCCTTGGCGGTCAGGTCCGGCACCAGGCCGACGGTGACCATCTTGAGCCCGCCGGCGGCGCTCGACGTCGCCAGCCGGTGGGCGAATTCCCCAGCCCCGCCCATCGCCCCTTCCAGGTTGGCGAGCGCCGCGTCCAAGCCCTCGTTGACGTCGGTCGTCACGGTGGAGGGGCCCTGCGCGCTGGCGACGACGCGGCCGTCGGCCAGATCGACGGCGCGCAGCTTGGTATAGGTCGATCCGAAATCGATCAGCAGCGCCAGCGCCATGCTCAGGTCTCCGCGCGCTCGGCACGCCGGGCGGCGATGTCTTCGGCCAGCGGTCCGCTGACGTCGGCAGGCCGCGTGCCGGGCGGAAACACCCGGTCGAACCCCATCTGCTGGAAGCGCTCCTCGACGCTGTCCCAGGGCTGGTCGCCGACGACCAGGTACCCACCCACGTAGAGCAGGATGTCCTCAAGCCCCGCCTCGATGCAAAGCTCGCGGAAGCCACGGCAATCCAACTCGCCCTGGCCATAGAGCGACGACACCAGAATGGCATCGGCGTCGGTCTCAATGGCGGCATCGACGAACTCGCTCGCCGGCGTCAGTGCCCCCAGCGCCACGACCGTGAAACCGGCGTCCTCGAGCGCGCGGCTGAGAATGCGGTTGCCGACGATATGGGTATCGGAGCCGATGACGCCGGTAATCAGCGTGCCTTTGCTGGCGTCGGTCATTTTCGGTAGGTCTCCCGTTTCTCCAAGGTGTAGGTGGCGATGGCGTCGCGATCCGGCCGTGCCTCGCCGCCGTCCAGGATCAATTCGCCGCGCTCCAACCGCATGGGCACGTCGAACAGGCGCTGGATTGGTTTCAAAAAGCCGTTCATCTCGCCAGCGTTGTCGATGGACGCCGCGCCGACGCAGGCCTCCATCCAGCAACCGATGTCGCCGGCGACACCGTTGCCGAGCACCGGCGTCATGTGCTGGGCGCGGATGTGGTCGATGCCGCGCGCCAGTGCGTCGAGGCTGCCCAGCTTCATCAGCTTCAGCTTGATCACGTCGGCACAGCCGAGCTTCGCCGCCCGGTCCACGTCCGACAGCTTGTAAATCGATTCGTCCAGCATATAGAGAACGCCGTTCTCGCCCGCCGCGTCGGCGACCGCCACCGCCGCCTTCCAATCGCCGGCCGCGCAGGTCTGTTCCACCAACTCGATCCCGGCGGGGTCGATGCAGGAAACGAACACGACGCCCTCGGACCGGTCGTAGCCCTGATTGGCATCGACCCGCAGCTTGGCTCGGCCGCGCGCGCATTCCTGGATATAGGCCAGGCGCGCCATGTCGGGGCCGAGATCGAATCCGACCTTCACCTTGAGCGTCTTGTAGCCCTCATCCAGCCGCGCCTCGATCTCATCGACCAGTTCGTCGGCCTCCATGGCGTTGAGGATGGCGAGCAATTCCATGCGCCGCTCCTCCGTCGCCGTCAGCACCGAATGGCCGGTGGCCATTTCCAGTGCGGTAACGAAAGCGGTGGTGGTGAAGGGCGCGGTGGATTGATGCGCCATGGCGGCATTCTTCGCCATCGCCACGCCAAGGCCAACCAGCGGCTCGGCCATTTCGCCGGCCGTCTGCCAGGCTTCCTCGATGGTTTCCTCGGTATAGCCGGTCAACACGGTGGCCTCGCCCCAGCCGCTGCGGCCGTCATCCAGTTCGGCCTCGACCAGCACCATGTCGAAGGCCTCCACGGGCCCGAAGGACAGCTTGTAGGGCCGGGTCAGCGGCACGCGCAGGCAATGGGCCGTGAAGCGCTCGACGATGGGATCGCTGATGGGGTCGCTCATGTCCGAACCTCCGGCGTCAGCAGTTCGGACAATCGCCGGGCGGCATCCTCGAAGCGCGGCAGCAGCGCACGCGCACCGTCGAGGTCCATGCGCGCCGTCGGCGCGTGCACGGAAAGGCCGCCGACGACGCGGTCTGGATCGTTCCCCAGCCGCACCGGCACCGCGAGACCAATCAGCCCATCGACGTTCTCGGCGTCATTGAGGGCATGGCCCCGGCGGCGAATGTCATCGAACTGGGCTTCCAATGTCGATGCGTCGGTCACCGTGTTGGCGGTCAGCGCCGGCCTGGGCAGCGTCGCCAGCAGATGCCGGCGGTCGGCCTCCGGCAGGTGCGCCCACAAGAGCTTACCAATGGCGCTGGCATGCAGCGGCACGCGGCTGCCGGCACCCAGTTGGATGCGGATCGGCCATTCGCATTCGACCCGCTCCACATAGAGCACCGCATCGCGGTCGAAGACGCCGAAATTGCAGCTCTCCTGCACGTCATCCACCAAGGACTGCATCAACGCCCGAACCGGCCCGCCCGGCCAGCTCGCGGCCTGGGCCTTGACCATCATGCCGATGACCCTGGCACCCGGCACCAGGCCGCGGCTGAAGGAATCGTTCCGCAGCAAGCCCTCGGCGATCATGTTGCCGACCAGCCGGTGCACGGTCGGCTTCGGGATTTCCGTGCGTTCCGCCAGTTCGGCGACGCTCAAGGGCGTGCCGGCGGCAACGATCTCGTCCAGGAGCCTGAAGGCCCGCGCCAATGGCGCACTTCCCGCTTGTTCGTATCCCATGATTGAAACCTACCGCACGTCATATTGTTGTCAAATATCAATAAATTATTATCGAAAATCGATAACAGTTTTATGGCAGCCGGCCGACCGATCTCGTCAACCGCCGGCGATTGCGCTATCGTTTCCGGATGAACAAAGCCTTCACCAAGGAAACCGAAGCAGAAGAGCCGGAGCTCGAGGAAGCCGACAGCCTGCCGGCCGGGTTCAAGAACTACATCACGCCGGAAGGTCTGGCGCGGCTGCAGTCCGAGCTCAAGCACCTGCGTTCGGTCGAGCGCCCCAAGGTGGTGGAGACCGTCGCCTGGGCGGCTGGCAACGGCGACCGCTCGGAGAACGGCGATTACATCTACGGCAAGAAGCGCCTGCGCGAGATCGACCGCCGCATGCGGTTCCTATTAAAGCGCCTGGAGATCGCCGAAGTGGTCGACCGAAAGCTGCAAACCAACCGCGACCAAGTGTTTTTCGGCGCCACCGTCACCTACGCCAATGAGGACGGCTCGGAAAAGACCGTGCGCATCGTCGGCGTCGACGAGGCACGCTTCGACGAGGGCGAGGTCAGTTGGGTATCTCCGATCGCGCGCGCCCTTATGAAGGCTTGGGAGGGCGACGTGGTGACGCTCAGGACGCCGAACGGCCCCGAGCCCATCGAAGTGGTGAAGATTGCCTACGAGTGATCGGCTGTCACAAGAGTCGTTCGGGATAGTCGGAGATCACCGTCTCCACGCCCCAGCGGTAGAGCTTTTCGGCGGTTTCCCGGTCGTTCACCGTGTAGACACGCACCGGATATCCCACGCCGCGCATTTCATCGACATCGCGGCGGCGCAGGTGACGCCAGCCGCAATGCATGGAACCGGCACCGGCGATCTCCGCCAGCTCGCGCCAATCGCCGACCAGACACGGCACCAGGAGTGCGCGCTCAAATGCTGGCGCCACTTCGCCAAACGCCTGTAACGCCTCGGGGCGGAAGCTGGAAATCACCGGTGCCGGCAGTTCCGCCGGCCAGAGCTTCTGGAAATCCCGCGCCACGTCGCGGCCGGTCTCGCGCTCCTGGCCGGGCGTCGGTTTCAGTTCCAGGTTGAGCCCCATGCCGCGCTCATGCAGGAACGCCACCAACTCCGCCAGGGTCGGCACGCGCTCACCGGCGAAGCGGACATCGAACCAGCAACCGGCATCGAGCCGTTTGATCTCCGCCAGCGTCACGTCGGCAACCCGGCCGTGGCCGTCGGTGGTGCGCTCCAGCGTCGCATCGTGCATCAGGACGGAAGCGCCGTCGGCACTCAGCTTGACGTCGACCTCGACCCAGCGGGCGCCGAGATCGAAGGCCTTTTGCATGGAAACGAGGGTGTTTTCCGGCGCGTGGCCGGCGGCGCCGCGGTGGCCGATCAGGCGCGGCACATCGATCTCGGACACGCTCACAACCCCCGAAAATTCACGCAAAACCGGTTGCGCCCGGGCCCATATGGCTTCACCCTGAACCACCGACGAAAATCACCGGCTCTGGGGGGACTGATGTCCAACGACGACGATCTCAAGCGCATGGCCTTGGAGTATCACCGGCTGCCGGTTCCCGGCAAGCTTTCCATCGCGCCGACCAAGCCGCTCGGCAACCAACGCGACTTGGCACTGGCCTATTCGCCCGGCGTCGCCGCCGCCTGCAACGCCATCGCCGCCGACGCCGCCGAGGCCGCCAACCTGACGGCACGTCAGAACCTGGTGGCGGTGATCACCAACGGCACCGCGGTGCTGGGTCTCGGCGCCATCGGGCCGCTCGCGTCGAAGCCGGTGATGGAAGGCAAGGCGGTGCTGTTCAAGAAGTTCGCCGCCATCGACGTTTTCGACATCGAACTGGACGAGACCGACCCGGACAAGATCGTCGACATCGTCTGTGCGCTGGAGCCGACCTTCGGCGCCGTCAACCTGGAAGACATCAAGGCGCCCGAGTGCTTCATCATCGAGCAGAAGTGCCGCGAGCGCATGAACATCCCGGTCTTCCACGACGACCAGCACGGCACCGCCATCGTCACCGCGGCGGCGTTCCTGAACGGGCTGCGCGTCGTCGGCAAGGAACTCTCCGAGATCAAGCTGGTCTCCACCGGCGGCGGCGCGGCGGGAATCGCGTGTCTCAACCTGCTGGTCTCGATGGGCGTGAAGCGCGAGAACATCTGGCTGGTCGACCACATCGGCGTCATCTACGAAGGCCGCGAACAGGAAATGAACCCACACAAGGCCATGTTCGCCCAAAAAACGGACGCGCGCACCTTGGCCGAAGTGATCCCCGACGCCGACGCTTTCCTCGGCTTGTCGGCTGGTGGCATCCTGACCGGCGACATGGTCAAGACCATGGCGGCCAAGCCGCTGATCCTGGCGCTCGCCAACCCGGAACCGGAAATCACTCCGGACGAGGCGCGCGCCGCGCACCCGGACGCGGTGATCGCGACCGGCCGCTCCGACTATCCGAACCAGGTCAACAATGTGCTCTGCTTCCCGTTCATCTTCAGGGGCGCCCTCGATGTCGGCGCCACCACCATCAACGAGGAAATGAAGCTGGCCGCCGTCAAGGCCATCGCCGACCTGGCCCAGGCCGAAAGCTCGGAAGTGGTGGCCAACGCCTACCAGGGCGAGGATCTGACCTTCGGCCCGGAATACCTGATCCCGAAACCTTTCGATCTCCGGCTCATCGTCGAGGTGGCGCCGGCGGTGGCCCAGGCGGCGATGGATTCTGGCGTCGCCAGCAAGCCGATCGAGGACTTCGACGCCTACCGCGAGCGGCTCGGCCGTTTCGTGTTCCGCTCCGGCATGCTGATGAAGCCGGTGTTCGAACGCGCCCGGCGCGACAAGCGCCGGTTGGTCTACGCCGAAGGCGAGGACGAGCGCGTGCTGCGCGCCGTACAGGTGGTCGTCGACGAAGGTATCGCCGAGCCGATCCTGGTCGGCCGGCCCGACGTGGTCGCCCGGCGGGTGGAGAAACTGGGCCTGCGTCTCAGGGAAGGCCGCGACTACAGCCTGACCAACCCGGAGAGCGATCCGCGCTACGAATCCTATTGGCGCGGCTACCACGAGATCATGCAGCGCAAGGGCGTGTCGCCGGATCTGGCGCGCACCATCGTGCGTACAAATACGACGGTGATCGCGTCGTTGATGGTGCAGCGGGGCGAGGCCGACGCCATGCTCTGCGGCACCTATGGCCAATACACTTGGCACCTGCGTCATCTGCTCGACGTCATCGGCCGCGCCGAAGGGGTGCGCGACGTCTCCGCGCTGAGCGCCCTGATCGTCAACAAGGGCACCTATTTCCTGTGTGACACCCAGGTGAGTTTCGATCCCAGCGCCGAGGAGGTCGTCGAGATGACCCGCTTGGGTGCCGACGCCATCCGGCGTTTCGGCATGGAACCGAAGATCGCGCTGATCTCGCATTCGAATTTCGGCAACGCGGAAACCCCGAGCGCCATGAAGATGCGCGCCGCGGTGGCGCGGCTGCGGGCCGAATCGCCGGATCTGGAAGTGGAAGGGGAAATGCACCCCGACGCCGCGCTGGAACCCAAGTACCGGGACTTCATCTTCCCCAATTCGCGTCTGCAGGGACCAGCGAATTTCCTGGTATTCCCATCGTTGGATGCGGCCAACGGGGCGTTCAATCTTTTGAAGGCGGCCGGCGACGGTTTGTCCGTCGGCCCGGTGCTGCTGGGCGCCGCCAAGCCCGTGCATATCCTGACGCCGTCCGTCTCGGCGCGCGGGTTGGTCAACATGAGTGCGCTGGCGGTGGTCGACGCCCAGGCCCGCGAGGAGCAAGGCCAACTGATCTAGGCCGAAGTTGCCGGCCTGGGCGGGTACGGCATTTTCTGCCGGGTCGCGTACATCAGTTCGCCAGCAGGTCATCCATGTCGATCAGCGGGGTGTCTTCCAAGGACAGGTCATCGCCGAAGGTCTCCAGGCAGCGGAAACCGTCACCAACACTGTGGCAAAGCGCCGCTTGCATGAAATCGTCGCCACCGGCGAGCATTGCCGGATCATCGCCGTAATTGTTCGGATCATCGAAGGTCTGCATGGTTTTCTCCGTTCCGGTCGGTTAAACGCGGTTATTTCGGAGAGTGACGAGCAAACGTCGTGCCAAATCCGGACCATTGGGACCGCAATACCGAGCGGAATGATCCAACTTCTATCCCGACCGCCCTACATATAGAGACAAGGCTGCGCCCATATACCACGATTTGTGGGTAATTTTGTCTGGTGGGCGAGTCGCCCATCGTCTAGACTGCCAATTTGGTAGGATTCCGAGGTGAATCCGTCCAAGGGATGGCGCTTTTCCGGCTATCGGATAGGGGTCGAGCGAGGGGCGACAAAGAGACCAAGACAGGAAATGGCTGTTCGGGCTCAAAAAATTTTCGCTGGCATGGTGATCGTTGGGGCGCTTTTGGCGCCGTCCTTCGCCCATGCGCAATCGCTGACGGAAACCCTCACCGAGTTGGTCCGCACCCACAAGCGCATGCTTGCGGCCGACGCCGACGTCAGAGCCGCCACCGAACAGCTCGAAGTGACCTGGGGCGATTGGTATCCAAACCTTTCGGTCACCGCCAACATCGGCCACGAAGAACAGAACAAACCGACAGGTTCCGATAGCACCAACATGGTGCCGCGCCAGGTCGACACCACCATCACGCAGAAGGTCTGGGATTTCGGCTCCACCAATTCGGCCATTCGTTCGTCCAAGCTGGCGTTGGCCCAGACCCAGGAAACCCGCGAGCAAACCAAACAGGACCTGTTGCTGGAAGGCATCAGCGCGTATCTCAACGTTGTTCGGCACTTCAAGCTGGTGAACTTCGCGTCCGGTTCGGTCGACAACATCAAACGCCAGGCGGAACTCGAAGATGCCCGCGTGCAGCGCGGGTCGGGTTTCTCCACCGACGTGCTGCAAGCCAAGACCCAACTCGCCAGCGCTCAAGCACGTTTGATCCAGGCCCAAGGCCAGTTGAAACTGGCGATCAACCGCTACCGCGCCGTCTTCGGCCTGCCGCCGACCGACGTCGAAAAAATGCGCGATCCCAGGTTGCCGCTGGAACTACTGCCGAAATCGCTGGACGAATCGATCCAGGCCGCACTGAAGGGAAATCCGCAACTGCGCGCCGCGCGCACCGGATCCATGATCGCGCGTGAATCAGTGATCAAGACCCGTTCCGATGAGTTCCTGCCCACCTTCGAAGTGACTGCAGAAAACAACATCAAGGAAGATTACGGCGGCACCGTCGGCTCGCAGCAAGAAACCCTGGTGAAGTTGGAGGCCTCCTACGACCTCAACCTGGGGCTTACCGCGATCAATACCTTGAAGGCGTCGCAACAGGCTCACCGGGCGACCGTCAACCGCTACGGCGACACCCGCGACAGCGTCGAGGAGCAGGCCCGCAACGCATGGGACAACCTGCAGACGGCCCAGGCCAACACCAGCCATCTGCATAATCAGGCCGACATCGCCGCCGAATTCCTGGAACTCGCGCGGCGCGACCGGCAATTAGGCAACCGTTCGCTGATCGACGTGCTGTCGGGCGAGACGGCATTGATCAACGCCTCGTCGGATGCCGCCTCCGCCGACACCGACGTCGCCATCGCGGTCTTCTCGCTGCTTAACGTCATGGGCCAGTTGGACCCGCGCATCGCCGAGTGAAGCGGGTCCGGAGCCCCTATGATGGCCGTCACAGACATACCGCCCGCCATCGGATACGATATAGTTCGAAATAGGGTGAGCTAGGTTTAACATGGACGGCAGCACGAATCCTGCCCTTCCCGAGGGGACTGACGTCGAACTGGCACAGGTCAGGTCCGGCGACGCGGTTGGTCGTGTCGATACCATCAAGGGCGACGTTTTCGTCACCCGCACGGACGGCTCCTGTCCGTCATCAAAACATTTGGGACGCCTGAGCCTGTATTCTAACGGAGGATC
>JAYPEK010000015.1:0-76305 GCA_038125725.1 Rhodospirillaceae bacterium
GCGCTGGTGTTCATGCTGTTCATGCTGGCCTCCGTCGGTCTGCCGGGCACCGGCGGCTTCGTCGGTGAGTTCCTGGTGCTGCTGGGTGCCTTCCAGGTCAACACCTGGGTTGCGGCCTTCGCCGCCTTGGGTGTCATCCTTGGCGCCGCCTACATGCTCTATCTCTATCGCCGGGTCATCTTCGGCGAACTGACCAAGGAAAACCTGAAGAAGATCCTCGACATGAGCCCGCGCGAGTGGGCCGTGTTCGCACCGCTGGTCATCCTGACCATCTGGATGGGCGTCTATCCGGCCTCCTTCCTGGATTTCATGCATGTCTCCGTGGAGAACCTGATGAACCATGTGGAGAAGGCCCAGGCCGCTGCCCAGATGATCAACGTGGCCGGGAACTAGGAGAGGGGAAGAGGAAAAGATCATGCCGCTCGCAACCGTTCCCGACCTGATCCCGGTCCTGCCGGAACTCTTCCTGGCGCTGGTCCTGATGGCGCTGCTGATGTTCGGCGTCTTTCAGAAAGGCGGCCGCAAGGAAATCGACGTCAACACCTTCCGGGTCATTTCCTGGATGGCCGTGGTCGCCCTGGTGTTGGCGCCGCTGCTGGTGCTGGCCTTGTCCGGTGGGCGGCTGGTCGGTTTCGGCGGGCTGTTCGTCTCCGATGCCTTTGCCGTGTTCTGCAAGGTCTTGGTGCTGGTCGCCTCAGCCGCGACCCTGATCATGGCGCAGGGCTTCCTTGAGCGCCACGACATGGCGCGCTTTGAATACCCGGTGCTGGTGGTGTTCGCCACCCTCGGCATGCTGATGATGATTTCCGCCAACGATCTCATCAGCCTCTATCTCGGCCTCGAGATGCAGAGCCTGTCGCTCTACGTCATCGCCGCCTTCCGCCGCGACGACACGCGCTCGACCGAGGCCGGCCTCAAATACTTCGTCCTCGGCGCCCTGGCGTCCGGCATGTTCCTCTATGGCGCCTCGCTGATCTACGGTTTCGCCGGCACCACCAATTTCGACACCCTGGCGCAGATGTTCGGCCATGGTGGCGGGCACGAGGCCGGCCTTGGCGTCGTCTTCGGCATCGTCTTCATCCTGGCCGCGCTGGCCTTCAAGGTTTCGGCCGTGCCGTTCCACATGTGGACGCCGGATGTCTATGAGGGCGCGCCGACGCCGGTGACCGCCTTCTTCGCGGTGGCGCCCAAGATCGCGGCGCTGGCGCTGTTCATCCGCGTCATGGTCGGTCCCTTCGGCGACCTGGTGGCGCAGTGGCAGCAGATCGTCGTCTTCGTCTCTGTCGCCTCCATGGTGCTCGGCGCCTTTGCCGCCATCAACCAGCGCAACATCAAGCGGCTGATGGCCTACTCCTCCATCGGCCATGTCGGTTATGCGCTGATCGGTCTCGCCGTCGGCACCCAGGAGGGCGTTCGCGGTATTCTCGTCTATCTGGCCATTTATCTCTTCATGAACGTCGGCACCTTCGCCTGCATCCTGGCCATGCGCCGCAACGGCCGCATGGTCGAGGGCATTCAGGAACTGGCGGGCATGGGCAAGACCCATCCGATGCTGGCCGCGGCGCTGACGGTGTTCATGTTCTCCATGGCCGGAATTCCGCCGCTGGCCGGTTTCTTCGGCAAGTTATACGTATTCCTCGCGGCCATCGAGGCCGAGCTCTACGGGCTCGCGGTGATCGGCGTGCTGACCAGTGTCGTGGGCGCCTTCTATTACCTCCGCATCATCCGCATCATGTACTTCGACGACGCCGTCGAGCCGCTGGACCGGCCGGTGGAGCGTGAGATCGGCGTGGTCGCGACCTTGTCGGGATTGTTCATCGTGCTCTTCTTCATCGTGCCGGGGCCGCTGGTGACGCGCGCGGCGGAAGCGGCGGCATCCCTGTTCGCAGGGTGAGACGCCCCAAGCTCCCCGCCGCCTTCAACCTGATCGAGCTTGAAAGCGTCGGTTCGACCAACGACGAGGCCAAGCGCTTGGCCAAGCTGGGCGAGGACCAGGCGCCGGACGGCACGCTTGTCTGGGCACGCGACCAATCCTCCGGCCGCGGGCGGCGCGGGCGGCAATGGACGAGCCCGCCCGGCAATCTCTACACATCGTTGATCCTACGCCCGGAAGTTCCAATGGCGCGGTTGTCGGAACTCAGCTTCGTCGCTGCCTTGGCGGTCTACGATGCACTCGGCACGCTCGCTGAACCGGGCCATCAGGTGCATCTCAAGTGGCCCAATGATATCCTGTTGAACGAGAAGAAGGTCGCGGGGCTGTTGCTGGAGACCGAAAGCGCCGGCGCCGACGGTCATTGCGAGTGGGTGGTGCTGGGCATGGGCCTCAATATCGAGCATCATCCGGAAGACACGCCCTATCCGGCGACGTCGCTCCGGTTCGAGGGCTGGCCCACCGCTGTCGAGGACGCGCTCGAGGCCTACGCCCGGAGCTTCCTCGCCTGGGCCAGTCGTTGGCTCGACGGCGGTTTTTCGCCGGTACGCGATGCCTGGCTATGGCGCTGCAAGGGCAGGGGAGAAGAGATTCAGGTCCGGCTTGCCAATGAAACGCTTTCCGGCGTGTTCCGCGACCTGGACGAAACCGGTGCATTGTTGCTGGACTGCGCGGGCGAGGTTCGGCATATCACCGTCGGCGACGTCTACTTCGGCGCCTGAGGGAGAAGTTCCATGCTGTTGGCCATCGATTCGGGCAACACCAACATCGTTTTCGCCGTGTTCGACCATGACGGCACCGTTCTCGGTGAGTGGCGCTCGTCCACCGACGCCAACCGCACCGCCGACGAATTCGGCATCTGGCTTGAGCAATTGATGCAATTGGAAGGGTTGACCCGCGATCGCATCAACTCGGCGATCATCGCCACCGTGGTGCCGGCAACGCTGTTTTCGCTGAAGACGCTCTGCCGCAAGTATTTCAAGTGCGAGCCCCTGGTCATCGGTGAACCCGGCGTCGACATCGGCATTCCGGTACATGCCGATCAGGTCGGCGCCGACCGGCTGGTGAACGCCCTGGCAGCGCACGAGAAGTACGGCGGCCCCTTGATCGTCGTCGATTTCGGCACCGCCACCACGTTCGATGTGGTCGATTCCGATGGTGGCTATTGCGGCGGCGTCATTGCGCCGGGCGTCAACCTGTCGTCGGAAGCGCTGCACCAGGCAGCCGCGCAGTTGCCGCGCGTCGCCGTGGAGCGGCCAGAAACCGTCATCGGCACAGCGACCGTGCCAGCCATGCAGTCCGGCATTTTCTGGGGCTACGTCAGCCTGATCGAAGGCATCGTCAAGCGTATCCGCGAAGAACGCGGTGAGGACATGGAAGTCATCGCCACCGGCGGCCTGGCGCCGCTGTTCACGCAGGCGACCGACGTCATCAAGCTTTCCGATTCCGACCTGACGCTGCGCGGCCTGTTGGCCATCCACCGCCGGAACACGGCATGAGCCAACCTGAGCTTCTGTTCGTGCCGCTCGGCGGCGCCGGCGAGATCGGCATGAACTTGAACCTCTACGGCTACGGCCCGCCCGGCGACGAGACCTGGGTAATGGTCGATCTCGGTGTCACCTTCTCCGACGGGGAGCTGCCGGGCGTCGACGTGATTTTGCCCGATCCCGCCTTCATCGTTGAGAAACGCGAGAACCTCGCGGGCTTGGTGCTGACCCATGCGCACGAGGACCATATCGGCGCCGTCCAGTATCTGTGGCCGCGCCTCAAGTGTCCGGTTTATGCGACGCCGTTCACGCTGTCGGTGCTCAGGCGCAAGCTGGCGGAAACGGATTTCCTGGACGCCATGGACATCATCGAGGTGCCGCTCGGCGGGCAGTTCGAGATCGGACCGTTTCGGATGGATTTGATCACACTGACTCACTCCATCCCGGAACCCAACGCCATCGCCATCACCACGCCGGCCGGCACGGTCATGCACACGGGCGATTGGAAGTTCGATCCCGACCCGGTGATCGGTCCCGCCGCCGACGAAGAGGCGCTGAAGCGTTTCGGCGATGCCGGGGTGCTGGCCATCGTTTGCGACTCGACCAACGTCTTCACGCCGGGCGAGTCGGGGTCGGAAGCGGATATCTATGAGAACCTGTCCGCGTTGATCGCCGAATGCGAAGGCAAGGTCGCGGTTGCCTGTTTCGCCACCAACGTCGCCCGGCTGGAGACCATCGCCCGCGCCGCGCGCGCCAACGGCCGCGATGTCGTCCTCGCCGGCCGTTCGCTCCGGCGCATCACCGACGCAGCCAGGGAAAACGGTTATCTCGAAGACGTGCCCGCCTTCCTGGCGGAGGAGGACGCCGGGTATTTGCCGGACGACAAGGCGTTGATCATCTGTACCGGCAGTCAGGGCGAACCACGCGCGGCGCTGTCGCGCATTGCCGCGGGCGATCACCGCCGGATCGCGCTCGGCCACGGCGATACGGTGATCTTTTCGTCGCGCCAGATCCCTGGGAACGAACCGGCCATCAGCCGCCTGCAGGACCAGCTTGTGCGCAAGGGCGTCAAGGTGGTGACCGCCAAGGATCGCATGATCCACGTTTCCGGTCATCCGGCACGCGATGAGCTGGCGCGAATGTACCAGCACGTCCGCCCGAAGATCGCCGTGCCCGTGCATGGCGAGTTGCGCCACTTGGTCGCGCATGCCGACCTGGCGCGCCAGTGCCAGGTGCCTGAGGCCTTCGTCATCGAGAACGGCATGGCCCTGAAGCTTGGCCCCGGCGAGCCCGGCATCGTCGACAACGTGCCGTCCGGTCGGCTGGCGGTGAACGGCAACCGTGTCGTCGACACCGATGGCGAGGCGGTGCGCGGCCGCATCCGCGTCATGTGGAACGGCTTCGCGGTGGTCACCATCGCCGTCGGCGCCAAGGGCTTGAACGCGGAGCCCGAGATATCCACATCAGGGCTGTTCGACGAGGACGACGACCCAGCTCTCGACGGCGTGCGGCTTGCCGTTCGCGAAGCGCTGGCTAAACTGTCGCCGAAAGCGCTCAAGGACGATGAACTGGTCGTCGAAACGGCGCGTATCGCCGCCAGGCGGGCATTCCGTCTCGCCGTCGACAAGCGCCCGGTGACCCGGGTACATCTCGTCCGTCTCGACTAAGGAGAACCATGTGATGATCGGCCGCCTCAACCACGTAGCCATTGCCGTTCCCGACCTGGAAGCGGCCGCCGCCAACTATCGGGGCGCGCTCGGCGCCAATGTCTCCCCGCCGCAGGACGAACCCGACCACGGCGTGCGCGTGGTCTTCGTTGAACTGCCGAACACCAAAATCGAGCTGCTGGAGCCCCTGGGCGACAAGTCGCCGATCCAGGCGTTCCTGGACAAGAACCCGGCGGGCGGCATGCATCACGTTTGTTATGAGGTCGACGACATCATCGCCGCCCGCGACCACCTGAAGGACGAAGGGGCGCGCATCATCGGTGACGGAGAGCCCAGGATCGGCGCCCATGGCAAACCGGTGCTGTTCCTGCATCCGAAGGACTTCAACGGCACCCTGGTCGAGCTCGAGCAGGCCTGAGCCATGTCCCTGAGTCTCGGTTTCGCGGTCTATCTGGTTTTCTGGTGGCTGACGCTGTTCATGGTGCTGCCGTGGGGCGTTACCCGTGCCGAAGCGCATGAACTGGAGCCCGGCGAAGACCCAGGCTCGCCATCGAAACCGCGCCTGCTGATCAAATTCGCGATCACCACCGTGATATCGGCCGTATTCTTCGCCATCTTCTATTGGGTCCAGCAATCGGGCCTGATCAGCTTCCGCGACTTCTGAGCGCGGGCGCGCCGGTGGGGCCGTTCATCCTGATCCTCGATCTTACGGCGGTGGCGGTGTTCGCCGCGTCCGGCGCGCTTGTCGCCAGCCGCAAGGAAATGGACCTCATCGGTTTCGGCCTGATGGCCAGCCTGACCGGCGTCGGGGGCGGGACGCTCCGCGACCTGTTGCTTGATCGTCCGGTCTTTTGGGTGGCGGATGCGCGGCCGCTCGCCGTCTGCCTGGCCGTCGCCTTGATCTTGTTCTTCACCGCGCATGTCATCCAGCGCCGGTTTCGCGCGCTCTTGTGGGCGGATGGGATCGGCATCGCCATCTACGGCGTCATGGGGGCGGAACTGGCACGCGAAAGCGGAGCTGGACCGCTGGTCGGCGTGGTCATGGGGATGATGACCGCCACCTTCGGCGGGCTGATCCGTGACGTTGTCTGTGACGAGACCCCGCTGGTGCTGCGCAAGGAAGTCTATGCCACCGCGGCGTTGCTCGCCGCGACGATGCACACCGGACTGGTCATGATGGGTGTCCCGGTGGCGTTTGCCGCCGTCGCGGGAGTGGGCGCAGGGTTCGCGTTGCGTGCCGCCGGAATCGCGAAAGGGCTCTCGCTGCCGGTTTACAAGGCCCGGCCCGGCCGCGACTACTGAGCGGAAAAGCAGGCGGAAAGCGGCGTTAACCGATTGTTAAATCGCGCCGCGTAATTTCCGATTCGAAACTGCCTAACCCACAGAAGTGGACAAGATCATGAGACTTTCTCTTTCGGCCATCTATCTGGCCTTCCTGTGTTCGTTACCGATTTTGATGCTGTTGCAGCCCTACGGGCTCCACTAGGCGGACGAACGCGCGCGCGCCCCAAGCTTCCCAGGATACTCCCCAACTTCTCCATCAGAGAGAAGGCTTGAGGGAAAAAGGGTCCACAGCCCGACCTCCAAAGAGGGCAAACCCAGGTCGCGGCACGGTTCTATAAGAGCCGTGCCGCGATTGGTTTTTGGGAGGTTGGTTTAAAGCCGAACGACGCGGCCGGTGGGAAAATGGACCGAGACATGCGTCCCCGTTCCGAAGTCGCTTTCCAGGTGCAAAGAACTGCCGTGCTTTTCGACGATGGACTTAACGATCGTCAAGCCAAGCCCGGTGCCGTCGCTGGAGCGCGTATAGGCGTTGCCGACCTGGCCGAAGGGTTCGAGCACCGTCTTGATATCCTTCGCCGCGATACCAATTCCGGTATCCTCGACGGCGATGACGAAATCGCCGTTTTCCGTTAGGTGCGAACGCACCAGGATGGCACCGCCCGGCGGTGTGAACTTGATGGCGTTCGATAACAGGTTGAGCAGCACTTGAAGAATCTTGAACCGGTCACCCCGCAGCCGGGGCAGGTCTGCTTGCAGTTTCACAGCCAAGGTCAGGTTCTTTTATGCCGCCTGATCGAAGATGATGTCTTCCGCTTCCTTGATCAGCTCCGCTAGGTCGATGTCCTCTTCAGAGAATCGATCGTCTCCGGCCTCGATCTTGGAAAGGTCGAGAATATTGCCGATGACCGAAAGCAGGTGCTTGCCAGACTTATTGATGAAGCCCACGTATTCCTTGTTCTCGTCGCCACCGAGAGATCCGAAGGGCTCGGTCAGCAGCAAATCCGAA
Organism: Rhodospirillaceae bacterium; assembly: GCA_038125725.1. Taxonomy (GTDB): domain Bacteria; phylum Pseudomonadota; class Alphaproteobacteria; order Rhodospirillales; family Casp-alpha2; genus TMED8. Next base: position 7,375 of record JAYPEK010000015.1, read on the forward strand.
AAGCCGATGATCGAATTCAACGGCGTGCGCAACTCATGGCTGATGTTGGCGAGAAAATCCGACTTCGCCGCATTGGCGCGCTCGGTCTCCTCCATCGCCTCGTGCAGGGCTCGCTCGGCTTCCTTACGTTCGGTGATGTCCGTGTCGGTACCGATCAACTTGCGGGGCTTCCCATTCGGACCGGCGACGGAGTGCGATCGCGATTCGAACCAGCGCTCACCACCGTCGGTCAGGACGATGCAATATTCCGCCAGCAGTTCGCCTTCGCGGCGGCCCTCGCGGAAGGCCTGTGCAATCTCAAGCATGGGTCGACTGTATTCCGGCTCCACCCGCGCCACCCAGTCCTCGATATGGCCGATATGCTCACCTTCGGCACAGCCCAGCATCTTTTCCAGATTCGGCGCGAATGTGACGGCATTGGTTTCCAAGTCCCATTCCCAGACCCCGACACGGCCGGCTTCCGTCGCGAGGAAGTGGACCTTGCGCTCGACGCCGCCGATCACCGCCCGGGCCTCGCCAAAATCCACCTGCGCATGGCCGGGCGGATGTGTCAGCGGAACGAACATCTCACGCCGGCGCTGCCGGACACCACAGATGTAATCCTTGACGATTGTGATGCCGCCTTCAAAACCATACTCGTCACGGAGTCGCTCGAAGATCCGCTTCGACGTATGGCGCTGCTTCTTCGGAAGACCCTCGTCCTCAGCCAAAATGCGATCGATGATGCCGACAAACGGGTCAAGCTTTGGGCGCTTCACAGGCTGCTTGCGCACATACCCAGGCGGAACAGAATACATCAGCATCTTCTTCACCGTCCGGGGATCAATGCCAAAACGACGTGCCGCCTCACGCCCGCTCAAACCCTCAATCATCACCGCATGACGAACCCGAGCATACAAATCCACTGTCTTCATCCTCCGCCCTTCGCTCAAAAACAAAGGGCCATAACTGATGCATTTTTACACCGGCCAAAACACAATTGCCGGCCAGCTCAGTGAGGGATTATTGCTCCGGCGTTCTCACTCATTCTGTCCCTTTGACGAAAATGCCCCTTGGTCGACATTCTGCTCGTCGTTGCCAAGGACAGATTACCATATTCCGGCAAACTGTATCTTATCCCATTCATTTTTGATCTAGTCTCGGCTGTCTATCCCCAGGAAATACACTCTATCATAGTAACATTCTCGTTCAACGAGAAAAAAATTTAAGATGATTCTACTAATTCAGGGACTTTGTCGCTTTCCTTAGGAACATGCCGCCGTAAAATGGTTCACTACCTCAACCCATAAGCAGGGTCGGATATGCACCTCCGCTTCGAACCCGGACTTCGTGAACGCATTGCCGCACGCCTTACCGCGTTCGAACGCCACGCCATCAAAGACCCAGGCCTTCGGCGCGCAGCTGTTTCGGTGGTCATCGTCGGCGGCGGCGATTTCAAAGCGTCCGTGCTTCTGACCCGCCGGCCGACACACCTGAACCGCCACGGCGGACAATTCGCGCTGCCGGGCGGGCGGTTGGACGAAGGCGAGAGCGTCATCGACGCGGCCTTGCGCGAACTGCATGAGGAACTCGGTCTCGAGCTCGACCATACCGCCGTCATCGGCCGCCTCGATGACTATCCGACACGCTCCGGGTTTCGTATATCGCCAGTGGTCCTATGGGGAGGGGATGCGCCCCGCCTGGCCCCCGACCCTAATGAGGTGGCGCGGGTATTTCACATCCCGCTCAGCGAACTCGATCATCCGGACCTGCCGCAAACCACCGAAACCGATGCCGGCGAGCATCCGGTGCTGAGCGTTCACCTGCCGACCGCCGGCGGCTCCGTCTATGCGCCGACGGCGGCTGTGCTCTATCAGTTTCGTGAGGTGGCCTTGCGCGGCGACGCAACACGCGTCCACCACTTCGATCAGCCCAAGTTCGCCTGGCAGTAGGATCGTCCCAGGCGCATGGACAAGCCCCGCGCCATTGCCTAGATTGCCGCCTGACCACCGTCGTCATCCGTCATGGAGATCCGAATGCGCCTGAGCCGCTATTTCCTGCCGACCCTGAAAGAAAATCCGGCGGAAGCCCAGATCGTCTCGCACCGATTGATGCTGCGCGCCGGCATGATCCGGCAATCAAGCGCCGGCATCTATTCTTGGCTGCCGATGGGATTTCGGGTGCTGAAAAAGATCGAGCAGGTGGTGCGCGAAGAACAGGACGCCATGGGATGCCAGGAAGTGCTGATGCCGACGATCCAGCCGGCCGATCTCTGGCGCCAGTCCGGCCGCTACGACGACTACGGCCCGGAAATGCTGCGCATCAAGGACCGGCACGATCGCGACATGCTCTACGGTCCGACCAACGAAGAACAGATCACCGAAATCTTCGCCGGCTCGGTGCGGTCCTATAAGGACCTGCCGCAGCTGCTCTATCATATTCAGTGGAAATTCCGGGACGAAATCCGCCCGCGTTTCGGCGTCATGCGCGGCCGCGAGTTTCTGATGAAGGATGCCTATTCCTTCGATCTCGACGCGGCGGCCGGGCGGCGGTCCTATAACAAGTTCTTCATCGCCTATCTCAAGACCTACGAGCGCCTCGGTCTCAAGGCCATTCCCATGGCCGCCGATACGGGCCCCATCGGCGGCGACATGAGCCACGAGTTCCTGATCCTGGCCGAGACTGGCGAGAGCGAAATCGCCTGCCACCGCGATTACCTGGAAATGGACTGGGCCGGCTCAAACATTAGCTACGACGATAACCTGCAGCCGATCATCGACGGCTTCACGTCCAAGTACGCGGCCACCGACGAGAAACGCGACGAAGCGGCGGAGGCGGCGCTCGGCGATGACCTGCGCACGGCACGCGGCATCGAGGTCGGGCACATCTTTTTCTTCGGCACCAAGTATTCCGACAAGCTGGGCGCCAAGGTCTCCGGCCCAGGCGGTGAGGACGTTACCGTCGAAATGGGTTCCTACGGCATTGGCGTATCGCGTCTCGTCGGCGGCATCATCGAGGCTTCGCACGACGACGCCGGCATCATCTGGCCCGAATCGGTGGCGCCCTTCAAGGTCGGGCTGATCAACCTGAAGGCCGACGACGCCGATTGCACCGCCGCCTGCGACAAGGCTTATGCCGACCTGACGGGCAAAGGTGTCGAGGTGCTCTACGACGACCGCGACATGCGCGCCGGCGCCAAGTTCGCCGACATGGACCTGATCGGCCTGCCGTGGCAACTGGTGGTCGGACCGCGCGGGCTCAAGTCCGGCACCGTCGAGATGAAAAATCGGCGCTCCGGCGAGCGCGAGGAAATGAGCATGGAAAGCGCGCTTTCCAGGCTGTTGGTCTAGGACGGTCCCGAATGGAAATTGCCATCCTGCTGTTTGACGGCACGACCCACCTGGACTCGGTGGGACCTTACGAGGTGCTGCACAACCTGCCGGATGCCGACGTCAAGTTCGTCGCCAAGGAGCGCAAGGTCTACCGCGACAAATGCGGCATGCTTGGCGTGGCGGCGGATTTCACCCTGGCGGACGTGACGGCGCCAGATATCCTGGTCGTTCCCGGCGGCGGCGGCGCGGACGGCGCTTCCGAGGACGCCGCCATCACCGAATGGGTCGCCACCGTCCACCAAACCACGGAATGGACAACGTCGGTCTGCACCGGCTCGCTGATCCTCGGCGGTGCCGGCGTGCTGAGGGGCTTACGGGCCACCTCCCATTGGCGCGCCATGCAGACGCTGGCGGATATTCACGGCGCGATCCCCACGAACGAGCGCGTGGTTCGGCAGGGCAAGGTGATTACCGCCGCCGGCGTCTCGTCCGGGATCGACATGGCGTTGACGCTGGCGGCTGAAATCGCTGGCGACGAGGTTGCCAAGACGATCCAACTCGGGATCGAGTACGATCCACAACCGCCGTTTTCGGCGGGCCGTTTCGCCGATGCGCCGGCGGAACGCGTCGCGCTCTGGCGCTCCGGCCTCAACAAGATCAAACGATCGGCCTGAAAAGGAAAAGAACAAGTGTTCAGCCGTTTCGAATGGATGGTGGCGTTGCGCTACCTGCGGTCCCGCCGCCAGGAGGGCTTCATCTCCGTCATCGCCTGGTTCTCGTTGCTGGGCATCGCGCTCGGCGTCGCCACGCTGATCATCGTCATGGCGGTGATGAACGGCTTCCGCCAGGAACTGCTGACCCGTATTCTCGGCCTCAACGGCCATCTCAGCATCTACGCCAACCAGGGCGAGTTGACCGACTTCGATACGCTGTCGGGCAAGCTCAAGGGGATGAAAGGGGTGGTCGCCGTCTCGCCGATGATCGAGGGGCAGGTGATGGTCACCGCCAACGGCGCTTCGCAGGGCTCGGTGGTGCGCGGGCTCAGGCCGTCGGATTTGAAGAAACGCGACATCGTCGCCTCGAACATCGTCTCCGGCAGCCTCGACAATTTCATCGGCAAGGATGCGGCGATCATCGGCGAGCGCATGGCCAACAAATTGGGCGTCCGCGTCGGCGACAAGATCACCCTGATTTCGCCAAAGGGGCAGGTGACGGCGTTCGGCACCATGCCGCGGCTCAAGGCCTACCGGGTGGCCGCGACCTTTTCCATCGGCATGTACGAATACGATTCGAGCTTTGTCTTCATGCCGTTGGAAGCCGCCCAGGCCTACTTCAAGCATCAGAACAGCGTCACTAATTTGGAAGTCTTTGGCGACAATCCGGCGACGGCGCCCGAACTGGCCACGCAGATCATGATCGCCATGAAGGGCGAAGTGCGCGTGCACGACTGGCAGCGCGCCAACGCCAGCTTCTTTAACGCCATTCAGGTGGAACGCAACGTCATGTTCCTGATCCTGACGCTGATCATCCTGGTCGCCGCCTTCAACATCATCTCGTCGATGATCATGCTGGTGAAGGACAAAGGCCGCGACATCGCCATCCTGCGCACCATGGGCGCGACGCGCGGCATGATCATGCGGGTGTTTTTCCTCGCCGGCGCCAGCGTCGGCACTATCGGCACGCTGGCCGGCTTCGGGCTTGGGCTTTCGTTCGCCGCCAATATCGAGAGCATCCGGCAATGGATTCAAGGCCTGACCGGCACCGAACTGTTTGCCGCCGAAATCTATTTCCTCTCCAAGCTGCCGGCCGTCGTCGATCCCTCGGAGGTGATCGCCGTGGTGATCATGGGCCTGGCGCTCTCTTTCGCCGCGACCCTCTATCCGTCCTGGCGCGCGGCCCGTACCGATCCGGCGGAGGCGCTGCGCTATGAGTAACGGAGCCCTCGACGCCATCGAAACGGTCGGGCCGGACACCATGGCCCGGAGCGGCGGGCCGGTACTCAAGCTCGCCAATATTCATCACGCCTTCGGCAAAGGGCATCGTCGGCTCGATATCCTCACCGGGGCCGAACTCGAGGTCGGACCGGGCGAGATTGTCGCCCTGGTCGGCCCTTCGGGGGCAGGGAAGTCGACACTGCTGCATATTGCCGGACTGTTGGAATCGCCAGACAGCGGCCAGGTCTCCATCGCCGGCGAAGACTGCGCCGGCCTCGGTGACAACGCGCGCACGCTGGTGCGGCGTCGTTCGCTCGGTTTCGTCTACCAATACCACCACCTATTGGCTGAATTTTCGGCGCTCGAAAACATCGTCATCCCGCAGATCATCGCCGGATACTCGCGCAAGGAAGCCAAGAGCCGCGCGCAGCAGATACTGGAGTGGATGGGGCTATCCGACCGCGCGACGCACCGGCCGGCGAAGCTCTCCGGCGGTGAGCAGCAGCGCGTCGCCATCGGCCGTGCCATCGCCGCCAGTCCGGCGCTGCTGTTGGCCGACGAACCGACCGGCAACCTGGACCCAGGCACCGCCGATGAGGTCTTTCAGGTGCTGCTGAAGCTGGTGCGCGGATCGGGCATGGCAGCGCTGGTCGCCACCCACAATCCGGACCTTGCGGCACGAATGGATCGCACGGTGCGCCTGGAAGATGGTAAACTCGTGACCGCATGATCGGACGTAGTCTCATAGGTTTGGCCGTCCTGGCCCTGGTCGCGCTGACATCGCCTCCGGCATCGGCGCAATCGTCGATGATGTCGATGCCCATGTACGGCAACTGGTGCGGGCCGGGTCATCCATCGAACCCGCTTCGGGCCTCGCTGAAGCCAGTCGATCCGCTCGACGCGGCCTGCATGGAACATGACATCTGTTACGCCAGCGTCGGTTCGATGAACTGCGCCTGCGATATCCGGCTGATGAACAGGCTCAAGTACACACGTTATCCGCATCCGCACCTGCAGACCCTGGCGCGCGCCATGTACGACGCCATCGCCATGACGCCCTGTACCGATCCGGCCGGCATGGCCTACAAGCAAGCTTGTGTCTGGCGGGATATGGCCGCCGACGTGGCGAGCGGGCGCTCGTCGCCGTTCGACATGCCGATGCGCTGGATGTATCTCGGGATCGAGACGCTCAACAACAAAAGCTGGCTCGAGGGCTGGCGCTAGCCCTTCGCGGCGCCGAGGCTGACCGGTTGGCCGTGCGGCGTGTTCAGGTAGGCGCGCCGCCAGGTTTCCTTGCGTTCGGCCAGGCTTTCCGGATCGGCGGCGCCTTTTTCGGAAACCAGCCGTTCCAGCGCTCTCAGCCAATGATCGTAGTAGGTGTCGCCCAAATCTGGATCGCCGGCATCGCGCGCCTTCTGCATCTCGTCGCCGATGGTTTCGGTCCATTCCTTCCAGGTAAACAGGCCTGATTCGGAGAGCTGCACGGCCAGCGCTAAGGCTTCCGCCTGCCAGGGCTCGTCGAACACCGGGCCGGTCTCGTCGTGCGGCTGCAGGGGCAGGGGCGTGAAGTCGCTCATGCGCGCTCCAGGTAGGGTTCCCACATGTCGACATAGACCGGGTCCGGTCCCGCGTGACTGTGGCCCCAAAGTTCATCGGGCTCGAAACGCACCGAATAGAGATGCTCGCCCGTACGGTTTCCCTGCGCATTCGTGTCGGCAAAGACATGCACGCCGTGCAGCCGATCGATGGTGCCGATGCGGCCGTGCGTATAACGCGGCGCGCGGGTGTGGGTGAGGGGGTTGTCGTGCGTGACCCGCACCTTGTCGCCGACTTTGTACCCGGCGGATCGGTCGTCCTGCATCCGGGTCGGGCCGCCGGACGCCAGGATGCGCTTGGCGCCTTCCACGTCGGGGACCGCGTATCCCGTCGCCGGCTGGGTTGCATGGCCGCTTTTCAGCTCCTCGGCGCTGACCATGCCCTTTTCGACGATCAGGCGTTCCAGGCCCGCCATCCAGTTTTCGTAGTAGGTATGGCGCAGGTAATCGACGGGATGCTGCTGTTCGCGGGCGAAGCGCGATTCATCGATATTCCATTGCCCCAGGAAACCGCATGCAACGGTAACGGCGAAGGCGCGCCGTTCCCAGTCGTCGTGAAAGATCGGCTCCTCCGCTTCGGCTTCCGGATTGACGGGGCCGAGACCGTGTTCGCCGCCGAGATCGTGCGGCCCGTTCATGCGCCTGGCCCTTTGAGCACTTCGACGCCGACCATGGAATTCCGCGTCACCAGATCCGCCAATTGCTCTTCCGACCAGCCTTCCGTGCCGGCGGGGCGCTCGGGGATTACCAGATAGCGCATTTCCGAGGTCGAATCCCACACCCGCACCTCCTTGCCGGCCGGGACTTCGGTGCCGAACTCGGCCAGCACGCCGCGCGGGTCCTGAACCACGCGCGAGCGGTAGGGGGCCGATTTGTACCAGACCGGCGGCAATCCCAGAACCGTCCAGGGATAACACGAACAGAGCGTGCAGACGACGACGTTGTGGACGTCCCGGGTGTTCTCGACGGCGACGATATGCTCGCCCTGGCGGCCCTCGAACCCGAAGGTCTCCTTGATCGCCGCCGAGCAGTCTTCCTTGATGGCGGCTTTGAAATCGTCGTCGGTCCAGGCCTTGGCCACCACCCGCGCGCCGTTGCGCGGGCCCACCTTGTGTTCGTAGGTGTCGATCAGGACATCCAGGACATCGGGGTCGATCAGGCCTTTCTCCACCAATAGGCTTTCCAGCGCCTTAACCCGCAGCGCGGGATCGGGTGGGGGATCTGTATGGTCGTGTCCGTCATGGGGCATGGTCGTCGCTCCTCCGTGCAATGTTGCGAAGATTATAGATGGCGACGTGCCGCGATCAATCGCCCGATTGTCCGCATCAGTTCATGTAAAAACCTTATATTAAAATATAAAATATTGAAAATTAACGTTTATTTGTGAATGAAAGGCAATACTCTTTACCCCAATCCAATGTCGCGAACAGAATCCATTCGTGCGACAGATGGCGTGGATTGACCATGAAAGTGGGAGGTTTCATGCAATGCCATACCGTGTTCTCATTCTAGGTGCGTCCTATGGGTCGCTGTTGGCGTCGAAGCTGGCGCTCGCCAGCCACGACGTCACCATGGTCTGCCTGCCGAACGAAGTCGAATTGATCAACGCCGAAGGCATCCGCGTGCGGTTGCCGGTGCGTGGCCGCGACGGCCTCGTGGAGATCGATTCCCGTAATCTGTCAGGCAAGGTCTCGGCCTCGTCGCCGGAAGACGCCCGTCCCGAAGACTACGATCTCGTGGCGCTCGCCATGCAGGAGCCGCAGTACGGTTCGCCGGGCGTGCGGGAGCTTCTGCCCCGCGTGGCGAAATCCAAGGTGCCCTGCATGTCGATCATGAACATGCCGCCGCTGCCCTACATGGGGCGCATTCCCGGCGTCGACATGGCCAGCCTAGAGGGATGCTATGCGGACGCCGCCGTGTGGAAGGATTTCGATCCCGCCGACATGACGCTCTGCAGCCCGGACCCGCAGGCCTTCCGCCCGCCGGAAGAACCCATCAACGTGCTGCAGGTGGCGCTGCCGACCAATTTCAAGGCGGCGCGGTTCCAATCGGACGCGGCCACCGACATGCTGCGCGCCATGCAGACCGATATCGAAGCGATCCGCTTCGATGCCGACGGCGAAAGCCTGGAACTGCCGGTGAAACTGAAGGTGCACGAGTCGGTCTTCGTGCCGTTTGCCAAGTGGGCCATGCTGCTGACCGGCAACTACCGCTGCGTCGAGGAAAGCTCGGTGCGCTCGATCAAGGACGCCGTGCACAGCGACCTCGATCGTTCGGCGCGCATCTACGCCAGCGTCAACGCCCTTTGTATCCGCCTCGGCGCCGACGAGGCCGACCTTGTGCCGTTCGAGAAGTACGCCAATGCCGCAAAAGGCCTGGTCAAGCCGTCATCGGCGGCACGCGCCATCGACGCCGGCGCACCGAACATCGAACGGGTCGACAAGTTGGTCAAGGCGGTCGCGGATTCACTGGGGGTCGAGGTGGAATCGGCCGACGAGACCGTCGCCCGGGTCGACGCGCGTCTCGCCGCCAACCGGAACTGACGCTCAGTCGAAGGTTTCGTGTCCGGTCTGCCAGGCCGATAGCGCCTCCAGCGGCACATCGGCGCCGAAACCGGGGCCGTCGCCGATGCGGAAATCGCCGTCGGCGATGCCCGGCACCAGATCGGTGAACACGGTGCGCAGCGGGTTTTCGTTGCTGTCGACCTCCAACAGGCCGTCGCCGCCGGCGGCCGCCAGCAATTGCGCCGAATGCAGAAGCCCGATGCCGCCCGCCAGCCAATGCGGGCAATAGGTATGGCCGGCGGCCAGGGTCTCGCGCGCGATCTTCCAACTGGCCTCGATGCCGCCCCATTTGCCGATGTCGGGCTGCATGAAATCCAGCCACTCCAACGCGGCGCTGAAATCCGGGAAGGCGCGCAGATTCTCGCCGCCGGCAAGTGGGATGGCGCATTCGACCTTCAGCGTTTTCCATTCCGATGCCGGACGGTCGACCAGGATCGGCTCCTCCAGCCAACCGAGGGGGAATTGCGCCAGCGTATCGGCGGCGGCGACGGCCTCTTCCAGGGACCAGCGCTGGTTGGCATCGACGAACAGCCGTTCGCCCGCCTGCATCTGCTCGTAGAGCCCTGCGATGTTGCGCTCGTCGGTGTCGCCGGGGAAACCGACCTTGAGCTTATAAGCCCGGTAACCTTCCGCCTGGCAGCGGGGCAGGTTCTCCAGGCAATCGGTCGGATTGAGGCCGCTGGCGTAGGCCGGGACCGTATCCACCGCGTCCGGGTTGAGAAGATGGCGTAGCGGTGCGTCCGCCTTCCGAGCCGCAAGGTCCCAAAGCGCCTGGCTGACCGCGCAGATGATCGACGCGACCGGGCCCGGTTCGTCCGACTGCACCGCCAGGACGTGCAGCTTCTCGCGCAACCCATCGCAGAAACCGCCGATGTCCGCCAGGTCCAACTCGGCGCCGATCAGCACGTTCGGCAATGCCCAACCGGCCAGGCGCGCGCGGTGCTCGATGGTGATGGCGGGGAAATTGCCCCAGATCTCACCCCAGCCCACGTCACCGTCGGTGGATTCGATCCGCATCAGCGCCATCGCCCGGCTGGGCAGGCTGGAAAACGACATCACCACGGTCTGGCTGACCTGGGCGCGGTAGGAGATCACGTCGAGTTGCTTGATTTTCATGGCCGCGACTTTAGGCGAGGGATCAACTATCAACAAGAACTGAAAAATCTTGTGGAAAACCCGCTCCTGTGCCCCAACATCTGGTGACATCGGCGCCGAAGTATGGGATCGTTCACGGGTCATGACGCACGCCGATTTCGTCCATCTCCGGGTTCACTCCGCCTATTCGCTCTCCGAAGGGGCGATTCACGTCAAGGATCTGGTCAAGCTTTGCCGCGAGGCCGCATTCCCGGCCGTCGCCATGACCGACACCAACAATATCTTCGGCGCGCTCGAATTCTCAGGCGCCGCCGCCAAGGCCGGCGTACAGCCGATCATCGGCTGCCAGTTGCGCATCGTCACCCACGAGGACGATCCCGGCGGTACCATGGTCGTGCTGGTCAAGAACGACGCCGGTTACCGCAATCTGCTGAAACTCCTGTCGCATGCCTACATGGAAACCGAGGACGCGCACGACCCGCACGTGCCGCTTTCGGTGCTCACGGAACACGCCGAGGGACTGATCGTGCTTACCGGCGGCCCTGACGGCCCCATCGGGCGGCTGTTGCTTGAGAACCTGGCCGGGCCGGCGGAAGAAATGCTGGCCACGCTCAAGGATGCCTTCGGCGACCGGCTCTACATGGAGATCCAGCGCCATGGTCTCGGCAACGAGAACGCGACGGAAACGGCCTTTCTTGATCTCGCTTATAAGCTCGACATCCCGCTGGTCGCCACCAACGAGGTGTTCTTTGCTACCCGCGACATGCAAGAAGCCCACGACGCGCTGATCTGCATCGCGCAGGGGGCTTATCTCTCCCAGACCGAGCGCCGGCGCCTCACGGCCGAGCACTACCTGAAATCCGCCGACGAGATGCGCGCCTTGTTCGAAGACCTGCCTGAAGCCATCGACAACACCGTGGTGATCACACAGCGCTGCGCCTACATGGTCGAGCCGATCGCGCCGATCTTGCCGCCCTACGACTGCGGCGAGGGCCACACCGAGGAGGACGAGCTTCGCCAGCAGTCCGCCGATGGGCTGGAAGAGCGCCTAAAAGCCCACGTCTTTACCGACGACATGGACGATGCGGCGCGCGAGAAAGCGGCGGAACCTTACCGCCGCCGCCTCGAGTATGAACTCGACGTCATCAACCAGATGGGTTTTCCGGGTTACTTCCTGATCGTTTCCGACTTCATCCAATGGGCCAAGGACCGCGGCATTCCGGTGGGGCCGGGCCGTGGATCGGGTGCCGGCTCCGTCGTCGCCTGGTCGCTGAAGATCACGGACCTCGACCCGTTGCGTTGGGGATTGCTGTTCGAACGTTTCCTCAACCCCGAACGCGTCTCCATGCCGGACTTCGACATCGATTTCTGCCAGGACCGCCGCGACGAGGTGATCCGCTACGTCCAGGACAAGTACGGCCGCGACCACGTGGCGCAGATCATCACGTTTGGAAAGCTGCAGGCCCGCGCCGTGCTGCGCGATTGCGGCCGCGTGCTGGAAATGCCCTACGGCTACGTCGACAAGATCTGCAAGCTGGTTCCCAACAATCCGGCCAATCCGGTGACGCTCTCGCAGGCCATCGAGGGCGAGCCGCAGTTGCGCCAGATGATCGACGAGGACCCGGACGTGCGCCGCCTGGTGGATATCGCCAAGCGCCTGGAAGGGCTCTACCGCCATGCATCGACGCACGCCGCCGGCGTGGTCATCGGCGACCGGCCGTTGGACCGATTGATCCCGCTCTACCGTGACCCGCGCTCCGACATGCCGGTGACCGGCTTCAACATGAAGTTCGTGGAATCGGCCGGTCTGGTGAAGTTCGACTTTTTGGGGCTGAAGACCCTGACGGTCTTGTCGACGGCGGAGGAACTGGTGCGCCAGTCGGGCGTCGACCTCGACCTTGCCACACTTCCGTTGGATGACCGCGCCACCTTCGAGATGATCGGCCGCGGCGAGACGACTGGCGTGTTCCAGTTGGAAAGTGCCGGCATGCGCGACGTGCTCAAAGGCATGCGGCCCGACACCTTTGAGGACATCATCGCCGTCGTCGCGCTCTACCGTCCGGGCCCGATGGACAACATCCCGAGCTACGTCGAGCGCAAGCACGGCCGCGAGGATCCCGATTATCTCTATCCCACCCTGGAGCCGATCCTGAAGGAAACCTTCGGCATCATGATCTACCAGGAACAGGTCATGCAGATCGCCCAGGAGCTCTCCGGCTATACGCTCGGCGGCGCCGACCTGCTGCGCCGCGCCATGGGCAAGAAGATTCAGGCGGAAATGGACCAGCAGCGCCAAATCTTCGTCGAAGGCGCGGAAGGCCGCGGCGTCGAGGGCAAACGCGCCAATGACATATTCGACCAGGTCAACAAATTCGCCGGCTACGGCTTCAACAAGTCGCACGCCGCGGCCTACGCGCTGATTGCCTACCAGACGGCCTACATGAAGGCCAACCACCCGGTGGAATTCATGGCCGCGTCGATGACGCTCGATATGGGCAACACCGACAAGCTCAACGTCTTCCGCCAGGAACTGGACCGGGTGGAAATTCCGCTGCTCGGCCCCGACGTCAACAAGTCCGGCGTCGTTTTCCAGGTGGAATCGGCCAACGGCCGCGGCAAGGGCATCCGCTACGCCCTGGCGGCGCTGAAAAACGTCGGTGAGGGGGCCATGCAGTCGTTGGTCTCCGAGCGTGATAGCAATGGGCCGTTCACCGATATCGCCGACTTCATCCAGCGCCTCGACAGCCGCCAGGTAAACAAGCGCGCGCTCGAGAACATGACCCGCGCCGGCGCCTTCGACACGCTGGAACCGAACCGCCGCAAGCTGTTCGAAAGCGTCGAGACCCTGATGCGCCATGCCAGCGCCGCGCAGCAGGACCGCGAAAGCAACCAGATGGGCCTGTTCGCCGGCGAGGCCGCGCCACAGCTGCGCGTGCACCTGCCGGAAATCGCCGACTGGCCGGCGATGGAGCGCCTGCGCGAGGAATTCGACGCCATCGGGTTCTATCTCTCGGCGCACCCGCTGGACGCTTATGCCAGCAAGCTATCGTCGATGAAGGTGCGCTCCTCGGCTTCGGTGCTGGCGAGCACGGAACCGGGCGCCGCCACCATGGCCGGCACCTTGATTGCCAAGAAGGAACGCACCTCGGCGCGCGGCAACCGTTACGCCTTCATCCAGTTCACCGACCCGACCGGCGTTTTCGAGGTGACTGCATTTTCCGAGACCCTGGCCGCCGCCGGCGACATGCTGGAAGTCGGCAATTCCCTCATCATCAAGGCGACCGTTCAAACCGAGGGCAGCGACGAGGTGAAGTTGCTGGCCAACAGCTTTTCGTCTCTGGAGCAGGCCGCCGCGCGGACCACGGAAAACCTGCGCATCATCGTCGCGGAAATGGCGGCCATCTCGGCCATCCAGCGCATCCTTGCCGACCAGGAACCCGGCCGCGACCGCATCCGCATCGACACCCGTCCAGGCGGCGCCGATTGGCACGCCGAACTGGAACTCAAGGATCACTATAGCTTGAGCCCCGATGCGCAATTGGCGCTCAGAGCGCTTCCCGGCGTGCTCCAGGTGGAGACTTTCGAGGCGCGCTAGAGGCCCGATTTTTCTGCCTATTTCCCTTGCATTCGCCGAACCGGTCCACTAAAACCGGCGGCAATTCACACACGGGCTTCGCGGCCCGGGCGCAAATTCGCCCGATCGCCGTTCCGGTGTTCCAGGATTTGGAACCAAAGGCCCGTGGCGGAACAACCGGAAAAGGATCAAGATCATGGCGCTTCCCGCGTTCACCATGCGTCAGCTTCTGGAAGCTGGCGTTCACTTCGGACACAACACCCGTCGTTGGAACCCCAAGATGGCTCAGTACATCTTCGGGGAACGCAACAACATCCACATCATCGACCTTCAGCAGACCGTGCCGATGCTGCACCAGGCGCTGGAAGCCGTGCGTTCGACCGTCGCCGGCGGCGGCCGCGTGCTATTCGTCGGCACCAAGCGCCAGGCCAGCGGCAAGGTTGCCGATGCCGCGCGGCGTTGCGGCCAGTACTTCGTCAACCACCGTTGGCTCGGCGGCATGATGACCAACTGGCGCACCATCTCCAACTCGATCAAGCGCCTGCGCGAACTGGACGAGAAGCTCTCCGGCGAGACCGAGGGCCTGACCAAGAAGGAAGTGCTCAACCTGACTCGCGAACGCGACAAGCTGGAGCGTGCGCTCGGCGGCATCAAGGAAATGGGCGGCCTGCCGGACATCCTGTTCGTCATCGACACCAACAAGGAAGACATCGCCGTTGCCGAGGCCAACAAGCTCGGCATCCCGGTCGTCGGCATCATCGATTCGAACTCCGACCCGAAGGGCATCAACTTCCCGGTGCCGGGCAACGATGACGCCCAGCGTGCCATCAACCTCTACTGCGACCTTGTCGCGGGTGCCGTGTTCGCCGGCCTGCAGAGCGAAGTGACGGCCAGCGGCGGCGATCTCGGGGCCTCGGAAGAGGGCCTGGTCGAGGAACTGCCGGCCGCGGTTGAAGAAGCCCCTGCGGAATCTCCCGCGGATGCTGCACCCGAGGCGGTCGTCGCGGAAGCCGCTGCTGAAGCAGAAGCGCCGGCCGAAGAAGCCGCCAAGGAATAACCGCCGCGCGCCCGCAAGGGCGCCGGCCGAACCACGTAACGAATGAGATAGAGGTAGAGATGGCTGAGATTACGGCTGCGCTCGTCAAGGAACTGCGCGAGAAAACCGGCGCCGGCATGATGGATTGCAAAAAGGCGCTTTCGGAAAACAACGGCGATCTGGATGCGTCCGTGGACTGGCTCCGCACCAAGGGCCTCGCCGCCGCCGCCAAAAAGGCCGGCCGCGCCGCATCGGAAGGCCTGATCGGCCTGAAGGTCGAAGGCACCAGCGGCGCCATGGTCGAAGTCAACGCCGAGACCGACTTCGTCGCGCGTAACGAGATCTTCCAGGACCTGGTCGGCACCATCGCCGGCGTGGTCCTCTCCACCGGCAGCGACCTCGACGCCATCAAGGCCGCCGATTACCCGGAAACGGGCCGCACCGTGGAAGAGGAAGTCACCCACCAGATCGCCACCATCGGTGAGAACATGATGCTGCGCCGCGCGGAAGCGCTGTCGGTGGAAACCGGCGTGCTCGCCAGCTACCTGCATGGTGCGCTCGCCGACGGTCTCGGCAAGATCGGCGTGCTCGTTGCCCTGCAGTCGGAAGGTGACGCCGACAAACTGCAGGAACTGGGCAAGCAACTCGCCATGCATATCGCCGCGACCAAGCCGCTGGCGACCTCTCGCGATGACCTGGACCCGGCGGAACTCGAGCGCGAACGTGCCGTGCTTTCCGAACAAGCCCGCGAATCGGGCAAGCCCGAAGAGATCATCGAGAAGATGGTCGAAGGCCGTCTGCGGAAGTTCTACGAGGAAGTCTGCCTCGTCGATCAGACCTTCGTCATCGACGGCGAGACCCGCATCTCGGCAGTCCTTGAGAATGCCGCGAAGGAGCTGGGAACCCCGGTTTCCTTGGCCGGGTTCAAGCTCCTGGTGCTCGGCGAAGGTGTCGAGAAGAAGGAAGAAGACTTCGCCGCCGAAGTGGCCGCGGCCGCCGGCGGCTGATCCGCATGGACACCGGCACCCGGCGCTTGGCCGCCGGGTGCCATGGTGTACACTGCAACATCATCCGCCAACCCTTCTGATCCCACCGAGGCAGCCCCATGCCGACCGAGCAATCCTTCCGTCGAATCCTGTTGAAGCTCTCCGGCGAGGGTTTGATGGGCGATCGGGAGTTCGGTCTCGATGCCGCCACGGTGGAACGAATCGCCCAGGAAATCTGCGACGTTCATGCCGACGGCGTGCAAGTTTGCCTGGTCATCGGTGCCGGTAACATTTTTCGCGGCGTCTCCGGCGCCGCCGCCGGGATCGAACGCACCAGCGCCGACTACATGGGCATGCTGGCCACGGTGATCAACTCGCTTGCCATGCAGAGCGTGCTCGAATCGAAGGGCGTCGCCACTCGCGTTCAGTCCGCCATTCCCATGACCACCGTTTGCGAACCCTATATTCGCCGGCGCGCCGTCCGCCATATGGAAAAGGGCCGCGTGGTGATCTTCGCCGCCGGCACCGGCAACCCATTCTTCACGACAGATACCGCTGCCGCCCTGCGTGCGGCCGAAATGAATTGCGATGCGTTGCTCAAGGGAACACAGGTCGATGGCGTCTATGATGCGGACCCGAAAAAGCAAGAAAACGCGCAACGCTTCGAGACATTGAGTTATGATGAAGTCATCACCCGCGACTTAAAGGTGATGGATACCTCGGCGATCGCATTGTCGCGTGAAAACGGCATCCCGATCGTCGTATTTTCCATTCACGAGCCCGGGGGCCTGCGCAAGGTGGTGAAAGGCGAGGGTACGTTCACGCGCGTCGGATAAAACCAGCGACGGCAAGAACAAGACGTCTACAGGGAGACCCAAATGACATTCACGGATTTCAATTCGGCAAAAAAAGACATTCGCCACCGCATGGAACGCGCCGTCGAAGTGCTGCATGAGGAATTCGCCGGCCTGCGTACGGGAAGGGCCGCCACCAGCCTGCTGGAGCCGATCACGGTCGAGGCTTACGGCTCGGAAATGCCGATGAACCAGGTCGGTACCATCAGCGCGCCCGAACCACGCATGCTCACCGTGCAGGTCTGGGACAAGGGGCTGGTCAAGGCGGTGGAAAAGGCGATCCTCGAATCCGGCCTGGGGCTCAACCCGGCCGCCGAGGGCCAGATGATCCGCGTGCCGATTCCGGCTCTGACCGAGGAACGGCGTCAGGAACTGACCAAGGTTGCCGCGAAGTACGCCGAGGACGCGCGTGTCGCCGTGCGCAACGTCAGGCGCCACGCCATGGATGACCTGAAGAAGGCGGAAAAGGACGGTCAGATTTCCCAGGATGCGCATCACGAATATTCCGACGAGGTGCAGAAACTGACCGACGAATTCGTTGCCAATATCGACGAAGCGCTGACCCACAAAGACGCAGAAATCATGCAGGTGTAAGCGCCGAATGACTCCTCCCAAGATCGCACCGACGCAAACCGGTGAGCCGGGTTCCCCGCTGCTGCACTTGGCCGTCATCATGGATGGCAACGGGCGGTGGGCGCAGGCGCATGGCCTGCCGCGTACGGCCGGTCACCAGCAGGGGGCCGAGGCCGTTCGGCGCGCCGTGAAGGGCGCCATCAAGCATGGCATCAAGTACCTGACGTTGTACGGGTTTTCTTCCGAAAACTGGAGCCGGCCGCCGCAGGAAGTGCGCGATCTCATGGGGTTGCTCCGCATTTACCTGCGTCGTGAGATCAAGGCGCTGGACGAAGAAGGCGTGCGTTTCAAGGTGATCGGCGAACGCCAACGCCTGGATCCGGACATCGTCAAGCTGATCAACGAGGCCGAGGCGCAGACGGCGGACAACACTCGGCTGGTTCTGACCATCGCGCTTAGCTACGGGAGCCGTGCGGAGATCACCAGCGCGGTTCGCCGCATCGCCGAGGCGGCGGCCGACGGCCGCTTGCGCCCGGACGAGATTTCCGAGGCCTTGGTGTCGGAACATCTATACACGGCGGGCCTGCCGGACCCCGATCTTCTTATTCGCACCAGCGGCGAACAGAGGGTCAGCAATTTCCTGTTGTGGCAGATGGCCTACACGGAATTCCTTTTCCTCGACATCCATTGGCCGGATTTTTCCGAGACCACCATGGCCGAAGCCATCGACGTCTTTCAGTCACGCGACCGGCGGTATGGCGCGGCAACCTCAAGCTGACGCCGCCCCGGCCTCAGATTTCGGAAAACGGCTGCTATCCGCCGTCGTTCTGATTCCGCCTGTTCTCGCCGCAATCCATTTCGGATCGCCTTATTTCAACATCCTGGTCATCGTCGGCGCCGCCGTTCTGCTCTATGAGGTGTTCACCGTCAGCGACCGAAGCATCGCCTGGACGCTCGCGGGCGGCACCTACGTGGCGTTGTCCGTCTATGCCTTGATCGCTCTGCGGGCTTCGGAAAACTTAGGCGCGCTCAGTGTCTACTGGCTGTTCGTCCTGGTTTGGGCGGCCGACACCGTCGCCTACCTAGCCGGCCGCAGCATTGGCGGTCCGAAGCTGGCGCCAAGGCTGAGCCCGAAAAAGACCTGGTCGGGCTTTTGCGGCGCACTGGCCGGCGCCGCGATTGTTGGCTTTGCCATTGGACTTTATCTAGAAAAAACAACAACCTGGCACCTCATCGGCGTTTCCGCGTTACTGGGCGGCATCTCGCAAGGGGGGGATTTGCTTGAATCTTGGTTCAAACGGCGATTCCATAGGAAGGACATGAGCGGCCTGATCCCGGGTCACGGTGGATTGTTCGACCGCGTCGATGGGTTGTTGGCCGCGGCCCTGGCGGCCTGGGGCGTTCAAATGGCAAGTGGGAAGGACCTGTTGGCATGGCTGTAACCGCGACCGATCCAATTACGGCCCCGGCTCCCAAGAGCGTCAGCATTCTTGGGTCCACGGGATCGGTCGGCTGCAGCACCATCGACCTGATCCGCCGCCAGCCTGCGGATTTTCACGTCGAAGCGCTGACCGGCAATAGCAATGTCGACCTCCTGGCGCGTCAAGCGCGCGAGTTGAACGCCAAACTGGCCGTCGTCGCCGATCCCGAACGTTATGGCGCCTTGAAGGATGCCCTCGCGGGAACGGATATCGCCGTTGCCGCCGGACCGGAAGCGGTGGTCGAGGCCGCGTCAAGACCGGCCGAATGGGTGATGGCCGCCATCGTCGGCGCCGCCGGCCTGGCGCCGACGCTGGAAGCGGTGAAGCGCGGTGCCACCGTGGGCCTTGCCAACAAGGAATGCCTGGTTTCGGCCGGCGACATCTTCATCCGCGAGATCGAGCGCCACGGCGCCACCTTGCTACCGGTGGATTCCGAGCACAGCGCCATTTTCCAAGTGTTCGAATTCGACCAAGCGGACAAGGTCTCGAAAATCATCCTGACCGCGTCCGGCGGCCCATTCCGCACCGCCAGCAAGGCGGATATGGCGAAAGTCACGCCGGAACAGGCCGTCGCGCACCCGAATTGGGACATGGGCGCCAAAATTTCCATCGATTCAGCGACCATGATGAATAAGGGCCTCGAACTGATCGAGGCCTTTCATCTTTTCCCGGTATCCGAATCACAGATCGAGATCCTGGTGCATCCGCAATCGATCATCCATTCGCTGGTCGAATACGTCGACGCCTCGGTGTTGGCGCAACTGGGAACGCCGGACATGCGCACGCCGATCGCCTATGCGCTGGCCTGGCCGAGCCGCATGCCGGCGCCGTCGCCGAAGCTCTCGCTCGCGGAAATCGGTTCCTTGACCTTCGAGCCCCCCGATCTGGAGCGCTTTCCGGCGCTTCGCCTCGCGCGGGAAGCGCTGCGGGCCGGCGGGGCGGCGCCAACTGTTCTCAATGCCGCCAATGAAATCGCGGTGGCACGGTTCCTGGCCGGAGACATTGGATTCCTGGATATTCCGCGCCTGGTCGAAGCGGTGCTGGATGAGATTCCGGCCAGTGAAATTTCTACTCTCGACGACGTCCTGGATGCGGACGCGGAAGCGCGGCGGGTGACGCGCTTGATTTCTTGACATTGGCGGCCGACGAGCCCACTTCAGACGCAGCATTGCAAACGGGCCTAAATTCATGAGTTTTCTCGGTTTTACCTGGTATTACATCGTCGTCTTCCTGTTCGTGCTGACGGTTCTCGTCTATGTCCACGAATGGGGCCACTATTGGGTGGCGAAACGCAACGGCGTGCGAATCGAAACGTTTTCCATCGGCTTCGGTCCGGAGATCTTCGGCTGGAACGACGCCGTCGGAACACGTTGGAAAATCGGGCTCATTCCACTCGGCGGCTACGTCAAGATGTTCGGCGAGAACATGGAAGACGAGGAAACCGGCGAAACCGTGGAACTAACGCCGGAAGAGCAGGCAGTTTCGTTCCATCACAAGACCCTGGCGCAGCGCGCCGCCATCGTATTCGCCGGGCCGGCGGTCAATTATCTCTTTGCCATCGCCGTATTTGCGGCCCTGGCCGTGTTCCAAGGCACCGCAACCCCGCTTGCCGTCGTTGGCGAGGTCATGCCCGACAGCGCCGCCGCCGAAGCGGGTTTGATGCAAAATGACAAGATCGTTGCCATCGACGGCGCGGAAATCAGCCTGTTTTCGGAACTGCGCGAAAAAGTCATGGCCAATCCGGGCCGAAGCTTGCGTTTCGATGTGGTTCGCGATGGCAATGCCGTGGCCCTCAATGCCGTGCCGAAATCAGCCGACCGCGCCGATGAGGACGGCGCCCCTAAAACCATCGGTCTCCTGGGCGTGCGCCCCAACCTGGAACACGTCGCCTATGAGCGCCACAACCCGGCCATGGCGCTCTGGGTGGGCGTGCAGCAGACGGCCACCATGACCGTCAATATCCTGGTTTACGTGCGCGACATGATCATGGGAACGCGCGCCACCGACGACTTGGGTGGACCGCTTCGTATCGCGCAGATTTCGGGCGATATGGCGAAAGGTGGCATCGCCCAATTGGTGCTGCTTATGGCCATGCTTTCGGTCAACCTCGGCCTGATCAATCTTTTCCCCATTCCGATGCTGGACGGCGGCCATCTGGCGTTTTATGCCGCGGAGGCGATTCGCGGGAAACCACTCGGCCCCAAAGTCCAAGAATACGGTTTTCGATTTGGGCTGATTCTGGTATTGCTTCTCGTGGTTTTCGTGACGTGGAATGATCTCGTGCACTTGCGAGTCTTCGAGTTTATAAAAGACCTCTTCACCTAACTTTCAGGGAAGTCTGGGGGATTTACTTGCGGAGTCTGACTCGCACCGGCCTTGTGATTAGCGGCATGCTTTGCATGTCGCTCTTGCTGTTTGCGCCCCGCATCGGCAAGGCGAACGAACTCGCGCAGGCCGCCGTCATTCAGCAGATCGTGGTCGATGGCACCGAGCGCATCGAACCCGGCACGGTAAAATCCTATTTGCTGATCCGCGAGGGCGATCCCTACGACCTTCAACGTGTCGACCGATCGCTGAAAAGCCTGTTCGCAACCGGTTTGTTCGCCGACGTCAGGATCCAACGCCAGGGTAATGTGCTGGTCGTAAAAGTCGTCGAAAACCCGGTCATCAACCGCATCGCCTTCGAGGGCAACAAGGCGCTGAGCAACGAAACGCTCGAATCCGAAGTCTCGCTCCGGCCGCGGGTGATCTACACCCGCTCGAAGGTGCAGGCCGACGTCAAACGGCTGTTGACGATCTATCGGCTCGAAGGGCGGTTTGCCGTTACCATCGAGCCCAAGGTGATCCAGTTGCCGCAAAACCGGGTCGACCTCGTTTATGAGATCGCCGAGGGCGAGCCGACCAAGGTCGAAAGCGTGCGATTCGTCGGCAATCGGGAGTTCAGCGACCGGCGCCTGCGCAGCATCGTCGAGACCAAGGAGGATATCTGGTACCGGGTGTTCTCCACCAATACGGTCTATGACCCCGACCGCATCACCCTCGACCGCGAATTGTTGCAGCGCTTCTACCTGTCGGAGGGCTTTGCCGATTTCCGCGTCAATTCCGCCGTCGCCGAACTGACGCCCGACCGCAAAGAGTTTTTCATTACCTACACCGTGGACGAGGGGCCGCGCTATACGCTGAGCAAGATCGAGATCGACGCCAAATTGCGCGATCTGAAGCCCGAGCAGATCCGAAACGTGGTCGAACTGGAGCCCGGCGACTGGTACGACATCACCCAGGTCGACAAAGCTGTCGATGCCATCACCGACCGGGTTGGAGAACTCGGTTTCGCGTTCGTTGACGTCCGCCCCCGGGTCAAGCGTGATCGCAAGGCCAAAACCATCTCGATCGATTTCGAGGTTAAGGAAGGCCCCCGGGTCTTCGTCGAACGCATCGATATTGCCGGCAACGTCCGCACCCTGGACAAGGTGATCCGCCGTGAATTCCGCCTGGTGGAGGGCGATGCGTTCAATTCCGCCAAGGTTCGCCGCTCTCGCCAGCGTTTACGGAACCTGGACTTCTTCGAAACCGTCAACGTCGAGCAAATTCCGGGCAGTTCCCCAGACAAGACCATCATCAAGGTCGACGTCGAGGAAAAGTCGACAGGCACGATATCGATCGGCGCCGGTTATTCGTCGGCCATTGGCGCCATTGGTGAATTCGGCTTGAAGGAAAACAACTTCCTTGGGCGTGGGCAAAAGCTCGGCCTGAAATTCACTGCCGCCGCAAAACGCAGCCAGATCGATTTTTCGTTCCGCGAACCTTACTTCATGGACCGCGAGGTATCTGCCGGTTTCAACATCTTTCATGTCCGGCAAAACCTGGAAGATACCAGCTCGATCAATACGAGCCGTACGGGTTTGTCGCTTTCCGCGGGCTATTATCTTACCGAAGACCTCCGCCAGGACTGGAGTTACGGAATCCGCGAGCAGAAGATCGACGATGTCTCGGCGACCGCGTCGCCGTTAATCCAATCGAAGATCGGCAGTGAGTACATTTCAGAGGTTGGACATACCATCGGTATCGACAAACGCGATAGTCGTTTACTTCCCACCTCCGGTTACAACGCTTCGCTATCGACCGAGGTCGCAGGGCTTGGCGGAACGCTGCGTCATCTACGTAACACGGTACAGGGCGGTTACTACTACCCCGTCGCCGATCAATGGACTTTGTCCGCCGGCGGCAAGGCCGGTTATATCGTTGGGCTGGGAGAGGACGTACATTTCCGTGAGCGCTATTATATCGGCGGCGATGACCTCCGCGGTTTCGAAACCGCCGGTGTCGGACCACGTGACGGCAGTTCCGATGACGCGCTCGGCGGCGAATGGATGTATACGGGCTCGATCACATTGCAGTTCCCTGTGGGATTGCCGGCGGAAATGGGCGTTTCGGGTCGTGTCTTTACCGACTTCGGCAGTTCGGGAAGTATCGATCCAAGCGATTCCAACACCAAGGATACCGGCAGCGTGCGCGCCTCCACTGGTGTCGGCTTAACCTGGCGTTCGCCCTTCGGCCCGCTAGGGATGGATTTCGGATTTCCGATCGCGGAGGAAGACTTCGACAAGACCGAACTTTTCCGCCTGAATTTTGGCACCCAGTTCTAGGAGATGATTTTGAATACCCGCAAGCGAATATCGGTATTTATGCTGCTTGGCCTGTTGATCTCTCCCACTGCCATGGCGCAACAACAAACGCCCGCCGCGCCTGCGGCATCGGCCGCGACGGGGCAGGGACTGAATATCATCGTCATGAGCATCGAAGACATCCGGCGGAATGCAGTCGCGGTCAAGAATATCCGCGAGCAGATCGCGGGCTTTCGCAAGGAATTCCAAACGGATATCCAGAAAGAGGAAAGCGCGCTCCGCTCAGCCAATCAGGAATTGGCGAAAAAGCGCGCAATCCTCTCGCCCGAAGCCTTCGCCAAAGAGCGGCGGGATTTCGAGCAACGGGTCATTGGCGTGCAGAAATTGGTGCAAAAGCGAAAGCACCAATTGGACCAGGCTCAGGTCGAAGCCATGCTCGTGGTAGAAAAAAACATGAACCAGATCGTCGCGGACATCGCACAAGCCCGAAATGCCTCACTCGTTTTGCGCCGCGCGCAAACGGTTCTGGTGGCGCGCAATCTGGACGTCACCGCCGAGGTCTTGGAACGCCTCAACAAGGAACTGGTGAAAGTGCCGGTTAAAAAGCCTAGCGACTGACGGTCATGGCCGACCCCCGCTTTTTCACCGTCCCGGAACCGGTCGCATTGAGCGAGTTGGCGGACATCGCCAATGCCGAGCTCGTAGACGGCTCTCCCGACCAGTTGATGCATGACGTCAAGTCGCTAGCTTCGGCCGGTGCTTCGGATGTCAGTTTTCTAGACAACCGTAAATATATCGATCAATTCGTCGAGAGTCGGGCCGGGGCCTGTGTCGCTCACCCGGACATGGCCGAGCGAGCACCGAAAAGCATGGCCTTGTTGCTGACAGAGCAGCCGTACCTGGGGTATGCCCGGATTGCTCAACGGTTCTATCCAGGCGCGGCGCTCGCCGCGGAGCCCGGGGAGCCGGCATCACTGGCTCCAAGCGCCTCGATCGGGGCCGGGGTGATCATCGCCGCCGGCGCGGTCATTGGTGACCGGGCGGAAATCGGTGACCGCTGCCAAATCGGTACTGGTGCCGTAGTCGGGGCTGGTTGCGTTCTCGGTGCTGATACGCGTGTCGGGGCCAACGTAACGCTCAGCCACAGCATCGTTGGTGAACGGGTGACGATTTTTCCAGGTTCCAGTATTGGGCAGGACGGCTTCGGCTTCGCGCCGTCGCCAACCGGTGCGATACGCGTACCCCAGTTGGGCCGGGTTGTCATCGGCGATGACGTTGAGATCGGCGCCAATACGACAATCGACCGCGGTGCGGGTCCCGACACCATTATCGGCACAGGCACCATGATCGACAATTTGGTGCAGATCGGACATAACGTTGTGATCGGCATGCATTGCGTGGTCGTATCCCAGGTTGGGATTTCCGGCAGCACCGAGATCGGCAACGGCGTGATGATCGGCGGACAGGCGGGATTTGCTGGTCATATCCGTATCGGAGACGGCGCCAAGGTCGCTGCGAAAGCCGGAGTCTTTCGCGACGTGTTGCCGGGCGAAACGGTCGGTGGATTTCCTGCAAAGCCCGCAAAGCAATGGTGGCGCGAACAGGCATTCCTCGAAAAGCAGACGAAGAAGGGTAAATGACGGGCATGGACACCGACGCGAACACCGAGTTGCGAACGCTTGAGATCGGCGAGATCATGGAAATGATCCCGCATCGCTATCCCTTTCTGCTGATCGATCAGGTGAAAGATATTGTCCTTGGAGAAAGCGCCACGGGGATCAAGAACGTCACCATCAACGAACCTTTCTTCCAGGGTCATTTTCCGGGGCATCCGATCATGCCGGGCGTCTTGATCATCGAAGCGATGGCGCAGACATCCGCCGTCATGGTGGTCGAAACCATGGGACGCAAAGAGGGGAGGCTGGTCTATTTCATGACCGTCGACCAGGCCCGTTTTCGTAAACCCGTCGTCCCCGGTGACCGCGTCGAGTTGCGTGTCGAAAAACAACGCGCGCGCGGCAATGTCTGGAAGTTCAAAGGCGAAGCCTACGTCGACGGCACCCTGAAAGCGGAAGCCGTCTATTCCGCAATGATCGTCGACACGTGATGGATCAGCAAATGAACAACATTCATCCCACCGCCGTCGTTTCCCCGAAGGCCGAACTCGGCACCGACGTCAAAGTCGGTCCCTACTGCGTGGTCGGCGATCATGTAACCTTGGGCGACGGCGTCGAATTGATCGCGCATGTCGTTGTTGACGGCCGGACCAGCGTCGGCGCCAACACCCGGATCTATCCGTTCGCCTCGATAGGTCATTGCCCGCAGGATTTGAAATACGGCGGCGAGCCATCGCGCCTGGAGATCGGTGCCAATAATACGATCCGCGAACACGTGACCATGAACCCCGGGACCGAGGGCGGCGGCATGCTGACCTCCGTCGCCGACAATTGCCTGTTCATGGTCGGTGCCCATGTGGCGCATGACTGCCGCATCGACAACAATGCCATTCTCGTCAACAATGCGACGCTCGGCGGGCATGTGCACGTCGGCGAATGGGCGATCATCGGCGGCCTCTCGGCGGTGCATCAATTCGTCCGCATCGGCAAGCACGCCATGATCGGCGGCATGTCCGGCATCGAACACGATGTCATTCCCTACGGCTCGGTCATTGGCAACCGCGCACGGCTATCGGGGCTCAATATCGTCGGACTGAAGCGGCGCGGTTTTTCCCGCGACGTCATTCACGACCTGCGCAAGGCCTACCGTCTTATCTTCGCCTTGGAGGGAACGCTAAGCGAACGCTTGGAGGATGTCGCCGAAGATTTCAGCAGCAACGAGCCGGTGATGGAAATCGTCGACTTCATCCGGGCGGATTCCTCCAGGGCCATTTGCCAACCTGCTTTGGATGATGCCGCGTAAGCTCGGTATTATCGCCGGCAGCGGGCCGCTTCCGCTGACGCTTGCGCACCACTGCCGAGACAATGGCCAACCGGTCTTCGTGGTCCTGCTGAAGGGGCAGGCGGACGCCGCCGATTACGGCGGGCTCGATTTCGCCGAGTTCCGCGTCGGCGCCGCTGGCGGCATGATCAAACGCCTGCAAGGAGAGGGGGTCGAGGATCTGGTCTTCATCGGCAGCGTCAGAAAGCCGCCGCTTTCCGCCGTTCGCCCCGATGCCTGGGCGGCGAAGTTCTTGCTGAAAACGGCCGTGTTCTCGAAAGGCGACGATACCTTCCTCAAAACCCTGGTTTCCGCGCTTGAGGAAGAGGGGTTCAAAGTCCGTGGTGTCGACGAATTGATGCCCGAGCTCCTGGCGCCGATAGGCTGCGTGACCGAAAAGTCGCCAACGACCGACGACCTCCGGGACATCGAAGTGGGGACCGCCGCGGCGCTGGCGTTGGGTGCCCGCGACGAAGGCCAAGCGGCCGTCGCGGCGGGCGGCCAAACCCTGACGGTCGAGGACCGTGCGGGGACCGCCGCCATGCTGGCGAACCTTGCGGCCAACCGACCCGAGGGCGAGAGCGGCGGCGTACTGGTCAAGACCGTCAAACCCGGCCAGGAACGGCGCGCCGACCTGCCGGCCATCGGTCCGGATACGGTCGCCCAGGCCCGTGCCGCCGGCCTGTCCGGGATTGCCATCAGCGCCGGCGCGGCCTTGCTGCTCGAACGCGAAAAGACCATCCATGCGGCGAACGAGGCCGGTCTCTTCATCATTGGGATCGAGACGCCATGAACGACGGCCGGCTGCTCATCTATCTGATTGCGGGCGAAGAATCCGGCGACCGTCTTGGCGGCCCATTGATGCGCGAACTTCAGGATATGTTGGACGGCCAAGCCACCTTCGCCGGTATTGGCGGCCCGATGATGACGGATGCCGGCCTGGAAAGCCTGTTTCCCATGCAGGAGCTGTCGGTCATGGGGCTGACGGAGGTCCTGCCGCGATTGCCGGGCTTGATCCGGCGCATCAATCAGGTCACCGCCGACATCCGAGCGCGCCGGCCCGACCTGCTGCTTACCATCGATGCGCCGGACTTCTGCTTCCGCGTCGCCAAGCGGCTCAAGGGGGAGGGGATTCCCCTGGTGCATTACGTGGCGCCGACGGTTTGGGCCTGGCGGCCGGGACGGGCGAAAAAAGTCGCCGGCTTCCTTGATCACCTGCTGGCGCTGTTGCCGTTTGAGCCGCCTTATTTCGAAGCCCATGGCCTAGCCTGTACCTACGTCGGCCACCCGGTACTGGAAAGCGGCGCCGACAAGGGCGATGGCGCCGCGTTCCGGCAAGCACGCGGGATCGGCGCGGATGCGCCGTTGATGGTCTTGTTGCCCGGCAGCCGTCGCGGAGAGGTCCGCCGGCTGTTGCCGGTGTTTACGGAGACCCTGCAACGCTTGCGCTCGTCGGTCCCCGGGTTGCAGCTCGCGATCCCCACCGTGCCGGCGACCCGTGAATTGGTTGCCGCCGCGGCCGCCGATCTCGGGGTTCCCATCCACCTGATAGATAACGATGCCGACAAATTCGATGCCTTCGCCGCCGCCGATACGGCACTCGCGGCCTCCGGCACGGTAGCGCTGGAGTTGGCCATGGCCGGAACGCCCACCGTCATCGGCTACCGCATGGCGCCGATTACCGCCTACCTGGCGCGGCGCCTGGTGAAGAGCCCTTATGCGAACCTGGTCAACGTCATCCTCGGATGCGAAGCGGTCCCCGAACGGGTGCTGGAAGACTGCCAGCCCGACATCTTGGCAACGGAAATCGAGCGTCTGTTCTCATCGGCGGATGCCCGCCACGCGCAGATACAGGCGTACCAGGAAGCGCTCTCCGCGCTCGGCCATGGGACCGTTCGTCCCAACCGCCGCGCCGCCGAAACGGTACTCAGCATCCTTCGGGCAAAAGAAAACGGCGCCGCTTAAAGCGGCGCCGCTTGAGTTCCGAGTTGGACGACCGCCTCAGCGGTTTTCCGGCGCCACATAAGCGCGCTCGACCTCGCCCGTATAGAGCTGGCGCGGGCGGCCGATCTTCTGCGACGGATCCTCGATCATCTCGTTCCACTGAGCGACCCAGCCAACCGTGCGGGCCACGGCGAACAGCACCGTGAACAGGCTGGTCGGAATACCCATGGCCTTGAAGATGATGCCGGAATAGAAGTCGACGTTCGGGTAGAGTTTCTTCTCGATGAAGTACTCATCCTCGAGCGCGATGCGTTCCAGTTCCATGGCGATATCGAGCAGCGGCTCGTTGTCGATGCCGAGCTCGTCCAAGACCTCGTGGCAGGTCTGGTGCATCACCTTGGCGCGCGGGTCGAAGTTCTTGTAGACCCGGTGGCCGAAGCCCATCAGGCGGAACGGATCGTCCTTGTCCTTGGCGTTCTTGACGAATTCCGGAATCCGGTCGACCGAGCCGATCTCTTCCAGCATGTTCAGCACCGCCTCGTTGGCGCCGCCGTGCGCAGGCCCCCAGAGCGATGCAATGCCGGCCGAAATGCAGGCGAACGGATTGGCGCCGGAGGACCCCGCCAGGCGCACCGTCGACGTCGAGGCGTTCTGCTCGTGGTCGGCGTGCAGGATCAGAATGCGATCCATGGCGCGCGCCAGGATCGGGCTCACCTCGTATTTCTCGCACGGCGTGGCGTTCATCATGTACAGGAAGTTTTCCGCATACTTGAGACCGTTCTGCGGATACATGAACGGCTGACCGATGGAATACTTGTAGGCCATCGCCGCGATGGTCGGCATCTTGGCGATCATCCGGTACGACGCGACCATGCGGTGCTTCGGATCGGTGATGTCCGTGCTGTCGTGATAGAAGGCCGAGAGCGCGCCGACGACGCCGCACATGACCGCCATCGGGTGGGCATCGCGGCGGAACCCGCGGAAGAAATTGTTGATCTGCTCGTGCACCATGGTGTGGTGCGTGATATCGGACTCGAACTTGGCTTTCTGCTCCGGAGACGGCAGATCTCCATAGAGCAGCAGGTAGCAGACTTCCATGAAGTCTGAATTTTCCGCCAGCGCATCGATGGAATAGCCGCGGTAGCGCAGGATTCCCTCGTCACCGTCGATGAAGGTGATCTTCGATTCACAGCTCCCCGTCGAGGTGAAGCCCGGATCGTAGGTGAAGCAGTCGGTTTCCGCATACAGTTTGCGGACATCGATCACGTCGGGACCCGTGGTCCCCTGGATGATCGGGAGCTGATAGCTTTCGCCGGAGCGATTGTCGGTCAGCGTGAAACTCTGGTTGTGGGATTTGTCCAACTCACTCATGTAGGTACCCTTCCTCTCTTCTTTCTACATCTTGCTCAAAAACCGGGCCCAATTTGGCCGAAATCGAAAACATTAACAAGCCGTGCCGAATGGCAGGCATTGGCGAGACTTCAGGCGCTAAGCGGCCTCGAGGGCGTCGTCGAGCCTGGCTAGCGCCTCGTCGCGCCCGAAGATTTCCAGCACCTCGAAGATGCCCGGAGACACCGTGGTGCCGGTCAGCGCCGCGCGAAGCGGCTGCGCCACCTGGCCCATCTTGATGCCGGCTTCCTCGGCATAGGCGCGCACGCAGGCATCCAGCGCTTCTTCGTCCCAGGCGGTCACGTCGTCGAGTTTACGGCGCAGGCCCGCGAGGTTGCTCTTGCCATCGTCGTCCAGCAGCTTGACGGCCTTCTCGTCGAAGGCGAGGGGACGCGCGCGGGCATAGATCTCGGATTTCTCGATCAGCTCGGTAACCGTCTTGGCGCGCGGCTTGAGCCCGCCGATGCCGGCACGCACCCAGGCCTCGGCGTCTGGCGCCATGGCATCGCCGAGCCGCTCCGTGAGCGCCGGCATGATCAAGCCCACCAACGCCTCGTCATCGCCGTTCTGGATATAGTGCGCGTTGGTCGCCGTCAGCTTATCCATGTCGAAGCGCGCGGCACCCTTGTTGATCGCTTCCAGGCCGAACCATTCGATAGCCTGGTCGCGCGAGATGATCTCGTCGTCGCCGTGGCTCCAGCCGAGCCGGAGCAGGTAGTTGCAGATGGCGTCGGGCAGGAAACCCATGTCGCGGTAGGCATCGACACCGAGCGCGCCATGGCGTTTCGACAGTTTCGCCCCGTCGGCGCCGTGAATGAGCGGAATATGCGCGAATTCCGGCAAGGACCAGCCCATGGCGTTGAAGATCTGCGCCTGGCGGAAGGTGTTGGTGAAATGGTCGTCGCCGCGGATCACATGGGTGATGCCCATGTCGTGGTCATCGACCACCACCGCCAGCATGTAGGTCGGCGTGCCGTCGGCGCGCAGCAGCACCAGGTCGTCGAGCGTATCATTGGCGACCGTGACATCGCCCTGAACCTTGTCATGGATGACCGTGTTGCCTTCGTGCGGCGCGCGCAGGCGAATGACCGGATCGACGCCGGCCGGGGCGTCGGAGGGGTCGCGGTCGCGCCAGCGGCCGTCATACATCATCTTGCGGCCTTCGGCGCGGGCCTGTTCGCGCATCTCCGCCAGTTCCTCGGGCGTGCAATAGCATTTGTAGGCGTGGCCGTCAGCCAGCATCTGCTCGACCGCCTCGCGGTGGCGGTCAACGCGCGAGAACTGCGAGATGGCGTCGCCGTCCCAATCCAAGCCAAGCCATTTCAATCCGTCATAAATGGCGTCGACGGCTTCCTGGGTGGAGCGCTTGCGGTCGGTGTCCTCGATCCGGAGCAGGTACGTCCCGCCGTTACCGTGGCGTTGATGGTGTCTTGCGAATAGCCAGTTGAACAGCGCCGTCCGGGCACCACCGATGTGCAGAAACCCCGTGGGTGATGGGGCGAATCGCGTAATGACGGTCATGTCGGCTGGTTCAACTCCCTGCTTTGATCCCAGTTCGCGGACTGACTTTTATCACATAGTTTTCGCAGTTGCAGCATGCCATGACAAATATTTTTGAACTTTATAGGTTTCGAATTTTTCCATTGTTTATCAATATCTTAAGTGACTATTTTTTAATCACCTCAGATGCCGTTAAGAGGGATGTCCGGCCTTGGTTGGAATGGAATACGATTTGCCATGCGAGCGGCGATGGGTAAACTGTCCGGGTGTCGCGAAGGCTCGAAAGAGAAGGCGTCCTCCATGTTGCGCATAACGCTCGCACTGTTGCTCATCGGCTCCGTTTCCGGCTGTTTTAATCTTGCCCCTGAAGCGCGTTTCGGCGATGCCCAGCTCGCGCCCGGCGTCGACACCATGCCCGAGAAATACTGCACCACGGATAACAGCCTGGCGCTGAAAGCCGATTGGAGCAAAGCCGACGTCATCGAGGAATCGGTTAAGGACGACCGCTACCGCGAAGGCTTCCTATCGCTCTGGCACAATCAGCCGGTGATCATCCGCGTCACCAATGAAGACGCCGGCGAACGCTCCTTCCGGGCGCCGGAATTCTTCCGTGATGCCGCCATTTCCAAGGCGGTCTATCAGGGCAAGGCGGTCGATACGCCGTGCCTCAACGCCATTACCCTGGCACCGGGTGCCGTCGCCGAGCTGCACGTGGTGCCGCTCAAGAAAGGTGATTACGACTACACCGAAACCGGTTTCTGGGTGCCGTTCGCCGGCGAGATATTCACCACCGCCGACGTCGGTTTCATTTACGTCCACTAGGTTTCCCCAAGCATCGGTGTCCCCGACCGGCAGCGTTTGATTGACGCTAGCCGGGGCGGTTACCTATGGTTGCCGCTTATGGGCACGTTTTTCCATCAGTGGGAGAGGCAGCGCGACCGCCTGCTGCTTTGGGTGCCGGTGCTGTTCGGCGCCGGCATCGGTCTCTATTTCGCCCTGACGTTCGAGCCGCCGCTGTGGCTATCCATAGCGGCCCCACTGGCGGTGGCGGCGGCGTTCTGGATGCGGCGTGCCGGCAATCTACGGCTGGCTGCCTGGATATTCGCCGCGGCGACCGTCGCCGCGGGTTTCATGGCGGCGCAATGGCGCACCCAGGACGTGGCGACGCCGATGCTGCAAAAGCGCATCGGGCCGCTGACGCTCACCGGCCAGGTCGCGGTGCTGGAAACCTTCACGGACGGCTGGCGGGTGACCCTGGCGGAACCGCACGTCAACGGCCTGCAGCGGCACCTGACGCCGAAGCGCGTGCGTCTCAGGTTGCGCGGCGAGCAACCGCGCGTCCTCCCAGGCGACTGGATCCAGGCCCGGGCCATCCTGTCGCCGCCGTCGCCGCCCGCCATGCCGGGTGCCTTCGATTTCCAGCGCCATGCCTATTTCCAATCCGTCGGCGGCGTCGGCTTCGCCTTGGGCGCCATCGAGGTCACGGCAAGGGCCGACGCCGGCGCCACGGTGTCGCCCGCCAATGCCCTGGCGCGGTTGCGCGGCCATGTCACCGAGCGCATCCTCGCAGCCCTGCCGGAAGGCACCGGCGCCGTCGCGGCGGCACTGATCACCGGCGCGCGCCATGCCATTCCGGAAGCCGACCTGCAGGCAATGCGCGATTCCGGCCTGGCGCACCTGCTGTCGATCTCGGGGCTGCACATCGGACTGGTGGCGGGGCTCCTGTTCGCTGCGGTCCGTGCCGCCGCGGCGCTGGTGCCGGCATTGGTGCTCCGTCATCCGACCAAGAAATGAGCCGCCGTGGTGGCGCTCATCGGTGCCTTCGGCTATGCGTTGATCGCCGGCGCCACCCTGCCGACACAGCGCGCCTTCCTGATGCTGGCGGTAGCGCTCATCGGCGTGCTGCTCGACCGGCGGGGCTTGTCGCTCCGTTCCGTTGCCTGGGCGGCGCTGGTGGTGCTGGCGCTACAGCCGGAAAGCCTGTTGAGCGCCTCGTTCCAGATGTCGTTCGCCGCCGTCACCATGCTGGTCGCCGCCTACGAGGCCTATGCCCGGCGCCGCGAAAGCCACGCCAGCCGGGAAGGGCGTTCCTGGACCCGGCGCCTGGCCGCCTGGGCCGGGCTCTATATCGCAGGCGTGCTGCTCACCACCTGCATCGCCGGCGCGGCGACGGCGCCCTTCGCCATCTTTCATTTCAATCGGGTCGCAGACTACGGGCTGCTGGCCAATCTGGCCGCGGTGCCGCTGACGGCGCTTTGTGTGATGCCCTGGGCCATCGTCGGCATGGTGCTGATGCCGGTGGGCGGGGAAGCGATCGGCCTCATCCCCATGGGCTGGGGGATCGAAGGCGTCGTCGCCGTCGCGCGCGCCGTCGCGGGCTGGCCCGGCGCCGTGACCCTGCTGCCGGCCATGCCCGGTTGGGGCCTGGCGCTGACGGTGGTGGGCGGTCTCTGGCTGGCGATCTGGAAAGGGCGCTTCCGACTATACGGGGTCGGCGGTGTCGCCGCCGGCATGCTGGCCTTGGCCTGGACTGGGCCGCCCGACATCCTCGTCGATGGGCAGGGGCAGATCCTGGCGCTACGCGACGCCGACAACAGGTTGGCGCTGTCGAACGGCCGCCGCGCCGCCTTCGAACGCGACATCTGGTTGAGCCGCCTGGCCAGCGACGAAAAGCCCGAGGTCTGGCCGGTGTTGGGACGGGCACTGGCCGGGCGGCTCAATTGCGACGCCGCCGGGTGCCTCTATCGAAAGGGTGATATCGACGTCGCCCTGGTCCGCCACGAGCGCGCACTCGCCGAGGATTGCTGGCGCGCGCACCTGGTGATCGCGCCGATACCCGTACGCGGGCGCTGCCCGGCGCCTGTGGTGATCGACCGTTTCGACCTCTGGCGGCATGGCGCGCATGCCATTTGGCTGGAAGAGGGAAGGGTGCGGGTCGAGACCGTCAATGCCACGCGTGGACAGCGGCCCTGGACCGTGCAGCCGCCGCCACGAACCCGGGGCTCGAACTGAGCTGTCAGTAGGTGCGCATCAGGCCGACGAGCCGGCCCTGCACCTGCACCTGATCGGGACCGAAGATGCGGGTCTCGTAATTCTTGTTGGCGGGTTCGAGGGCGATGGAGTCGCCCTTGCGCCGCAGCCGTTTGAGCGTCACTTCGCTGCCCTCTACCAGGGCGACGACGATGGAGCCGTTCTCGGCGGTGTCGGAGCGCTGAATGATCACGGTATCGCCGTCGTGAATGCCGGCCTCGACCATGGAATCGCCATCGACCTCGAGCGCATAGTGTTCGGCGCTCGACGCCAACATGCCGGCCGGGACATCGACGCTATTGGACGAATCGCGCAACGCCTCGATCGGCGTGCCGGCGGCGATGCGGCCGTAAAGCGGCAATTGCAGGGTTTCGGAAGGCGCCGCATCGGTGACCGGCGCGGCCGGCAGCCCGACCTTGTCCTTGAAGCCGCCGCTGATGACGTTGGGGGCGAAACTGCTCTTGCGCTTCAACGGCACGGCCGGTACGCCGGTTTCCATGTTCTCCGGCAGCTTAAGCACTTCCAATGCCCGCGCCCGGTGCGGCAGGCGGCGGATGAAGCCGCGTTCCTCAAGCCCCGTGATCAGCCGGTGAATCCCGGATTTCGATTTGAGATCAAGCGCCGCCTTCATTTCATCGTAGGAAGGGGAGATGCCGGTTTCACGTAGCGTCTTGTCGATGTAGGACAACAGTTGGTGCTGCTTGCGGGTCAACATGATGGGGGCTTCCGAAGCGGTTGATCTATATATGTTCACATATGTTCTAATTTAGTTCTAAATATGTGTCAAGTGGTATTCCGCGCCGAAACGCACCTTTTCAGCGCTCGTTCGTAGTTTTATGCAATTAAAAGCTTAAAACGCGCTGGCGCCGAGATCGAGCCGCAGGATATCAACCGTATCGCCGGCCTTCGCCGGGGGCGCCTTGACCGGCCGGATCACCAGGCAGTCGGCCTCGGCGAAGCGCGCCATCATGGCGCTGTCCTGGCGTTCGAAGGGCGTGGCGATCAGTTCGCCCGCCGCGCCCGATGCCAGGATCGCGCGCATGTAGTCCTGACGGATGCCGTTGGCCGGCAGGTCGCGGCCCAGCTTGGCGGTGGCGATGTCCGGCAGCGCATCGGCGTCGAGGCCCAGCATTACCGCCATGGCGGCGCGCAGGAAAATGATCGACGTCACGCCCGCCGACACAGGGTTCCCCGGAAGCCCCAAAACGTGCACGTCGCCGAGGCGGCCGAAGATCAGCGGTTTCCCCGGCCGCATGGCGATCTTGTAGAAATTCAGGTCCAGCCCGTCCGCGCCCAGCACCTGGCGCACGAGATCGAAATCCCCGACCGAGGCGCCGCCGATGGTGACCAGGATATCGGCCCCCTTGGCACCGGCGAGCGCGTCGCGGAAGGATTCTTCCGTGTCACGGGCGATGCCGAGATTGACCGGCTCGCCGCCCAGGACCTTCACGTAGGCGCTCTGGGCAACGGAGTTGGACGAGATGATCTGGTCGGCGCCCTTGGGCTCGCCCGGCATCACCAGTTCATCACCGGTGGCGAGAATGGCGATGCGCGGCCGGCGCCGCACCCGGAGCCACGGCACGTTCGCCGACGCCACAAGGCCGAGATCGCGCGCCGTCAGGCGCCGGCCGGCCTTGAGCAGCACCTCGCCGTCGGAGAAATCGAGCCCGGCGGGGCGCACGTCGGCGCCGAGTTTGGCGCTCTCCTTGACGGTGATCTGGTCGCCGTCGGCGTCGGTCTCTTCCTGGATGACGATGGTGTCGGTGCCGTCGGGCAGGGGCGCGCCGGTGAAGATGCGCGCGCACTGGCCGGCCTCGACCGTGCCGCCGAAGCCTTGTCCGGCCTGCGACATGCCCACTTGCGTCAGGGTGACGGGCACGCTGGCGACGTCGGCGGCCTTGACCGCGTAGCCGTCCATGGCGGAAACGGCGGCCGGCGGCTGCGTCAGGCGCGCCGCCACGTCCTCGGCCAAGACGCGCCCCAAGGCATCGGGCAGCGCCACCTGAACCGAGGGGAGCGGGCTAAACGCGCCGGCAACGCGGCGGATCGCCTCGTCGACGCTGAGCATTTCATTTTTCTGGCTCATTATTCGGCCTCAAACGTCCCGGACTTGCCGCCCGACTTGTGAACCAGGCGCACGTCGGTGATGCGCATGGCGCGATCGACGGCCTTGCACATGTCATAGACCGTCAGCGCCGCAACGGACGCGGCGGTCAGCGCCTCCATCTCGACACCGGTCTTGCCCGAAAGCTTGCAGGTGGCAGCGATATCGACGGCGTTTCGCGCCGGATCGCAGACCAGGTCGACCTTCACCGACGCCAGGCTCAGCGGATGACAGAGCGGGATCAAGTCCGGAGTCTTTTTAGCACCCATGATGCCCGCCAATTGCGCCACCGACAGCACGTCACCCTTCTTGACGCCGCCCTGCATGATCAGCGCCAGGGTTTCGGGCTGCATCAGCACGCTCGCCTTGGCGGTCGCGGTGCGCTCGGTAATTTCCTTATCCGAGACGTCGACCATGACAGCATTGCCTTCGTCATCGAGATGCGTGAAACCGCTCATGCCGATGCCGCCGCCTGGGGTTCAGGGATGAGAAGGGCGCGGGTCGCGGCTTCCAC
The DNA here is from genome assembly GCA_038125725.1 of Rhodospirillaceae bacterium. Classification (GTDB taxonomy): domain Bacteria; phylum Pseudomonadota; class Alphaproteobacteria; order Rhodospirillales; family Casp-alpha2; genus TMED8. Next base: position 44,421 of record JAYPEK010000015.1, read on the forward strand.
GTCGTCCTGGCGCATCAGCGATTCACCGACCAGGAAACAGTTCGCGCCGACGCGCGCCATGCGCGCCAGATCGGCCGGCGAATAAAGCCCGCTTTCGCTGACCAGCGTGCGGTCCGCCGGCACATCGGGCGCCAGTTGTTCGGTCATGGCGATATCGACCTCAAGGGTCTTCAGGTTGCGGTTGTTGACCCCGATCAGGTCGCCGTCGATCTCAAGCGCGCGGGCAAGCTCATCCCCGTCATGCACCTCGACCAGGATATCCATGCCCCAATCGCGCGCCGCGGCGGCCAGTTCGGCGGCCTGGGCATCGGAAATCGCCGCCATGATGAGCAAGATGCAATCGGCGCCGAGCGCGCGGGCCTCCGCCACCTGATAGGGATCGAGCATGAAGTCCTTGCGCAGCACCGGCAGATCGACGGCGGCGCGCGCCGCCACCAGGAACGCGTCGGCGCCCTGGAAATAGGGCTGATCGGTGAGGACGGAGAGGCAACTGGCGCCGCCCGCCGCATAGGCACGCGCCAGTGCCGGCGGATCGAAATCGGCACGGATCAAACCCTTGGAAGGCGATGCCTTCTTGATTTCGGCGATCAGTCCGTAGCGCCCGGCATCGACGGCGCGCTTGAGGCCGGCCGCGAAACCGCGCGGCGCCGAGGCTTGCTTGGCCCGTGCCTCGACGTCGGCGAGCGGATGGGCGCGCTTGCAGGCCGCAATATGTTCGCGCTTGTCGTCACAAATGCGGGCGAGAACGTCGCTCATGATCCGGAATTGGTGATTTCGACCAACTTATCGAGGGCACGCCTCGCCTTGCCCTCGTCGATGGATTGGGCGGCGAGCGCGACGCCGGCCTTCAGGTCTTCGACCTTGCCGCCAATAATCAGGCTGGCGGCGGCGTTGTAGAGAACGATGTCGCGATAGGCACCGGCCTCGCCGTCGACCAGGCGACGAATGGCAGCCGCATTATGGGCGCTGTCACCGCCCTTGAGGTCGTCCAAGGTGGCACGCGGAATACCGGCATCCTCGGGCGTCACCTGGAAGGTATGGATGGCCCCATCCTTAAGGGACGCCACGTGGGTGATGCCGGTCGTGGTCATCTCGTCCATGCCATCCTCGCCGTTGACCACCCAGGCGACCTCGGTGCCGAGGATGCCCAACACCTCCGCCATCGGCTCGATCCAGGCGCTGTCGAAAGCACCGGTGGACTGGCGTTTGACGCCGGCCGGATTGGAAAGCGGGCCCAGGTTGTTGAAGATGGTGCGGATTCCCAGCGATTGGCGCACCGGCACCACGTGCTTCATGGCGCTGTGGTGTTTCGGCGCCGGCATGAAGCCGACACCGGCCTCGCGGATGGCGCGCTCCACCAGGGAAACCTCGCAGTCCAGATTAACGCCCAATTCCGTAAGCACGTCGGAAGCGCCGGATTTCGACGTTACCGCACGATTGCCGTGCTTGGCCACCGGCACGCCGGCGCCGGCGACCACCATGGCCGTCGCGGTGGAGATATTGTAGGTGCCGAGTTTATCGCCGCCGGTGCCGACGATGTCCATGGCGCCTTCCGGCGCCTCGACACGCAGCATCTTGGCGCGCATGGCGCGAACCGCGCCAGTGATTTCATCGACCGATTCACCGCGCAACCGGAGCGCCATCAGGAAGGCGCCCATCTGCGATTCCGTCGCCTCGCCGGCCATGAGGATTTCAAAGGCCCGTTCGGAATCGGCAGCGGTGAGGGTCGCGCCATCGGCGACGCGGGCCAGGATCGGTTTGATGTCTTCGCTCATGCCGCATTCCTTCCGCGCGAGATCTCGATGAAGTTCCGGAGAATCTGGTGTCCGTGTTCGGAAGCGATGCTTTCCGGATGAAACTGCACGCCGTGGATCGGCAAGGTGCGGTGCGAAACCCCCTGAATGACGCCGTCCTCGCTCTCGGCGGTAACCAACAGGCACTCGGGCACGGTCGCTGGATCGAGGGTGAGGGAATGATAACGCGTCGCCTGGAACGGCGACGGCACGCCAGCGAACACCGCGGCCCCCTTATGGGTGATCATGCTCATCTTGCCGTGCATGGGCTTCGGGGCGCGGATGATGGTGCCGCCGAAACTCTGCGCGATGCACTGATGGCCCAGGCAGACCCCGAAGATCGGGAACACGCCCTGCAGTTTCTCGATGACTTCCAGGCAGATGCCAGCCCAATCGGGATCGCAGGGCCCCGGTGAAATGACGATCCCCTCCGGCGACATGGCGCGGATGTCGTCGACGGTGATGGCGTCGTTCCGGTGCACGACAACATCGGCCCCGACCTCGCCCATGTAATGGAGCAGGTTGTAGGTGAAGCTGTCGTAGTTATCGATAAGCAGAAACATTTGAAGCAGTTATGGTGTCTCGCCAAGGTGCGGTCAAGGGTGGGGTCAAGGAGAGGCTCATTGGCGGCGCTTGACCTTCCAGGGACTGGAAAGCTTATAACATAAACATTATAGTTCTCTGGAAGGTTGGTTCCATCATGGATGAAACATCGCTCAACCGAAACACGCTCACTGTCGGCGTCGAGGGCATGTCCTGCGCCGGCTGCGTTTCGCGCGTGGAAAAGGCGCTTTCGGCCGTTTCCGGCGTCGATCTCGCGGAAGTGAATTTGGCCACCAAGCGCGCCACCGTCAGCTACGATCCGGGTTCGACCGGGCCGGGCGCGCTGGTCGACGCCATCAACGCCACCGGTTTCACGGTGCCGTCGGACAGCATCGATCTCGATATCGAGGGCATGTCCTGCGCCGGCTGCGTGTCGCGCGCGGAGAAGGCGGCGGCCAATCTGCCCGGCGTGGTTTCGTCGGAAATCAACCTCGCCACCCATCGCGGCCGCGTCACCTTCACCCCCGGCATCGTCCAGCCGGAAGCCATCGCCAAGGCGATCACCGAGGCCGGCTATCCCGCGCGCCCGCACCAGGCCGAGACCGGGACCGGCAATGAGCCCCAACAGGACGCCCGCGACGCGGAAACCGAGACCCTCCGGCGCGCGCTGGTCTTCGCGCTTAGTTTCACCGTGCCGCTGGTCGCGGTCGCCATGGGCCGCATGGTCGATAGCATCGGCGCCGCCATGCTGGGCATGATGGCGGAGCGCGCCTGGATGGCGGTGGAGTGGGTGCTGGCGACGCCGGTGCTGTTCTATGCCGGGCGGCATTTCCACAAATCCGGCTGGAACGAGCTGAAGCACCTCAATCCGGGGATGAACGCGCTGGTGATGATCGGCGCCGGCGCCGCCTATGTCTATTCGCTGGTATCGCTGGCCGCGCCGGGTCTATTCCCTGCCGGGACGGCGCATGCCTATTTCGAGGCATCCGGCGTGATCGTCACGCTGATCCTGTTCGGCCGCTACCTGGAGGCCTTGGCCAAGGGCCGCACCTCCGCGGCGATCAAGAAACTGATGGGCCTGCAGGTGCCGATGGCCCGGGTCGAGCGCGGCGGTGAGGTGAGCGAAATCCCAATCGCCGAGTTGCGCGTCGGCGACAAGGTGCACGTGCGGCCGGGCGAGCGGCTGCCCGCCGACGGCGCCATCTGGGACGGCACCAGCTTCATCGACGAATCGATGATCTCCGGCGATCCGGTTCCGGTGGAAAAAGGCCCCGGCGCCGAGGTCATCGGCGGCACCGTTAACGGCAACGGCGCGCTGACCGTGCTGGTCAGCCGCACCGGCGCCGACAGCGTACTGGCACGCATCATCCAGATGGTCGAGGACGCCCAGGCCGGCAAGCCGCCGATCCAGAAACTGGCCGACAGGATCGCCAGCGTCTTCGTGCCGGCAGTGATGGGCTTTGCCGTGCTCACGTTTCTGGGCTGGCTGCTGTGGGGACCGGAACCGGCGCTCGGCTATGCCTTCGTCACCGCCGTCTCGGTGCTGCTGATCGCATGCCCCTGCGCCATGGGGCTGGCGACGCCGACGGCGATCATGGCCGGCACCGGCCGCGGCGCCGAGGTCGGAGTCCTGATCCGGCGCGGCACGGCGCTTGAACTGCTGGCGCGGGTCGATACCGTGGTTCTCGACAAGACCGGTACGCTGACGGAAGGGAAGCCGGAGTTGCGGGCATTCCACGCGGTCGCCGCCGGCAGGGGCGCGGACGAAATCCTCGCCATCGCCGCCGCCGCCGAAGCCAAAAGCGAACATCCCATCGCCCAAGCCCTGGTCGATGCCGCCAAGGAGAAGAGCCTCGTCCTGCCGGAGATGACCGGCCTGGAGGCGCATCCGGGGCATGGCGTCACGGCAACGGTGGCGGGACATTCCGTCGCCATCGGCGCGGCGCGGCACATGCTGGCGCAAGGCATCGATATCGCCGCCGCGTCGGCCGAGGCCGACACCATCGCCGCGCAGGCATTGACGCCGGTCTTCATCGCCATCGACGGCGCGCTTGCCGCCGTCGCCGGCGTCGGCGATGCCTTGAAGGCGGAAAGCGCCGCGACCATCCAGGCGCTGCAAGGCCTTGGATTGGAGACCGCGCTACTGACCGGCGACACGGAAGCCACCGCCAAGGCGATTGCCGTCCAGGCCGGGATCGGGACCGTGATGGCCGGCGTTCTTCCGGACGGCAAGGCCGACGAAATCAAGCGCCTGCAGGCCGAGGGCAAGACCGTCGCCTTCGTCGGCGACGGCATCAACGACGCCCCGGCGCTGGCGCAGGCGGACGTGGGCATCGCCATCGGCACCGGCACCGACATCGCCATCGAGGCCGGCGAAGTGATCCTGATGTCGGGCGATCTCTCGGGCATCGTCCGTGCCGTCAGGCTGGCGAAACGCACGCTCCGGGTCATCCACGGCAACTTCTTCTGGGCCTATGCCTACAACGTGGCGCTGATCCCGCTGGCGGCGGGGATCTTGTACCCGGCCTTCGGGTTGCTGCTGAACCCGATGCTGGCGGCCGGCGCCATGAGCATCTCGAGCCTGTTCGTGGTCTCCAACTCGCTCCGGCTCAAGTCCTTCGACGGGGGGCGGACATGAACATCGGCGCGCTGGCGCGCGAGACCGGCATCTCGGCCAAGACCATCCGCTACTACGAAAGCATCGGCCTGACGCCGGAACCGGATCGCCAACCCAACGGCTACCGCGACTACGGCGACAATGACGTCGCCACGCTCAAGTTCGTGCAGCGTGCGCGCGGTCTCGGGTTCTCGCTGGAAGAGGTGAGGGCGCTGCTGACGCTGTGGCGCGACCAGGGCCGCGCCAGCGCCGACGTGAAGAAACTCGCCCTCGATCATATCCAGGAGATCGAGGGCCGCATCGGCGAACTGATGGCGATGAAGCGCACGCTCGAGCACCTAACCGAGCGCTGCCACGGCGACGACCGCCCCGACTGCCCGATCCTGGAAGACCTGGCGAAGACGATTTAGCTAGACCGGCGCTTCGCCCTGGGCGGTGCAGCGATGCAGTTTGCGGTGCATGTCCTCGGTGTAGTCGCGCACAGCGTAGTGCATGGTGCGGCGGTTGTCCCAAATCAGCACGTCGCCGACCTGCCAACGGTGGCGGTAAATGTTTTCCGGCTTGGTCGCCACCTCATAGAGGTGGTCCAGGAGCCAGGCACTTTCGCGCTCCTCCAGCCCGTCGATGCCGATGGTGAAGCGCGGATTGACGAAAATCGCCTTCTGGCCGGTGCCGACCGGCGAACGCACCACGGGGTGCAGTTGCGGCGGCTTCAATTCGGTGGGGTCGATGGGCCGGGCGTCGGTCGCGGCGCCGACGCTGCGCATCTGCGTGGCCTTGCCGGAATGAAAGGCCTGTAGGCCCGAGATCATCTGCTTCAGGCCGTCGGAAAGCTGCGCGTAGGCGCGCGCCATGTTGCAGATCATGGTGTCGCCGTGGCCTTCCGGCACGGCCAGCGCGTGCAAGACCGTCGCCGAGGGCGGTTCCGCCATGTGCGAGATGTCGGAGTGCCAATAGTCGTTGGGCGCGCCGGGCCGGCCCGGGCGGTTCTCCAGGATCAGCACCTCCGGGTGCCCATCGACGGTGGCGCGGGTGCGCAGCGGATGCACGAAGACATCGCCGAACAGGCTGGAAAATCGCTTCTGGTTCTCGGGCGACAGCGACTGGCCGCGAAACATCAGGGCGCCGTGGGTATCGAAGGCCTGCTTGATGGCGGCATCGGTCTCCGTGTCGGTGTCATTCAGGTCGACGCCCCGGACCTCGACGCCGATGGCGCCGCAAAGCGGTATGAATTCCATGATCTCCCCCCCCCAGGCTATTCCAGGCTATTGCCGCGGCCGTGTCGCGACGTCGCTGCGACAGCTTTGCGTCACTTCGCCCTGGGCGTCAATATAGACGATCTCCAGAAAGGTGATTTCCGACAGGCGCTCGCCAACGGCGATCGCCTCCTTGCCACTTTCGATGGGTTCGTGCGCGAAGATCAGCCCGAGCCGGCGGATGACCCGCTCGCGCGGCGAGATGTTGGCCGAATAGGAAAGGGTCTCGACCGAAAACACCTCGTTCACGGCCTGCACGTGCAGGGCCTGGCATTGTTTGGTACTCGGCGTGTCAGTGGGGGTGCGAAAGACGTAGCGGATTTCGATCGTGCCTGTATCCGCCTTGTACCAGACCCGGGTGGTCAGTACTGGCGAGCTTCTCGGCGCGATCCGGGTGGCGGCCTCCAGGGCGAACAGGCGCAGCCGCTTCATGCCGGAATCGAACAGCGTCGTCGGCTCCTTGCTCAGCCGCTCGATAACCGGCGGATTGGCGGCATCGGCGGGCAGGGCGAGAGCCAAGCCGAAGCCGGCAACCACCGCCATGGCGATCCGTTTACAGAACATCCCCGTCATCTCCGCTCCTTTTCCCCCGCGATGATAGACGCCGCGCGTCCCGGTTGGAAAGCCATCGCGATTTGGCTAGGTTACGCCATGACTGAAATTCTCGATCTCTGGCCGACAAAGCTCATCCGCACGAAGCTCGATGGTTTCGAGGAGCCGAACCGCGAGTTGCTGAAGCTGGCGCGCGACTGGGACAAGGAAAAGAAGGACCTAACCACCGACTACCGCGACAACAATCCCTTCAACGTCGACGCGCCGGCCACCAACTGGCTGCGCGGCCAGGTCAACGCCACCGTCATCGAATACCTGAAAGCCATCGGCATCGACTTCCCGGTGGACTGGCAGGTCCACGGCTGGGTCAACATCAACCGCACCGGCGACTATCACGACCCGCACAATCATCCGCACTGCTATCTGTCGGGAACCTACTACGTGAAGGTGCCGCAGGCGGCATCGAAGCGGCGCCAGCGCGCCGATGTCAGGCCCAACCACATCACATTCTACGACCCGCGCTTCGGCATCAACATGAGCTCGATCCGCAACGACCCCTACCTGGACCCGGAATTCACCGTGCTGCCGGAACCGGGCCTGTTGATGATGTGGCCGGCGAGCCTGATGCATTTCGTGCACCCGAACCTGAGCGACGAGACCCGCGTCTCCATCAGCTTCAACATCGTCCTCAAGTGGGCGGACCACTACCTGCCGAGTCAGTAACGCCCTCAGTTCACGCCATAGACGTCCATGGCCAGGATGCCGTAGGCGTAGCTTTCATGCATGCGGGTGCTTTCCATGCCGTCCGACGCCGCGCCCAGGGCCACGAACAGCGGCAGGAAGTGCTCATCCGTCGGATGGTTCTCGGCACCGAAGGGCGCGATCTCCCGGTAATTCAGCAAATCATTGATGCGACCGTCGCGGATCGCCGCCGCAACCCATTCGGCGAATTCACGCACCCAATCGGGCGCCGCCGCGTCGCAGGCGAAACGCCCCCTGAAGAAGGCGGCCAGGTTATGGGTAACGGCGCCGGACGCCAAAATCAGCGTGCCTTGCGCGCGCAGCGGGCGCAGGACGCGGCCGAGCCTCAGGTGGTGGTCGGGGCCCAGGCCCGGTTGCACCGACAACTGGGTGACCGGGATTTCCGCCTCCGGGTAGATCAGCCTGAGCGGCACCCAGGCGCCATGATCGAGCCCCCGCGACGGGCTCCGACCAACCTCGAAGCCGGCGTCTTCCAATAGCGCCGCGGTGCGCGCGCCAAGATCGGGGGCGCCAGGTACCGGATATTGCATTTCATAAAGCTCGGGCGCGAAGCCGCCGAAGTCGTGGATGGTTTCCGGCGCGGCGACCGTCGAGACCATCGGCGCTTGCGTTTCCCAGTGTGCCGAGACGACCAGGATATCCTTCGGGCGCGGCAGCTCATCTGCGAGCCCCTGCAGATAGTGATGCGCCGGGCTTCCGTCCAACGCCAGCATGGGCGAGCCGTGGGATACGAAGATCGCGGGCATTTGCGCGGTCATGGCGTTTGTCCTTTCAAACCAAGAGGGAGGGCGCGCCTAGGCGCGCGCCACCCGGGCCGAGCCCAAAACATCCTGCAACTGCCAGGCGCCGCCGCCCAGCAGGGCCTGCACCGCCAGGGTCAGGGTCCAGAACGCCGGGAACTCCCATCCGCCGTTGGCGCCGGAGAACACCCAGCCGTTTCCGACATGCACGAAGGTGGCGCCCAACAGCACCGGGATCAAGCCGAGCGCCGCCCAACGCACCTGCACGCCGGCAATCAGTGCCGCGCCGCCCAGTACTTCCGCAGCGACAACAGCGTAGGCGGTAAATCCGGGAAGGCCGAGCGATTCGAAATACCCGACGGTGCCGGGAAGGGTGAAGACGAAAATCTTCAGCGCGCCATGCGCCAACGCCATGGTGCCAAGGGAAAGACGCAGCAGCAAAGCCGCGTAGGAAACAGCGATCGTGTTGTTCATGGTACAGGACTCCAATCAAGGTCGAGAAGTTCGTGACGCCACCGCTTGTGGCGCTTTCCGGCAATCTACTGTTTCCATTTTTGGAAATAATCTGCAAATAATGCAAAAAACTATCCCTGAATTAAGGATAATTAGTCATGGACCAACTGAATGCCATGAAGGTCTTCGTCGCCGTCGTCGACGAAGCCGGTTTCGGCGCCGCGGCTGAGAGGCTGAACCTGTCGCGCACCAAGGTGTCCAAACAGGTAATGGATCTGGAAGCGCACCTGAACGCCAGGCTGCTGAACCGCACCACCCGGCGCCACAGCCTGACCGGCACCGGCCGCGCCTATTACGAACGCGCGAAGAGCATCCTCAACGAGATCGAGGAGGCCGACGCCGAAGCCGCCAACCAGTCGATGACGCCGAGCGGCCGCCTGCGCATCAATGCGCCCATGGCCTATGGCATCTCGCACGTGGCGCCCAATCTTCGCGGCTACATGGACCGCTATCCCGAGGTCGAGGTCGATCTGACGCTGAACGATCGCGTCGTCGATTTGGTGGATGAAGGCTACGACATGGCCATCCGCATCGGCGAGCTGCGCGATTCCAGCCTGATCGCCAGACGTATAGCCGTTAGCCACATGGTGGCCTGCGCCGCGCCGTCATACCTGGCCGAACACGGGACGCCGGAACACCCCGGCGACCTTCAGGATCACGCCTGTCTTGCCTACACCTACGTCAGCAACCCGAGCCGCTGGAAGTTCACATCCGGCGGGGAAACCGTCACGGTCAACGTCCAGCCACGCCTGGTCAGCAACAACGGCGATGCCATCGCCGCCGCCGCGATTTCGGGCCTCGGCGTCATCATCCAGCCTTCGTTCATCGTCGAAGCGGCCTTGAATGACGGCCGGTTGGTGGAAATCCTAACCGGTTTCGATGCCGGCGGCTTCGGCATCCATGCGGTCTATCCCTCGGGACGGCTGGTCTCGGCGCGGGTTCGGACCTTCATCGACTATCTCGTAGCCTGTACCGGCACGGACGGCTGAACCGATCCCCGAAACAGGGGCAATCACTCGCGCCGGTCGGGCGCGTCCGCCGGGATGCCCTGGCGGCACAAGCCGCACTCGATCTCGGCCCCAAGCATTTCCGCGCGTCCAGCTTCCGTCACCGCCCACGGGCGCTCGGAGAACGGCGGCTGATGTCGCACATGACGATTATGGCCGCAGTCGAGCTCGGCCACCCAAAGGCCGTCGTCATCCTTGTGAAATCCGGTTATCCTCGATATCGACATACCCGAACATTAAACCGGAAACCGGACCCGAGCCATGCCGCCCAAGAAGAACCCGCTGAAGCTCAACAAACTGCAACTGCGCACGCTCGCATTGTGTCAGGTGATCGCACGCGAACCCGATCTCGTGCGCATGGATGACGCGACGGGGGAGGCGACGCTGCTGCATCTGCCGCACCCGCATGGTGACCATGTCCACGTGGGCCCCTTCGTGGTCTCGGCGCGTGACGCCAGCGGCTTCGCCAACCCGGCCGTCTGGACGGCACTGACGCGCAAGGGCCTGGCTCGTCAGGACGGCCCCGCCGGCGTCACCCTGAGTGCCGAGGGCCTCGCCTACGACTGCGGTTTTGGCGACAGGTTCCTGGCGCCCTCCGACCATTGAAGAACCATCATTGAACGAGAAAGCGTTCGGCTTCGTCTACGTGCTGGGCAGCCTCGGCAAGGGGGGACCGCGCACTTACGTGGGCTGGACGCATGACCTCGAACAGCGCATCGCGCGCCACAACGCCGGCACCGGCGCCCGCTCGACACGGGGACGTCAATGGCGGCTGCTCTATGCGGAACGCTTCGAGACCCGCGCCGAGGCCATGAGCCGTGAATGGCACCTGAAGCGCGACCGGCGGCTTAGGCGCGAACTGCTGGATTGCCTGACCGGGCAATAGGCGGCTACCGGCGGCGGCGGTCTGGTCCCTCATGGTCGTCGTCGCCATGGCGGCGCCGGTCGGGCCCGAAGAAATCACCGGCATCGACGAAGAAGCGATCCGATTCGATCACCGCGACGATGCGTTCGTATATGGTCTTCGCCGAAACCGGCTTGGCCAGGAACTCGGTCATGCCGGCGTCGCGTGCCTGAACGACGTGACGCAGCTCCGTGTTTGCCGTCAGGATCACCACCGGCGCATAGGCATTCATGGTTTGCGGATCGCGCCGCACGCGCTTCAGAAAGGCGAGTCCGTCCAGGTCGTCGCACCAGTCGCAGAAGACGATGTCGACGGGGAAGTTCTCGAATACCTTCCAGGCTTTTTCCGGATCGGGGGTGGAATGCACGCTGGGAACGCCGAACTCGCGGAACACCTCGGTCAGCAGGTTGCGGATCAGCAGGTGTTTCTCAAGCACCAGGATATTCAGCAGGCTGATATCATAAGATTTCATGGTCGCCTCCTGTGACCACCCCAGCCCGAGGCAACCGGTTTTCACACCGTTTTCCAGCCTTTATGGTAACACCGCTGAAACACCTCATTCATTGACCTGCAACAAGTCCGGGAAATCTCAAGAAATGGCCGACGCCAGCGACGAAACCGCGCGCCTCGATGCAATGGAAGCCCATGTCGCCCATCAGGACGGCGAGATCCGCGACTTGAGCGACATGGTGCTCAAGCAGTGGACCACGATCGAAGCCTTGAGCGCCAAGGTGAAACGCCTGGAGCAGCAGATCGAAGACCTAGCCGACGACGTGGGGGCCGGCCCCATCGACGAGCCGCCGCCACCGCACTACTGAGGCGACGGCCCGCTTGCCTGGGGGCAAGCGATATCACAATCTAGCAGGCGGGAATGGCAGGGCTGGGAGGCACTATGACAGACAGCACTCAACGCACCGTCGGGATCATCGGGCTTGGCGCCATCGGCGGCGGCGTCGCGGCGTCCTGGCTGCGCGCCGGGCTGAGAGTGGTAGGATGCGATCTCAACAAGGATGCGCTCGCCGCCTTCACCGATGCCGGCGGTGAAGCGGCTGCGACGGCAGCGGACGTCGGGCGCGCGGCGGACGTGGTGTTCCTATTCGTGGTCAATGCCGACCAGGCGCGCGGCGTCCTGTTCGCCGACGGCGGCCTGGCGGATTTCATGCCGGCGGACGGTATCGTCGTCAGTTGCGTCACCATGGCGCCGTCGGATGCATCGGCGATCGCCGCAGAACTGACGGCGCGCGGGCTCCGCATGATCGACGCGCCGACCAGCGGCGGCGCCGCCAACGCGGCGGCCGGCAAGACCAAATTCATGGCCGCCGGCGCGCCGGACGACATCACCCGCGCCCAGTATGCTCTCGATGCCGCCGCCGATACGGTCTACCGGGTCGGTGACGAGCCGGGGCAGGGGTCCTCGGTCAAGGTGGTGCATCAGTTACTGACCGGCGTCCATATCTCGGCCGCCATGGAGGCGGTGGCGCTCGGCATCAAGATGGGACTCGATCCGGCACGGCTTTACGAAGTGGTCACCGGTTGCGCCGGCAATTCCTGGATGTTCGAGAACCGCGTGCCGCATGTGCTCGACGGCGACTACACGCCCCTGAGCGCGGTGGAGATTTTCGTCAAGGATCTGGGATTGGTGCTCGATGCCGGCCGCCAGGAACGCTTTCCGCTGCCCATCGCCGCCGCCGCGCACCAGCAGTTCCTGGCCGCCAGCGCGGCCGGCTACGGGCGCGAGGACGACGCCGCCGTCATCAAGATCTACCGCGATCTGGCCGGCCTGGAACTGCCGGCAGAAAAAGACGGAAAGGGATAAGCATGCCCAAGTTCGCCGCCAACCTTACAACGCTGTTCACCGAGCGCTCCTTGCCGGACCGCTTCGCCGCCGCCGCCGATGCCGGCTTCGAGGCCGTCGAAGTGCTCAACCCCTATGATCATGCGCCGGAAGACCTGGCCAGGCGGCGCGAGGCCGCCGGTGTCGCCCAGGCGCTCATCAACCTCTCGCCCGGCGACGCCGCCAAAGGCGAGCGCGGCATCTCGGCGCTGCCGGGCCGCGAAGCCGATTTCAAGGCCAGCGTCTCACAGGCGCTCGAATACGCCCAGGCGCTCGGCACCAAAGGTGCGCACGTCATGGCCGGCGTCGTCGAGGGCGGGCTCGCCAACCAAGCCGCCGTCGAGACCTATATCGCCAACCTGGCCTACGCGGCGGAAATCTTCGCCGGGCACGGCATCTGGGTCACCATCGAGCCCCTCAACGTACGTGCCGCGCCGGGCTACCTGATCTCGCGCCAGGGCGAGGCACGGGACATCATCGAACGCGTCGGGCACCCCAACCTGGGCCTGCAGTTCGATGTCTTCCACGTACAGATCATGGAAGGCGACGTGGCGGTGCGCCTCCGGGAGTTCATGCCGATCATCCGCCATATCCAGATCGCCGGGGTGCCCGACCGGCACGAGCCCGATACCGGCGAGATCAACTATCCCTACCTGTTCGGCGTCATCGACGAGCTCGGCTACGCGGGTTACATCGGCTGCGAATACCATCCCGCCGCCACCACCGAAGAAGGGCTCGGCTGGCTCCACCGCGCCATGGGGCGGGACGCATGAGCCTTCTGCTCGGCTGCATCGGCGACGACCATACGGGCTCCACCGATCTCGCCAACACGCTGGTGAAGAACGGGCTCCGCACTGTGCAGGTGATCGGCGTGCCGCCAACGGGCACGCCGGCACCCGACGCCGAAGCCGTGGTGGTGGCGCTGAAATCGCGGACCACGCCGGTAGATGAAGCCGTTGCCGACTCGCTCGCCGCCGTCCGCTGGCTCAAGGGCGCCGGCGCGCGGCAGTTCTTCTTCAAGTATTGCTCGACCTTCGATTCCACGGACGCAGGCAACATCGGCCCGGTGATCGAGGCGCTGCTGGACGAACTGGGTGCCGACTTCACCATCGCCTGTCCGGCCTTTCCCACCACCGGGCGCACGGTCTACCAGGGGCATCTGTTCGTGTTCGGTGACCTCCTGTCGGAAAGCTCCATGCGCAACCATCCGCTGACGCCGATGACCGACGCCAACATCGTCCGCGTGCTGTCGCGCCAGACCAAACTTCCCGTCGGGCTGGTGAAGGCATCCGACGTGATGCAGGGGCCCGGGCGTATCGGGGAGGCTTTCACGGCGGCGCGAGCCAACGGCACCCGCATTGCCATCGTCGATGCCGTCACCGACCCGCAGCTCTACGACATCGGCGCCGCGGCGGCGGAACTGGAACTCGTTACCGGCGCATCGGGTATCGCCTGCGGCCTGCCGGAAAACTTCCGCCGCGCCGGCCTCGTCGCCGAGGCGGCGCGGCCGGAACTGCCGTCGATCCAAGGGCCGGAGGCGATCATTGCCGGCAGTTGCTCGGCGGCGACCCTGGCGCAGCTGGCGCACGCGGAGCAAAGCTGTCCGATCTTCCGCATCGACCCGGGTGAGGTCATGGCCGCCAGGGACGTGGCCGGCGCCGCGCTGGAATGGGCGGCACAGCATCTCGTCCAGGCGCGGCCGATCTTCGCCGCCAGCGCCGATCCCGGCCGCGTCGCCATCGCCCAGCAGCACTTCGGCCGCATGGAGGTGGGCGAGGCGCTCGAACGCACGCTGGCTAAGATCGCGCAAGGGCTGGTGGCGGCGGGGGTGCGGCGCCTCGTGGTGGCCGGCGGCGAGACATCGGGCGCGGTGGTGCAGGGGCTCGGCATCACGGCGCTCCGCATCGGCGCCGAGATCGACCCCGGCGTGCCCTGGTGCGAAACCTTAAGCGAGCCCCGCCTGGCGCTGGCGTTGAAATCCGGCAATTTCGGCGCCGAGAACTTCTTCACCAAAGCCTTCGACATGCTAGAAGCGGGAGGGGCGACGCCATGAGCGAGACCAAGCTTCGCGACGAGATCGCGCGCATGGCAAAATCCATGTTCGACCGCGGCCTGACCTTCGGCAGTTCCGGCAATATTTCCGTCCGCACCGAGGACGGCTGGCTGATGACGCCGACGGGCTCCACCATGGGCAACCTGGACCCGGCCCGGATTTCCAAGCTCGATGCCGCCGGCAACCTGATTTCCGGCGACAGGCCGACCAAGGAAACCTTCCTGCATATCGCCATGTACGAGGAACGGCCGAAGACCGGCGCCGTGGTGCACCTGCATTCGACCCATTCCGTCGCCGTCAGTTGCCTTGCCGATATCGACCCCGCCGACGTGCTGCCGCCGATCACCGCTTACTACGTGATGAAGATCGGCAAGCTGCCGCTGGTGCCGTACTTCCCGCCGGGCGATCTCGACCTCGCCAAGGCGGTACGCGAGATGGCCTCCGATCACCATGCGGTGCTGCTGGCCAACCATGGCCCGGTGGTCGCCGGCACGTCGCTGGAGGACGCCGTCTACGCCACCGAGGAATTGGAGGAAACGGCGAAGCTGTTCCTGATGCTGAAGGACCGGAAGACGCGCTTCCTCACCCCCGATCAGGTCGCCGCCTTGCGTTCCTGAATACCCAACAGCAGCGCCAGGATCATGGCGCCCACGGCCAGCGACGCAATCAGCCACCCGGCCCAGTGCCAGCCACCCAGGTACGAGATCAGCGCCGCCAGCGACGGCGGTCCCACCACCTGGCCCATGTGCGCGCCCTGTACGATCAGGCCGTTGGCGGCGCCCATCTTGGCCGGGTCGGGCTGGAACAGCGCCCCGCAGGCGAGGATCGTCGCCGGCGCCATGCCGCCAAAGGCTGAAAAGGTCAGGCAGAGCGCGTAGAACAGCCACAATGGCGTGCCGACGGCGAAGATGCCGAGGCTGGTCACCGCCATGATGACGCTGGCGGCGAAGATCGTCTGCCAATGGCGCGCGCCGTGGCGCAACAGCCAGCCACCCAGCAGATTGCCCGGAATGTTGACCACGACAATGCCGGCGGTCATCAGCGACGCGGTGGCGATGGAAAGCCCGCGTCCCTCCGTCAGGTAGGTGGGGAGCCAGATCATCAGCGACACCCACTGCGACGCATAGAAGGTGAAGATCAGCGCCGCCAGCCAGACCCCCGGCACTTTAACCACCGCCGCCAGGCGCGCCGACAGCGTCAGGCCGCCGCCGGTTTGGGCGGGCTTGCCCACATCCAGGAACCGCAGCACCGGGATCAGCGCCAACAGGGTCACCGCAGCGATTGCCACCCAGACGCCGCGCCAGCCGAAATCGGCCAGGATCAAGGGCGCCGCGACGAAGGTCAGCGCTGTCCCTACCGGCATGTAGGTGCCCCAGATGCCGAAGGCGAGGCGGCGGCGGGGCCCGTGCACGGCGCCGGCGATGACCGATGCGGCGGGCACGACGATGAGGATGAAACCCGCGCCCTCGACGACGCGCGACGCCAGCACCTGCCACGGTGTTTGAGAAAGCGCTCCCAAGGTTCCGCCGACGGCGCAGAGCAGCAGTCCCGCCGCCAGCACCCGGGCGGCGCCGAACCGGTCGCCGATCATGCCCGCCGCCATGCCCGACAGCATGCCGACGATCGAGAGCACCGAGACGATCCAGCCGCCGGTGACCATGCCGATGCCGAGATCGGCGCGCAGGTCCGGCAGCGATGGCGCCAGCTTGGCGATGTAGGCGGCGCCGACCACACCGCAGAGCACGGTCACGGCGACGGCGGACCAGCGTGTCGGCTGGGCGGACGATTGAGCGGTCGGGTCAGTGTTCACGGCGACAATTCTTCCCCCAAGGTGGCGCGAGAGTGGCACCGATGCTGGCGCCGGTAAACTCACAAACTTGCCGCGATCATTGGTTTTGGCGATAGGATCATTCGTCGATTGACGGCTTAGCGAAATTATGTCAGGTATGCTGACCTTTATCGATACCATGCGAACCCTGGGAGGGGGAAACGGCCATGCCTTGGTCGAACCGGTTCTCGAAAGTCGCGCGCGACATCAAGACCTCTGAAATCCGCGAGCTGTTGAAGCTGCTGGCGGACCCGGAAATTCTTTCCTTCGCCGGCGGCATCCCCGACCCGGCGCTGTTTCCGCTGGATGCCGTGAAACGCATCGAAGCCGAGATCGCCGACGACGACGCGCGCCACCGCGCCGCGCTCCAGTATGCGCCGACGGAAGGTTATGTGCCGCTGCGCCAGTGGGTGGCGGACCGCGCCACGGCCCCCGATTTCACCTTCGAGCCCCGCGACGTGCTGATCACCAACGGCGCGCAGCAGGGCCTGACGCTGCTCGCCAGCGCCCTGATCGACGAGGGCGACGCCATTGCGGTCGCCGAGCCCTCGTACCTGGGCGCGCTGCAGGTATTCAAGACCAAGGGGCCTGAGTTCCTCACCGTCGAGACCGACGCCGACGGCCTCAGGCCCGACGCACTGGAAGCGGTGCTGCAACAGGGCCCGCGATTTCTCTACACCATTCCCGATTTCCAGAACCCCGGCGGCATGACCTTGAGCGCCGAGCGCCGCCAGCGCATCGTCGAGATGGCGCATCACCATGGCGTGCCGGTACTGGAGGATACCGCCTACCGCGCGCTCTATTACGACGCGCCGCCGCCGCCGACGCTCTTGGAAATGGAAACCAACCTTTTGGCGGACGCCGGGCGCGGTGAGAGCTGGCGCGAAAGCGGCCTGGTGGTGCAGCTCGGCACCGCGTCGAAAACCCTGGCGCCGTCGCTGCGCATCGGCTGGACCCTCGCGCCGCAGCCGTTGATCGAGAAGCTGGTGGTGCTGAAGCAGGCCGACGACCTCAACACGTCCAGCCTCAACCAGATGCTGGCGCACGGCCTTGCCACCACCATCCTGGATGAGCACGTGGTGACGCTGCGGAAGGCCTATGGCGAGCGCCGCGACGCCATGGTCGAAGCGCTGCACCGGAACCTCCCCAACGACGCCAGCTTCACCGCGCCCGAGGGCGGCATGTTCTGCTGGGTGACGCTGCCGAAAGGGATCGACACGGCGGAGCTTTTGAAGCTCGCCGTGGCCGAGGCCAAGATCGCCTTCGTGCCGGGCGCCGCCTTTCATGCCAACGGCGGCGGCGCCAACACGCTGCGCATGTCGTTTTCCACCTGTTCGCCGGCCGACATCCGCATGGGCGTCGAGAAACTCTGTCAACTGGTGCGGCGCCAGCTCGCCTAGCCATCCTGCCGCTTGTGGCGCCGCTTCGATTGCTTCGGAATTACTAAGGCGCCGGGCCCTTAGAACAAATACAAATTGAATACAATGAAAAATTACTTGCGCGGAATCGTAAAACCGCTATTGTTCCCGCACGTTTAGAAGTCGCGACAGTACACATGCGCTCCCGCTACGGCGGTCGACCACGTTACCTTCACCGACATCTTGGGCGTCAATAAAGGTTCGTCGCATCGTGCATCGAATCGATTTTTTTGTCAGTGAAAGGACAAGATCATGGCCACAGGCACCGTTAAATGGTTCAACGCCACCAAAGGCTACGGCTTCATCGAGCCGGAAGATGGCTCCAAGGACGCTTTCGTCCACATCAGCGCCGTCGAGCGTTCCGGCATGAGCACCCTCAATGAGGGTCAGAAGGTCAACTTCGACCTCGTCGCCGGCCGCGACGGCAAGATGGCAGCGGAAAATCTGAGCGCCGCCGACTAATTCGGGGAAAGGGCGGTCACTGACCGCCCTTTCTTTTTACGACCAGACTGAAAGAACAAGAACAAACGTGAATTCGACTTTTTTGACCAAATACGGGCTGCATCACTTCGTGGCCTTCTCCAACTCCAACGGCGACAGCGTTTTCTCGATCGCCGGTTCGCAAGACCCGAAGATGATCGACCACGCACGCTACGTCATCGAAGAGAACTTCCCGGGCAACCCGATCATCGTTCTCATCTAGACGGGCGGTTCCCCGCTTTCCCCTTGTAGAATCAATGTTCGTCCCCCATGTCTTATCCCAAGCCAAGGATAGGACATGACGGAACGACTTGTATCCCCCTGCATCGGCATCTGTGAGCTGAACGACGAAGAGCCTATCCGCTGCCGCGGCTGCGGGCGGACCGTCAAGGAAATCGGCGACTGGCGTTACGCCACCTTCGATCGCCGCATGGAAATCCTGCGCGCCATCTGCGAACGCTGGAAGGAAGCCGGTGAACCGCCGGCCGACGACAAGGCGGCGCAGCTGATCCACAAGGAAATGGGCGAACGCTTCCGGCTCGCCGGCCTGATCGCCTAGAAGGCCGCCAACGCGCCCGCCCGCAGGCAAAGCACCGCGCCTTCCGCCAAGGGCTGCCAGGGCTCGTCCGATAGCGGCACGCTGGCGACCAGCGCCACCTCGACCCGCTCGCCACCGAGCGCCACTCCATCGATGCCGGTCCCGCTGTCGGCGCCGCATTGCCGCATCAGCCAATGCAGCCCCGGCGGCCGGATCTCGCCGCTGCCGGCCTGCGTGCGGCGATTGCCGTGCGCGAACAGCGCATCGCCGTCGGCATAGAGGAAATTCGCTGGGCCCATGGGCGCGATCTCGGCGGCAAAAGCGGCGATAACCTCATGGCGGCGTTCCAGCGCCGGCACGCCGTCGGCGCCGTCCCAAAGCACAGCCAGACGCCGCATCAATTCGCAGAAGGCGATCTCGGAATCGGTCTCGCCCACCGGGCGAAAGCGGTTCGCGCCTGCAAGCGCGAGATCGTCGATGCCGGCCAGGTTGCCGTTATGCGCAAACAGGTGCATGCGCCCGCCGAGCTCGCGCTGGAACGGCTGGGTATTGGCCAGGGTGCGCGCGCCCCGCGTCGCCTTGCGGATATGCGAGAGGATGATCGGGCTCTGAAGTTCGTGGTCGCGAATGAACCGGAGCCACGCGCTGCCGGCGGCGGCCTCGGCTTCCTTCATCAGGCGAATGGCCGCGCCCTGGTAATAGCCGATGCCCCAACCGTCCTTGTGCGGCCCCGTATCGCCGCCATGACGCGCCAGCACGTCCAGCGACAGGGTCGCCGTCACCGGCAGATTGGCGCAAATTCCGAGCAGTTCGCACATGCACCGAGTGTGGAGGGTGCCGCCTACTTGGGCAAGGTCCGGCCGCCGCCGATGCCGAAGGCGCGCCCGCCGAACCCGATGACCAGCGCCAGCCCCATCATCCCGGCCGCCGTGGCGAAGGTCGCCTGCATGCCCGCGGCGACGGCATCGCGCCCGGCCGTTTCCATGTCGCTTGATCCGGCCGCCATGGCGAACACCGCGCCCATGGCAGACGCGCCGGTGACCAGGCCGAGGTTCCTGGAAAGGCTCAGCAATCCGGAGATGACGCCGCGCCGCTCGTCGGCGACGTCGAGCATGACCATGGTGTTGTTGGCGGCCTGGAACAGTTGGTAGCCCGGCGTCAGCAGCGCGATGGCCAGAACGTAACCCGGAAGCCCGATCATCTCCGGCAGGACGGCGAGCCCGAGCGAGCCCGCGCTCAGCGCCAACAGTCCCGCGACGGCGACGGACGATGCGCCGAAGCGGTCGACCAGCCGCCCGGCGGGAACGCCCGTCAGGGTCGAGATCACCGGCCCGATGGACATGACGAGGCCGACAGAAGCCGCGCCGATTCCGAGCCCGAGCGATAGATAGAACGGCCCGACCACCAGCGTCGCCATCATCACAGCGGCGACGAGGGCGTTCATCGCCAGGCTGGCATCGAGCGCCGGATCACGAAACGCCCGGAGATCGATCAGCGGCGCGGCCTGATGCGCCTCGACCCGCACGAACAGGGCAACGCCGAGGCCGGCCGCCGCCAACAAGATCGCATTCGCCGTCCCGAACCCGTCCCCAAGCGTCATCGAAAGCGCGTAGGCGCCGAGCACCAGGGCAAGCAGAACCGTTCCCCGCGCATCGAAGGAGGGACGCGATTGTTCATTGCCTTCGGCCGCGTGCGGTGCCGGCAGGAAACGATGGGCGAGGGCGAAGGCCGGCAGGCTCAGCACCGCCAAAACATAAAAGATCGCGTGCCAGCCCACACCCGCGATCAAGGCGCCGCCGAGCGACGGCCCCAGCGCCGTGCCGATGGCCGACGTTGTCCCGAGCAGCCCCATGGCGCTGCCGGTCCGTTCCTTCGGCACGGTTTCGCGCACCAACGCCACCGTCACTGCCATCAGCGCCGCCGCGCCACTGCCTTGAAGTGCCCGCGCCGCGACGAGCGCCGGCAGCGCCGGAACCACGGCACAGACGAGCGAGCCCAGCGCGAACACCGCGAGCCCGCCTAGCAACACCCGCCGGTGCCCGATCACATCACCCAGCCGGCCGGCGCCGACCACCATCGTCGTCACCGCCAGCAGGTAGGCCAGCACCACCCACTGCACATCGCGGAAGAGCGCATCGAAGGCGGCGGCCAGCGCCGGCAGCGCGACGTTGGCGATGCTGATCCCCATCGACGAAAGCAGCATCGCGAAGGCGAGGGCCGTGACAGCCCACCCAGGCCCGCCTGGCCGGTTCGTTTCATTGCCGATGTCCATAGGATTGTTCCTTCTTGCCAAGTTGATCCGGAGCCGGCAGGCTACAAATTCAAGTCAACTTGAGGTCAAGCATGAAAATCCTGGATATCGGTGAAGTCGCGGAACAGACCGGCATTCCGCCCTCGACGCTGCGCTACTACGAGGAAGTCGGCCTGATCCAATCGGTCGGGCGGCGCGGGCTCCGGCGCCAGTTCGGGCCGGAGACGCTGTTGCTGCTATCGTTGATCGAGCTGGGGAAGACGGCGGGCTTCTCGCTCGAAGACATCTCCCGCATGTTCGGCAAGGACGGCGAGTTGGACTTGCCGCGTGACGAACTGCACGAAAAGGCCGACGAGATCGACCGCCAGATCAAGAACCTGAGCGCGCTCTCCAACGCGCTCCGCCACGTCGCCGATTGCCCGGCGCCCTCGCACATGGAATGCCCGACCTTCCGGCGGCTGGTGGACGCCGCCGGAAAGCGGCGGCGGTTGCGGGCGGAGCGGCTTTAGTCCGAACGGCCGGATTTGACCCGAAGCGGCCATCTCCCCTCAATCATCGAGAAAGCATGGCGTATATCCCGGATCATTCTTTACGGTCCGGTAGACAGCGCGTAGAACACCGCCTGGATATTGTGATCCGCTGCGGTTAATCGCGACAACCTGCGCCCCATACCGCGCCACGCAATGTGCGCATGTGACCGGTGGCCCGAAAGTAGGAAAATGACAGAATTCGACAGCGTCGTTCCGGCGCTTGCCCAGGCGTTGAACAAGCGCGGCTATGACGCGTTGACCCCGGTGCAGCAGGCCATCCTGGCACCGGAGCTAAAAGAGGCAGATGCCCTTGTTTCCGCCCAGACGGGTTCGGGCAAGACGGTTGCCTTCGGCATGGCCATCGCCCCGACATTGTTGGGCGATGCGATGGAACTTCCTCCGACGAAACGCCCGTTGGCGTTGGTCATCGCGCCGACCCGGGAATTGGCGGTGCAGGTCCGAAGGGAACTGGAGTGGCTTTACGAGATGACAGGGGCATCGTTTGCGTCCTCCGTCGGCGGCATGAACATGCGTGATGAGCGCGATGCCCTGAGGCACGGCGCCCACATTGTCGTCGGCACGCCAGGCCGGTTGCGCGATCACATCTAACGCGGCTCGTTCGACACGGCGGAACTGAAGGCCGTGGTCCTGGACGAAGCCGATGAAATGCTCGACCTGGGTTTTCGGGAAGACCTGGAATACATCCTCGATGCGGCGCCGAAGAGCCGTCGCACATTGATGTTTTCGGCGACGGTGCCGAAATCGATCGCCACCTTGGCGAAACGTTACCAGCGGGATGCCGTTCGTGTCGCGACGACGCCGGAGCACAAACAGCATCTCGATATCGAATACCGCGCCCTCACCGTCGCGCCCAACGACCGTGAGAACGCGATCGTCAACGTACTCCGGTATTACGAGGCGGCGAATGCCCTGGTTTTCTGTGCCACCCGTGCCAACGTCAATCACTTGGCCAGCCGTTTCAACAATCGCGGATTTTCGGTTGTCGCGTTGTCCGGCGAATTGAGCCAGAGCGAACGCACGCACGCTTTGCAAGCCATGCGCGACGGCCGAGCCCGGGTGTGCGTCGCCACCGACGTCGCGGCACGCGGTATCGACCTGCCAAATCTGGAACTGGTCATTCACGCCGATATTCCAACCAACCGGGAAACCCTGCTGCATCGAAGCGGCCGGACCGGGCGTGCCGGCCGGAAGGGCGTTTGCGCCCTGATCGTGCCGCACAATTGGCGCAACCGGACCGAACGATTGTTGCGCAGCGCCAACATCGACGCATCGTGGGCAAGACCGCCATCGGCCGAGGAGGTGATGGCGCGCGACCGCGAACGCATGCTTTCCGATCCGTCGCTGCTGGAGCCGCTGAGCGACTTTGAACAGGCGATCGTTCAGGAAGTCTTGGCCCGTCACGGCGCCGAACAGGTCGCCGCCGCGTTCGTGCGGAAATTTCTCGCGGACCATGCGGCGCCGGAAGAATTGCTGGATGGCGCGCCACCGGAACGCCCGGCGAAACGACGCGACGATTTCAAAGGCGGCGTGTGGATTTCGTTGTCGATCGGGCGCAATCAAAAGGCCGAGCCGCGCTGGCTATTGCCGATGCTCTGCCGGGCGGGTCACATCACCAAGCGCGAAATCGGCGCGATCCGGATTCAGGCGACGGAGACCTTTGTCGAACTGGCGCCCGACAGCATCGAACCGTTCCTCGAAGCCCTCGGCCCCGACGCCACGATGGAAAAGACCATTTCCGTGACACGCCTCGACGTTGCGCCCGTGTTGACCTCGAATGCCCGCGCGAAAAGCCCTGACAAACCGCGTGGCAAGTCGGGCCAAAAGCGCAACGTCTCGCAGCAGCCCGGCGGCATGCCGGAACGAGGCAAGCCCGGGGGCAAAACGGCGAAAAAGCCAAACGGCAAAAAGCGATACGAATCCAATTTCTCCAGGGCGGCCGGGCAGGGCAACCGGGCGAACCAACCCGGATCCGCGCCGCTGAAACGGAAGAAGCCGAAGTAGATCTCCGTGACATCGCATCGGACGGCGGCCTTGCATCGCCTGCCGGCCATTTGCCCCATTCTATGAATGTCACCCTCCTATGTGCGCTGATGCCCCGGAGCCGCCCTTGCGATCAGAAGCGATCCGGCTAGATCGTTTGCAGTCGCACCGACAACATGGTTGGCTGGCTCCTACACGATAAGAAAACCAAGGGAGACTTCCGATGCCATTTGATCAAGCGAGCCTGGATGATCTAGCCGAGAGATATACCGAAGCCTGGAACTCCAAGGTTCCGGAGAATGTCGCGGCCTTCCATCTTCCTAGCAGCCAAATATCCATTAACCGCGGCGAACCTTCTGTCGGCCACGATGGATTGACGGCAATGGCCGCGGGATTCCATGCGGATGTTCCAGACCTAGCTTTAAAATGTGACGGTATTCGTTCTGCAGGAAGCCACGTCGTTTACTTGTGGACTTTCACTGGGCATGACGCGCAAACGGGGAACCCGCTAACAATCAGTGGGTGGGAAGAGTGGGACCTCGATGACGATATGAAGGTGAAATCCGCTTTGGGTTGGTTTGATGCCGATGACTATCAAAGGCAGGTCGCCGGAAACTAAGCTCGACGCTTGCTGAAATTCTGGCAACGATTCATCCTCATTAAGGCCAAACCGATTCTGACATGGGTTGTTAAGAAGCAAAATGAGTATCAGGAAATATTTCCATGCTGGAACCAGAGACCAAGAGTTTTAACAAGGGTGAAACGATCTTTGAGGAAGGCGACGCGAGTGACGTGGCGTACATCATCGTATCCGGCTCCGTTGAACTGACAAAACGCGGGCGCATGAAGATCGATCTGGCGGAAATCATCAAGGAGGGCTTTTTCGGGCTTTTGCCGGTGCTGGACAGGAAGCCGAGAAACTACACTGCAAAAGCGCGCGAAAAGACAACATGCCTTGTCGTGCCTCGCGCGCTGTTCATGCAGGCCTTGGAACAAAGTAATCCGATCATTCAGTCGGCGCTTCACAGCCTCTCGCGCAGTGTTCGGCAATCTTCAGAGCGGCTTTCCAGTGGCGGCATATACGACTCGGAACGCGGCGATACCGTTTGAGACGATGCCCGATTGTGGCTATTGGCAGCCATGTAGAACCATATCGCAATGTCTTCCGCTGTCGGCCCAGCACCAAACCAGAAGGGCATGCAAACGGCAGCTTGTTTTCTTTTTATAGGATTTTATTGCTTTTTCTGAAAAAGCGGCTATATTACATGCCGTGGGGCCGTCCGGCGGCCCGGGCACGCTATTGCACAATCGAATACGATTTGGGCCGGGGCCGATGCTTCCATGTCGGGAAGAGCGTTGGGCACGGTTTGGCTACACCACGGGGGCGGGCGGAGACGAATTGGGTTCGTTCCTGAGATTTTTTTGGGTTTTGTTTGAAATCAAGAGTTTCCAACCCGCGAAATTTCGCTCTCTCACCCCGTCATTCCCGCGAAAGCGGGAATCCAGTGGGCGTTTCCATTGGTCGCGCTGCTGGGAAGGATGATGCCTGCGGCATCAAGTGGGTCCCCGCTTTCGCGGGGACGACGGGTGGTGTTTGCGGCAGCACCGAGACCACTGGAGACGCGCGCCGGCCGAGCCGGCCATCCCCGGCGCGCTGCAGATAACAATTGGGTTCGTTTCGTCACTTTTTTTATGATGACGTTGAATTCAAAGCGTTTTTGACCCCCGAAAAACGCTTCCGAAACGAAAATTCGGTGGATCGGGCAGGGTGACGGCGATCGAAACTGGCACGTCGAACAAGCCGATGTTAGGCTGTCTTCGGTCAACACGGGGACGGAGGTGAGGGAATGCCCATCAAGGAACTGGCCGACAATGCGGCAAAAGACATCCTGGCGGCCATCGGCGGCGACGCGGCGAAAGCCGCCGAGGTCGCGAAGATCGTCGAAAAGGCCCTGATCGCCGGCATGCTCGAACACCGTGAACGCTGCGTCGACGTGGTCGAGGCCTGCTGCAGCGACGACCTGGCGCACCAGATTTCCAAGGAGATCGAACGCAAGGAAAAGGCGCTGGTCGCCAATCTGTCCAGCATGCGCTGAGGCGCTACGCGCTCAGCGCCCGAATTCCTAGCCGCTAGCGGCCGAATTCCATGTCCTTCAGCTTGCGGCGCTGGATCTTGCCGCTGACGGTCTTCGGCAGTTCGGTGACGAATTCGATTTTGCGCGGGTACTTGTAGGGCGCGGTGACACGCTTGGCGAAATCCTGCAGTTCCTTGACCAGTCCACCATCGCCGGTGAAGCCGCCGTTCAGGATGACGAAGGCCTTCACCACTTCGCCGCGCTCCGGGTCGGGACTGGCGACGGCCGCGCATTCACGCACCGCCGCATGTTCCATCAGCGCGTTCTCCACCTCCATCGGGCCGATGCGGTATCCGGACGAATTGATCACGTCGTCGGCGCGGCCTTCATAGAAAAGATAGCCGTCTGCGTCCATTCGCGCCTCGTCGCCGGTGATGAACCACTCTTCACCCTCGACCGTCACCCGGCTGGCGGCGGTCTGTTCGGGGTCGTGCAGGTACTCCAGCATCAACTGCGGGTTCGGCAGCTTGATCACCAGCCGGCCCGGTTGATCCGCCGGGGCGAAGCAGTCGTCCTCGTCGATGATCGCCGCATCGACACCGGGTTGCGGTCGGCCCATGGCACCGGGCTTCACCGGCATGGCGGGATAGTTGAGGACGGTCATCAGCGTTTCCGTCTGGCCGTAGCCGTCCAACAGCGGGCCGCCGCCGGTCATCTCGCGCCAGCGGGTGACGATCTCGGGGTTGACCGATTCGCCGGCGGAAACGGTGAGGCGCAGCTTCGAAAGATCGCGTCCGGCGATGTCTTCGCCGATCAAGTGGCGCAGTTCCGTTGCCGCCGCGCAGAAGACGCTGACGCCGTAACGCTCGATCAACTCCAGCCGCTTGGCCGGGTCGAAGGGGCCGTCGTAATGCAGCGCCGCCGCACCGCAGCTCCAGGGGCCGAACAGCACGCTGGTGCCGGATTTGCTCCAGCCCGTGTCGGCGCTGCACCAGATGGTGTCGTCTTCGTATAGGTCCAGCCAGTACCAGGCCGAGACCCGCCAGGTGAAGATGGCGCGCGACGCATGCAGCACGCCCTTGGCCTTGCCGGTCGAGCCCGACGTGTAATAGAGGATCGCCGGATCCTCGGCGCGGATGACGGGGGCGTCGAACTGGGCCGGCTGGGCGGCCAGGCCGGCGTCGAAGTCGATCCAGGGATCGGGCGTCGCATCGGGCCCGGCGCCGACGCTGAGAAGCGCCTTGAAGCCGTGGCCGGCGTCGAACTTGTGGAGGTTGTCATGCGTGGTGACCACGGCCTTGGCGTCGGCGTGTTCGATGCGGTAGGCGAGGTCGCCCGCCGTCAGCATGGTGACGCCGGGGATCGGAATGGCGCCCATCCGCAGGCACCCCACCATGGCGATCTGCCAGGCCGGGATGCGCGGCAGCATGACGATCACCGCATCGCCCTTGGTGACGCCGTTCGCGGAGAACAGGTTGGCGAAACGCTGGCTCAGTTCGGAGATCTCGGCGAAGGTGAAGCGGCGCTCGTCGCCGGCTTCGTTGCACCAGATCAGCGCCGGCTTCTCCGGGTCCTCCGCCCATTTGTCGACCACGTCGACGGCGAAGTTGAAGGTCTCGGGGACCTCCCATTGGAAAGCGTCGTGGGCGCTTTCGTAGTCGGGCATGGGGACGCGGCGCATGACGAAGGGCCTCAGCGGTTCTTCAGGATGCGCCGGGCGATGGCCCAGCGGTGCACTTCAGACGGCCCGTCATAGATGCGGAAGCCCCGGATCTCGCGGAACATCTGGTTGACCACGGTGTCTTCGGTCATGCCCATGCCGCCCAGGATCTGCACGCAGCGGTCGGCGACCCGGAACAGCGCCTCGGAGACCGCCACCTTGGTCATCGAGCTCTCGTGCCGCGCCTTGGAGCCGGCGTCCAGTTCCCTGGCCGTCCACCAGATCATCAGCCGGCTCTGCTGCAGGTCGATCTCGTTGTCGGCGAGCATGAACCCGACGCCCTCGTGTTCGCCGAGCGGTTTGCCGAAGGCCTGGCGGTTCCGCGCATAGTCGGTGGCGATGTCGTGCGCACGATTGGCGCCCCCCAGCCAGCGCATGCAGTGCGTCAGCCGCGCCGGCGCCAGACGCACCTGGACGTAACGGAAGGCCTGGCCGACCTCGCCCAGCACAGCGTCAGCGGGGACGCGCAGGTTGTCGAACACCACCTCGCAGTGACCGCCGGTGAAGCTGGAATCCATGGTCTCGAGATCGCGCTCGATGATGATGCCGTCGGCGTCCATGGGGGCGAGGAACATGGTCGGGCCCGATTCCATGCCGTGCCCATCCGGCACGTGCGCCATGATGATGGTGAAGGCGGCACCGTTGGCGCCGGTGATCAGCCACTTGCGGCCATTGATGACGAAGTGGTTGCCGTCGGGCACCGCCGTCGTCTCCAGCATGGTCGGGTCGGACCCGGCGCCGCCGGGCTCGGTCATGTTGAAGCACGACCGCGTCTCGCCCGCCGCCAGCGGCTTCAGGTAGCGTTCCTGCTGCTCCGGCGTCGCCACTTTCGCCAGCAGGTTCATGTTGCCCTCGTCGGGTGCGGCGCAGTGCAGCGCCACCGGGCCCAGCGGCGAGTAGCCGGCGGCTTCGAACACCAGCGCCATGTCGGTGTGATCGAGGCCCATTCCGCCCCATTGGGTCGGCACGTGCGGCGCGAACAGCCCGGCGTCGCGCGCGAGCTGGTTCAGTTCCAGGCGCAACTCGTCGGTCGGCCCGTGCGGGGTGACGCGCGGGTCTTTCTCGTAGGGGATGATGGTGTCGACGACGAAGGTGCGGGTGCGGTCCCGGAGCTCGCGTTGCTCGTCGGTGAGAGTGAATTCGATCATGGTTTCTTCCTCTTCAGAAACAATTGCCGCGCGCCACCTCGACGCCGAACTCGAGAATACCGTCGGCGACCTCGCCGAACGGCTCGTAGCGCGGGTCGTCGGTACCACCCGACGTAAAGCGCCGGTAAAGCTGACGGAAGACGCTCGCCGTCCGCACGATGCCCAAGACGCGGCGGTAACGCAGCGCCGAAAGATCACGCCCGGTGAGTTCGGCATAAATCTCGGCCGCTTCCTGGCGGCTCGGGAAGCCGTGGCCGGTGGTCGGCATCTGGTTCATGGCCTTGACGGCATCCGGATCGCCGGCTTCGGTCCAATAGCAGAGCACGACCGCCAGGTCATAGAGCGGGTCGCCACGGGTGCCCATGTCCCAGTCGATCATGGCCACCGGGTCCAGCGTCGTTTCGTTCAGGATCAGGTTGTCGAGCTTGAAGTCGTTGTGCATGAACACCGTCTCGGCGTCCGGGACCGTCTGCCGGTCGAGCCAGCCCAGCAGCTCCGGCAGCGCCGCCGGCGTCTCGCCTTCCCAGGCCAGTTCGGCGCGGTGGCTCCAGCCCTTCTGCGTGCGCTCCAGGAAGCCTTCCGGCCGGCCCAGGGTGTCGAGCCCCACTTCGGCGGGGTCAACGCCGTGCAGATCGGCAAGCGTCCGCATGATTACCCGGCCCAGGTGCTGGCCCGGCAACTCGCCGGCGGGGCCGCGCCAATTGGTCAGGTGCGCGGGCATCTCGCCGCCGATGACGATGCCGGCGCGGTATTCCATGATGAAGAAGGGCGCACCCAGCACGTCGGGATCGTCGCAGAAGTGCAGGCACTTCGGGATCAACGGCAGCACTTGGGAAAGACCTTTGATGATGCGGTTTTCGCGGCCCATGTCGTTGCCGCCTGGCGGGATCGGCCCCAGAGGCGGGCGGCGCAGCACCGCGTCCCGGCCATCGACCGAAAGCCGGTAGTTGAGGTTGCCGAAGCCGGCGGCGAACTGGCGCGGCGCCGGGCTGTCGTCGAGCGTCAGGCCATGCCCGGCCAGGTACGCGCGTAAGCGCGGCCAGTCCTGCTGGATGGCGCCGGCGCCGCTCAGATAGGATGCGGATGGGGAAGGCGCGTCGGTCATGGCGCAGTTTTACCGCGCCGGACGGGAAAAGCCAAAGCCGTTGCGGATGTAAGGGCGGCGGGCGCCCGGGTCAGTTGGCAAGTGCGCGGCGCCGTTCCGGACCTTCGTTGTAGTCGGTCTGGTGGCGGCAGCGGTCGGGACCGAAAAAACCACCGGCGCGGATGAACGGGCGGTGGTTTTCGATGACGTTACAGATACGGGTATAGACCTGTTTCGCCGATACCGGCTTGGCTAGGAATTCGGTCATGCCGTTGTCGCGGGCCTCGAGCACGTGATGCAGTTCCGTATTGGCGGTAATGACGACCACCGGCACGAAGGGATTGGGCGAATCGTCATCCATGCGGATGCGGCGCAGGAACTCCAAGCCATCGAGTTCCGAACACCAGTCGCAGAACACCACGTCGATGGGGAAGTTGACGTACATCTGCCAGGCCTTTTCCATCTCCGGCGTGCTCTGCACGGTGGGCACGCCAAAGGTGCGGAAAACCTCGGTAAACAGGTTGCGGATCAGCAGATGCTTTTCCAGAACCAGGATGTTCAACTTCGAAATATCGTATTCCTGCATGCAAACCCCCGTACGGGCGATTTTGCCCGACGATTGCGCTATCTATCCGCAAGATGATGGGAACTCCACAGCCCCGTCCCGTACACCCCTGAATTCGTTGGCGGTTCGTATATCACGGCAACGACCGAGAATCCTCCCCGCAATTGGTCACATACAATTAGATATATGCCCATATTCCCAAAACTGGCGCCGATGCAACGGTTGACCGTGCGCGCGATTGCGGGAATAAGGTCCGTGTGAGCAAGCCCCCGACCGAAAGCCGCAAGTTCCGGCCCAACCCGAAGCGTCAGGTGATCTTGGTGGTCCTGGCGATCATTGGGCTCGCGGTCGGCTATGGGCTTGGGTTCGTGTTCAAGCGCCCGGCGCCGAAGCCTGCGCCGCCACCACCACAAACGACGCTGCCGCGACCCGCGCCGGCCATGGCGGAAGCGCCGGTGCTGCCCGACCACGACGAGCCGCAGCCCGAGGGCAAGGTGCGCGCCTACGAAGAGGCGCTGCCGCGCGAGATCATCGTCGTCATGGAACCGCTCAATCCGGCCAAGACGGCGATCAAGCCACACGTCGACGAAGAGGCGCCGGAACCGGCGCCGAAGGCGATACCGGAACCCGAACCGGTGCCGATGCCCGAGCCGAAAACCGAAACGGCAAGGGCAACACCTGAGCCGGAACCCGCGCCCGACGCCGAGGCGCCGGCCTGGCGCAAGTTCGCCGTCGCCGCGAAACCCGACGGCCGGCCGGGGATCGCCATCGTCATGGACGACTTAGGCATCGACCGGGGCCGCACACGGCGGACGATCGATCTCCCGGGGCCGCTCAACCTGTCGTTCCTGGCCTACGCGCACGAGCTGGCGAAGCAGGCGGACGCGGGGCGTGGCAAGGGCCACGAGATCTGGCTGCACGTGCCGATGGAGCCCGGCTCCAAGAGCGTCGATCCGGGGCCCAACGTGTTGCTCAGCGGGCTCAAGCCGGCGGAGCTCGCGAAGAGCCTCAAGTGGAATCTCGACCAGCTCACCGGCTACGTCGGCATCAACAACCACATGGGCTCGCGCTTCACCGCCGATGCGGACGGCATGCGGGCCGTCATGGCCGAGTTGAAGCAGCGCGGCCTGGCGTTCCTCGATTCCGTCACCTCGCCCAAGTCGGTGGGGCAGAAGGCGGCGGCGGCGGCGGGCGTGCCGTTCCAGGTGAGGAACGTGTTCATCGACCACCTGGACGACATCGCCGCCATCAACCGCCAGCTCGAACGGGTCGAGCGCCTGGCCCGCAACCAGGGCCATGCCGTCGCCATCGGCCATCCGCGCGAGACCACGCTCAAGGCGCTGGTGCCGTGGCTGGCGACGCTCGACGCCAAGGGCCTGCAACTGGTGCCCTTGTCGAGCCTGCTGCACATCGCCGGCGGCACCGTCGCCGCCAAGCAATAGCGGAAAAAGACCTCAGCCGGGCTGATTGGAACCGGCGAAGCGCGATGCTTCCTCGACGGCGCGCACTAGGGCACGCGCCTTGTTGACGGTCTCGTCGTACTCGGACTTGGGATCGCTGTCGGCGACGACGCCGGCGCCGGCCTGGATGTAGATGGCCTCGTCCTTGATGACGGCGGTGCGGAGCGCGATGCAGGTATCCATGTCGCCGTCGGCGCCGAAATAGCCGATGCA